>JADKIC010000025.1 GCA_016721435.1 Bacteroidota bacterium
CAAGCGGATTGAGTAGCTTTGAAAAAGCGGAATACGCTGTTGTGGGCGAAGGGTCGCAACCGTTCGCAAGGGAGGCGTGTCAGGAACTGACCGAGAGCCTACCGATGCGATTAATGATACTGACAGGGAAGGATGCCTTGTAAAGCTATGGAAGTGGGTTAGTGGCAAAGGAAAGGATACCAATGAAGCCGAGAAGCCAAATCTAAATAGTAATATATCACGGAAAGAAGTCCGAGAAGGCGATACTAATGTCAAGATCGTCATGTATATTGATCGGTGGGTTTTGGTGCTTCTCAAGGTTTGCCAGCCGAATATTTTTCGGAGATACGACGAGTATACTCTCCCTGAAACCCATTCTGATCAATTAAAACAGACCATCAATGGTGAGCGACCAAGTTTGATTTTGATCCAAAATCCTGACTTTGCATAACCATCAATTCTCAATACTTAAGAATTTTGCGCGTTAATTCTTCATCTTTAGTTTTATCTAATACTTAACTTCGCAAACAATTGAATGGAGCTGAATAACACTTGTTAGAAACATAGTAGTTAGTAACAATGTCAAGATGTGAATAGGCGTTCACTAATTGACAACCATACCGAGGCAGCAACCTCGGTTTTTCATACTCCCAAAATAGAAAATCCGCTTTAGCGGATGCCGTTGTACCTTTCCACGTAATCACGAACCACTCGAAACATAAAATCGGACGTATGGATAGATTACGATGGTGAGTGATGGAATGTAGAAGCTGATCGAATCATCCTGACCGTGTGTGCGGCTATTTAATATAACGTGTAATATAGGACAATCAGGATTTCGATTGTTCTATAATCTGTATCTACCGTTATGTTAAATACCCAGGAAGTTCGCAAGGTTTGCGCGTTGGTAGTGCGAGCCGTTAGTACATTAAGGTTGCGACCTTCGCCCACAACCAAGCGGATTGAGTAGCTTTGAAAAAGCGGAAGACGCTGTTGTGGGCGAAGGGTCGCAACCGTTCGCAAAGGCGTGTCAGGAACTGACCGAGAGCCCACCGATTGCGATTAATGATACTGACAGGAAGGATGCCTTGTAAAGCTGTGGAAGTGGGTTAGGGGGAAAGGAAAGGATACCAATGAAGCCGAGAAGCTAAATCTAAATAGTAATATATCACGAAGAAGTCCAAGAAGGCGATTACTAATGTCAAGATCGGGATGTATGATCATCGGTGGGTTTTTGGTGCTTCTCAGGTTTGCCAGCCGAATATTTTCGGAGATACGACGATACTCTCCCTGAAACCCATTCTGATCAATTAAAATCAGACCATCAATGGTGAGCGACCAAGTTTGATTTTGATCAGAATCCTGAAGCTTGCATAACCATTAATTCTCCAATACTTAAGGAATTTGGCGCGTTAATTCTTCATCTTTAGTTTTCTATCTAATACATAACTTCGCAAACAATTGAATGGAGCTGAATAACACTCGTTAGAACATAGTAGTTAGTAACAATGTCAAGATGAATAGGCGTTCATAATTGACAATTATACCGAGGCAGCAACCTCGGTTTTTTCATACTCCCAAAAATAGAAAATCCGCTTTAGCGGATGCCGTTGTACCTTCCACATGTAATCACGAACCACCGAAACATAAAATCGGACGTATGGATAGATTACGATGGTGAGGATGGAATGTGGAAGAAGCTGAATCGAATCTTATCTGACCGTGTGCGGCTATTTAACATAACGTGAATTATAGGACAATCAGGACTTCGATTGTTCTCAATGTATCTACCGTTATGTTAAATATGGCTTAGGAAGTTCGCAAGGTTTGCGCGTTAGGTAGTGCGGAGCCGTTAGTACATTAAAGGTTGCGACCTCTTCGCCCGCAACCAAGCGGATCGAGTCAGCTTTGAAAAAGCGAAGACGCTTTGTTGTGGGCGAAGAGGTCGCAACCGTTCGCAAGGGGGCGTGTCGGAACTGACCGAGAGCCTACCGATGCGATTAATGATACTAACAGGAAGGATTCTATTTAAGATTCTGAGTGTTTCCCAGTACCCAATTCTCTTGGAGCTTCGTAGATAACGGTGAGCTACATAAATACCTTGAGATGTCAAGAATATGATCACAATTCAGATGATGTAGTTTTTATCGTCAATTTCAAATCTAGACAGTCCATCGTGCTATACCCGGGGGTCGTCACGATGGTCATCAGGAACATTCGTAAATATTACTGTGCCAATATGGTCATCGTGAATACTTATATTCCTAAGTCCATTATCAGAAATGTATTTTTAACTTCTCTATGTTGCTAAGAACTATTATATGATCTTTCTTTAAGTAAAAGTACTTTCATTTTTTTTCATCCTTCAAAAATAGAAAATCCGCTTTAGCGGATGCCGTTGTATCTTCCCACATGTAATCACGAACCACCGAAATATAAAATCGGACGTATGGATAGATTACGATGGTGAGTGATGGAATGTGGAAGAATCAGATCGAATCATCCTGACCGTGTGTGCGGCTATTTAATATAACGTGAATTATAGGACAATCAGGATTTCGATTGTTCTATAATGTATCTACCGTTATGTTAAATATGCTTAGGAAGTTCGCAAGGTTTGCGCGTTAGGTAGTGCGGGGCCGTTAGTACATTAAAGGTTTGGACCCTTCGCCCACAACAGCCGGATTGAGTAGCTTTGAAAAAGCGGAATACGCTGTTGTGGGCGAAGAGGTCGCAACCGTTCGCAAGGGAGGCGTGTCAGGAACTGACCGAGAGCCTACCGATGCGATTAATGATACTAACAGGGAAGGATTCCTTAATTAATTAAGTTCCTCCATGCCTCACTAATTATCCAAACGCATAATTTGGAAATCGTGTTAGTGATTAATGGGTGGCGTAGAAGTGATCACACATTTGCGCACACTTCTTCATTGTTTCTTAAACATGAGATTGATGTTTATTTAACTAAGATTCGTGAGCACCCAAACATCCTAACATTAGAGCCGTGTCCCACCACGGCTTTTTTTTCTTCTAATGCGTGTTTAAGATATGCCTTACTGTAAGATCACAATAGCAACGTTGACCCGTACAAATACAAATAGAAAATCCGCTTTAGCGGATGCCGCTTGTTCTTCCACATGTAATCACGAACCACCGAAACATAAAATCGGACGTATGGATAGATTACGATGGTGAGTGATGGAATGTGGAAGAAGCTGATTGAACCATCCTGACCGTGTATAAGGCTATTTAATATAACGTGAATTATAGGACAATCAGGAGTTTCGATTGTTCTATAATTAACATTATGTTAAATAGTATTTAACTAAAAATGAGGGCATTAGCCCCCATTTTTAGTTTATTCTATTTTGTACCTTCCAAGGCTTTCTTCATTTCCCCTGCCTTTGCAAGGTCACCGATTCTTGTATAAGTTGCTTCAAGCTTTGCATGGTTCCGATATCTTTTGGATTAAGTTGATATGCTTTTTCCAAATACGGTAACGCCTCTTTAAACTTCGCTTCGAACTTCTTTTTGCTGCGTCATATTCTGCTACTTTACTTGGTGGTATACTATTCGCCTTATTTGCCATTTCAGCACCTTCGTTAAAAAACAGCGCGCCGAGGTTATATACGGCATCGAAATAATCTGCCTTCAGTTCTATTGACTTTTTATAGGCAGCTATGGCTTCCTCCTTTTTACCCAGCTTATCCGCTAAATTACCCTTGATATAATACAAGACCGCATTGCCCGGATCCGCTTTTAATGCCTCCTCATTTTGAGTATAAGCTTCCTTATCTTTTCCGCTGGACAAATAAATGTTAAGTCCCTGAGTAATCAAGGTTGCATCTTCCGGGAACTTCTGCCGACCCTGATTAATCACCAATAAGGCATTGGCTGTATCCTTTTGATCCAGGTACATATTTGCCATCAAACTGTAGAGTTTTGATCCGCCATAATTCGCATCAGTCAAAATCTTAAAGTAATTTAACGCAGTTGTTGCATCCTTTGCTTTATCTGCAGCCAGCCCTGCATTATAGATGGCCAGTGTATCAAATTTGTTGAAATACTTCTTATTGATATCTGCAGATGTTTGAAAAGCGACTAAGGCTTCCGGATATTTATTCTCCCTAAAATTATCAACGCCTGTGTTTAAGGATTGAGAGGCAACAATCTCCATTCTTTTGATAATGTCATCATAGTACTCCTTTTTCGTATCCAGTTCAATCGTTTTCTCATACGATTTTAGAGCTTCAGTCAATGATCCCGGTTTCAGCGGAGCAAACTTCTCCTTTGTTGATTCATAGATCGCATGATAAATACTTCCTCTGTAATACCAGGCTTTTGACATCCCTATTGTAGATTCATTTTGCACAGCCCCATCTATAGCTTCCTTGGCTTTATCCAAATCGTCATATCTTAGATAGTTATATGCCGTTTGAACTGCGGCCTTCTGCCCATTCACATTTAGTGAAAGTAGAAGTGTAATTGAAATAAGTAAATATTTCATAATCAGTGTTTTATTAATTTATTCGTTAGTCTGATCTTGTGCTTCTCCGGTTGGATTTTCTGGCGTATTATCAGATGGATTTTCCGAACTGTTTTCGGTTGAATTTTCTGCTGAGTTTTCAGAATTACTTTCGGATGAAGGTTTCAGTTCATCAATATTTCCATCACCGGTTACATCCATTTCACCTTCCATTAAAGGCGTCTTCAGCAAATGTTCTTCTACTTTTGCAATCGATGCTATTTCATCTTCATCATCCAATCGAATCACCTTCACACCCTGTGTTGCTCTGCCCATCACTCTTAAACCATCAACCGGAATTCGGATGGTAGTTCCTTTTTTGGTAATGATCATCAGATCGTCGCCGTCAATAACAGATTTTATGCCAACTAATTCACCGGTCTTTTCGGTAACCTGCAACGTTTTGACGCCTTTACCACCTCGATTTGTCACTCTATAATCCTCAAGATCTGATCGCTTCCCATAGCCCTTTTCTGAAACAACCAGAATAGATTCCTTCACTGAATCTTCAATAGTTCAGATAATCCTCTTCGACCAGATTCTTCACATTTACAAATGCTTTCACCTTATCATCGGGAGTAATACTAATCAGATTTTGAAGTGCTCTACCTTTTGAATTCTTTGTTCCTTCAGGAATTTCAAAAATCCTCAACCAGAAGCATTTTCCTTTTTCAGTAAACAACAGAAGGTAGTTGTGATTGGTAGCCACAAAAAGATGCTCAACGAAATCTTCATCTCTGGTAGCTGCTCCGGCTGCTCCACGACCTCCTCTTCCCTGCGTACGATACTCAAAAAGATTCGTCCGCTTAATATAACCCATATGAGAAATCGTCACTACGACCGGTTCATCCGCGATCATATCTTCCATTGACATATCGTCTGCCATGTAGACAATCTCGGTTCTTCTTTCATCCCCGTATTTTTCCCGCATTTCAATCATTTCATCCTTGAGAATTTTCATTCTTAAGGCCTCGTCAGACAAAACCTGCTTATAAAAATCAATCATCTTCATAATTTCAGCATACTCCGCACGAATTTTATCACGCTCCAAACCGGTCAGACGTTGTAAACGCATTTCAAGAATGGCCTTCGACTGAATTTCGCTCAACTGGAAATTGGACATCAGTCCGGACTTCGCTTCGTCCGGTGTTTGTGACTTTCGAATCAAGGCAATCACTTCATCCAAATGATCCAAAGCGATCAACAATCCCTCTAAAATATGAGCTCGCTTTTCAGCTTCGGCTAGTTCATAGCGCGTTTTACGTAATAATACTTCATGACGGTGTTCAACATAATATACAATCAGATCCCTAAGGTTCAACATCATCGGCCTTCCGCCAACCAATGCTATATTATTGATGCTAAATGAGTTCTGTAAGTCTGTGTGTTTATAAAGATGGTTCAGAACCACAGAAGCCATGGCGTCGCGTTTGATTTCATACACGATGCGCATTCCTTCGCGATCGGATTCATCACGAATATCACTGATACCTTCTATTTTCTTTTCATTGATCAGATCGGCAGTACGTTTAATCATTTCTGCCTTATTCACCTGATACGGAATTTCTGTTACGATAATCCGTTCCCGGCCATTATCCATGGTTTCGATCAACGACTTCGCACGAATAACAACCCGACCCCTTCCGGTTTCATAAGCATCCTTTACCCCGGAGTACCCATAAATTGTTCCACCTGTCGGAAAATCGGGTGCTTTTACGTATTTGCAGAGTTCCTCAATAGTAATCTCACGGTTATCAATATAGGCAACAATCGCATTCAGAACTTCCGTCAGATTATGAGGAGCCATATTGGTCGCCATACCGACCGCTATACCGGCTGCGCCATTCACCAATAAGTTCGGAATCTTGGCAGGTAAAACGGTAGGTTCTTCCAGCGTATCATCAAAGTTCAATCTGAAATCGACAGTATCCTTATCTATATCAGATAGCATTTCTTCAGCTAATTTCCGCAATCGCGCCTCCGTATAACGCATCGCAGCCGGGCTATCTCCATCTACAGAGCCAAAGTTACCTTGACCGTCAACAAGCATATATCTCAGTGACCAGGGCTGAGCCATACGCACCATTGAATCATATACTGAACTATCACCATGCGGATGATACTTACCCAACACTTCCCCTACTATCCTCGCCGATTTCTTATGTGGTCTGTTTGAAAAGACACCCAAATCCTGCATACCGAACAAAACACGACGGTGAACCGGCTTCAAACCATCCCTAACATCAGGTAATGCACGAGAAACGATCACCGACATTGAATAGTCAATGTAAGCCGTTTTCATCTCATCTTCAATATTAATCCGAACGATTTTTTCGCCGTCTGCCATATGTGTATTATTTATTTTTTCTATGCTATTTTGTCATTCCTGCCCTACTTTACCAAATCCTTGGCAAACAATATTTTGAGAATGTTAATCGCCTTGTTGATAAAGTCTTTTGAGGAAGCACGAAGGTAGTGAAATGGTGGCATATTTTTGGCAGAGACGAAACCGAATTATCAACAATTGCAACAGAAGTGTAAGAAGTAAATAAATTCTTTGCCACAGGAAAATTACTATTGTAACTTAGTCGTAATTTGTGATGAATCAGATCCAATATTACTGGTCCCAAATCGTCACTCCTTAATAGACAAAAATGCCAATTCAAACTTTTTTAGTCCACATACGTTCAAACACAGAAACCCATCAATAATATGGAAGCTAAATTCTCACCCCGGGTAAAAGATGTCATCACGTTCAGTCGTGAGGAAGCTTTGCGCCTAGGCCATGATTACATAGGAACCGAACATCTTCTTTTAGGCCTCATTCGAGAGGGTGAAGGAATGGCAATTAAGTTTCTGAAATCATTAAACATCAACCTGGTTGAGCTCAGGAAATCCGTTGAAAATGCGGTAAAAGGAAATGCAGGTTCGGTCACGAATCTGAACAATATCCCTCTTACAAAGCAAGCTGAAAAGGCATTAAAGATTACCTACCTTGAAGCGAAGATTTTCAAAAGTGAAATCATCGGTACTGAACATCTGTTACTCGCCATTTTAAAAGACGAGGACAACATAGCCACTCAAATTCTCAACCAATTTGGGGTGACCTATGATATCATGCGGGAAGAGCTTGAACTTTTTAAATCTAATTTCAAGTCAGAAGCCCCTCAATCTCCTTCGGATGATGATCCTTACTCCAAGGATGATGATGGTCCTTCCTTTGGTTCTTCCCAGAAAAAGCCGGGTGAAACGAAATCCAAGACGCCCGTTTTGGACAATTTTGGCCGGGATCTTACAAAAGCTGCCGAAGAAGGAAAACTTGATCCGATTGTGGGCCGGGAAAAGGAGATTGAGCGCGTTTCTCAAATTCTCTCCCGCCGTAAGAAAAACAATCCTATCCTGATTGGAGAGCCCGGTGTAGGAAAATCAGCCATTGCTGAAGGTCTTGCATTGAGAATCATTCAACGAAAGGTTTCCCGAATATTATTTAATAAACGAATCGTTACACTCGATCTTGCTTCACTAGTGGCCGGAACAAAATACCGTGGTCAGTTTGAAGAGCGGATGAAAGCCGTAATGAATGAGCTGGAAAATCTCCGGATGTCATCCTATTCATCGATGAAATACATACTATTATTGGTGCAGGTGGTGCTTCCGGTTCATTGGATGCTTCCAATATGTTTAAACCTGCATTAGCCCGCGGAGAAATTCAGTGCATTGGTGCCACGACATTGGATGAATATCGCCAGTATATTGAAAAGGATGGTGCATTGGATCGTCGTTTTCAAAAAGTAATTGTTGATCCTACCTCCGTAGAAGAAACTGTTCAGATCCTTTCAAATATCAAAGAAAGTACGAAGAGCACCATCATGTAACCTATACAGATGCCGCTATTCAGGCTTGTGTTAAATTAACCAACAGATATATCACCGACCGCTTTTTACCGGATAAGGCTATTGATGCCCTTGACGAAGCCGGTTCACGTGTACATATTTCAAATATTCATGTTCCCCAGAATATCATTGAACTAGAAAACAAAGTTCAGGATATAAAAGTGGAAAAGAACCGTGTTGTGCGTAGTCAGAAATATGAAGAAGCTGCACGTCTCCGTGACTCCGAGAAACAATTGCTTGAACAACTTGAAGGAGCAAAACGTGCCTGGGAAGAAGAAACCAAGACACAACGTTACACCGTGGACCTCGAGGATGTTTCACAGGTGGTGGCCATGATGAGCGGTATTCCGGTAACACGAATTGCACAAGCGGAAACCACCAGGTTAATTAAAATGCCTGAAGAGTTGAGCGGAAAAGTAATCGGTCAGGATGATGCAGTGAAAAAAGTCGTGAAGGCCATTCAAAGGAACCGTGCCGGATTAAAAGATCCGAATAAACCCATCGGTACGTTTATCTTCTTAGGACCTACCGGTGTGGGTAAAACTGAACTTGCGAAAGTGCTCAGCCGTTACTTATTCGATACAGAAGACGCACTCATTCGAATTGACATGAGTGAATATATGGAGAAGTTTGCAGTTTCCAGACTCATCGGAGCGCCTCCCGGATATGTGGGTTATGAAGAAGGTGGTCAGCTGACAGAAAAAGTTCGTCGTAAGCCCTACTCTATTGTATTGCTCGACGAAATTGAAAAAGCTCATCCGGATGTATTTAACTTGCTCCTTCAGGTACTTGATGATGGACAACTCACAGATAGCTTAGGTCGTAAAGTAGATTTCAAGAATACGATCATTATTATGACATCCAACATTGGGTCACGTCAATTAAAAGATTTCGGACAGGGAGTAGGATTTTCTACAGCATCTAAAAATAATCAGGCAGATGAACATGCCAGAGGTGTAATTGAGAATTCTCTTAAAAAGGCCTTTGCACCGGAATTTCTGAATCGAATTGATGATGTAGTCATTTTCAATGGTCTTTCTAAAGAAGATATATTCAAAATCATTGACCTTGAATTGGAGCATCTCTATAAAAGAGTAAATGAACTGGGATATAAAGTGAAGTTGTCAGATGATGCAAAGGAATTCCTGACAGACAAAGGATACGATTCTAATTTCGGTGCGCGACCATTGAAGCGTGCTATCCAGAAATATGTAGAAGATCCAATGGCCGAGGAGATCATAAAGGGAGAATTAAGCGAAGGAGACACCATTGAATTAATAAAAGATCCGGAATCGGAAGGACTCAAGGTTTCCATAATGAAACCACCCAAACCCAAAAAGAAGAAGGAAGAATCATAAAAAAAAGCCCGTTGAAAAACGGGCTTTTTTAATGATTTACTTATACAGTTTTATCAGGATTGAAATTTATCCATCACCTCATTACTCACTCCTGTAAATGAAAATCCACCGTCGTGAAAAAGATTTTGCATGGTTACATGTTTAGTCAAATCGGAGAAGAGCGAAATACAATAATCGGCACAAGCTTCTGCTGTTGCATTTCCTAATGGTGAAATGGCATCCGCATAATTAAAGAAAGAATCAAATCCCTTAACACCTTGTCCGGCGGTAGTTTTTGTTGGTGATTGAGAAATCGTATTCACCCTCACTTTTCGAAATTTTCCGTAATGGTAGCCATAACTTCTGGCTATACTTTCCAGCATTGATTTCGCATCCGCCATATCATTATAATCCGGGAAAACCCGCTGTGCTGCGATATAGGTTAAAGCGACTACACTACCCCACTCACTGATAGCATCCAGTTTCATTGCTGATTGCAAAACTCTATGCAATGACATCGCCGAGATATCAATAGTCTTATGAAAGTATTCATAATCCAGATCGGTATAAGGTTTATTCTTCCTCACATTTGGAGACATTCCGATAGAATGTAATACAAAGTCTACTTTACCACCTAGCACTTCCGCCGATTGATTAAAGAGATTTTCAAGATCTGTCATCGATGTGGCATCAGCTCCAATCACCTGTGCATTGCATTGTTCTGCCAGTTGATTGATGGCTCCCATTCTCAATGCGACCGGTGCATTTGTCAGCGTAAAAGCTGCACCTTCTTCATGGGCTCTGACTGCAACTTTCCAAGCAATAGAATTGGGATCAAGTGCGCCAAAAATTATTCCCCGTTTACCTTTTAATAATGAGTATGACATACGATGTGGTTTATGGTCCAAAAATAGTGCTTTGTATCATCCCGACGGAAAAAGGATAAAATTATTTGATTATCAATCTATTGACTTAATAAGTCCTTTGCATTTTCAAGTGCAGCGGCACTCAGTGCTTCCCCGCTTAACATTCTGGCTATTTCATTTACGCGTTCTTGCTCCTCCAACTTCTTTAAAAAGGAACGGGTCAACCCTTTTCTAACTTCCTTATAAACTAAAAAATGATCATCACCTTTCGATGCAAGTTGTGGTAAATGCGTAATGGCAAGAACCTGATGATTCTTCGCCATTTGCTTCAGGATTGTTCCCACGCGTGCAGCCGTCTCGCCTGAAATCCCGGTATCAATTTCATCGAATATCACAGTGGGCATAGCAGACAGACGTGCGAGCAGTGCTTTAATACAAAGCATCAATCTTGACATTTCTCCACCGGAAGCCACTTTACCTAACTCTTTAAAATCAACCCCTTTATTTGCGGAAAACATAAATACAATTTTCTCCATTCCCTCCGGCAAAAAACCTTCATCTTTATCTTTCACCAATTTGATTTTAAAAACAGCATGTGGCATTGACAATTCTGCCAGTTGTTTGGTAATCTCTTTTTCAATTAAAGGAATAGCAGCATGGCGGGATTTACTGAGTTCCTCTCCTGAAATTTCGAGCACTTTTATAGCTTCATTTAGTTTTGAAGTAAGTGCCAGTAACTGATCTTCCAACGAACCAATCGCAGTAATTTTAGTATCGAGACTCTCCTTCAGCATCAACAATTCTTCCACGGAATTCACCCGGTGCTTTTTTTGCAGATTATAAATCGAACTCAGGCGGTCACCAATAAATTCAAGCCGGTTTGGATCTACTTGTAAAGTTGTGGCGGCTGACTCCACTTCTTCATGCACATCCTTCAGCTCTACCAATGACGACTGAATACGTTCAGCCAAGAGACTAAATTTTCATCGTAATTTTTATTGCATTTAAGGATTGCTGAACACTGAGAAGTTGAACGATGATATTATTATCTTCTTCTCTAAGAATACCCATTGCTTTTCCTAACTGAAGAAGTATATCTTCTGAATGTTCTAAACGTTCCTGTGCCTGCTCCAACAATTCCTGCTCCCCGGAATCAACTGCACACTATTTAATTCATCAAACTGAAAAGTAAAATAATCAAGGTCTGCTTTACTCTGCTTTTCGGCTTCCTTCAGTAAAATCAATTCTTTGCGCAACTCCTTAACATTTTTGTAATCCGCCTTGTATTTCTCAAGTTGATTTTCATTGCCTGCATAGGCATCCAGCACATGCATTTGAAACTTACCATCTGAAAGCAGTAAGGTTTCATGCTGACTATGGATATCGAGCAATTTCGAAGACAACTCTTTCAATAAGGCAAGTCCAACAGGAGTATCGTTCACAAAGGCTCTTGATTTTCCTTCCGTATTAATTTCACGGCGGACAGTAGTCTCCTTATCGTAATCCAATTCATGCCCGGAAAACAAATCCTGAAGATGATAAGGAGCAATCTCAAATACAGCTTCCACAATGCATTTTTTCTCTTTATTGAGAAGAAGGGAGGCATCAACACGCTGACCGGAGATCATCCCAAGCGCTCCTAGAATAATAGATTTTCCGGCCCCGGTTTCCCCGGTTATAATGCTCAAACCTTTCTCCAGCCGGATATCCAGTTGATCAATTAAAACGTAATTATTGACTGATAATTTCTTTAACATGCTATAAGCTTTTAATGAAAACCGTTAGAATAAAAATTTAATTCATTTGCTTACCTGATCGCCATTTAACCTCCGGTAATTTTCTGATACTTGGATGTATTGATGGGATCAATGTCACTCAATGTTTGCTTTGCCTGTGATTTCACATCGGCCGGGGCATTCGAAAAAAGATTCACCATTTCATCCACTTTCGCATCGAAAAGTGTTTTCATAAAAACGGAGAGTGGCTTATCGGCATGAACACGTCGGAGTTTTTCAAGACTTGTGGCGATAACACGTGCAGATTCATCCGTTTTCTTAGTCATTACATCGAGACCTTTACGATGAAAATCATAGTAGAATTGACGAATAGGTTTATAGATAGGATTATTCACATTTTCCATTAACCAGAACCTGTTTCTGAGGCCTTCAAATGCTTTCCATCCGGGTTCAGGAGCATTCGCACTATTGGCCACGATCGCTTGCGCTTTTGCAAAGTATGGACTTCCACCGAGAGGAGAAAATGTCTCATAATCGAAACCGATAATAGTATAGGCGTAAAAGGCAAGAACCATTACCAGATTAGGATTTACTTGTCCGTCGTTGTATTCAAAGGGTTGGAATTCTACATATCGAAAATTAAAATCATCATCCTTATAATTTAGTACAGGAGAATTGTAGGAGGTCCCAAAAACAGGTCTTCTGGAACTCACCTGAATTGATGCCTTAAATTCATCCGTCCCAACCCGCTCTTCTATTTCTATTTGGATACTACACTCTATCTTTTCTTCATTTTTAATTTTATCATTCGTCCATTTGGTATTATTAATAAACTCCATAATTGAAGTTTGCAAAGTGGTAAAAATTCTTTTATCGGACGATTGAATACGGGGAGAGATCACTGAGACAGAGCAATTCAATTCCTGAGCCATAGCAGTAGGAATAGACAGCACTATCAGTAACGCGATTAATAGGAGATTACGCATGCATCAAATTTAATAAAGAATCTATGATTTCCTTTGCGACCAGGTCTTTACTCATCAACGGAACATCTTTCATCGTGTTGTCTTTAAATAACAAAGTCACTTTATTCGTATCGGTTCCAAAGCCGGCACCTTCGTCATTCATTGAATTCAACACAATCATATCCAAATTCTTACGGGTTAATTTCTCTTGAGCATTCTCCAATTCATTTTGAGTTTCCAGAGCAAAACCAATCAACAATTGATTTCGCTTTTTTATTTTGCCAAGATGAAGGAGAATATCTTCCGTTTTGGAGAGTTCAAGATTCCAGGCGGCTTCCTTTTTTTTCACTTTTTGATCATTCACTTTTTTAGGTGTATAATCAGCAACTGCAGCGGTCATAATAGCGGCATCCATTTCGGGAAAAATACCGGTACAGGCATTCAACATTTCTTCAGCAGAAGTGACAGAAACGAGATGAACTGCCGAAGGAATTTCAATCTGAAGTGGCCCGCTCACAAAATAAACGGTAGCACCGGCATTCAACAATGCACGAGCAATGGCCACTCCCATTTTACCTGTAGAAAAATTTGAAATGTATCTGACCGGATCAATTTTCTCTCTGGTTGGTCCGGCAGATACAAGAATTTTTTTTCCAGCAAGCGGTTTATCTGAATCAAAATAAGAAGAGATTTTTTTCGAGGATAAATTCAGGTTCCTGCATTCGACCTTCCCCTATAATTCCTGAAGCCAATTCACCTTTTGCAGGGTCGATGAATAAAACACCGCGCTTCTTTAAGAGGGCAATATTGGCCCGGGTAGCTTCATGTAAAAACATATCGTGATCCATAGCCAGGCAACCATTACAGGGCATCTGGCGGAAAGAAAACGGCATGAATTAAATTTTGACAGGTACCATTTGCGAAGGCGGCGAGTGTATTTGCTGAGATAGGGGCAACCACAAACAAATCTGCCCATAGCCCCAATTCTACATGGTTATTCCAGGTTTGCTCAGCGGAAACCATTTGAGAGAGTACAGGCTTTTTAGATAATACCGAAAGCGTTAAAGGAGAAATAAACGCGGCAGCAGATTCAGACATAATCACCTGAACCTCTGCTCCTTCCAGTACTAGTAAACGGGTGATCAGGGCTGCTTTATATGCAGCTATACTACCGGTTATTCCTAGGATAATCCTTTTTCCGGCCAGTTGCATCCCGAAAAAATTTATTGTTCGTTTGCCGGATTACGGTAATAAATTTTACCGTCGAGGAATTCCTGAATAGAAATCAAAGAAGCTTTTGGTAACTTCTCATAGTGCTTAGATATCTCAATTTGTTCGCGATTCTCAAAAATTTCCTCGAGATTATCGGTAATGCTGGCAAATTCTGAAAGCTTATCATTCAATTCCTCCTTCATTTCGGCAGAAATATGATTAGCTCTTTTCGCTAAAACCACCAATGATTCGTAAATATTTCCGGTTTTCTCCTCAAAATTGACAAGATCCCTGGTTACCGTAGTATTCGTAGATGATTTGTAATTAGCCATGCGTCAATAATTTATGTTTTATAAGTATCTTTAGATCAATTAATTCCAGAAGATTTGAGGGCACTTTCCCCTAATTCCTTTTGAATAGCATCAAAAGTACGTTCTGCTTCGCGAAGATACTTACTTTGGGAGAAATTATCTACTAATTTGTAATACTCTTCCAAACTCAACTTTAAGCGCTCCTGTCTTTTGGATTCAACGGAGTTGATGGCATATAGATAGGAGGACTTCAAACTAAGAAAAAGAGCTTCCTCCTTATATATGGTATAAGGGAAATCTTTAAGCAGGTTAGAAAAGGCAACAACTGCGGCCTTATAATTTTCAGTTCTAAAATACAACTTCGCATTATCAAAAGATTTCACTTCCAGTTTCAAGCGCAGTTCATCGATGTACTTATTTGACTCTTCTACTTTTTTACTATTCGGAAACTTATTAATAAAGAGTTGGAATTTATCTATGGCATCATACGTGCTGGTTTGATCTAAACTCGAAACAGGCGAATCCAGATAATAGCAATACGCATACATATATTGCATTTCTTCTGCATAAGTACTACTTGGATAACTTTGAACAAAATTATTAAAGTGATATGCAGCCATCGTGAAGTCATCTACATAATATGTACAGTACACATAATAATAATATGACTTTTCTGCTTTCGACGTTCCGCGATACACACTGATCAACTCTTCGAACAATTGCAGTGAGTGATAATAATCTTTCTTCTCATAATACTTTACAGCGGCTTCGTACTTTGCTTCCATATCAGTACTCTTCATATGATGTTGAAACTTGCTGCATGAATTTAAGAGCAAGAGTGAAATGATAATTAGTAATAGCTGCTTCATTACATTTTTAGTATGATGCAAAGGTACTGATTTGCATGATGTGATTTTATTTGATTAACAAATGCATGTTGAAAAGATTGTGGAAGGTATTGAATTTAACTTTATTTTTGTGATGATATTTCGGTCGCATTCTAAAGCGTAAATACAACAACGTTAGCGAAAGGAAAAAAGTATAAATTGAAATGACAGATATATTCGAAAAGATTCGAAAGAACAGGGGGCCATTGGGAATGCATGCAAAAGATGCTCACGGTTATTTTACATTCCCAAAGTTAGAAGGCGATATTTCAAATAAGATGATTTTCCGCGGTAAAGAAAAGTTAGTATGGAGTCTCAATAATTATTTAGGTTTAGCCAACCATCCTGAAGTTCGTAAAGCAGATGCTGAAGCCGGTTTAAAGTTTGGTTATGCGATGCCCATGGGCGCAAGAATGATGTCCGGGAATTCAAATTATCATGAACAACTGGAAGCCGAGTTGTCAAAATTCATGCAGAAAGAAGATACTATTCTTTTGAATTTTGGTTACCAGGGTATGACAAGCGCAATAGATTGCCTTGTGGACAGGCATGATGTAATTGTATCTCCGAATCCCATGCCTGCATTATAGATGGTTTAAGATTACATATGGGTAAGCGTTTTGTTTATCCTCATAATGATATTGACAATCTTACCAAGCAATTGGAGCGTGCAACAAAATTAGCTGATCAGACCGGCGGCGGTATACTTGTAATAACAGAGGGTGTATTTGGTATGTCAGGTGATCAGGGTAAACTTAAAGAAATAGTTGAACTCAAAAAGAAGTTCAATTTCAGATTATTTGTTGATGATGCACATGGATTTGGAACCATGGGGGCAACAGGTGCCGGAACCGGAGAACATCAGGGCTGCCAGGATGGAATAGATATTTACTTTGGTACTTTCGCAAAATCAATGGCCCTTATTGGAGCATTTATCAGCAGTAATGAACAAATAGTAGAATACCTGCGCTATAATATGCGGTCACAAATTTTGCCAAGTCACTTCCAATGCCCTTAGTGATTGGAGCCTTGAAGCGTTTAGAGTTGTTGCGCACAAAGCCTGAGTTAAAAGAAAATCTTTGGAAAATCACAAATGCGCTTCAATCCGGATTAAAGGAAGCAGGGTTTGAAATTGGTAACACCAACTCCCCTGTTACACCTGTTATCTTGAACGGTACTATTCCTGAAGCAACGAATCTGATTCTTGACCTTCGTGAGAATTATGATATTTTCTGTTCTATGGTGGTATACCCGGTTGTTCCGAAAGGTGTCATCATGCTGCGATTGATCCCAACAGCAGTTCATACCCTTGAAGATGTAAATTATACCATAAAAGCATTTAAAGATATTCAGTCTAATCTTAAAGCCGGCAAGTATAACGTCGATAAAATCGTTACCACAATATCATAAAACCAGAATGAGGAAAAGCAATGCACCATGTCGTTGGAATTAATGAGAAGTTGCCAGGTGAAAAGTGTCAGAAAGGAAAAGGTTACATGAATTGTAACAAATATTAATCAGTGACAGTATAACCACAACAAATAAATCGTTAACCCAATTCAAAACTCAAAAAAAACAATGAAACAGAACATGGAAATGACAAAAAGCACAACTCCAAGTGCAGCCGGTGTAACACGCATCATCGGATTCAAAATGACAAATGTTGAAGCGATGGCTGCTCCTAAGAAAGCTGCTGAAAAGTCTGCAAAAAAGGCGACTAAAAAAGCTGCAAAGAAAGGAGCTAAAAAGGCTGCTAAAAAAGGAGCTAAAAAAGCAACTAAAAAAGTAGCTAAGAAAGCAACTAAAAAAGTAGCTAAAAAAGCAACTAAGAAAGTAGCTAAAAAAGCAACTAAGAAAGTGGCTAAAAAAGCAACTAAAAAAGCAACCAAGAAGAAATAATCAACTTCTTGGGTTAACAAAAAAAGGCCTCTGCGTAGCAGGGGCTTTTTTTGTTTAAGGTTTAAAGTTTAAGGTTTAAAGTTTAAAGTTTCAAAGATTAAGGTTTAAAGGTTTCACAAAGTTCAAATCTGTAAACAAGTAATACTTTTATTCCTTTTGTGAAGAAGCCACTTTTAAAAGTTCGATATCAAAAACTACCGGTGTATCCGGTGGTACAGGACCATGTCCTATTTTACCATAGGTATGCTTAGAGGTTAAAATTAATCTCGCGACACTTCCTTCTTTCATCATGAAAATGGCACTTTCCCAGGCCGGTAATCTTTTGCCATCTCCAAATAGATACTGTAGGTTCGTTCCTTTTTTTGAGGATCCATCAAAGACTTCTCCGTTTAGAAAACTTCCTGTATATGAAATCTCAACGCTATCACCGGGCATCGGTTTTTGTCCTTCACCTTCTTTTAAAACGATAAAATAAATTCCCTTTTCTACCGGTAAAATGGATATATTATTTTCTGTTAAATAAATTTCAATTCGTCTGATTTTCTTCATCCATTATTTTGTTTTCCAGCTCAGTCGATTCCTTCTCAAACTCCGATTTGGTCAATACTTTAATCATCTTCATCGAATTGCAAAAACTCGCCCTTCTGAATGGAGGCAGGTAAATTCTTCCAAGAATGCCTGAATCATAAATAACTTTTCCATTCTTATCTTTATACTTGAGATGTAACCGCATCATCTCACCTAAAACGGGTTTACGACCATTGTGACTTTCAACTATCCGGTACTTCAATCCGGTAGCACTTTTGGTATAGCCATCATTATTACACGCATTAAATAGTAGTATCAAAATACCACTCATGAATATAAGAATACACTGCCATCGCATATTTGATATCATCTAATTTTTTACTTTTTCAAGTTTCAATTCATAATAAATACTACTGCTACCCGGAATACATATTCCATCACCCGTTATGCCATATGCCAGATAAGAAGGGACAATCAGCACGGCCTTCTCCCCTTCTTTCATTTTTAAAATACCTTCCTGCAACCCACTTGGCTGATCGGACTGCCCAATAGTAAAAGTCAGCAAACCCGTACTATCACTGGAATAACATACATCACCATTGAGCAGAGATGCTGTATACGAAATGGTAACATCACTCATTAGCCGCACAGGTTTACCGGAACTTGCCTCAATTATTTTATAACGAAGTCCGGTGGCTGTTGTATCCGGATTTAGGTGATATCTTTCAGAAAATGCATCTATCAACTCCATTTCCTCAAAAATCAACTGTCGGTTTTGAGTGATTAAAGCATCTTTCAAGTTTCCATTTTCAACGCCATTATTCTTCTGAACCATCTGCCTGTTATCACCTTGCTTACAGGAGAAAATCAAGAAAACTATCAGGATAAGAAATAAATATTTAGCTTTCACGATTCAATTCGTCTTTATAGGAGGGTAGCAAGGCTTTGAATTTATTTAATGTATCCAACAAGGATAATTCTGATCTGCCCCCGGCTGCATTTCGGTGGCCACCGCCTTCAAAATACTTTTCAGCTATATCCTTCACAGAAAAACTACCTTTTGACCGGAATGAAATTTTTACCAGATTATCCCGCTCACTGAAGAGAACAGCCATTTTAATCTTGTTAATGCTCAATCCGTAATTCACTACACCTTCCAGATCACCGGGTTCATGATGAAAGCGATCCATATCCGCTTGTGATGCAGAAAATATGACTGTATTAAATTCTTCGAGTACTTCCATGTGTTCATGAAGAGTAAAACCAAGGAATTTAAGTTTCCAAGACGAATTTGTATCATAAATCTGCTCATGGATAAAGTAATTTCTTGCCCCTGCTTCCATTAATCTGGCAATCACTCTATGCGTTCCGGCGGTAACTGAATTAAACCTAAAACTCCCGGTGTCTGTCATTATTCCGGCATAGAAACACTCTGCAGCATTGCGATCAATATGGTGGTCCAGGTTCAAAGCAACTAATAAATGAACCAATAACTCACAGGTACTACCAATTGCCGGGTAAGAGAACTGAATATTGCAAAAGCCTGGTTTGGGATCAAGGTGATGATCCACTAACACCATTGGAATGTCTAATCCGGTAATTTCAGCCTGCATTTTCTCGACGCGGGAAGGGTCGTTAAAGTCAAGGCAAAAAAGTAATTCTGCATTTTTCAGAACGACTTTCACTTTATGAGGATGCTTTCGGAAATCAATTGCATCCCCGCTACCATTCATCCAGTCGAGAAAGGAAGGAAATTCACTTGGAACGACTACCGAAATGCTATGGCCGGCTTTAGCCAAAACATGCAGGAAACCCAAAGATGAACCCAACGCATCTCCATCAGGTTTATGATGAGTAGTGATAACAATTTTCTTAGGTTGATGCAGCAATTCCTGCAGTTGCCTGATCTTCTCTGAACTAAAAACGTGCTCTGTCATTGAACATCAAAATTAATCCAATTACCTTTGCAAAATTAAACAGAGAAAAAATATCACATAAATGACAACAAATCGAACATTTACAATGATCAAGCCCGATGGTATTGAAAACGGATATTCCGGGGCAATTCTTGATCATATTCTGAAAGCAGGATTTAAAATTATTGCGATGAAATACACCCGTTTAAGTCCTGAAACAGCGGGTCAGTTCTATGCTATACATAAAGAAAGACCTTTTTATAAGGACCTTGTTTCTTATATGTCATCCGGTCCCATTGTGGCCGTCATTCTTGAAAAGGAGAATGCAGTGGAAGATTTCCGGACAATCATTGGAGCCACGGATCCGACCAAGGCTGCAGATGGCACCATTCGAAAATTATATGCAAAATCCATTGAAGCAAATGCTGTACATGGATCTGATAGCAACGAAAACGCGGCAATTGAAGGCAATTTCTTCTTTTCGATGCTCGAGCGATTTTAAAACATTAAAACCAACTGAAAAGACCCGGAGAAATTTCCGGGTTTTTTTATAATCTGGGTATAACGAAAAACATAAAAAGCATACTGAGAAAAAAGATCAGTAATGCTGTCAATATAATTTTTTCATAGAGGGAATATTCATTCCCATCTTTCTTATTTTTCATGCATTATAAAACACTTATTTCCTGAATTATATCCGATCCTAATTCTTCATTCAACTGATTGAGGATATCAGCTTTCATCATCAGTAATTCTTTACGAATGACAGAAGAACTCACATAGACCTGAAGATGGCCATTTCTGAAGACCAGCGATGTCGTTCTTTGAACAATATATTCAGAGAGACAATTTGCCCAGGCTTGTTCAATTTTTGCAGACCAAAGTCCATCCTCCAACCTATACTTTTTAAGCATTTCGGTGATCACATTTCCGATTGAATTTTCGTTCGTTGGCCTCATGCTACAAATTTCAATAAATTTAGTCAATATCTTTTTATTTATTTATAACAAACCCTTTGATAAAATTGGATAATTTTGACGGTTGAATGGGGTTAATAACTTTTACAACTGACTGGGGCAACCGTGATTATCACATTGGTGCTCTAAAAGGCATGCTTTTAACTCAACTTCCTGAAGTAAAATTTATTGACCTTTCACACCAGGTGGCGCGTCACAATATACAGCAGGCTGCTTATATATTCGCAAACGCCTATCCGCATTTCCCTTCCGGAACACTTCACTTTATCGGTGTTCATGGACAAAACAAGTATTCACCGGAATTATTGGCCATCAAAAAGGAAGGGCATATTTTTATTGGGGTAAACGATGGATTCTTTTCTTTGGTTTTTGAAGATGCTCCCATTGATATGGTAAAGATCAGAACCGAGAACAGTAATAATGAACTCTTCGATCTACCAAAAATTGTGGAAAGTATGCTTCATTTACTCTCCGGAAAAAATCTCTATGAATTGGGAGATCGACCCTCACATTATGTGCAGCGATCTGCATTTTTACCTGCAATTGATGATGAATTGATCCATGGTGTGGTCATTTACATAGATGATTATGGCAATGTAATCACCAATATTACTAAAACACTATTTCACTAACAAAGAAAGGGACGTAAATTCGAAGTGGTGACCCGTAAGAACCAACATGCATTGGATGAAATTAGTGCCAACTATCATACAGTGGAACCGGGATCTGCGGTAGCTATTTTTAATGATGCCGGAAAACTTGAAATAGCAATCAATGGAGAAAATGCTTCTAAACTGATGAACCTTAAACTAAATGATAACATCAGAATAGAATTTAAATGATCACAAGAATTGTAAGATTAACCATTCAGGAAGATCATGCAAATGATTTTCGATTGCTTTTTGAGAGTACTTATAAAGCCATCCGCTCCTTCCAAGGATGTTCATCTTGCACTTTATACCGACAGCGGCAAGCCTAATGTCTTCATTACTTTCAGCAAATGGGAATCGGAGCAGGATTTGGACAATTACAGGCAATCGGAATTATTTATTAAGACATGGGCTAGCGTAAAAGTGATGTTTCAGGAGGCACCAATTGCGTTTTCGATGAAAGAAGTATACCCTAAGTCCTGATTTCTTTACTCCTACATCGCTTTCACAAGTTCAGGAAAACGCTGTTCCTCCAAGTTTAGTATGGGATGCATAACTTTAAACCATAAAGGTGGAAATAATGCCAAAATGATCATTCCTGCATATCCTGTGGGCATTTGTGGACTTTCGTCATGATGATTCAACACCTGATACTTCTTACTCGCCTTATAATGATGGTCACTATGCCTTGATAATTCGAAAAGCAAGATTCTGCTTAGCACATGATCAGAGTTCCATGAATGGCAATGCAAGGTTTTCACAAAGGATCCATCTTCACGTATTCTACGACCGAGGCCATAATGTTCGATATAATTGACTGATTCAAGCAATAGAATTCCCAATACAGATGCGGTAATAAATAGAATCATACTTTTCAGTCCAAAAAGGAAAAGAACCAGAGCCAGAAATACCAACTCTATACAATGAATTTGTACCATTTCATTCCGGATCGAAAAAGGGGAAAGGCCTTTACTTCTTAGCCGATCCAATTCAAGCTTCCAGGCAGAAAAATAACTACCCACAATACTTCTTAACCAAAAGAAATAAATGCTCTCACCGTACCTCGCGCTGGCGGATCCTGGTGGGTACCTACCCTTTTATGATGCCCGCGATTATGCTCTATGTAAAAATGCATATACAAGGAACTTAGCAAAAATAATTTAGAAAAAATAATATCCTTGCGGCCAGAGCGATGACCCAATTCATGGCCAAGATTGATGCCCAAAATTCCACACAACAATCCCATTGACAGCGTTTTACCGAGAATTTCAACGAAATTACTTTTATCAATTCCCTCTAAAAAAAGGAATAAAATGAGGTATTGAACAGGCAGTAATAGATATAAAAGAAAATCATAAACGGGTGATTTACTCATCAGTTCGGCCTCTGCCTCATCTGCGTTAAGCGGATCCGGCTTAATTATCAATTCAAGAAAAGGAATCAATACAAATGCAAATCCAATGGGAATAAATGGTACCCATCCTCCCATCACCATTCCTGCTAACACTCCAGCCGGAGCCAAAAAAGCAAGAAGGTATTTCATCCAATTCCAATGATTCATTAAGGTCAAATTTATCAAAAACATTTAAAAGGAGCAAAAGCCAAGATTGTCCTGAAAAATAAAATAAAATATTTTTTCCGTTAAATAGTTTGTTGTACATTTGAAATAAGCTAAAAGGTGCTCAATGAGTCAGGGGAAAACCGGTAAGGAAACGAACGCTACCTCGTTACTAATCTTTAAAGAAAGAACAAGTCCATACAGGACCTTTATGTTCTATGCGCTCGTTGGTTCAAGTATTTTATTTATGTCAATGGTGATCATGTTCATGGTTTGGATTACGCACAATGAACCTATTGAAAATTTTCATTTTCCCAAAACTTTTATTTTAGGTACTCTTCTTCTCCTATTCAGCAGCTATACTACCACTTTGTCTCAACATTATTATAAGGAAGACAGTGGAAAATATTTATTGCTATCACTCAGTTCCACTTTGATATTTTCCCTCGCTTTTGTAATGTGTCAGGTATTGGGATGGAAGAGTTTATTTGATCAGGGATTTTATTTGAACGGCGATGCCGGAATTGCTTTTGTATATGTCATTACGGGATTACATTTTATTCATGTGAGTGTTGGTATGATTTATCTATTATACCTTAATTTAAAAGTATTTGATCTTATAAATGATCCTGTAAGATCCCTGTTGTATTTTTCAAATCAATTTGAAGGAATCCGTCTGGATTTATTTGCTACTTACTGGCATTTTATTGATGGACTCTGGTTATTTCTATTTCTTACATTTTTATTTATTTTATGAAGGTGAACATCTCACCATTAAAAAAATTATTATTATTAAAACTATGGTAAGGTTAAATCCAATTCTCTGTATCATCCTATTCAGCATTTTTCCTTTAAAAATCTTTGCTCAGCGTACACTGTCTGAGAATGCCTATAAGCAATCTCCACATTGGATTCAAATGATGGATGATACTTCTGCGAATTATTTTGAAACGGAGAAGGCTTTTAATTTATACTGGTCGGTTCGGGAAAAGCCTAAGGAAGAGGATGAAATCCTTGGAATGTCGGAGGCAAACGAAAAGGGAAAAAGAGAATAAGGAAGGCTGGCTCAAGAGGTTGTTCAGGAAGAAAAGAAATATAGACGAAACGGAAATGGCGTTCGCCTTAAAACGATATAAACACTGGCATTTTATGATGGAGCCATGGGTACAGGAAGATGGAAGAATTTTGTACCCCTCTGAAAGAAAATCCATTCTTGATTCTATTGTCAGATAATTAATACCTACTCAGAAATCTATGTCATTAAAAAAAACATTAACACTATTGATATTATTTTTATTCTTTGCAGTGATATCTTATAGTCAAAATCCTTCTAACTGGCAAGCGTTAGGTCCTATCCAATTTCCATTCAACAACAGTGGACAAATTAATGGGATTGGCAGGGTTTGTCAGATGAAATTTCATCCTACTGATTCGCAAAAAGTATATGCAGTCAGTGCATCCGGTGGCTTGTGGATGAGTACCAATGCTACCGGATCCTGGCAAAAAACAGGTAGTGATAAAATAGCATTGTCGGCATGTTCATCCGTTTGCATTGATTTTACTAATGACAGTATTATATATCTTAGTACAGGAGATCCTAACTACTACTCCACAGGATCGGGCATTTACCGAAGTAATGACGCGGGTAACAATTGGTTTCCTGCCAACAACACTATTGGAAACCGAATGGCGGTTGAATTATTAATGGATCCTTTGAATCATGAAATAGTAGTGGCAGCGACGAATGATGGGATCTGGAAAACGGCAGATGGTGGTCTCTCCTGGAATGTTAGAAAAAGCGGAGGGCAGTTTACAGAAATGGTGGCGAAGCCTGCACCCGGAAGCAGGACATTGTATGCTGTTACTTACAGTGAATTTTATAAGTCAGAAGATTTCGGAGAAACATGGAATTTAATTAGCAATGGTATTGCTGTACCGGGCGGAGGAAGCGGACTAGGTATGCGTTTAGCGGTATCAGCAGCTGATTCCGGAGTGGTTTATGCCGGAATGATAAAAGATGAGGGTACAATTTTCAGATCCAATGATGGAGGAAACACTTTCACTACAGTTTATCATAATCCTGCACAGAGCCTGGTGGGATATGATGCCAATGGTAACGGACAAGGCAATTATAATTTCAGTATGTGCGCAGCACCCAACAATCCCAATGTTGTGTTTGTGGGTGCACATGTTGTTTGGAGATCTACAGATGGAGGAGTGACATGGACACAGCTCACCCAATGGTGGCAGATTTTGCACACGGATATGCATCAAATGCTTTACAACCCTTATTCTACACAGGAGTTATACAATATCAATGATGGAGGCATTTGGAGGAGTCTTAATGCAGGAGTGAACTGGGGGGTGAGATGTAATGGATTAGAAGCCACTGAAATTTACAAGGCCGCTTCAAATCCGGTTCGAAAAGACAATCTCAGTATTGGAACACAAGACAATGGAGAACTTTTTTCTGCAAACGGACAATGGCGAACGAATCGTGGAGGAGATTGGTCGTCGAGGATGACCTATGATTATCAAAACTATAATCTGGTTTATTATCATGAAAACGGAAAGCGGAGAAATGTCATTTCCGGTCCTGAAGTTTCCTTTGGTTTACCATTTACCTCTTCAAATAATTTACGACTTGCATTTACTCCATTAAACAGCGAGATGGGCTTAGCCGGTATTGGTGATCTTTATTTATCCTCTGATCTTAGCAGTCCGGTTCCATTTTGGACGCCGATAAGCAGCTTTTCGGCAGGAATAAAGAGCATTGAATTTGCGGCGCATTCTACTGACTTGGCCTATGTCCTTACAATTCCCAATCAATTCAGAAAATTTTCAGGACTTAATACCGGCACCATAGCTTCAGTTACTTCAAATTTACCATCCACCTTAACGAACGGAGGATCGGTCACGGGTTTGGTAAATGATTCAAATGTTATTTATGTCACTGCCGGATCAAAAGTTTACCGATCCGCTGATCAAGGTATGAGTTGGAGTAATGTCACTTTCAATCTTCCGAATATTAACATCATTAAAATCATTCATGACCCCTACTCTACTGACGAATCAGTATATATCTCCAATACCGCCGGGATCTGGTACAAAAACCAAACGATGAGCTCCTGGTTTAATTATTCTCAGGGTTTGCCGGCGATAGCTTCCATTACTGATTTTATGTATGTTAATGATGGTCCGGCAAACAGTGTCATCAGGGTTTCTACTTATGGACGCGGCGTATGGGAAAGCACTCTTCAGGGCACCACCTCATCCACTGCGGAGGGCAATAATCCGGATAAATGGCTTGTAGCTCCCAATCCTGCCAGCAATGTCATCACGGTTTCATCTACCAATCTGAAAGAAAAGAACATCGTAAAGATCCAATTTTACTCGATCAACGGTAGTTTGATCGCTGAATACAAAATCAATCCTCCGTTCACTTCCGGAGATTTTTCCATTGCGCATTTTCCACCCGGCACCTATCAGCTCCTTCTAATTACCGATAAAGGACAAACCGAAGGAGTAGGCAAATTTGTAAAAGAATAATTATGTAATTTACGTAACGTACATTACATAAAATAAAGTGTTAGGGAATTACCGGCAGATAAAGGCTAATTTTGCCATTCTCAAAAACAACTATGCAACAAATTACAATTATTGGATCCGGACAAATGGGAAATGGCATTGCGCATGTATTTGCTCAAAGCGGTTACGATGTTACCATCATTGACATTCGACAGGAAGCATTAGATCAGGCCCTCATTACAATCGGAAAAAACATGGAGCGTCAGGTAGCGAAAGGGATAATCACCGAAGAGGAAAAAAATCAATCTCTCCAACGTATAAAAACCACGACTGCATTTGACAAAGGAGTGGCTGCTGCAGATCTTGTAGTAGAAGCCGCGACTGAAAACATTGATTTAAAATTAAAGATCTTTTCAGATTTAGACCGGTATACAAAGGCGGAATGTATACTGGCCACTAACACTTCTTCGATATCCATCACCAGGATCGCGGCCTCAACGAAACGAGGCGACAAAGTCATTGGAATGCATTTCATGAATCCTGTCCCTGTAATGAAATTGATAGAGGTAATTCGTGGTTATAACACCAGTGATGAAGTCACGAAACAGATTGTCGATTTATCGTTGAAACTCGGGAAGGTACCGGTAGAAGTCAATGATTATCCGGGCTTCGTTGCCAATAGAATTCTTATGCCCATGATCAACGAGGCCATTTTTACTTTGTTTGAGGGAGTGGCCGGAGTTCATGAAATAGACACCGTGATGAAACTTGGAATGGCGCATCCGATGGGGCCACTGCAACTCGCAGACTTTATAGGATTAGATACCTGTTTAAGTATATTAAGAGTAATACATGATGGTTTTGGCAATCCCAAATATGCACCATGTCCGCTACTCGTCAACATGGTTACCTCCGGCAACCTGGGAGTAAAAACAGGACAAGGATTTTACAAATACACCAAAGGTGTAAAAGAACTTGTGGTTGCAGATTATTTTACCACGAAGTAATCGTTCGTTTTACCGGAGGAAAAGGAATTCCGTGAGGAGTATATGTCATCACGTTAATGGCAGATTCACAAATTTTATCTCCCCGGGGACATTGCTTAGTGGTATAAAATGAAAGAAAGTAACATCCTTTTAAACGAGGTAATCTTTTAAGTAAATTTACAATAAGTGAGATGAAATTCAACTTCTACATAGAGGACAACAGCATAAATATCGAAACCACCAGAGGATGAAAAAAGAAGGATTCAGAGAGGGAGATTTTGTCAGTTTTTTAAATGAAAAACAGGAAGGCATCGTTAAAGAAATACGGGCAGGAGGCAACATCGTTGTAGATATTGAAGACGGATTTCCCATTGAAGTTACCGCCGGTGAAATTGTTCTGGTTAAACGAAAAGGCGAAGAAGATCTAAAAAAACAGCAAGGTGATAAAATCATTTCTGAATCACTGGAGTTAAGCTATGTTTCTTTTCCGGAGATGTTACCCATCAAAAACGAAATTTATTTACTTATCGTTCCAACGGAAAACCAGGTGAGTTCCGGACCTTTGCGGTTATATCTGATCAACACAACCGAGCACCATTTTGTTTTTACATTACATAGCAGAAAACACAATAAATCTTCCGGTTTTAATTATGGTACCCTTCCATCGGGACAATGTAATTTTTTATCCGAGATAAAAAGAGATGAGTTGTTTGAAAAAGGAGAATTTGTTTTTGATGCTTTGAAATTTCAATTCAACCCACACAACAGCACCTCCAGAATACACAAATCTATTGAAATAATATTGCCTGATATTTCACAGACTTTTCCAAAACTCCCTTCTCCCCTATCCTTTGCCAAAATAGTACACTTGTTTAGCAGTTTAGAGCAAGATCCTTTAAACGACGAGGATATCTTCGAAAAACTAAAATCTGAATATGCACAACCTGAGAAGCAAAAATTTTCTGTGTCAAATGAAAAGCAGAAAAACAGGAATCAGGATTTTACTGCACAATTTGGTCTAACTCCTTCCAAATTTGAGGTAGATTTACATATCGAAGAATTGACGGATCAAGTTGAAAAATTAAACAATTCGACGATGCTAGAAATACAGTTGAGACATTTCAGAAAGGAACTTGACCTGGCCATACTGCGACATGCAAGATCTATTGTCTTTATTCATGGTATTGGCAATGGGAAATTAAAAGCAGAAATCAGAAAAGAACTCACCTCTTCCGGAATTCGTTTCACTGACGGAGCTTATAATCGATACGGGGCCGGTGCAACGGAGGTATTCTTGTAACGGTGACTAACTATTACTTACGACACTTTATCGTCTGAATACGGGGACAATTTTTCAAGATCCATTTCGATTTGTTTCATCCACTTGGGAGAAAGGCCACTTTCACCTTCATGATCGGCGTCAAACTTTTCCTGCATTTTCTTCAATTCAACAAAACACTTTTTATACGCCTTTTTTGCTGCTTCCGTACTCCGGACTTCTTTCAACTTTTGCCTTAACTTCCTGGCGTAAATTTCAGTAATATTAAAGTGAGCCTGTTCATGAAGGAGCGTTTCAGCATTTCCCGTATCGCGGATCCAGGATTGACCCGGCACCATAAAAGCGACCACTGTATAAGAAATCTTATTTCCCACTGATTCATAGGAAAAATGGATACCACAATATATAAATCCCTCTAATTGCTTGTAGGAACGCTTGCCGGTTTTAAAATTCGTTTTACGTCCCGGAGACTCTTTCCTGAAATCATCTATTGTTAACTGTGATGGGGAGCTCCATGCAATTTCATCTTTTAAAGCATGTGGTTGAGCAATAGAAATACTTGAAAGAAGTACCAGAAAGGAAATCATAACAGCATGTTTCATAGTGTAGAGATCATCAATTTGGAACTAAGATCAACATTATTTAATTTTACGTGATATGAAGATAACCTTTCATGGTGCAGCGCAGACTGTAACCGGCAGCAAACACCTTATTACAACGGAGCGAAATAAACAATTATTATTGGATTGTGGGCTTTTTCAAAACAGCGGAGGAGACAACGCCGAATTAAACCGTCATTTAGGTTTTGATCCTTCCGGAATCGATTACATGATCCTTTCCCATGCATATTGATCATTCGGGCAATATTCCCTTTTTAGTAAAATCGGGGTATAGTGGTCCTATTTATTGCACACCTGCCACGCTTGACTTATGTACTATTATGTTGGCCGACAGTGCGCACATTCAGGAAAATGATATCAAATACTTAAATAAAAGAAGAGCCAAAAGCGGGAAAAGACCCCTTGATGAACTTTACAATGTGGACGATGTGGTTAAAGCGATGAAACAATTTGTACCGGTGCCGCTGGATAAATGGGAAGAAATTGATCCGCATATAAAATTTCTATTTACTGATGCCGGCCATATTCTTGGAAGTGCCGCGGTGAACCTTGTGTTTGAGGAGCCTACAGGAGCAACCAAAGTGTTCTTTTCAGGAGATATAGGAAGATCTAATGATATGATTTTGAGAAAACCACAAGACTTCCCTCAAGCGGACTATATTATCATGGAATCTACTTACGGTGACCGGCTTCATGAATCTTCCGTAGATGCCGAATTGCATCTATTTAATATTGTCAAAGACACCTGTGTTGCCCGAAAGGGGAAATTAATTATTCCGGCATTTAGTTTAGGTCGGACACAGGAAATCGTTTATTCATTAAACCGACTTTATAATAACGGACTAATCCCCCGAATTCCGGTATATGTTGATTCGCCTTTGGCCATCAGCGCTACCTCCATTATGCGGAAACACAAAGAATCATTTAATCCGGAAACTATTGAGTACATGCAAAAGGATGATGATCCATTTGGATTTGAAACCTTACATTATGTCAGAGAAGTGGAGGACTCGAAAGCCTTGAATGATTTTGATGAACCCTGCATCATTATATCCGCATCAGGCATGTTAGAGGCAGGAAGAATAAAACATCATGTGAAGAACAATATTAGTAATGAGAAAAACACCATATTGATTATTGGCTATGTCCCACCGGGGTCTTTGGGAGGGAAATTAATTGAAGGGACTAAGGAAGTCAAAATTTTCGGAGATATCTATCCGGTAAATGCGCAAATTGCTGTACTTGATTCGTATAGTGCTCATGCGGATTACAAGGAGATGATGGAATATCTTCGCTGTCAGAATCCTCAGCAGGTAAAACGACTTTTTTTAGTACATGGCGAACCGGAAGCCCAGTTAAAGTTCAAAGAGCATTTAAATGGTATGGGCTTTAGCGATATTGTTATTCCAATTCATGGGAGAGAGTTTTCCATTGGATTAAGTAAATACTTCTAACATATTTTTCGAAACTACCTTGGTGTGACATGGCATCTTGTTTTCAAATAGATTGTATTGTTTTAATTTCCTGAGAAGGATAATCTAAATCGTCGAATCGAACAAGCCTTTTATTTAGTGAGTCCGCATCTGTTTTAACAATGCTCCCTGCAAAAAGGCCGTTAATTCCTCATTTTAAAAATTCACTCACTGACCTCCATTGCAAATTGATTTAACAGATTTATACCAATATGTGATAAAGATCATAAAACTTCCTGACGAGAATTATAAACCTTAACTGTACATGAGGGTACTTTTGAAATATAAATCATATTTCGTTCACCTTTAAAAAATAATATATGAAAACGAACTTAGGAATGACAGACCGTGTTATCAGAATGTTTCTTGGAATTTCAGTTGCAATGGTATTTATATACCATGGCAGCATTTGGGCTCTTCTTGGTTTAATTCCATTTATTACCGGTATAATCGGCAATTGCCCTTTATACAATATAATGGGAATTAATACTGTTGAAGCAGACCACTCTTAAACTAAATAATTTTCCGAATCCGTCAAAATATGCCGCTAAGTTGCGCAAGATCTCTTAATTTTAGCAGCAATCCTGACAGGATAGAAGAATAAATGAAACAGCTACAGAAACCGGAGTTAATCGACACACTATTCAATCATTCAGCGGAAGGAATAATTGTAGTTGACGTAAAGGGAAATATACGTTTAGCAAATTCGGCGATTGCCAGAATGCTTAATTATTCTACTTCAGAACTGGAGTCTTTAAATGTTGATGATCTAGTACCTGATATGGTTCGATCAAAGCATCGACAACATAGAAACGACTTCCATAAGCATTCTAACACCCGTACAATGGGAATGGGAATTGACTTATTTGCCCGAAAAAACGGCGGAGAATTACTTCCGGTCGAAATTAGTTTGAGCCCAATGGAAGTGAATGGTGAAAAGTTTATCATGTCCTTTATCATCGACATTACACTTCGAAAACAAATCGAACAATCGGTACTGGATAAGCAAAAGGAATTGGAAAGAGTTGCTGCAGCACTTATCGCCACCAATGAAGAGCTGGAAAAAAAAGTATCCGACCGGACAAAAGTTCTTCAGGAAGCCATCAGGGAACTGGAAAAATCAAGAAATGAACTTAGTGAAGCATTAGAAAAAGAAAAGGACTTAAATGATTTGAAATCACGATTCATTTCTATGGCTTCACATGAATTCAGAACCCCTTTAACAACTATTCTTTCATCTGCCAGCCTTATATCAGAATACAATACCAATGAAAGTTTAGACAAACGGATAAAACATATTAATAGAATTAAATCATCGGTTAACAATCTCAATGATATACTTAGCGATTTTCTATCTATCAGCAAACTTGAAGAAGGGAAGGTGCATGCTGAATACAGAAATTTCGATTTAACAGAGCTCGTGGATGAAGTAGTTTTAGATATGCAAATAAATGCAAGAAGTGGACAGAAAATTAAATATGAGCATAAGGGAGACGTGGCTGTTTATCTGGATAGTAAACTCATTAAAAACATACTCATCAATCTAATCAATAATGCGATTAAATTTACCGGGGAAAATAAGAGTATTTATATTAGAACCAGGTGTGATTCTTATACCATCAGTTTTGAAATACAGGATGAAGGCATGGGTATAAGTGAAGATGATCAGAAGCATCTATTTGAACGTTTTTACAGGGGAAAAAACGCATTTAACATTCAAGGCACCTGGACTTGGACTGCACATCGTGGGAAATTACGTTGACTTAATGAAAGGACATATTATTTTAAACAGCATACTCAATAAAGGTACCACCATAAAAATAACCTTTCCAAATCAGAAGCATTAACTATGAACAAAAAAATTCTATTGATCGAGGACAACGAAGATGTTAGGGAAAATACAGCCGAAATACTGGAGCTGGCTGAATACAAAGTACTCACTGCTCCTGATGGTAAGGAAGGTGTTGAACTAGCCCGAAAGGAGTTGCCTGATCTGATCATTTGTGATATCATGATGCCCGGATTAGATGGTTATGGAGTACTTCATCTTCTGAGTAAGGACCCACAATTATCCACTGTCCCCTTTATTTTTTTAACAGCCAAAGCGGAAAGAAGTGATATGAGAAAAGGTATGGAATTGGGCGCGGATGACTATATCACAAAACCATTTGATAAAACCGAACTTTTAAATGCCGTTGAAAGTAGATTGAAGAAAGCTGAGACATTGAAGAAAGAGTATGACAAAGACCTCGAAGGTCTGGGTAATTTTATTAGTGATGTCGCCGGAGCCGGAGCTTTAAAGCGGTTTTTAGAAGGTAAAAAAATCAATCATTACCGGAAAAAAGAAAGTATTTATTTAGAGGGGAATTATCCTAATGGATTATTTTTCATCAATAGTGGCAAAATAAAAATCTTTAAAACTCACGAATATGGAAAAGAGCTGATAACCGACTTATTGAAAGAAGGAGATTTTTTTGGCTATACTACCCTATTAGAAGAAAATCCATATAACGAATCTGCTGAAGCTTTGGAAGATGCTGAAATCACCTTTATTCCTAAAGAAGAATTCCAACAAATGGTTTTCGGAAATGTGTCCGTCACAAAAAATTTCCTTAAGATTTTAACCAAAGGGGTATTAGATAAACAGGAACGGTTACTCGACTTAGCTTATAGCTCGGTACGGAAGAGGACAGCAGAGGCCTTAGTCTTGTTAAGAGATAAGTACCAGGCTAAAGAAGGAGAACAGTTTTCCATTGCAATAGCCCGGGATGACCTTGCGAATATTGTAGGCACTGCCACGGAATCTTTGATACGCACACTGAGTGATTTTAAGGAAGAAAAACTCATTGAAATCAAGGATGGCAAAATCAAGATTCTTGATGAAAAGAAACTCAGGAATTTAAAAGCTTAAATGAAATATTGATCATTTAATAGCGCACACTAATAAATATCGCTATCCTCCGGATTTTCGCGGCGAGGATTAATTTGACGGGATAACTCTGCACCTTCATCATTCTGCTGACGAAGCGACCATGAATCTGTAGCGGAAGTCTCCAACCAGACATTACCGGACTTCCTAAAGACTTGAGCTGAAAGACCGAATTTGGACAAAAACTGTTCTTCCAATTCATTCACAGTCATTTGCTCGTTAATGATCAAATCGCCTTCCGTTTTGGGAACCCGGCAATCACGAACAAATCTGCTATTTTCATGAATAAGATTTTTAGCTGAAGCTTCTCCGATTTTATGTGGTGTTTTAAAAAATTCAATCTTCAGAAAGGGAAACAAGGCATTAAAGTCGGCTTGTAAACCCGATAATCTCCTCTCATTACTTATTTTAATCATCATATTCGCGTTGGGATTAATTCTACCGTACATATTCTTTTCTACTTTATTAGCTTCAATAATTCGTATTATATATAACCCACAAAAGTGAAGTATGGTTTTATTATTACAAATGATAAATATCATGGGCCACTACTTATGATATCTTATTCATTTCTACTTCACAATGCATAAGTTAAAGTCTGTTACATCACTTTTCAACACATAATCAACTTTTTATAATCTCAAATTAATTATTATATTTACTTAATAAAGTATAGCTTTAAGACTTATCTGAACCTGACATTTCATACATAAATTCCTAACACATAGATTAAGAAACAAGCCTACATTAATCAGATTCAACAAGGCAAAAATGAAGAGCTCTTACCTGATAATCTATGATTTCTGTCAAATGAAACACTGATTCTAACCAAATTGATAACCATCAATAAAATAAATGATTTATCTCACAAACCTGTTTTTTTATATATCATATTCTTGTGACTAAATTCCTCTAAAAAATACATCGCATCAACATAGTCACTAAAACTCAATGTTATCATTGTGGTGAAGAATGTTTGGAAGACAAAGTTAAATTTGATGATAAAAATTTTTGTTGTACAGGATGCAAATTGGTGTATGAGGTTCTTGCCGAAAACAACTTATGTAATTATTATCAATTAGATACGAAGCCGGGGTTCACAATCCCACCCATTTATAGGCGAGCGGTATGCTTATCTGGATGATAAAAAGATTGAGTCAACCCTCATTAAGTTCCGGGACAAGAATACCGTTCATCTCCTTTTTCATATCCCTACTATGCATTGCAGTAGTTGCATTTGGTTACTAGAGCATTTAGGAAAGCTGGAAAAAGGAATTTTACGTTCACATACTGATTTCATTCAAAAGGAGCTCAGTATAGTTTATGATCCTACACAAACCAGTTTAAGAAAGATTGTTGAGAAGCTGCATCAAATCGGGTATCCACCGGAGCTCAACTTAAAGCAAACAGACAAAAGTGAAAAAGTGGTCAGAAGCCGAAGTCGCATTTACAAAATAGGGATTGCCGGCTTTGCATTTGGAAATATTATGCTCTTGAGTTTTCCGGAGTATTTTTCCGGAGGAACTTACCATGGAGAAGATTTTAGCAGGGCCTTTGGTTATATCATTCTATTCCTTTCGCTACCCGTATTTTTTTACAGCGCCGGTGAATTCCTTGAAAATGCACTTTTAAGCTTCAGACAGCGCACTATAAATATTGATGTTCCGATTGCCATTGGTATTGTGGCTATGTTCCTCCGCAGTAGTTATGAAATACTCAGTGGCAGCGGTCCCGGATATTTTGACAGTATGACCGGACTCGTGTTTTTCATGCTTATCGGTCGGAATTTCCAAAATAAGACTTATCAATGGCTTTCTTTTGATCGTGATTATAAATCCTATTTCCCTATCGCGGTAAGCAGGATCTATAGTAATAGACAAGAAGTTGTTTCGGTCAATGAACTCAAAGTAAACGACCGGATTTTTATCAGAAACCTGGAAATTATTCCTGCAGATGTGCTCTTAATAAGTGAAAGTGCAGAAATTGATTATAGTTTTGTGACGGGGGAATCACGACCTGTCCGCTGTGAAAAAGGGGATAGAATATTTGCCGGAGGACGGTTAAACGGAAATCCCGCCGAGGTGGTTGTTCAGCAGGAAGTCTCACAAAGCTATCTGACGCAGTTATGGAATCAATCCTCAGGAAAGCAGGAATATAAAAGTGGATTTCAAAAAGTAGTTGAAAAAATCAGTCGTTGGTTCGTTGTCATCACACTACTTATAGCAGTTGGCTCATTTCTTTACTGGTACGCTATTGATTTCAACAGAGCTCTTCATGCCTTCACCTCGGTGTTGGTCATCGCCTGCGCCTGCGCCCTCGCTTTATCAGCCCCATTTACATTCGGCAATATGATACGAATACTTGGCAAGAAGGGTATTTACCTTAAAAACACCAATGTACTTGAAAAACTGGCCGATATTGACACCGTCGTTTTTGACAAAACAGGGACCTTAACCGAAGCAGAAAATGCGACGGTAGAATTTGATGGTATTCCTTTATCTCCGGAACTAAAAAAGGCTATTGCCGATCTGGCAAATGCATCCTCTCATCCATTAAGCCGGATACTGGCAAAAAAGTTAAAGGATGAAGGTCATACCAATAGTCAGTTGAGCAATGTAGTAGAAAAAGAGGGATTGGGCATATCCGGTCAATCTAAGCAGTTCTTTATCCGACTCGGCAGCAGTAAATTTTTAAATGATAGTACTACATACCCAAGCGGTTTCCAGACAACAACCGTTGGACTTCAGGTAAACGGTGAGCTATTGGGGTATTTTAAATTCCATAACCGGTACCGTCCTTCCGCCTCACCCATGGTTCAGAAATTAAAAAGAGATGGATATATACTATCTGTAATAAGTGGAGATCACGAACATGAGCGTTCCCGTTTAGCGACATTGATTGGTCAGGAAGAAGGATTGGCATTTGAACAAAAGCCGGAAGACAAAGTGAGTTATGTTGTGGGACTTCAGCAACAGGGAAAAAAAGTAATGATGGTGGGTGATGGATTAAACGATGCCGTTGCTCTTTTAAACAGTCATGTAGGATTGGCCGTTGCGGAGGACATCAATAATTTCACCCCGGGATGCGATGGGATTCTTCTTTCCAAAAAGTTTGGTAGCATCGGTGCATTATTGGCCTTTGCAAAATCAGGACAACGCATCATTATTATCAGTTTCATTATCTCTCTACTCTACAATTTCACCGGTTTATGGTTTGCTGTTCAGGGCACACTTTCACCGGTAATAGCCGCTATATTGATGCCTATCAGCACCAGCAGTTTAGTGATTTACACGGTATTGGCGAGTAGTTATAAAGCAAGGACATTGTTGAAAGATGCGTAAATCATGATATAAATCAATTCAAATACTAAATCTCCTCATATACTAATCACCCCGTCAAAAATAAATTTGCCTACCCATGAGTGTAATCCTGATTCTTATCACTTGCAGCCTGTTAGTAGCCGGAGGATTTTTGGCCGGTTTTTTATGGTCGGTAAGAACAGGTCAATTCGACGACGATATTTCACCGGCCGTTAGAATACTTTTTGATGATGAAACTGTACCTAAACCAATAGAAAATAAAATAAAAAATCCTGACAACGTATGACCATTGAAAAATTCAGCTATGACAACCGCATTGTGAGAAACTTTGCCTTAGCTACCATTGTTTGGGGAATTGTCGCAATGCTTCTGGGCCTAGTCATTGCGCTTCAGATCCCCTTTCCGGGTTTAAACCTCGGAGAATATCTGAGTTTTGGCCGTGTAAGACCTGTACACACCAATGCCATCATCTTTGCCTTTGTCGGGAACGGCATTTTTATGGGTTTGTATTATTCCTTGCAGCGACTATGCAAGGCCAGGATGTTTAGCAATGCATTAAGGAGTTTACATTTTTGGGGATGGCAATCCATCATTGTTCTTGCAGCTTTAACATTATTGACCGGACATACAACAGGTAAAGAATATGCTGAACTCGAGTGGCCCATTGATATTCTTATTGCTGTAGTTTGGGTAATTTTTGCAATAAACATGTTTGGTACAATTATCAAACGCAGAGAGCGACATTTATATGTGGCCATCTGGTTTTATATTGCCACCGTCATTACTGTTGCGGTATTGCATATTGTAAATTCTATTGAAATTCCGGTTAACATTTTAAAAGCTATTCTGCCTATGCGGGAGTGCAAGATGCCCTGGTGCAATGGTGGTATGGACATAATGCAGTGGCCTTCTTTTTAACAACGCCCTATCTTGGATTAATGTATTACTTTGTTCCCAAGGCAGCCAATCGTCCCGTCTACTCGTACCAACTTTCTATTATCCATTTCTGGGCATTAATTTTCATTTACATCTGGGCAGGTCCTCATCATCTACTCTACTCTTCATTACCGGATTGGGCACAATCATTAGGAACGGTTTTCTCAATCATGTTAATTGCACCTTCCTGGGGAGGTATGATCAATGGACTCTTAACATTAAGAGGAGCCTGGGATCGGGTTCGCGAAGACATCGTTCTTAAGTTCATGGTGGTTGCCATTACCGCTTATGGTATGTCCACCTTTGAAGGACCTATGCTTTCTTTGAAAAATGTAAATGCGATCAGTCACTTTACAGACTGGACCATCGCCCACGTACATATTGGTGGAATGGGCTGGAACGGAATGCTCACTTTTGGTATTTTGTATTGGTTAATTCCCCGACTTTACAAAACAGAACTTCATTCCAAGAAACTCGCTTCCTTCCATTTTTGGATTGCGACATTGGGAATTCTCTTTTATGCCGTACCGATGTACTGGGCCGGATTTACACAAAGTTTAATGTGGAAAGACTTTACACCGGACGGCGTACTTCAATATCCTAATTTTTTAGAGACGGTAACGCAGATTATGCCCATGTATAAGTTACGTGCTTTGGGAGGTTTGATGTTCTTCATTGGCGCCATAGTAATGGTGTATAACCTGATGAAGACCATGCAATCAGGTACATTGAATGAAGAAGAGGCCGCAGAAGCACCTGCATTAGATCCGAACGAAAAAATACATGATGGACATTGGCATAGATGGATTGAGCGCCGTCCGATACAGATGTTACTTCTCAGTACAGTTGTTGTATTGATTGGAGGTATTGTAGAGTTCATTCCGACCTTCTTAGTGCAATCAAACATTCCAACCATTGCCAGTGTGAAGCCTTATACTCCTTGGAATTACAAGGCAGAGATATTTATGTCAGAGAAGGTTGTTACACTTGCCACTCTCAAATGATACGACCCTTCCGATCCGAGACCGAACGATATGGAGAATATTCCAAAGCTGGCGAATTTGTTTACGATCATCCTTTCCAATGGGGATCTAAACGTACCGGTCCGGATTTACATCGTATTGGAGGAAAATATCCCAACATATGGCATTATCACCATATGATTGATCCAACTACCATGTCGCCCGGTTCTATTATGCCTGCCTACGACTGGATGGCTGAAAATGATCTGGACATCAGCAGTACACCTGCAAAAATTCGTGCTATGCAAACTTTGGGCGTTCCTTATCCTGAAGGTTATGATGAAAAAGCGAATGCCGATCTCATGAAGCAAGCGGAAAGCATCGTTGCCGACTTCAAGAAAAATGATGTGAGTATTGCTGCGAACAAAGAACTCATTGCCATGATCGCCTATTTGCAAAGAATGGGAACTGACATTAAAGCTTCACGATAAGTGCACCATTAAAAAAAACGAAAACATGTATCGACAATATTTAGAAAGCATCGCCGGGATCAGTATCTATCCAATAATATCGCTGATTATATTCTTCCTGTTCTTCACTGTATTAATCAGTTACCTTATCAAAGCCGACAAACAACATTTAGACATGTTGAGTCACTTACCCTTACAGAAAAACGATTCAAACACCGATCAATACACCGTATGAACCGATATACCTTCTCCATCATAATGGCAGGAATGATAAGTATGATTTCTGCAATTCGTGCATTTGGACAAAATGCTGCGACCACAGTCGCTGAAAAGCCAAGCGTTCCGGAGCTCTTTTATAATCCCAGCTTCTATCTTCTCACTTTTGTTTTCATCATCATGCTGGTCGTAATTATTGCTCTTACAAGAACTATACGTTTATTGGCATATGGTTTATTACCGGAAGAGAAAAAACAGATTATTGCTACAGAAAAAGAAAAAAGTGCCTATGAGGAACTTCACGCTCCTTCCTTCTGGACAAGGTTCGACAGAAACTTTCTCACCAAGGCAGTACCGGTAGAAAAGGAAGCGGATGTAATGCTGGATCACGATTATGACGGTATAAAAGAATTGGACAACAGCTTACCACCGTGGTGGATTTGGGGATTTTACCTTACCATCATCTGGGCGGTCATCTACATCGTACATTTCCATATTTTCGATACCGGTCCATTGCAAGTAGAAGAATACAACAATGAAATTGCAATGGCAGAACAAAAAATCAAGGAGCGACAGGCTAAAATGGCGGATTTCATCTCACCTGAAAATGTTACCGCATTGAATACTCCGGAAGGACTTGGAAGTGGAAAAGATATCTACACGAAAAACTGTGTGGCTTGTCATGGTCCGGGTGGAGAAGGAACTGTTGGTCCGAACCTCACCGATGAGTTTTGGATACATGGAGGTGGAATAAAAAACATTTTCACTACGGTTACAAACGGTGTTCCTGCCAAGGGAATGATTTCATGGAAAAGCCAGTTAAGTCCAAAACAAATTCAGCAAGTATCCAGTTATATTCTTACTTTGCAAGGCACAAAACCGGCAAATGGAAAAGCTCCTGAGGGAGAGAAATGGCTGGAAGCAGGCTCCACTCCGGTTGGGCAGGATAGTACAACTGTTGTTACTGATAGTGTAAAAACGGTCACTGCTGAAGCTGCAGTACCTTCAAAATAATAAATGAATACAGAGAAGGTGCCACCATTTGATCCGGCAGGATCTTTCCGTGATAGTGTAGCCGCTAGTTCAAAAGAGGGAGAGAGAAACTGGATTTATCCTAAAAAACCGTTTGGACGCTTCTACAATAAACGAACAATTGTAAGCGGGATTTTTCTTGCCATTCTGTTTGTGGGACCCTTCTTAAAAGTCAACGGACATCCATTGATGTTGTTCAATGTACTGGAAAGAAAATTTATCATTTTCGGAATTGCATTCTGGCCACAGGATTTCCATTTGTTTGTACTTGCGATGCTCACCTTCATCGTGTTCATTATTCTTTTCACCGCCTTGTTTGGTCGATTATTTTGCGGATGGGCTTGTCCGCAAACAATATTTATGGAAATGGTGTTCCGAAAGATCGAGTACCTGATTGAAGGCGATTACATGCAACAGAAAGCCCTCAATGCAGAAGCTCCGAATCCCAGGAAGCTTAGAAAGAAGCTATTGAAGAATAGTATATTTTTTCTAATCTCCTTTATCATTGCCAATACTTTTTTAGCATATCTGATTGGTATTGATGAGTTGGAAGCCATGATTACAGAGGGTCCCTCGCAAAACATGGGCACTTTGATTTCACTGGTAATTTTCACCGCTGTATTTTATGGGGTATATACTAAGTTCAGAGAGCAAGCCTGCATCGTTGTTTGCCCATATGGACGATTGCAGGGCGTATTACTGGATAAAAACTCGGTGGTTATTGCCTATGACTATAATAGAGGCGAACCCCGTGGAAAATTACATAAAGGCGAAGTACGCACGAACGGGGACTGTATCGACTGTCATCAATGCGTGCAGGTTTGTCCTACGGGAATTGATATTCGTAACGGTACACAGATGGAATGCGTGAATTGCACCGCTTGCATAGATGCCTGTGATGCCATCATGGATAAAATTGAAAAGCCGAGAGGGTTAGTAAGGTACACCAGTGAGGAAGCCATCAAAACAGCAAAAAAATTCAAGGTCACCACAAGGATCATTGGATACTCCATCGTACTTACTATTTTACTTGGCGTATTGATTACCCTTCTGGCCATCAGAACCGATGTGGAAGCTACCATTTTAAGAACACCCGGAATGTTGTTTCAAAAACAAGAGAACAATAAAGTCAGTAATCTCTACAACGTTAAAATAGTCAATAAAACGTTTAAGGATATGCCCATTGAAATCCGTATCTTAGAGCCAACAGAACCATTAAATGGGTGGGCAATGGAATCACCAACCTTAAGGAACAGGATATTTCAGAAGGAGAATTCTTCGCGATTTTAGATAAGAGTCTGATCAAATCAACAAAAACAGAAGTGCACATTCAAATATTATCCAACGGAGTTGTAGTGGATGAAACGACTACCAATTTCATAGGACCAACCAATTAAAAAGATGAGCTGGGGATATAGAATATTTATACTTTATACAGGATTCGTTGCAGGAATGCTCTTCCTCGTATATAAATGTGTAAAGGAAGATGTAGATTTAGTAGCTACAGATTATTACGAAAAGGAATTGAAATTCCAGGATCAGATAGATCGTATGAATAACAATGAAAATAGCGGATTCCGTCTGCAAATTTCATTTAATGCGGAAACGAACTCGATAGATATTGAATACCCTGCAAACGAACCGGGGAAAATCAAAGGCGAAATAGTGATGTTTCGTCCGGATAATTCGAAGCTGGATTTTAAAATTCCTGTACAGCCCATGAATGGAAAACAAGTGATCTCTGCAGCTACAATGGCCAAAGGTTACTGGAGAATCCAGACCACCTGGGAGCACGGAGACACACCCCTTTATCAGGAAGAAAGAATATACGTACAATAATGGACGTTTTTACTGGACGGCACTCTCTGTAGGATTCTTTGGCAGTTTTCACTGTGCAGGAATGTGTGGTCCGCTTGCCATGGAATTGCCCACCGGAAATGGTAGTATTTTAAACTTGCTCGGAGGAAGAATAGCCTATAATTTGGGACGAGTCGTTACGTATTCTATTCTGGGAACTATGGCCGGATTTTTAGGAAAGACCTTATCCATCCGAGGCTGGCAAAGTGATATCAGCATTTTTAGTGGCATTCTGATCATCGTCATGGTACTGCTCACGAATCAGAAAATCCTCACGAAAATTAACCATCGTTTCGCCGGATTTTCCTTTCAATTAAAAAAAGTATTTGGTAAACTTTTGAAGCATCATTCTATTGCTTCCTTGTTTTCATTCGGATTGGTGAATGGCATCTTGCCTTGCGGATTCGTTTATCTTGCTATGGCAGGAGCAGCAACAACGAAAAGTCCGATGGAAGGTGCGACTTATATGTTTCTATTCGGACTCGGCACCGTGCCCATGATGCTTACTCTGGCTTTATCCGGCTCCTTTATTTCCATCAAAGCGAGGAATTTCGTCAATAAAATTACGCCTGTGATTGCAATTGCATTGGCCATCTTTCTTATTCACCGTGGATCTATGATGAAAGAGGAAGAACAATCCTGCTGCAAACCGGGACATATGAAAAGTTTTGAAGTACATCAGCAGAAGTAGTTTTTAAATAATCTTAACTCTCCCCTACTCTATATTCCCTGACTTGTGCCTGCATTCACTGGTGAAATTATAAGTTATCTAAATCCAGCCGCTTAAGTTAATGGTTTTCTATTTAAACGCACTAACAGCAAGTATAATGGAAATTAGAGTAATTAAAACACCATTAAGAGCATTAAAGATTCCAAACTTAAACCTACCTATGCTGAAGCTTCGGCAGGCAGGCGCTGCGTTCGCGGCGAGTACGCGGCGGTCGCTGCGTTTAAACAGAAGATTTAATTATCAGAATATTCTTTTATTAAAAACTAAGATTTTTTATGGTCGAAAAATAAAGTCGAATTTCCGGGATAAAGCAATTGTATTGATATAAAGATTCAAGAAAATTTTCAAATCAGGAGAAAAGTCTTGTAAATAGAAATTTTTGTGTGTCATACTGGATTCGAACCAGTGACCCCTACCCTGTCAAGGTAATGCTCTAAACCAACTGAGCTAATGACACATATTTGCAAGCTATTTTCAATTCAGGTGCTTATAATTTAACATCCTATTCGATATTCAACTAATAAACACCCGCGAAAAACAACCTCCCCAAAAGTATCAATTATTTGAAAAACTTTTCATCAAAATTCAGAAGAAATAATTTTTCAGAAGCACGGGTAAAAGCCGTATAGAGCCAGCGGTAATAGCCTTTATCAAGCATCTCCTCTGTTAAATAACCCTGATCCACAAATACGATAGGCCATTGACCGCCCTGGGCTTTATGACAAGTTACGGCATAAGCAAACTTCACCTGCAGGGCATTGTAGTGCGGATCCTTTTTTATCAATGCATTTCTTCTCCGCTTATCCGGTTCTTCCTCCTGATAATGCACATGGAGGGCATCATACAATTTGCTCTGATCGGTTTGGACGAGCGCAGGCGCTTCACTGGAGAGGGTGTCCAGCATGATCATCGCCTCGAAGGATGGTTCATCGGGATAGTCCGGTAAATGCAGCGTAGCCATCGCAAACCGAAAACCATAGCGTTCTTCAAAGTGAAATACTTTCAGGACTTCCATCACATCTCCATTGGCAATAAAACCGGCGGGATGATCAGAGGGCAGCCAATGGTAATTATTTTTTACGATCATCAGGTTATCTCCCCCTCCTATTTCATCTTCCATCCACAAAGTCTGGAAACGGATCATACGGTTATACTGAATAGCTGAACGATTGGAACGTGTAATGACGATCACATTATCCTTTCCGTATTGCCGATAATAATCAATCAGTGATTCCGGTAAATCGCGGGGATTCATGCGTAGCACAGCACCCCTTTCAACTATCTCCGGTATATTTTTATTTTCATCGCTGATGATCAGATTCCGAATGTAAGTAGCGTTTGTCAGTATTTCGCTTTGTTCTTTCTGACGAACCACTTCTGTCATTTCAGTGGAATACACCGTCATCTTGAATTTAGCACGTATATGATCAGGATCCAATGCAGGACTATGTTCAAAGTGAACAGGAGGCAACTGCGCCGAATCTCCCACCAGCATCAACCGGCAAGAAGGGCTGCTGAAAACATATCGAATCAAATCACTGAGCAAATTGACTCCCGGAAAAGTAGCCGAAGGATCATCTATAGCGGCATCCGAAATCATCGAGGCCTCATCCACAATAAACAAGGTCTTTCGGTAAACATTATCTGCCAAACGTAACATGATACGTCCATCGCTCGTAAGGGCAGGACGATAAAGATGTTTATGTATTGTAAAAGCTGGTTTTCCGGTATAGGAAGAAAGTACTTTTGCGGCTCTTCCTGTTGGTGCGAGAAGAATAATATTGGTGAACGCGGAAGTCAATGCCGCCATCATGGTCGTTTTGCCGGTACCCGCATAACCCTTCAGCAAGAAAATTCCGGGAACATCATCGGCTGCAAATTCAGAAAACTTTCTCAGAAATAATTCCTGACCCGATGTAGGTTGAAATTCCAGAAAGCCGCTGATACGATGATAAAGCTGGGATGAAATGGTTGTCCTGATCACGATTCTAAGATAGCTCAAAGATCAGCCTTCCTTTTCAATTGCAGTGGGTCGTTTAAAAATTTGCTTAACCCACTAATTATCATATGGATACGCCCATCTCTGTCACGATCTTCGCAAGAATTCCTACTTTTGTTACCGGATGGTACAAACGGCACTGCAATTTACACTCAAGACGCAACAGGTAGATGAATCTTTTTCGCAAGGAATGGTTACTTCCTCACTCCTCTTGCTGCTCTTTGACCGGAATCGTATCAGCTATGCCATCATCGATAAACAGCGACAGAAAGCAGTCGCTTTAAAAGATTACCATATCGTTAGTGATAGTACGCAAAGTGATAGCGATGATTATAAACCGGGAGCTTTTACCCAGTTACTTGAAATGGATGAATTGTTAAATCAACTTCAACCCCAACAGGTCATCCTTTCGGTGTATAGTACGAAACATAGTCTGGTCCCGAATCCATTATTTTCTAAGGATCAATTGAAAGATATATTAAGCCTGACTTCCAGAATAAAGGATGATGATCGCTTTTATGCAGATGCTATTCATCCGCAAATGCACATTTGGTGTATGCTGTTCCGGAAGAGTTACTGAAAGAAACGGGCACTATTTATAAAAAGCCGCATTGTATTTTGCAGGAAGCAGTTTCATTGAAAACCAATTGCGCTTGCATAAACATGAAAGCACTCCTGCGGTGGCCGTTATGGTCCGACCTTTAAACATTGACATTGCCATCACGCATGGCAGCGAATTAAAATTCTTCAACAGTTTCCCTTATCAATCGTCGGAAGATTTAATTTATTATTTACTATTTTCCATAGAGCAATTGCAATTAAATGCGGATCAGGTTGCTGTTGTTTTTTACGGAGAGATTGAAAAAACATCTTCTCACTGGATGTTAGCCGGAAAATATATCAGGAATATTCGTTTGGGAGAGAGAACAGAGGTTTTAGAGTATAGTTATGGCTTTGATCGTTTATCGGCTCATCAGTATGTCGGACTCTTTAATCAATACCTGTGCGCATTATAAGTGGAATTCATAAAGGGAGACAACTGACAGCGCCAAAAACATTGCCTGTCCGGCCTACTACTGATTACGCCAAATCAGGACTTTTTAATATGCTTGCCAGCCGTTACAATTTTAAAAAACTAAAAGTTGTCGATCTCTTTGCCGGAACCGGAAGCATCACCTATGAATTTTTATCGAGAGGATGCGAGCATCTCGTCGCTGTAGACAATCACCCGGCCTGCATAAAATTCATCAACAGCACCCTTGAACTCCTGCAGGCGCCAAAAAGCATCATGGCCATTCAATCTGATGCCTTAACCTGGTTAAAAAAAACAGACCGCACCTTTGACATCATATTTGCTGATGCCCCCTTTGATCAAACGCCGGCAGAAAGTCTGGCAGAAATAGTCTTCGAAAGAAATCTCCTGAATAAAAACGGAGTACTGATCATTGAACATGGAAGTGCGAACAATCTCAGCCCCTTGAAAAACTATATCGAAACCCGTAAATACAGTCAGGTCTCCTTTTCATTTTTTAAGAATGAAGCCGATACCGACATCACTTAAAATAGTATTTCATTTCAAAAACCAGCATCATGTCAAGAATCGCCCTGTTCCCCGGAAGTTTCGACCCCATTACCATTGGACATGTGGATGTCATCACGAGGTCACTGGATTTATTTGACAAGATCATCATCGGTGTAGGACATAACACCACCAAACAATACATGTTTCCCCTGCAGGACAGAGTAGAATGGATAAAGAATAGCTTCTCTGACTATCCACAAATTTCCGTTGAATCCTACAGCGGACTCACGGTTGATTTCTGCAAAAAAGTACAAGCGCGGTTTATTTTGCGAGGCCTCCGCACATCCGCCGACTTTGAATTTGAAAGGGCCATTGCCCAGATGAATCATTATCTCGAAAGAGGAATCGAAACCATCTTTCTACTTTCCTCACCGCAATACGCCCCTGTTTCTTCCACCATCATCCGTGACATCATCCGCAACGGCGGCAACGCCCAACCCTTCGTAGCCGACGGCGTTATATTGAAATAAAAATTGCCGAAAACAAAAAGGAATTGATGAGTTGATGAATTGATGAGTTGATGAATGTTTTGAATGAATATAGAGTTGTTGGTTTAAGAAAAGTCCTCCGTGATTCTTAGTGCTCTCAGTGCCTTAGTGGTTAAAAAGGAAAATTCCTTGGAAGACGACGATCTCTATGCAACTAAAATTTGATAGTTTTTGACGAAACACTTTCCGAATCCGTAATTAAATTCACAAGATAAACCCCATTCGCCACCCCATTCATCGGTATCTCTCCCGTCACATACCCTCCACTTATCACCTCCACCTTTTTCTCAACCACCAACCTCCCTTCCATATCAAACAATCTTAAACTCCCCGTTCTTCCTTTTAGTTTGGAGGCGTTGATATGAATCATATTCCACTCACTATTATACCAGGCTTGAAAAACACCTGCTGCTGCGGTTCATTATCATCCACCCCAACACTCAGCGTATCACAAGGCGACCCCACCCATGCGCCGAGCTCGTAATCGGGATTGTTGGGTAGGCCTAAATAACTTCTACCCATACCCAAGTTAAAACTGAAAGGTTGAAAATCACAAGCATTTCCCAATGAATCTGGGTAGTTGATAACGCTGAGGTTGTTGTTGATGGTGGTGTAAGCGGTGATAGTATCAGGATAGGGCCAAGAGTAATTGGGATCAAATGATGATAAATAAATTTTACCATCCGGTGCAAGCCTTAGGTCACCCAGAGCTGTAAAATTTGCCGGAAAGGAATCCACTATATATTTACTCAAAGAAATATTAGATGATGTTAAATCATATTGATATAAATAATAAGAAACTGTAGGTGAATAGAAATTCACAACATATAGTTTTGAATTATCGACAGAAAATGAACCACTAAAATTGAAACTTGGGGCAGGGAGAGATAGGGGCTCTTGTTCAATTGGTACTGTACTTAAGATGGCACCGGTACACCTGTCAAAATCATACAATTCAACTAATCCTCGCCCACTGATATTTGCAAATTTTGTTCCGTCACTTGAAAAAACAAGTTGTCCTATATTCGTTGTATGAGTACCTCCTATATTTTGAATTGAAGCTAAAGTGGTCCCCGCAGGTGATATCAGAAAAATTCTGAATTCATTGGTAGGAGTTTGTGCATTAGGTGCAACCCATCGCTGAGTAATTAACCACCAATCACGACCATTACCATGCCTTACAGCCATTAATGCATCAAATGCAGGAAGAGTATTAAGTATTACATTTTTCTGTATAACCACGCCCGAATCATTATTGGCTTTGTAATTAATATTTGAGTAAAAAAATCCGTAAGGGTCATCAGTCACCCCAGCCGTAAACAAATAGATGTTCGAATCATTCCCCGGATCAGGAACAAATAAACTGGCATGGTACCATACACCTCCTTTAACTCTGATTGAATCACCTATCCGATTTCCATATTTGTTCCAAATAAAACAATCCGTTGCTGCATTGTTATCATATAAACCAGCATATAATAAAAGCCCGCTACTATCGCCAATACACGAACTACCGTTTCTAAAATGATATGCAGCGCTTCCAATTATTGGATTGACAGGATTAGTCCAATTGATAAAAACGCTATCACCAAATACCCAGTAATTGTTAGTGAATTGACAATAAACAATTTTTGGGCTCAACAAAGCAACCCCCAAAAGAAATGTAATCAGTTTTATTCTCATTTGTTGATTATAAGTTTCTCATTAAACATTTCACCTTCGTGCCTAACCTGAATCAGGTAAATTCCAGGTATAAGTTTCAAAACAGAAATCTCATTGACATTTTGTTGCTCAAGTAATATTCTTCCAGAAATGTCAATAATCTGAACCAATTCAATTTTAACATTCTCTTTAATTTGAATATACACTATGTTGTTTGCAGGATTCGGGTAAATTTTTAATTGCGCACTGCTATACTGTTTCCCTTTCATGATGCGATAGTTCCCTTGCAGCTTATCGTCCACTTCCAATCGCAAAATATTCCTGGCAGTAAATACCGCTTTTCCGCCTGTTAAGGGATGCTGATAAGCAATGGCATATAATTCATCTGCTTCGACGTCTGTTAAACTTGTATCTCCTTGCAATGTCCATTTAATATATAATTGATAAACCCGTTTAAAGTTATACTCAATCGTATTTGTGTCTGTAAAATTGGCCAATAGCGAATTAGCAGCTACAAAAGCTCTAGAACTTAACAAGGTTTCAACTGAATCAATTTTATTCAGATTGCTCTCAACATTTGAATTGTAAAAGCTAGCAAAGGACGAATCACTGGAATCATCAAAATTCAGTAATGCGGGATATTTCTTTAGTAATTTATACACCATCAAACGATTCGCATATCTGATTTCATTGTGAATGTCTTCCGGATAGCGATTGGTATCTGCCACTACTCCTCCAAAATTATCATTTCTTGTTCTAAGATTGATAGGGACATCCGGATCCTCTTCAAAGGGATCACTGGGTATGGGACATTCACTGTAGTAGGTGGTTGCGCCTGCTAAATGAAAAGGGAGGATAGTATTGATCGGAATTACCGAATTATTCGGAAAATCCGGATCAGTTGTGATGTTGGTTGGGGTAAACCATATCAAGCCTGCACCACTATAATTACCTGTAATTCTCTGGTTGGTAATGCATCCCGAACAAATCCAGTTATTCCCCATTACATTTCCATTTATAGGGTTGCTTGCGCTCTGTGTACCTACTTTTGCGCCAATATCTCCTAAGTTAAAATGGATTCCTTTTTCAAACTGATTAAATTCGTTATCGTACAATGAATTTATGACGGAGTTTCCGGTTACCTGCATGCCGTAACCAAAGTTGGTTAAAGTGTTGTTTTCTATACAGGAATGGGGCGATTGGTTTAAGTCGATGCCAATCAGTCTTTCCGGTGTTCCAGAGGAGAAACTGACAGTATTTTTAATTAAAAGATGGTCGAAAATTTTTAATTCCTCACATCCTTCCGCCAAAATACCTTTGTGGGGGTCAGTTGGTACTGTTGAATGTTTGAAGTAAATATCATTATTTATAACTCTAAGCTTGTTCACATTGGATAAGCGAATGCCCATTCGGGGCTGATTGGTTCCATTGGAAGTTCCGATTCTGTTATCACTGATTTCAGAATTTAGCAAAGTAGCATTAATTGGATTATTTATGTTAATGGCAATCCCTTCAAATGCTGTTGCACCGGAAGGGAAAACGCTATTCCAGAATTTGTTATTATTAAGATAAATGCGCCCCGAAATATCACCAATATCAATAGCATGGGTATAGTCATAGAAATAATTCTGGTTCTGAATAAGAATTTCTTTACTTCCGGCTTCTATAATACTAATGCAGATATCAGTTAGCCTGTCATTAAACACTGATGCGTCTCCAAACGTATTTCCCTTTATGGCAACACTTGATTCACCTTTAATCATAACTCCATTGGTGCTATTTTTAAAAATATTTTGACCACCGGTATTGAATCCATTCCCTATTTTAATTTCTCGATCAGAGAAATCAAAATCTGAAGTAGCAAAGACACATGCACCAGGTTCAGTTGAATTAGTGATGTCACCATTCTGGCTGAAGATGTTATTCAACAACGTGAAAGAGGAATTTTCGGATTTCAGGCCTGCAATGAATTCCTAAATTCATTTTCACTGCCGGAAACATCTTTGCCAATGGTGATGTTTTTAACATTTACTAACTGAATGGCCGCGAATTTTGTTGACCTGAATATGGGGATAAAAGACCGCTTGCCTTAAATTCATTATTGATAAATACATCCGTTGGAATTGCGCCAAAGTAATTGGTCAATAGTACATCAGAATTGTTATTTTCAAAAATATTCCCTGTAAAACTAAATGGCACATCATTTTTAAGATCAAATGCCTGAACAGCATCTTTTATATTGGAGTTTGTGATTTCCACCGGAAGATGATCTTTGGGGCCTAAACCAAGGGTGTAAATGCCCTTCCACATAAAGGTGCTGCAAGCCTGAAGGGTACAATTTTCCATTTTCAATTGTCCATATTCGATGTTGATACCGGCATTTTCAGCAAATTTAATGTTACAGTTTTTCAGAATCAAGCCCAATCCATCGATGTCAGGATTGGTATTTGAAGGATTGTCGAAATAATCGTCCTGTATTCTTAATTCGCCATTAACATAAATTATTTTTGAAGGTACTAAAGCACCATCTATTTCCACGCTTGCCCTTATTAATGATAATGGGTTCGTAATAAGATTTCCATCCTTATCAAAATACTTTATTGAATATCCAGCCGTACTGCATGCAGCAGCGAACGCTTCGGTTGTGATATAATACGCGTTACTAATGCTGTTGGAAAAATTGTGAATGGATGGTTCCGCTACTGCATCTCCTGTGGCACCGGAGCAACAATTTATCATTTTAATGTCTATTACATCTGAGATAGAACATGAACCTTCGGTTATTGTAAGGGTAACTGTAATATTTGTGGGGGAAAGGGTGGTTGAAGTTCCAGAAGGTGAAGGTGTTCCAGCTGACCATTGATAGGAGGGTACGGTAGCTGTATTCGGATCCTTATATGTGCTTTCAAGTGTAATTGGAGTGGTTGTTCCTGAACAAAACTGAATATCACTACCAAGATCAAATTCATTTACGGGTACAGTGACAGTAACACTTTGAGATGCCCAGCAATGTCCGTCAGTCACATAAGCGGTATAAATAGTTGTTCGTTCAGGTTTAACCCATATTTTATTGCACTTTGGTAAAATACTACAACTGCCACTCTCGGAAACCAGCCCTGAATCAGGCGCCCATAAATAAGAATAATCCAGACTGTTTGAGCCACCTGTCCCGGCCAAAAAACTTGCCTCCAGTGCAATGGAAGCACTACCCGGGCAATAGGATGCGGGTCCACTGATTGTAAATGCGGAAATATTAGGATATACTTCCAATTGAAGCGTGCTACAGCTACTACAAGGTGTGATTGTAATTGTTCCGGTTGTAGTAGGACTTACACTGTATATATAGCGATCGTTTATCTGCTCAATTTGTGTCAAAGTTGCATTTGTTGCAGTAGGAGTAAAACTACTGGTGCTTTCTATAGTTAGAATTGCATTCGTTCCTTCACAAATCTCATCGTCACTCAACCGTGCGGTAACAGTTGCGTTTGTGGTAAGAGGCTTCAAGACCACGATTGAGTAGGACGGAATAAATAGCAAATGCACGGGACCAATCAGTTTCCAGGGATTATCAGTAAAATATAAATTTTGTGTTGAATTAGGCTGTGGAATTGTATTTACAGCATCCTGTGTTATTACATTACTATTGCTATATGCCGAAATCCTTTTCGCATTAAATAGCGATGCGTTAACCGAAGAATAAATGTTGGATAGATTCAGGTAATACCCGGTTGTTCCGGTATTTACAATAATCGAATTGTCATTTCCGTACGCATCTTCAAACTTCCATCCATAAAGTTCATCATAATCACTCCACCCGAGTTTATTGGCTCCATTGAAAAGAATAGGTGTGGCAGAGACTGAACCTCTCGTAATATATGCTACTGCGTCCAGGGCAGTACCCAAAGCCGATTTTTCGATAGGTAAAGTAGGGATACTTCCCGCTAGATTGGGGTTTAATATAAACGGAAATCCATGGCATTTGATAAATCGAAATGCATCATCGTTTTCAAAGATATTACCATATTTTGCTCCAGATAGCATGGTGTGTGAAATGACTTTTGTAACATCTCGACTCTCTATGTATTTTAAGGTCATAATGGTATTTAACAACCCATGAGCCCAAGTTCCAGTTCTAATATCCAAATCATCATCCAGGTTGTATTCTGTAAACCAAACTTCTTTATCAAAACTATCCCGTATGTTATGAATCCGGATTTTCAATAACTCATCGTGTTGTAATTCGTATGCGTTATCGAATGCGGTGAGTAAAAAGAATTCAAGATCGGCATTTGCCAATGAGCCCACACAGGAGTTGCCATTGGTATTTACTCTAATATAATTATGGAGCGTTATAGCATCAACACTGCTTACACCTTTTAATCTGTTTAACACCTGGTCAAGCCATAATCTTTGCCGGCCTGAGTTACCTTCAGAGGCAGTTGCTCCGACTATTGCAACTTTAGTATTTTCGAACGCTGCAAGTTGTTTTATATCCTCTGCCCATTCTATTGCCTTGTCCATGTAACTGTCTACATTGGGAAACACCTCAAAATATTGATCGTTACTTAAATAAAACTCATTGCCCAGTTCAATATATTTTACAGGTAGATTCACCTCGTTCATTCGATAAAGCGAAGCAAGTTCATAATAAAATCTTGAGGATAATAAATTAAAAGCAATGATAGGTCTGGCTCCGATTCTTGATAAATTATCGCTAATAAACTGAAATTCATTCCCGGTCCTGTTCATGGGAAGCCTATAGGCATTTTGTCGGTATTTCCAGCCATTTGGAAGGTCATTTTCGTAAATCGGATAACCTGTTCTCCAATCGGAATAATTGCTAAATGTTCCAGCCGGAATGCGCATCAAAGTGATGTATTTATCCAAAAGGTACTTTTTCTGATTAGCGGAATTGCCATCGTGATCTCTGATCATTTCCCAACTCTGTAAGTTGACACCGTCAGCATCTGATTTAATTGTATTGTTGCCATTATACCCAAAAAAGTCTTCCGGCATTGTTCTGGTTTTGGAGTTATCTAATGTTGGTGTAAGTGTTACCATGGCTGCTACACTGGCCAGAGTAAAATAGGAGAATTCTGCTACAGTACGCAGATTGGTAATAGAGCCGATGAATGCATTGCCGGTAGAACTACTTCTTCCCAAATCTTTCCAGATACTTCCATTCCAATTGGCAATGATCAAGCCGGCAGTATCCAGAACCCCACAGCCCAGACTATCCCAATATAATGTAACGGAAACAGCAGCGGATCCGGATATTCGCTCGATTTTCCAGTATTGACATTGTGAAAGACTGGTAATAGTTGAATCACTGTTTTCAGATAAATTAGAGTGTTGACCGATGTACTGACACTGAAAGGCATCAGAGGCTGTACCTGGAGGTGAAATCCCCGCCGGATAATACTGCCCCTGATCCCCCACCGGAAAAACAAATGCCGTATTCCCGATTTTCTTCACCGTTCCATCCACAAAGCTGAGGTTACTTGCGCCGGTAGTGGTGGCGGTTGCTTTTAAAGTGAGCAGCGAGTCAGTGTAAAGGATTTCGCTTTCAAAAGTGATTGTCGAATCGATGAAAGCCTGTTGATTCAATTGAACTGATCCGGAAGTTTTACTTATTTCCAATTTGCAAAACTGATAGGGGCCGGTTCCGTCTAAGTTCTGGTTGTTTTCGCCCGACAAAATGACTTTTCCGTTATTGGTCTTAAAAGAAATTTCGCTGCTGTTAATGGATACATCTCCTTCGAAACGGGTAGTGCCAGTATGGGCCATTTGTATTTCATTGCTTTCCGGAACAAATTGCACATCGTTATAAAAATAATCTCCTGTAATGTTCGCAAAACGGAAAGCATTGCTGTTATCTTGATTGTCCAGTGTGACACTACCGTAAAAAGCATTGCCGCCGTAGCAATAACTATTTGAGGATGTTCGTATTTTGGTAAAAGCGGCATCGCCCATAAAAACCGAATTTTTTAAGAGTATGGAAGGTGCGGTAAGTGTAACATCACCGGTAAAAGTACAGGAATCCATATTGATCACCAGCCCATCGTCTCCGATTAACTCATTCCCCACCTGTCCGCTTTGGTAAATGCCTTTAAGTGTGATAATTCCATAGTTCAGACCTACCTCGCCGGTTACCAAAGCCGCATCATCCAAAAATTGAACGGAATGGGTAGCATTACCTAACGTCATTGATGAGCTTATACCCCTGCAGGACAGCGAGACTAGATCATGAAAAACAGAAGCGCTACCATAGGAGATTTCCAGTGGCTGTTTGTAAGTATTGATAAAATCCACCCGGCTGTTGAAGGTATCGGGCAAAGCCTGCCCCAGCCGGAGTATTCCGATAGTACTTCTGGTGATTACCACAGGTGCATTGAAAACGCAGCCACCATCCCCAAAACCATTAGAGGTTCCGTTGTGCTCAAAACTTCCTTCTCCATCAAACACTCCTCCACTTAGCTCTAAACGTGCGGTGATGCAATCAATTGTACAATCGGTATGCGTTCCCTCAAAAGTGACGTAAGTACCTCTGAGTTTTAATGTTCCGTTATAAATTTTACCACCACTGAGCGTTGCTGCAATAGTAACCTCTAACTCATATCCCCCGATATTTATGGTTCTGCCGCTGATAGTTAATCTGTAAATAGTAGTGTTAGCCGCAATCAGTATCGTATCGCTCCCGCTCCCGATCGTGACCGTATCATTGGAGGAAGGCACTACACCGCCTGACCAGTTAGAAGCCGTCCCCCATTGGTTATTGGTGGTTCCGTTCCAGGTGTAGTTACCGGCGAATAATGAAGTAGAAAACATCAACAAAAGAACTATACTAACGAGAAATTGTAAAGTACCTTGGCACAAGGTCTTTTTTAAGTAGGTGAAGAAATGATTCATGGGTTAAATTTTTTGATGGGTGATATCAATTATGTACTGGAATATACAATTATAAACTAATGATGATCATCAACTGACGACCTCTATTTAGAGCCGTACAAATAATCAAATTTAATAACCCATCTCACGTCATGGGAAAGCATTAACTCAATTCCTCACAAAAGCAAACTCATCTCCCCATCCCCCATCATTCCTTTGCAAACGCACACGTCCAAACTGAAGATCGCTCACAGGATAAGAGCCAATCGAAAGAATCAATTTAAAGCCTTCTCTCAACCATACATATCCAGCAGGCAATGATCCGGTAACGTCATAACTAAATGTATAATTAGCCAAATCGTGGCCGCCATCTGTGCTTCCTAACTTTACTTCTATGGCTGCAATAGTATTGGTATCAGGTAAAGTGATATGCATAACACCCTTTACATTATTACCGGTGTCAGGTGAAATCAGCACATAAGCATCAGAAGGTGTTTGTCCCTGTAAAAGGAGTGTCGTTGCCGAGAGAAAGACTGTTAAAAGACCATGGTGAAAGTGTGGAGTTTTCATGGGTAGTAAAGTTTAAGTTGAATCAAAAGTAATATTAAATTCCAAACAACAAAATATTTTTAATGTTAAGTTTTTCAAAACATATGGGAAACTATAAAATTGTTTATAACTTCCTGGTTTCGGGTTCTCCATTTAAACTAAATAGAAGCCTCGGCGCAGGCAGGTTTAGGATTTGAGTGTTTTGGGTGCACATTGACCTTCTTGCTTTAAGAAAAGTCCTCCGTGATTCGTGTCCTGCGTGCCCTTTAGTGCCTGCCGACCGAAGCTTACTCCGTCGCTAAAGCTTTGGAGCATATATACGCCGTCGCTAAAGCTTTGGCGCACACAGTTAGCGTAGGTGGGGTTAAAAAGGAGAATTCCTTTATAGACGACGAATTCAATTCAACTGAAATTTCAAATATTATTGTGGAACAGTATTTCGATCAATACTATTTCATTTTACTATAATAATTCATCAAATCATCAATAGGCTGTTTAATAATTTTCCCGACAGTAAACCCTTTTTCTTTTGCAATTTCATGGAGCTCTTTACTGAAAACATAGGCTACTGATCCGACGAAATGAACTTTTGTTTTTTTGTAGTCAGGGTAATCGCAGATATAGAGATCGGCAAAGTCACGCATGCCCTGAAGAATCAAATTCTTTATAAATGGATCTTCGTAATGCTTCGAGAGAAACCGGGTGAAGGAAGCCAACCATACATTGGGATTGGGTTCTTTGTAGACTTTATCGATGATACTATTTTTATCGAGGCCATATGTTTGTTTGAAATCGTCGGCTAAAGGTTGAGGGAGACGACCGTATAAATACCAGGTCAGTAATTTTTTTCCGAAGTAAGAACCACTGCCTTCATCACCGAGGACATAGCCTAAACCATAATTTTTTTCGTGTACATTTTTTCCATCAAACCAGCAGGAATTACTGCCGGTACCAATGATGCAGGCGATGCCCGGCACATTCCCGCAAGTTGCTAATGCTGAAGCCAGCAGATCATGTTCAACAAGTACATCTGCTCCAGTAAAAAATCGTCGAAGTCCGGCGGCGATGATCTCATTTCTGGCAGCACTGGAACATCCCGCGCCAAAAAATTTAACAGCTGTAATGCTCTCCCTGATGTTGAGCATTTCCGGCTCTTCCATCAACGTCTGATATACAAAATCAGTAGAATGAAAAAACGGATTAAAGCCCATCGTATGATAAGGTCCTTTCACTGTCTGACCATCGTACAATAGCCAATCCGCCTTGGTTGATCCGGAATCTGCAACGAGCAACATAAATATATATTTTCAGGTTAACAGCACAAGGATAGTGTTTAAAATAAAAAGATCAAAATAAGGAAGGAATGTTTTGTCCCATTCCTGTTGAACCATTTAGTTCCTACCTCGCATCAACTAGAAATAATTATCTTCGATACATGAAGTTGATTCAACAAGCGGGACTGGAACGAAGGCTGGGACTCTTCCATAGCACGGTTATCAATATGATCGATATGGTTGGAATCGGTCCCTTTGTGGTTTTGCCTCTGGTGATATCTTATATCGGAGGTCCCCAATTTCTATTGGCCTGGATAGCGGGCGCGTTGCTTTCCTTCATTGATGCCATGATCTGGTCGGAATTAGGGGCGGCTTATCCGGAGGCGGGAGGAAGTTTTAATTTTTTAAGAAAAGCCTATGGAGAAAAAAAGTGGGGACGATTGTTCTCCTTCCTCTATACCTGGCAAACGCTCATTCAGGCACCGTTGGTGGTAGCGAGTGGATCAATAGGATTTGCACAATATGCGGGCTATCTTATGCCCCTGGATGAGGTCAGCCGGAGAATTGTGTCAGGTCTGGTAGTCGTTTCTCTAACGGCATTGCTTTACCGAAAAATAGAAACCATTGGTAAAATCAGCACCTTACTTTGGCTGGGAGTAATTGGCACCTTAGGATGGATCATCTGGGGAGGTTTTACGAGCGGGAACATGAGTACTCCCATTCGGGAAATGGTTGCTGATGCTGATATTTCCTTGCTCTTCAGTGCTGGCTTTGGTGCGGCCATGGTAAAAACGATTTACTCTTATCTTGGCTATTACAATGTATGTCATCTGGGAAGTGAGATTAAAAATCCGGGAAAGAACATTCCAAGGAGTATGTTTTTATCCGTCTTCGGAATTACCGTACTTTATTTCTTATTGAATGTAAGTGTTACGGCTGTGATTCCCTGGAACGAGGCGCAACATTCTGAATTCATCGTCAGCACCTTTATTGAAAAAGTATATGGTCCTTCGGCTGCCATGTGGGCGACTATTATGGTATTATGGGTGGCCTTTGCCAGTCTCTTTGCTGTGATGCTTGGCTATTCACGCGTGCCCTATGCAGCAGCCAAAGAGGGAGAATTTTTCAAAGCTTTTTCCAGCGTCCATCCTACCCGACACTTCCCCCATATCTCCTTACTGGCACTTGGTTCAACAGCATTTATTTTCAGTATGCTTTTTAAACTCTCCGAAGTCATCACTGCCATACTGGCCATGCGCATCTTGATTCAATTTTCCGGACAAGCTATCGGTGTCGTGTTATTGAGAAGAAGGAACGGAACTGCGCATCTCCCTTATAAAATGCCATTCTATCCGTTACCGGTAATTCTGGCAACGGCGCTATGGCTGTGGATATTTTATTCTACGGGTCCCTCCTTCATGCTGGCGGGCCTCATTGTTATCTTCAGCGGTACGATAGCCTTTCTACTAAAGGCGAAAAACGAACGACACTGGCCGTTTGAAAAATGACTTCTTGCTGTACTCTGTTTTTTTAAATTACTTGAGCGACTTTCGATGTGCATCCATCTCCATGTTGTAGGTGTTCTCCGTAATACTTTCACTATTTTTTCTGACTAGTACCTGCATTCACGGGGGAAATTATAAGTTAACTGAATTCAGTCGGTTAAGTTAATGGTTTTCTACTTTAACCGCACTAAGAGGAGGTGTAATGGAAATTAGAGTGATTAAAACACCATCCAGTGCAGTAACGATTCCAAACCTAAACCTACCTATGCTGAAGCTCCGGCAGGCAGGCGCTGCGTTCGCGGCGGGTTCGCGGCGGTCGCTGCGTTTAAACAGGAGATTTAATTATCAGAATATTCTTTTATTCAAAACTAAGTTAATTTATGGTCGAAAAGTAAATTCGAATCTCCAATAAAAAGCGATTCTATTCATCTTCAAAAGCTGCGTGATGTTTTCTGCCAAACCATCTGTACAACCTCCGTTCTTAAGTGCCTGCCGACCGAAACTCTAACACAAGTGGGCCTGCTGACCGAAGCTTACTCCGTCGCTAAAGCTTTGGAGCATATATACGCCGTCGCTAAAGCTTTGGCGCACACAGTTAGCACAGGTGGGGCTAAAAGCCGTAAACAATATGTCCCTGTCAATCTAAATCTATTAATAAATTGAAATTGAAAAACCGCACTAAAAGGTACGAGTAAAGGCGAAAAACGAGCGACACTGGCCGTTTTAAAAACCCCTTCTTTTTACACGCTGTTTCTATCTATTACTTGAGCGACTTTCGATGAGCGTCCATCTCCATGTTGTAGGTGTTCTCTGTAATACTCTGACTATTTTTAAAGAAGAACACACCGCCATAGCTGTAAGTCACCTTCAAATAAGTGGCTTGAATTGCTTTTGATTTTACCACAGATCTAAAGATCGTTCGATTGGTTTCAGTAATCGTATCCTGAGCAATACCTTCAGCCATGAACTGCTTATCGAAATCAAATTTATAGGCACTGATATCCGAAGCACCCTTCTTCACCGGAGTTGTTTGCTGAGGGTTTGCCAATGCCTTTTTCTGAGCTTCAATATCTGCTAAACGTTTTTGCTCACTTTCCTCTTCCTGCTTCTTGCGCATTTCTGCTGCGATACGTGCGGCTTCTTCTTCCTGTACCTTCCTGGCAGCTTCGAGCGAATCCTGTTGCAACTTTATGCGAGCTTCACGCTGCAATTCCAATTGCTTTGCACGTTCCTTTTACTTCCGCGATGGAGTCTTGCCTCATCTTCTCCTTCGCCTGCGCTAATGCTTCCCTTTCGGCCTTTTCACGTTCCGCTTTTGCTATTTCTTCCAGTCGGGCTTTTTCTTTAGCAGCAGCTAATGCTTCCTGCTTTGCTTTTTCTTCAGCCTTCGCGATAGAATCCTTCTCTGCTTTTTCGCGAGCGGCTCTTTCCATCTCCTCCAGTCGGGCTTTTTCCTTCACAGCCGCCAACGAATCGGCCACCACTTTCTCTCTTGCCACACGCGCCAATTCAGCTACTCGTGCCTGCTCTTTTGCCGTCGCCAATGAATCGGCTACCACTTTTTCACGCGCGAGACGAGCAATTTCTGCCATGCGGGCTTGCTCCTTCGCATTCGCCAATGAATCCTGCTTTGCTTTTTCACGGGCAATTGCATCCAGACGTTCTTTCTCTTTAGCGACCGCCAAAGCTTCTTGTTTCGCTTTCTCTTCCGCTTTGGCAATCGAGTCCTTCTCCGCCTTTTCACGTGCAGCTAATTCCATAGCTTCGAGTCGGGCTTTTTCCTTCACGACAGCCAATGAATCGGCCACCGCTTTTTCACGAGCCTAACGGGCAATCTCTGCTAAACGTGCCTGTTCTCTCACATTGGCGAGAGAGTCGGCTTTGGCTTTATCTCTTAACTGGTTCTCGATTTTCTCACGTTCTTTCGCTGCGATAAGAGAATCCTGTCGTTGCTTTTCCAAAATTCTTGCGAGAGAGTCCTGCGATGCCTTTAACCGCGCATTGGCAGCAGCTTCCGCTGCAAGACGGGCTTTTTCTACTGCTACAATACTATCCTGACTTGCTTTTTCACGTTTGGCAATAAGTGCTGCTTCAGCACGCTGTTTCTCTTTTTCCTTTTCGAGTGAATCTTCACGCGCTTTTTCAATCTTCGCTAATTCCAATGCTTCCAGGCGCTGCTTTTCTCTTTCCTTCGACAAAGAATCCTGACGTGCTTTATCGGCAGCAAGTTGCAATTTACGTGCTGCAGCAATGGAATCCTGCGCCGCCTTTCCATGGCAAGTTTTTTAGCCGCTTCCTGCTTCGCCACCTCGGTGGCCATCTTCTGCTTCACCACATCCATTTCCACCTTTCTGGATTTGGAATATTCAGGATCGTAATCGAAATCTTCATAGGCATCGGAATAGGAAAGCTTAGCTACCGGAGGAGCTGCTTCTTTCGGTGGCTCTTGTCCTTCAGGAGCTTTAAAAAGATCCATTTTAAATTTAAAACTAAAGATCTGGCTATTGTACTGTTCCGGCACTTTGGTGTCGATCAATACTGTTTTGGTAATACTACCATTTTTAGAAAACACGATCGTATAACTATGACCCAGATCGAGGTTAAAAATAAACTTACCACAGGCAGATGACATGAGGTTATCGGATACTTCAGTACCCTTCATCACTTTGATTTCAGCACCCTCCAATCCTTTTCCATCCTGTTGCACATTACCCAATAACTCCAGATAACCGGGTTGCTGCGCAAACGCATTCCCTGACAAGAACAATGTAAACAAGCTGATAATCCAAAGACGTAACTGCATTTTTTCTATTTAATTGGTATTTTTAAGAAGACTAAAATATTAATCGTGACTATAACGGTTTATACTTACTTATGTTGCCAAGGGTTCAGCGAACACAGCGGCAGCTTTTGAGAGTGCATTTTCGAAATTATTGGCATTTATATTCGTATTCACCTTATTTTCATTTAAAAAAAGGAAGAGATTTTCTGATGCCAGATTCCCTACCAGTTCATCCTTCGCCATTGGACATCCGCCATAGCCCTTCATGGCACTATCAAATCTACGGCAACCGCTTTCCCAGGCCGCAGTGACTTTTTCATTCCAGTTATCAGGAGTACAATGGAGATGAGCCCCAAATTTCACGTCTGTAAACTCAGGAATCAATGCTTCAAAAATCAGACGAATATCGGCTGGCTTCGCCACTCCAACGGTATCCGACATCGCTATTGTTTTCACACCAAGCCCGGCGATTTCATCTACCCACTTCATAGCGATATCCGCATTCCAATCGTCCCCGTAAGGATTCCCGAAAGCCATACTGATATAAACAACTAATTCTTTATTGTTCTTCACTGCAAGTGACTGCAAGTATTCCACTGTAGCGATAGACTCAAGAATACTACTGTTGGTATTTCTTTGCTGGAATGTTTCGGAGATAGAAAACGGAAAACCCATGAATTTAATTTCATCACATGCAGCAGCTTCTTCTCCCCCTCTTTTATTGGCCACGATCGCTAAGAGCGAAGTCCTATCGTTCAGTTTTAATTGCTTCAATACATCTACAGTATCTCTCAACTGCGGAATAGCTTTTGGCGAAACAAAACTGCCAAAATCCAACACATCAAAGCCAACATCAAGTAAGGAATTGAGGTAGCTCACTTTTTGAGCAGTCGGAATGAACCATGACAACCCTTGCATGGCATCTCTCGGACATTCTACCCACTCTACTTTTTCCATCTCTTTATGAATGAAAGAACCCGCCATTTCGCTGCGGGTTCCTTACATTATCAATTTAATTTACTTAATTAATACCCCTTCTGCTTCAAAAGCGAGTTCCACTTCAGGCTCCGTAATTTTTTCAATTTCTTCCTTGGATTTCCCTGCGTCTTCTGCATAGTGACGAAGATCTTCAACGGCTGTAGTGTCCATGTAAGCATGTCCGAGGATAATTGCCGATTTTCCACCGCAATCCTTTGGAACGAAGAAACCATAATCCTTAAACGTCACTCTCATGGTTGTTCCATCTCCTTTATCCAATTGCATCCAGCAGCCTTTCGCCTGACAAACTTCATTCACCTTGCCTTCCACTTTCACACCAGAGATATCTCCATTTCCTGCATTCACCATGGCCAATAATGAGTCCATTGAAATCGCACCGGCTTCATCGATTTTAGCACCGAACTGAAGCAGGGTTGTTGCTGTTGAATCCCCATTTGCTTCATTGTTTTCGTTGTTGGCTGTTTGGCTACAGGATGAGAGCGCTACTGCTATTACACCCAGGAAGAATAATTTTTTCATTTTTATTTTACGTTTCCTGCAAATTTAGGAAAGGCACAAGAATTTAGACCCATTTCGTTAATGTTTTACCAACAAACAGCGTCTTAAAATCAACACTTTTGAATTCAGGGATTGGTGAAAAAAGCATTCAACCCACGGATAAAAGCGCTACGGCACACCTCGATTCCGCTGTATTTATCTAAAATTAGATTTGTATATCAATAGTTTAAGTAGTAATAAATTTATTTATTTACCGTCTCAACAACAGATGTCAAACAACTTTATCTAGTGTTCAAGCTCCCCTAGAATTTTCTTAACCATCCCCGGACCTTCATAAATAAATCCGGTATACACCTGCAGGAGATCCGCGCCTGCATTTAATTTCTCCTTCGCATCCGCCGCATTAAAAATTCCTCCAACACCAATGATAACCATATCCTTGCCTGCCTTTTGACGCAAATATCGAATCACTTCCGTGCTGCGCTTCTTCACCGGCAAACCGCTTAATCCGCCACTCTCCTTCAGCAACTCCTCCTTGCTTTTCAAACCCTCTCGCGAGATGGTGGTATTTGTGGCTATTATTCCTTGTATTTTGGATTCTTTTACAATTTCGACAATCTCATCCAGTTGTGAATTCGTTAAATCGGGAGCAATTTTTAAAAGTATCGGTTTTGGATTCTTTACGGCATTCAGCTCCATCAGTCGTTTCAAAAGCAAGGTGAGTGGTTCTTTCTCCTGCAATTCGCGAAGTCCGGGAGTATTGGGAGAGCTGACATTTACCACAAAATAATCCACATAGGGAAAAAGTTCCCTGAAGCAAATCTCATAATGGGTTACAGCGTACTCGTTAGGGGTTACTTTATTCTTGCCAATATTTCCTCCGATAATCAAGCCGGCAGGACGATTTTTTAATGCGTCCACCATCGCTTTTACCCCTTCATTATTGAAGCCCATTCTATTGATTAGTCCATGATCATCAGGTAATCGAAACATCCTGGGTTTCTCATTTCCCGGTTGTGACAATGGAGTCACTGTACCGACTTCAATGAAGCCGAAACCAAAGGCAGCCAATTCACGGTACAAACCCGCGTTTTTGTCAAATCCTGCCGCTAAACCGATCGGGTTAGGGAAATCGAGACCCATCAGCGTTTTCCTGAAAGCAGGCTTTCTATGCATAAATTGATTTTATAAGTATTTCGAAACCAGGTATTTTAAAAAACATTCTTCAACAAATTGAAAGTGAAATGATGCGCCTTCTCCGGGTTCATCATAAATAATAATGGACGAATCAACAGTTTATACATTGGTGCAAGATTATAAAATTACCAATTCCATTACCTGAAATAATATTTTAGAGTAATCTAAATTAATTATTACATTTGTCAAGAATTTAAGGGATATGACCACATCCACCGAAGAAAATTATCTGAAATCCATTTATCATCTGAGTGTCGGACATCCGAATCCGGTTTTAACTTCAGAGATTGCCGATTCACTCACGACGAGTTCAGCATCGGTCACGGATATGTTAAAGAAGCTTTCCGAGAAAAATCTGATCGAATATGAGCGTTATAAGGGCGTTCGGATCACCAGAAAAGGCGAACGGGTTGCACTGAGCATTATTCGACGGCACCGCCTCTGGGAAGTTTTTTTGACGGATGTTTTAAAATTCAGATGGGATGAGGTGCATGAAATGGCAGAGGAGCTGGAGCATGTCAGTTCTGATGAATTGGTCAGCCGCTTAGATGCATTTTTGGGTTATCCTAAAGTAGATCCGCACGGAGATCCGATTCCGGATACAAATGGCAAACTATTTCCATCAGGATCCCTAAGTCTTGCAGAAGCTCAAACTGCGCAAAAGTATCAGGTGAGCGGTGTGAGCGATCATAGTGCAGGATTCCTACAGTTCCTCCAAAAAAAAGGTTTGATGCCCGGTGTCTTGTTTTCTGTGAAGGAAATAGATGAATTTGATAAGAGCATGTATCTGTTGTTCGAGGATAATTCGGGAACATTCATCAGTCATGAAATTGCAAAAAACATTTTAATGAAATTGTATGTCAACTCCTAAAGATAACACCTCCCTGTCAGAGGTACATGGTACCGTTTCTGTTGGAAAAGATTTAAGCTGGAAGAGGAAACTACTGGCATTTATTGGTCCGGCTTATATGGTCAGTGTCGGCTATATGGATCCGGGCAATTGGGCGACAGACATTGCAGGCGGCAGTCAGTTTGGCTATAGTTTGATATGGGTATTGCTGATGTCGAATTTAATGGCCTTGCTGTTGCAGAGTATGAGTGCACGCCTGGGGATTGTCAGAGGCAGAGATCTGGCACAGGCCTCGCGCGAGATGTTTCCGGGATTTGTGAATTACTTTTTATATGGTTTAGCAGAGATTGCGATAGCCGCTTGTGATTTAGCGGAAGTGCTCGGGATGGCGATCGGACTCTATCTGCTCTTTGATCTTCCTTTAATCTGGGGAGTGGTGATATGTGCTTTGGACACCTTCCTGCTATTGTTCCTGCTCAATTATGGTATCCGGAAAATTGAACTTTTCATCATCAGTCTGGTAGCTATTATCGGGATGGCCTTTGTCGCGCAGATGTTCTTTGCTCAACCTTCGGTATCGGGTATCCTGTCAGGGTTAATACCCTCTGCCATGAGCGAAACGGCGCTGTATATCGCCATTGGTATCATAGGCGCGACCGTTATGCCGCATAATCTCTATCTGCATTCCGCACTCGTTCAAACACGCAAAATTGACCGGTCGGAAAAGGAAATCAGAAAAGCCATACGATTCAATATTCTCGACAGCACGATTGCCTTAAATGCAGCTTTCTTTGTCAATGCAGCCATCCTCATTTTAGCAGCCAGTACCTTCTTCAAAGCAGGAATGCATGAAGTGACGGACATCATGGATGCACACCGGTTACTGGAGCCCTTACTCGGAACCAATCTCGCTCCTACCCTCTTTGCTATTGCATTGATCAGCGCGGGACAAAGCAGTACCATCACCGGTACATTGGCCGGACAAATTGTTATGGAAGGCTACCTCAACCTTCGCATTGCTCCGTGGATCAGACGACTCATTACGCGATTCATCGCCATCATACCTGCTGTGCTTACCATTCACATTTACGGAGAACAAGCTACAGGAGATTTATTAATTTTAAGTCAGGTTATTCTCTCCTTGCAGCTAGGCTTTGCTGTTATTCCCCTGATCCATTTTGTCAGCGATAAAAAACAAATGGGTGTTTTTGCCATCTCCACCAAGACAAAAATTGCAGGATGGCTTTGCGCAACAATTATCGTCAGTTTAAATGTCAAAATGGTGATCAGCCAACTTCACGACTGGCTGCAGGGAAGTGATAGTTTTCTTCTTCGCTATCTGGTACTTCCAATTACCATATTCAGTGGATTCATGCTCATCTACATCACCTTCTCCCCATTCATGAAAGGCCGCAAAGACAGAAAAATAAATGTTCCGCATGGCACGTTCAAGGACATTGAACTTTCCCCACAACAAAAGCCAAAACGCATTGCCATATCACTTGATTTTGGAAGTATGGACAGTAAAGCCATCAGTGGAGCGATTGCTCAGGGAGGAAAGGATGCTGATTATATTTTATTGCATGTCACTGAGAGCGCCGGGGCTTTGTGGCTAGGTAAAGATGTAAGTGATTACGAAAGTCAAAAGGATATTGAAACCATTGAAGCGTACAAAAAATTATTCATGGACAAAGGCTATCAATGCGAAACACATGTTGGCTATGGAAATCCGCGCAAGGTCATTCCTGAAATCATCAAGGACATTAAGGCTGATTTGCTGGTGATGGGTGCTCATGGACATAAGGCGATGATGGATTTCATTCTGGGTTCAACAGTAGATGCAGTGCGTCATAGGATAGATATTCCTGTGCTTGTGATCGGAAACAAAAAAGGGAATCCGGGAGAACCTGAGTAATAGCTAAACCAATATCTGCAGGTACAATTCACAAAGGAAAACATGTTGGTTCCCAAGATGTAAGCGGACACATCTATGTTATAAAAATTTATTGACTTCCATTTCCTTACTTTTGCAGAAATGGCCAGTAAAGAAGCGACGGTAAATATCATCAACAGAAAGGCAAGTTTCAATTACTTCATCAGTGATACCTGGGAGGCGGGCATTGTATTGACCGGTACTGAGATCAAGGCGGTGAGAGAAGGGAAAGCGAATCTGACGGATGCTTACTGTATTTTTAAGAACGATGATTTATGGATAAAAAATCTGCATATCAGTGCTTATGATAACGGCGGCTACAGTAATCACCCACCCCGTCGTGAACGCAAATTACTCTTGCACCGGTATCAGCTACGACGTCTGATGTCGAAGTTAAAAGAGAAGGGTGTTACCTTAATTCCTGTTCGACTTTATACCACTGAACGCGGCTTTGCCAAACTGGAATTGGGATTGGCGAAAGGGAAGAAAATGTTTGATAAGCGGGATAGCATCAAAGAAGCGGAAGCAAAAAGAGAAGTTGGACGAGCCATGAAACGTTCCTGATTTCGGCAGCAAATCAACTCCCTACTTCTTCGCGGCGAAATTTTGATATTGGTTGTAATCGTAAAATGATTGCTACCAGCAGGATTAAAAACACTATAAGCATAGGAAAACTGAAAACGATTCACACGGAATCCCAGTCCAAAACTCATCGCTCATCCCTTTTTTCTCCAGAAATCCCAACTCATTTCTTCTCAAAAAATTATAACCTACGCGCAAATTAAAATTCTTAGAAAACAAAATTTCCGCATTTAAAATCAGGTGACGCACCAGTTTATCTCTGAACGTAATTTTCTCTGCACGACTTTCACCTGTAAGTGGATCGATGCCGGTTTGAGAAGGATCGGTATAGGTCAGATCAAATTTCTGAAGTTGCTGAGCGATCAACGAAAAGCGGAAAGGGGCTTTGGAAGTTGTTTGGCAATTCCTGCCTGAATTTCAAAGGAAGATCTTTCCTGCTCATTGCCCTCATACGCTTTGGAGTTGCCTTCCTATATTTTTAACAACGAGGGACGCGCTCAGAAATTTTTCTTCATTGAACCAGTTCAGGCCCACATCGGCGGCAATGCCATTGGAGTTATTTCTCCGAAGGAGGATAAAATATATTTCAAATTCGTTCCCAGCATCAAAGAACTGTCGAGTGCCTTACTCCAGGATAAATTAAAAGCATATTCACCGGCATTAAAGGTTCCCATTTTCTCTGAGGTGGCACTTGTCTCATCAAAAGTACCATAGCCAACTACTGCAAATTGAAGGCGAAATTTCCGGTCTTATTAAAACTTTTGCCAGCATTACATTGCCGTATCTGATTCCCGCAATATATCCCACATAACTCAATGAAACCTGCTGATCCATTTCCTGAAGAAAGCAAGGCGGGATTCTGAGAAACGAGTGTGATGTCGTCGCTATGTGTGGCGATGGCATTCCCACCCAGTGCAGCAATTCGGGCCGGAGCTACAAGGTTAAGAAATTCAAATGTATTATTTCCACCGGATTGCGCAAATGACTCACCACCAACAGCGAGACTGGCTACAAGGAGTAGAATTCGTACCGGTTTATTCATACAAGTTTTCAAAACGTCATTTTATGGATTCTATTGCATTCACTTTAGTAAAGTGGGAATTTTTCCATAAAGCCATTTACCTGCTCCTTCATTTTCATCACTACTTTTTCATCCGTATGATGGGTGAGCACTTTATCGATCATCGCAACAATTTTTTTTCATGTGTGACTCCTTCATTCCTCTGGACGTCATGGCAGCAGTTCCCAGGCGCATTCCCGAAGTTACAAACGGGCTTTTATCATCAAAGGGAACCATGTTTTTATTAATGGTCATATCGGCTCTGACCAATACATTCTCCGCTTCTTTACCTGAAATATTTTATTTCTAAGATCGATCAGCATGAGATGATTATCGGTTCCTCCGGAAATAATTTTATAATCTCTCTCCATGAAAGCTTCCGCCATGGCATGGGCATTTTTCACCACCTGTACTGTATACTTAAGGAAATCATCACTCAACGCTTCACCGAAGGCCACTGCTTTAGCTGCAATGACATGTTCAAGTGGTCCACCCTGCGTTCCGGGAAAAACGGCACCATCTAAAATTGAAGACATCATACGCACTTCTCCTTTTGGCGTTTTTATTCCCATAGGATTCGGAAAATCTTTTCCCAGAAGGATCATTCCACCGCGAGGACCACGCAATGTTTTATGCGTCGTTGTTGTGATAATATGACAATGAGGTAACGGGTCATTCAGGATTCCTTTCGCAATTAAGCCCGCAGGATGTGCAATATCCCCCAATAAGAGGGCACCAATACTATCCGCAATACTTCTGAGGCGTTTATAATCCCAGTCGCGGGAGTAGGCAGAAGCGCCGCATATCATCAACTTCGGTCTCTCCTTTTTAGCCGTTTTTTCTACTTTATCATAATCAATGGTTCCGGTTTCTTTCTCCACTCCATAAAAACAGGGATTGTACAATTTACCACTGAAATTCACCGGAGAACCATGCGTCAGGTGACCGCCATGTGAAAGGTCGAAGCCCATAATCTTATCACCGGGATTCAACACGCCCAGCATCACGGCTGCATTTGCCTGAGCTCCGGAATGCGGTTGAACATTGGCCCATGCCGCACCGAAAAGGTCCTTAGCACGATCTATGGCCAGTTGCTCAATTTGATCAACGATTTCACAGCCGCCATAATATCTTTTGCCGGGCAAACCTTCAGCATATTTATTTGTCAGGCAGGAACCCATGGCCTGCATCACCTGCTTTGTAACAAAATTTTCAGAGGCGATCAATTCGATGCCATGACGCTGACGCTTTAATTCCTGATTGATCAACTTAAAGATCACTGTATCTTTTTCCAACATATATTTTTATAATCCAACTATTAAATAATTTAACTAAAATCTATCTCTGTGCTATCGCCAATATTCAGACTTTGACTCAGCCCCTTCAAGAAGGCATCACTCCCCACAATACTTTGGTGAAGAATGGCGGTTTCCAGATGCGCATAGGCCCCTATAATTGAATTCGTAATGATGGAGTGACGAATAATGGTATGCTCTCCGATAGAAACATTGGGACCAATAATAGAATCACTGATATCACATTGTTCTGCGATGGAAACAGGATGAATAATGATGGTATTATGGTAATTAAACTTCTTTTGTAAAGCATGTGCTTCCCGATTTAGTAAAACTGCATTTGTCTCCAGCAGGTTGGATTTACTGCCACAATCGAACCAGCTTCCCACTTTAAACGTCCCCACCTTTTCACCATCACTAATCATCTTCTGAATACCATAGGTAAGATGGAATTCCCCATGTTGACGGATATTATTCTTGATAATATGATCAAGCGCTTCCATCAGTTTCCCGGCTTTGTTGAAGCGATAAATACCCACCAGGGCCTGATTAGACTTAGGTATGACCGGTTTTTCATCCAGTCGTGTAATAAATCCCTCTTTATCAATTTCCACTACGCCAAATTGTCTGGGATCATCCACTTTCTGTACACCCAAAGCAGAGTGCGGCATTTTCACCAGTTCCCCCAAATCAAAATCAATAATCGTATCTCCCAAAACGATCAGCAAATCCTCATCAGGAGATACCAATTCTCTGGCGAGCCAGACGGCATGACCGGTACCTTCACGCGGTTCCTGCACCACAAAAGAGGCTTTCAACTTAGGATACTTTGATTTAATATAATCCTCAATTTTATCACCCAGATAACCGATGATAAAAATAAACTCATTAAACCCTCCAGAAATTAAATAATCAACGATATGGGATAAAATAGGTTTTCCGGCAACAGGAACCAGCGCTTTTGGCTGCGTATGTGTATGCGGCCGAAGCTTAGAACCTATTCCGGCAACCGGTATAATAATTTTCATGCAGGGCCAAAGTTAATTCATTTCAACAAATTACCTGCGTAACTGCTACAGGAATGACTGTGGTGAAAAAACCATACCCTTCCCTAATTGTTCTCTCCCTGATATTATTTACATTCGCCACGCATGAAATTTCTGATAAGGACCGGAAGCATAACCCTCTTCATCGCCGGGATCATTCTCTTCAATTATTACTACATGAAGCAGTTCGGAGAAAAGCGAATGGTGAGCCGATCAAAATTTGAAGAAATAAATCATGTACTTATACCGGGAGCCGGAAGAGGTTATCTGGAAGGCTTACCCAACCTGAACTTTAAAGGACGCATTGATACCGCGGCAGCAATATGGCATCATTACAATCACAGCAAGCTGATAATCAGCGGCTATGAAGATTATCACCTGATGCATGAAGTAAAGGAAATGATGGCAGCATTACATGATCTTGGCGTGCCGGATACAGCATGTTACCCCGAAGACAAAAGTGAAGACACTTTTCAAACACTCGAAAACTACAAGAAAGTATATGGTACAACTCCGGTTATCGTTCTGTCACAAAAAGAACATCTGGAACGCACCTTATGGCTTGCCGACCGGTTAGGAATTGAGGCATGGGGATATGTGGTAAACGGATATCAGGAAAAAGAAATTGCGGGAATCCATCTCCGTGAATTCGGGGCACGTGTGAAAGCCAGGATAGATATTTTCCTGATGGATTAAAAGAGATAACATGATGAACAATAGGATAACAAAATTATTTGATATAAAATATCCCATCATTCAGGCCGGTATGATCTGGTGCAGCGGTTGGCGGCTAGCCGGTGCTGTTAGTAATGCAGGTGGTCTGGGATTGATTGGAGCAGGATCCATGTATCCGGATGTATTGCGGGAGCATATTCGCAAATGCAAGCAAGCCACCACCCGACCATTTGGTGTCAACCTGCCCTTGCTTTATCCCGACATTCAGGAACACATTAAAATTATCATCGAAGAGGGTGTTAAAATTGTATTTACTTCTGCAGGAAATCCGGCCACGTGGACTTCCATCCTAAAAGAAAATGGAATGACGGTAGTACACGTCATAGCCAACACCAAATTTGCATTAAAAGCTACTGCCGCCGGAGTTGACGCTATTGTAGCAGAAGGATTCGAAGCCGGTGGACATAACGGTAGAGAGGAGACCACCACCATGTGTTTAATACCTCTTATTCGCGAGACAGTGGAAATCCCGTTGATTGCTGCAGGAGGCATTGGCAACGGAAAAGGAATGCTCGCGGCTATGGCTTTAGGAGCAGAAGGCGTTCAAATCGGTTCACGGTTTGTAGCTACACCGGAATCATCGGCGCATGATAACTTCAAAAATGTTGTTATCAACACAAAAGAAGGAGAAACACAACTTACCTTAAAGCAACTCACACCTGTTCGATTAATAAAAAATAAATTCTACCATGATGTAGAGGCTGCAGAAAAAAGATGCGCCTCTCCGGAAGAAATGAAGGAGATTTTGGGAAGAGCGCGCGCAAAAAAGGGTATGTTTGAAGGCGATCTGGAAGAGGGAGAACTGGAGATAGGACAGATCTCTTCTTCGTTTAAAAGCATTCAACCGGCGGGAGAAGTGGTAGAGGAAATATGGAACGATTTCCTGAGAGAGAGAGAACGCATTTGCACTATGGATTTAACAACAAAATAAACAATGATACCTTTCGAAAAATTTAAACTCGACAACGGATTAACAGTAATCGTGCATGATGACTACACCACGCCTCTTGTAGCGATGAACATTCTTTACAAGGTCGGGGCTCGTGATGAACAACCAGACAAAACCGGCTTCGCTCATTTGTTTGAGCATCTGATGTTCGGAGGTTCCGTTAATATTGAAGATTTTGACGAGCCCCTTCAAAAAGCCGGAGGAGAGAACAATGCTTTTACCAACAACGACATCACCAATTACTACCTCACCATCCCCGCACAAAATCTTGAAACCGGATTCTGGCTGGAAAGTGACCGTATGTTAAGTCTGGCTTTTACAGAGAAGAGTCTGGAAGTACAGCGTTCCGTGGTAGTAGAAGAATTCAAACAACGCTACCTCAACCAACCGTACGGTGATGTCTGGTTGCAGCTGCGTCCTCTTGCTTACAAAGTTCATCCCTATCAATGGGCGACCATCGGAAAAGAAATTTCCCATATCGAAGAAGCAACCTTAGAAGATGTAAAATCCTTTTTCAAAAAATGGTACGCACCGAATAATGCCATACTCAGCATTGCCGGAAATTGCGATTTAAATCGTGCGAAAGCACTTTGTGAAAAATGGTTTGCGCCCATTCCTGCACAACAAATTCCGGAGCGGAAATTAGCCGTTGAGCCGGAGCAGCAAGAAAAAAGAATTCTCGAGTTAAAGAGAGAGGTGCCGAATTCAAGAATTTACATGGCCTGGCATTGCTGTTCGAGATATGACAAGGAATTTTATGCTACTGATCTGTTGTCTGATATACTTTCCAGAGGGAAATCATCGAGATTGTATCAGCAGTTGGTAAAACAAAACAACTACTTTACGGATATCAACGCATTCATGACCGGAGAACTTGATAATAGTTTATTGGTTATCGAAGGGAAACTCGTGAACAGTACCGACATGGATCAGGCAGAAAAAGTAATTCTGGAGGTCGTTGAAAGTGTGAAGCAAGGGATCGAAGATCGGGAGTTACAAAAAGTACAACACAAGGCAGAAGCCACCATTGAATTCAGTGAAATGGGCATTGAGAATAAGGCATTGAATCTGGCTTACTATGAATTATTAGGAGATGCTCAGGAGTGCAACCGACAGGCAGAAAGGTACAATGCGGTCACTGCACAGGACATTATTGATATTGCTAATAAGATTCTCACCCAAAACAATTGTTCCATATTACGCTACCAATCTTCCAATTAAAATGATCATCAGAACACAGGAACCAGCAGTAAGCATTCCACAAAAGATAAATATTCAGCCCACCCGACAGCTCTCCACAAAAAGCGGAATTCCTGTATACATTATTGAAGCGGGAACACAAGATGTCGTAAAAATCGAACTGGTATTTGCAGCCGGAAACATTGCAGCTGACATGCCATTGCTTGCCTTAGCCACCAATGATTTATTGGATGAGGGCACGAAGCAACATGATTCGGCAGCATTAGCAGAAGCTTTGGATTTTTTCGGTGCTTATCTTCAAACGGAAAATGGGCCGGATTGGTCGAGTGTGAGCTTATTCTCCTTGAATAAATTTAGCAATCAAACTCTGCCCTACCTATTTGAATTAATCACCTCTCCCCTTTTTCCCGAAAAGGAAATCGCGACGTATCGGCAACAAGGGAAACAGCATTTGGCGGTTAACCTTAATAAAGTAGATTTTATCGCCAGAAGAAATTTTTTCAATACATTATTTGGAGCAAACCATCCGTATGGAAAATTAACCGACGAGCAGCATTATGATCAGATCAATTCCGGAATATTATTAAACTATCATCAGGAGAAATATCTGAATGGATTGAAAGCCATATTCATTTCCGGTCGCCCGGGAACTGAAACCATCAATAGCATTGTAACCGCTATAGATGAATCCGGATTCAAATCCGCATCATTGCCGGAGGTAAATATCCATTTGCCGGCCCCTGAAAAAAAGTTCATTGAAAAGAAAGACGCCATGCAGTCGGCGATACGAATTGGAAGAAGATTATTTACCCGTAGTCATCCGGATTATTTCACCTTTAGCGTAATGAGCACTATTCTTGGAGGGTATTTTGGGTCACGCTTAATGACCAATATTCGTGAAGACAAAGGGTATACCTATGGCATTGGAGCAGGGATTGTCAGCCATGCACAAAATGGCTATTTTTATATTTCTACTGAGGTAGGTGCAGAAGTCAGGGAAGACGCGGTGAAAGAAATCTATAAAGAAATCGACCTCCTGATACATGAAGAAGTATCCAAAGAAGAACTGCATCTTGTTAAAAACTACCTGACAGGAGCTTTCCAAAGAAGCATTGACGGGGCGTTTCAATTGGCCGACAGGCATAAAATGGTACTCCTTAATAATCTGAATAGCAATTATTTAAATGAATATTTGGAAAAACTGAACGCCATCAGTCCCGTCGATATCAAAATTTGTGCTGAAAAATATTTACAAACAGCTGACCTCAGTGAAATAATAGTTGGCCAATAGCCTCTTGTGTATGTAAAAAAACTTTCATAAGTTTGGACCTCACGCGTTATCCAAAATCCATCCAAATGAAAAAAGTTTTATTCTTGATGCTTCTCCTATTAACGGGCTGGAGTGTTAAAACACATGCATCCCATCTAATGGGAGGTGAAATCACCTGGGAATGTGTTAAGTCAGGTCCAAACATCGGCAAGTTTATTTTTACTGTTAAACTTTACCGGGATTGCAATGGCGTCAATGGACCAAACACAATTAACCTTGTAACCAATGCGCCGGGTTATGCAGGTGGGATTTTATGTAATTTAATTACCCAAACCGATATTTCTCCTGTTGGTCCGGGTTGCCCAACCTGTGCCAATCCAATGGGGTATGCCAACGCAGTGGAAGAATTTGTGTACAAATCCGCTCCTATTTTTATTACAGGTGTACCACCAGCCACCGGTTGGTACTACAGCTATACGGATTGTTGCAGAAATGCTGCTATTACGAATCTTGCAGCAGGACAGGGTTGGTTTACTTTGAGGGCAATCATGTTCCCTTATAATGCTACCAATACGAATCCTTGTTTCGACTCTTCTCCCCAGTTTGCTGAAAAACCTCAGCTCGGAACTTGTACCAGAAATCAAACTTCTATAACCACAATGCAATTGACATCGAACTGGACTCATTGGTATATGACTGGGGAATTCCTTTAGATGGAACAAATTACCCACCCGGTACCAACTATCCTTACAATGGAGGGTATTCTTTTAACAGTCCACTTCCGGGACCGGCTCAAAACCCGCTCAACGTGGCTGCTACGATGAACCAATTTACGGGAGTTGTAACTTTTACTTCTTATACTCCGGGTGCGTTTGTAACAGTAACCAAGGTTACCGCCTACAAATGCAATATAAAGGTCGCTGAAATTTACCGTGAGATTCAAATTGCGCTTCTCAATAACTGTATCATTACTCAGCCACCTGTTTCACCAACCATTGTATACAATACACCACCTGACGTTCAGGATTTGTTAGGAAATCCATTAAATGCGATTATTGATACTGTTTATGCAGGAGATACTGTTGACATTACCCTTGTTGCATTTGACTTCGAAGCCTTGCCTGCAACGGCCGGTGGTGGACCACAAAGTCTAAGTTTATCTGCAACCGGATCCCAATTCGGAACCAATTTTACCAACGCCAGTGCAGGTTGTCCATTTCCACCCTGTGCAACTTTGACTCCTCCACTTATAGATTCTGTTCCTCCGATCACTAATCTCTTTTTCCCCCTTACCCTTCAAACACGGTTTTTTTGGATAACAGATTGCAATCACCTGCCTAAAAATCTGGGGTGTGTAACGCTATCGAGCACTTATAATTTTGTATTAAAAGTATATGATAACTTTTGTCCATCGCCTGCTGTAAATTTCAATACATTAACGATTGTAGTATTGGCCCCGCCACCCGTACAACCCGCCCGGATGAAATGTGCTGACGTACTGGCAAATGGTAATGTTCAATTGACATTTATGCCTCCTATTGATACCGGCGAAGCGGATACGAATCAGTTCTTCAAGGCATTTTATGTATACCGTTCGACGACAGGAACCGGCGGACCATATACATTACTTGACAGTCTCAAGGGCTTCAAAATCACAAATTATGATACGGTAATCACCTATTTCGATGGCACGGCGAATGGAAATGCAGGTGCTGTATCTTATTATGTTACCATAAGATCAGGATGTGATCTGGAGCCAAGAAGTGTGAGTGATACGATTAGCACCATGTTCTTACAGGTGAGTCAGGTGGGGTTAGATGCTTCTCTCACCTGGAATCCACTGATGACACCTTTGCCTCCTTCCAGCACCCGCAAGTATTATATATGGCGCGAACAACCACCTGCAGGTTCTGCAAACTGGGTACTTATAGATTCGACCACTTCCACGACTTATCTTGACCCTGTTTTTGTTTGTGCGGACTCGATTAACTACAGAATCCATGTCGTAGATACCTCCACGGCCAACTGTGTTTCCCGCTCTAATATTGACGGCGCGTTGCTTCAAAGTGCGGTGCCTAATATTACATCACCCTCCTTTCGCTCTACCGAAGTACTTGCTAACGGAGATGTGGCATTATGTTGGGTAGGAAGTCTTGATACTGCTCAGTATTTCTCTCAATACAGCGTTTATCATTCCCTGGTTCGCAACGGACCCTATGTCAAAATCGGTAATGTAAGTGTTTACTCTACAAATGCCTATACACATGTTGGTGCGAATGCGAATAACCAGATAAATTACTACTATTTGACTTTAACAGCGGGTTGTGATGCTACTAACCTCCAGGAATCCACCACTATACCCAGTGATACGTTAGCTTCGATGTTACTTTCATTGAATAACGGTACAGTTGGATTTGCAGATTTAAACTGGAATCCGCTTCGAAGACCTTTACCGGCAACGAGCACCGGAACCTATATTATAAACAGAAGAGTTCCTCCCGGTGCATGGGCAGTAATTGGAAATACAATTGACACCACCTATCGGGATACTATTGTATTGTGTGATACCCTGATTCAATACAGAGTGGATATTGGTGATGCTTCTGCCTGTTTTTCAAAATCATCCGTTGATGAAGATCAATTCACTTCAGGAGGAGATATTATTGACAATCCTTCTATTCGTTGTTTAGCCGTTCAGGCCAATGGCGATGTACAGATTTCATGGGTAGCTCCTGCTGATCCAAATAATTTCTTTGCCGCTGCTCAAATTTATCATGCTTCCACGCCTGCCGGACCCTATGTTCTTGTCGGTACTGTTAACAATTACGCAACTACCACCTGGTTACATGTTGGAGCTAATGCAAATGCAGGTGTACAGTATTATTATATGAAATCGCTGTCCGGTTGTGACGGTATCACCTCTGACGGCTCAACGAGCGACACACTTGCTTCCATGTTGCTGAGTGTAAGTAATGCCACCTTAGGTTTCGCTGATCTTACCTGGAATGCCATGCATACTCCTTCGCTTGCATCAGCAGCAGGACCATACAGAGTAATGAGAAGGTCGACCGGAATTGGTGCCTATGTTCAAATAGGAACGACTGCCAATCTCACTTTTAGAGATACGATAACTACCTGTAACGTTCCATTGGAGTACAGAATTGAGTTAGATGATAATGCTCCATGTACCTCCATCAGTTCAGCGGATAATGATGTATTCACTTATCTGGGAAATATCATTGGCAATCCAACGCTACGATGTGTAAGTGTAAATGCGAATGGTTCGATTTTATTAACCTGGGAAAACCCGGGACCGGTATCTTTCGCTGATTTTAATGAATATGAAATCTGGAGAGACAACGGAACAGGATTCGCTCTTCTGGACTCTGTATCCAATAGTGCCATCAACACATTTACCGATAACACCGCAAATGGAAATTCGCAATCTTATGCTTACTATTTAGTTACACAGAGTGGTTGTACCGGTCAGGAAGATAACGGGCTAAATGGAAACATTTTAAATTCTATTTATCTCACCACTGCAGGTGTCATTGGACAAGCCAATCTCAGTTGGTTGCCCTTTCTACTCCATTACCTGCTACAACGGTAAACGGTCAATACAATGTTTATTCCACTTACAATGCGGCAGGAACCTTCAATTAATTGGTGATACTGTTCAATTAGTCTATCCGCAAACCATCAATGATTGTGATACATTAATTAACCATCAGGTTACTGTTGACGATTCCTTTGGTTGTATTTCACGATCAAACGTTGCCTCTAACACTTACACCTTTACTGGTAATATAGTTGCTAATCCTGATTTACGTTGTATCAGTGTACTTCCTAACGGACAAATACAATTGGAATGGCTTACCCCTTCAGGTTCCAGTGATGAATTCAATGAGTTTGAAATTTTCAGGAATAACGGAGCAGGATTTGTACTTTATGACTCGGTGAGCAATTTCAATCAGGTAAGTTGGACAGATGCCTTTGCCAATGGTAATGCGCAATCCTACAGCTATTACATCCGCAGTCAAAGCGGTTGTAGTGGTCAATTGGACAATGGTAGTACCAGCGCAACATTAAACTCCATTTACCTTACTTCTACTGGTGTTTTGGGACAAGCTACCATGAACTGGAATTCACATCCGTTGTTACCGACATCTGCTGCTTCCGGATATGATGTACAGACCTCTTATCTCACAGGAAACAGCTTATCCTTGCTGACCTCAACACTTGGTTTAACAGCCAATGAAGTCATCAATGATTGCGATACCACATTGCTGCATCGCATCATTTTAGCTGACAACTCCGGTTGTACAAGCGAATCGAATGTGGACACCAATACCTTTACTTACTTAGGAAATGTAGTTGACAATCCTGATCTGCGTTGTGTGAGTGTACTTCCTAACGGACAGATTCAACTGGAATGGTTAACACCACTCAGTTCAAGTGCCAACTTCAATGAATTTGAAATTTACAGGAACAGCGGAACCGGATTTGTATTGTATGATTCTGTCAGCAATTTCAATCAGGTGAGTTGGACAGATGCCTTTGCCAATGGGAATACACAATCTTACAGCTACTACATGCGTTCACAAAGCGGATGTACCGGACAATTAGATAATGGAACAACCAGTGCCACTTTAAATTCCATCTATGTCACTACTACCGGAGTATTGGGACAAGCCACCATTAACTGGAATTCACATCCCTTGTTACCTACTTCAGCTGCTACCGGATATGATGTACAGACATCCTATCTCACCGGAAACAGTTTATCCTTGCTGACCTCAACACTTGGTTTAACCGCCAATGAAGTCATCAATGATTGTGATACCACGTTGTTGCATCGCATCGTATTAGCTGACAACTCCGGTTGTACCAGCGAATCTAATATTGATACCAACACGTTTACTTATCTCGGTAATGTAGTTGACAATCCTGATCTGCGTTGTGTAAGTGTACTGCCAAACGGACAGATTCAATTGGAATGGTTAACACCACTCAGTTCAAGTGCCAACTTCAATGAATTTGAAATTTACAGAAATAGCGGAGCCGGATTCGTATTGTATGACTCTGTCAGCAATTTCAATCAGGTGAGCTGGACAGATGCCTTTGCCAATGGTAATGCGCAATCATACAGCTACTACATGCGTTCACAAAGCGGATGTACCGGACAAGTGGATAATGGAGCAACAAGTGCTACATTAAATTCCATCTATGTCACTACAACCGGAGTACTAGGACAAGCCACCATCAACTGGAATGCACATCCCTTGTTACCCACTTCTGCTGCTACCGGATACGATGTACAAACTTCCTATCTCACCGGAAATAGTTTATCCTTGCTGACCTCAACACTTGGTTTAACCGCCAATGAAGTCATCAATGATTGTGATACCACATTGTTGCATAGAATCGTATTAGTTGACAACTCCGGTTGTACCAGTGAATCGAATATTGACACCAACACATTCACTTATTTAGGAAATGTAGTTGATAATCCTGATTTGCGTTGTGTAAGTGTACTGCCAAACGGACAGATTCAATTGGAATGGTTAACACCGCTCAGTTCAAGTGTTAACTTCAATGAATTTGAAATTTACAGAAATAGCGGAGCCGGATTCGTATTGTATGACTCTGTCAGCAATTTCAATCAGGTGAGTTGGACAGATGCCTTTGCCAATGGTAATGCGCAATCCTACAGCTATTACATGCGTTCACAAAGCGGATGTACCGGACAGGTGGATAATGGAGCAACAAGTGCTACTTTAAATTCCATCTATGTCACTACTACCGGAGTATTGGGACAAGCCACCATCAACTGGAATGCGCATCCCCTATTGCCTACTTCTGCTGCGACAGGATACGATGTACAAACTTCTTATCTCACCGGTAACAGCTTGTCCTTATTGACCTCAACACTTGGCTTAACCGCCAATGAAGTCATCAATGATTGTGATACCACATTGTTGCATAGAATCGTTTTAGCTGACAACTCCGGTTGTACCAGTGAATCGAATATTGATACCAACACGTTTACTTATTTAGGAAATGTAGTTGATAATCCTGATTTACGTTGTGTCAGTGTATTGCCTAACGGACAGATTCAGTTGGAATGGTTAACACCACTCAGTTCAAGTGTTAACTTCAATGAATTTGAAATTTACAGAAACAGCGGAGCGGGATTCGTGTTGTATGACTCTGTCAGCAACTTCAATCAGGTAAGTTGGACGGACGCCTTTGCCAATGGTAATGCGCAATCCTACAGCTATTACATGCGTTCACAAAGCGGGTGTACCGGACAAGTGGATAATGGCGCAACAAGTACTACTTTAAATTCGATTTATGTTACAACTACAGGAGTATTAGGACAAGCGACCATCAACTGGAATGCTCATCCTTTATTACCGACTTCCGCTGCGACCGGATATGATGTACAGACATCCTATCTCACCGGTAACAGTTTAACCTTATTAACTTCAACATTAGGTTTAACCGCCAACGAAGTCATAAATAATTGTGACACTACTTTATTACACAGAGTAGTACTTGTAGACAATTCCGGTTGTACAAGCGAGTCAAATGTAGATACGAATAACTTCACCTACATCGGAAATGTGATTGATCATCCATCAGAATGGAAATGCCATCAGCACAGTTTGTCTTGTAGTAAGTGGTGGAAATACAACCATTGCCACCCTCAATTGGAATGCAGTGACAAATCCACTATTACCCACCTCTACCAACACGTATATCATCGAGAAAGAGAATCCGGGTGGTTCAGGCAGTTGGTCGGTTGTGGCGAATGTAAACACTACGAGCTGGCAGGAAAATTTAGTACTGTGTATTGACTCTATCAATTACAGAGTGAGTATAGGAGATAATCAGGGATGTACTTCCTTGTCGAATGTGGATGGGGAGATCTTTGTTGATCACACAATTCCTGCCCCACCTTCCCCGCGTTGTGCTTCGGTTCAAACCAATGGAAATGTAATTCTCACCTGGGTAGCTCCGGTGGATACCGGAATGCGTTTTGGCAATTACACCATTTACAAATCTTCCTCTATCAATGGACCTTATGTGCCCGTAACAACCATTAGCAACTACAATACGCTTACCTATACGGATGCAGGTGCCAATGCACAAGCTGCATCCATATTCTACTTCATGACCACTCAAACTGATTGCGGACAGGAAATTTCTCCGGGATCAGATACATTACAAACGATCAAAGTAGATGTGTTCAACAACAATGGTGTTGCTGTTATTACATGGAATCCTTTGCATAATCCTGAATTGGCAACAGCTACTCAGAACTATGCAGTCTATAAGGAATATCCACTGGGTACCTGGAGTGTAATTGGATCAACCACTGCACCGGTGTATCAGTGGTTTGATACCATCAATGTCTGAAGCCATTATTAACTATCGCGTAGAGACCGGTGATTTGGTAGGTTGTACCAGTAATTCCTCCACGGATGGAGACTTATTCAGAGACATTACCCGACCTACTGTTTCACTGTTGGATACTGTAAGTCTGGATCCATTGAATCCATCACAGGTAAGTGTAAGCTGGTTACCAAGTCCATCAGGCGATGTAGTGGGTTATATCATTTATCAGTTCAATGGGGCATCCTGGGATTCGATAGGAAGTGTTGTAGGCATTAATGCTTCTTACTTCCTGCACAACAATTCGGCTGCTGAATTCGCCTTGCAACGTTACAGTATAGCTGCCTACGATAGTTGCAGAAATATCAGCAATATCGGAACGAGTCACAATACCTTATTCATAACTGCTAAACTTGATATCTGCAGAAGTGCTATTGATCTTCGCTGGAATCCTTACATCAATATGGTGAACAGTGTAGCGCAGTACAATATTTATGTCAGCGAAAATGGAGCACCTTTCAGCTTCCTTGCTTCTGTTCCCGGATCAAATATTACTTATAGCCATACGACATTAAACAATGGGTCTGAATACTGTTATTATGTTCAGGCACAAGGAAACACGGTAACAAGAACGGCTTCATCCAACAAAGCTTGTGAAATAGCCAATCTCCTGACCTTACCTACGTTCAGCTATCTTAAAAAAGCTACTGTTGTCGACGTAAGACGTGTTGTAGTGGAATGTTTAGTAGACACAGCGGATAATCCTGATGTTTCAAAATACAAACTTCAGAGAGCCTTTGAGAAAAATGGACCGTTTATCACTGTGGGTGCTATTAGTTATACCGGTGATCCGATCATCACCTTCAATGACTTCTCAGCAAGGACTGACCAATACAGTTATTATTACCGAGTTATTACAATAGATTCCTGCGGAAATGATGTCCTGATCAGTAATGTAGGTCGTACGATTCTGTTATCCGGTAAACCTGAATTCAACCTGATCAACGAATTGGTTTGGAATTACTATGAAGAATGGCTGGGAGATGTCAGCAAGTATTCCCTCTTCCGTAGTGTGGATGGTATCTGGAGTCCGACACCTATTGTGACTGTGAATAATGGTATCCTTGAATACAATGATGATGTGACAGAATTGTACAAGTATCCCAATTACAATGGAAGATTCTGCTATCGGATTGAAGCCTATGAAGGGGCAGGAAATACCTATGGCTTTACAGACACCAGCAGTTCCAATATCTTCTGTTTAGTGCAAGAGCCTCACTTATTTATACCGAGTGCATTCACACCCGGTGGAAAAAACCCTATCTTTAAACCGGAATTCATCTACATAGATGCGAAGAATTACTTCTTTGCTGTATTTAACAGATGGGGACAAAAAGTTTATGAAACCCGTATACCCGGTGAAGGCTGGAATGGGTTATACAATGATAAAATCGCTCCTGAGGGTACCTATGTGTACACCGTTCGAATTTTTGGAACCAATGGTCAGGAGATTGAGAAGAGCGGATCCGTGACTCTGTTGCGGTAAATTCCGGTCAACGCGTGGTGAGGCCGCTCAGGGATGGGCGGCCTCCGTTTTTTATAGCCGGTGATGAATCACATTTCAAGTTGATGAAACACCTTTTATTTCAGTTCAAATGTTTTCCATTTCATATGCATTTTTTCAACAATTGATAATTTTCTTTTTCAATTGTTTTTGCAATTAAAAAAGATTTCTTAGCTTGCTGTCCTAAATCAAAACCAATTGAACCCATGAACATTAAATTCTACCTTCTTCGAAGTAAAATCTGGTTTTTTAGTATTTGCTACTTCCTACTGCAAATACCATCAGTTTCACATGCACAGCCCATAGGATGGTCAAACATCAGTTCATTTGTTATTACAGAAAATTCAGGGAATACACTCACTGATTACCAACTGCGTTTAGAGATTAACACACAAAGTCTGATTGCTGCCAATACATTGCTGGCAGGAGGAGAAGATTTACGATTTGGTTCTGATTGCCAGGGCTCCTTCCTCTATAATCATTGGATAGAATCCGGATTGAATACAAGCACTACGGTCGTATGGGTAAAAATTGATAACCTACCTGCTTCAGGCAGCAAAACCATTTACATGTATCATGGAAACCCATTGGCCAGTAATGCCAGCTTTATTCCCGGTACATTTTTTGGCCCTCATTCTTCAACGGATAGTGTTAATTCCGGAACTCCGGGAGGAGTTGAAAATTCACAAAGAGGCTTCCGCTTTAGCCCGAACGAAGATATTCTGGTTACACATTTCGGAAAAAATGAGCCTAATGGAACTCCCCGTTATGTGACTTTATTCGATTACGTTAACCAAAACATAATTTCACAGTTGGTAGTTAACGGTCCTGCGACACAGTATAGTTATGGCAATTTAAGTAACCCGGTTTGGCTGACCCAAAATACGCAATACCTGCTTGAACTTTATCAGGGTACAGGAGATGGTTATTATTTTGGCAACTCCACTCAAATTGGGGAGCATCTCACTTATTATGATATGCGCTATTGTAATAGCTGTACTACAAAATACATTTCCTACTTCATTTTTAGAGGATATCAATATGGGTATCCTGACCTTTATTATTTTACAAAGAACAATGTGAGTCCTGCCTCTGTTGTTGCATCTGCACTTATTGAAATTTGCAATGGTCTGGATGATGATTGTGATGGTTTAATTGATGAGGGTGTATTGACTACTTTCTATGCTGATGTTGATACTGACAGCTATGGAGACCCCTCTTCTTCAACCCAATCCTGCCTGGTTTCTTTACCAGGTTATGTAACCGACAATACGGATTGTAATGATGCCAATCCTGGAATCTATCCCGGAGCAACCGAGACCTGCAATAGTATTGATGATGACTGCAACGGACTAACAGATGATGGTTTATTGTTTACTACTTTCTATGCTGATACCGATGGTGACACTTATGGAGATCCATCCAATCTGACAACTTCCTGTGAAGGATCATTAGCCGGGTACGTAACAAACAATACCGATTGTAACGATGGAAGTTCCTCTATAAACCCCGGTGCTACTGAAGTGTGCAACAACCTGATTGATGACAATTGTGACGGTCAGACTGACGAGAACTGTATTACCTATACGTATTATCTGGACAATGATCTGGATGGTTACGGGGATCCTGCAGTAACTACCATCTCCTCTAACCCTCTTCCTCCTACCGGATATGTTGCTGACAATACGGACTGTGATGACAACAATATTGCTGTGAATCCGGGTGCAACAGAAATTTGTAATGGCATAGATGATAACTGTGATGGAATTACGGATCTCGGTTCTATACTTGCAGCAGGACCTATTGCCGGTCCGGGTGCGCAATGTATGGCCGTGCAAACCGGTTCTGCCACATTTAGTATTGCTGCTGTTCCCGGTGCCAATTCCTACTCATGGACAGTTCCTTCCACTATGAATATTTTATCAGGACAAGGAACAACTTCAATATTTGTATCGTGGACTCCATTTGCCGTTCATGATGGCATTGTGGGAAATATTACCGTATCCCCGGTTGATAATTGCGGAAATGGTCAATCTTCCTCGCTTGCAATTGATATCAACTACACTTCTCCGGTTAGACCCTCTTCCATTTCCGGACCTGTGAAATTATGTCCGGGCGATATCGGTACTTATTCTGTTTTTGCAGTGGCAAGAGCTTCTTCTTATCAGTGGAATTTACCCGCGGGATTAACAATAACCTCAGGTACCGGCACCAATGTTATTGAGGTAAGTGCTGATAATACATTTGCAGGTGGAACTATTACCTGCAGTGCAGTTAACGTTTGCGGTGCCAGTCCGGTGAGAACACGAACTACAACTTTAAATACTCCAGCAACTCCTACCGCTATTAGTGGTTTTGCCAATGGCCTCTGCGGCGCTACCGGTGTAGCTTACTTAGTAGCCCTTTTACCAATGGCATCCGGTTATACCTGGTCTGTGCCTGCAGGTGCAACCATTATGGATGGTCAAGGTACCAATTCCATTTTAGTTGATTTCGATGCAAACTTTACCAGTGGAGCAGTTACCGTAACAGGGAACAATGGCTGTGGAGATGGACCTGCCAGAAGTCTCACTGTAAAGGGCGCACCGGGAATAGCATCACCCATCATTGGAGATATCAGCATCTGCAATGGTCAAGTCAATGTGAAGTATGAAGTAAATACAGTTACCGGTGCCGGTAATTATCAATGGACTGTACCAACAGGTGTGACGCTGGTTTCCGGTCAAGGTTCTAAGGAAATATTTGTAAATTATGGAGCAACTACTGCTTCAGGTTTACAGGTTTCAGTAATAACTTCAAATAGTTGTGGAAGTAGCCCTGCACGAGTTCTGAATGGAATTGTTGTAAATCCGGGTAATTGCATTCGTTTTGGAGAAACCGGCAATGATGAAGTTTTGTCACTCTACCCAAATCCTGCACATTCCAATACCCTACTCCGCTTCAACATGATAAACCCTTCACCTTATCAATTGAATTTAACAGACGTTAGCGGACGCCTCATTTATTCTCAAAAAGGCTCTTCCAACATAGGAATGAATCAGATTGAAATGAGTGTTGAACAGTATGCGTCAGGTATTTACTTTGTTGAACTTCAAACAGAAGGTCTGACGAAATCTGTAAAATTGATTATAGAATAATTTAATTCTCTCCATAAGAAGAGCCTTTTCGTGAAGAAAGGGCTCTTCTTATTTAAACCGGGCTATAATGAACTCCTATTCACACTTAAACATTAAATTTAAAGAACTTAAAGATGAATAAATGAAATTGAAAAATTTCATAGCGAAATAATCCTATTTTTGCATGCCAATATCCGCGATCATCCTATGAAATCAGATCAAAAGTTTATTGGCGAAGGCCTTACCTACGACGACGTTTTACTTGTCCCGGCTTATTCCGAGGTAATGCCAAGGGAAACAGACACTTCCAGCTATTTTACTAAAAAAATTCCGATAAAGGCACCCATTATTTCGGCTGCCATGGATACGGTTACGGAATCTGCTATGGCCTATTGCGATGGCGCAGGAAGGCGGAATTGGTGTGCTTCATAAAAACCTGAGTATTGAACGCCAGGCAGCCGAAGTCCGTAAAGTTAAGCGAAGTGAAAGCGGTATGATCCAGGATCCTGTCACTATGACCGAAGAGGCAACTATTGGGGAAGCGCTTAAGATAATGCGG
>JADKIC010000026.1 GCA_016721435.1 Bacteroidota bacterium
CACTTTGTGAATATGGTAACCATATGAAACAATCAAATTAATTAAATCTTTTGATGTCACTCCTGTCTGGAAGATTCAGGCTATTCACCTCAATGAATAATACCGGTCTGAATTTCTTACAGGAATTTGCAGCGCCTTTAAGTACATTGAATTCAAATCCTTCCACATCAATTTTAAGAAAATCCAATCGAGTGACGTACTATTTCTTTCCACAAATTCATCTAGTGTAATAGCTTCAACCATCCCCCCTTTTGCTCCGCATCCTTACGCATGAAGATACCCCACTATTATTATAAGTCAATGGATCAAAAAAAAGTTTTCAGCTTTATCAGAAAGGGCAATATTCTCCACTTTAACATTCGAAAAGAATTGAGGGCAAGGTTTTAAACACTTAGCATACGTAGGACCGGCTCAAATCCGAAAAACGAATCCGCCTTTTCCACCAAATTTGCAAAACTCATTAATGTTTCACCGATATTGGTACCTACATCGAAAATAACAAAACCGGGTTTAATAAGTGGATATAATTCACTACGATGTTCCACATTCAAATCAAAATAAATCACCCACTCCATGTATTCTGAAATATCCAAATTATATCCCACACCATGTCGGACCACCTTTCTGAATGTTCGAGGTGGGTATTGATAATTTTGAGGAATACATTTGACGAAAAAATTAGTATAGCCCTTTCCACTTGTCAAGAATGGTAATGCTCTATCCATAGAAAGCAATCTCAGGATATTCCTAAAGAAATTAAAAAAAATCAACTTTCCGGGTTTCATCTGCGTGAGTTTAAAGATTCCCTATTACGATTGCAGCTCGAATTTTCGATCAAAGACCAAATAAAATCACATCTTCTTTCATACTTTTCACAATTCAATATAACCAATGATACAATCCATCTATACAAAAAATAGTAATAGCCACATTTTAAAACAAAAGACTTTCACACCTAATGATAAAAGGAAGGGAAAAAAATCGTATTGTTTTAATTCAACTATCCCACCTGATTTAGATCTATCCCCAAGCCTCCAATAATGGCTCATGATTGTTTTCTATAGTATGGTACTTTTCACCCATGCAATATTTTGCTTCGATCTCGGATGCTGCTAACCGCTTTTTCTCGTTAATTAATTTGGTTAAAGTTTCCTTAAGTGTAATAGCATTTACATTGATTACAGGGCAACCTGGGTATAAATACTTCTCAAGTCCACTTTCCAAATAACAAAGAACTACATCTCCACTCAGAAGAGCTTCCATACTTTGAAGTCCGTACCATCCTATAACCAGTTGGTCAATCAACACATCTGATTTTTTCAGTAATTCAAACAATTCATACCTGGATACACTATACAACTTCTTTGAATTCAAAATTCTGATTCCGGGCGTAATTGTCTCCACTTCCTCCTTATACTCCCCTTTCAGTTCCTCCAATGCGTCATGAATAAACTTTGTACCTTTCACACGAGCGTTAGAAGGCGAATGCAAAATTGTATATTTTCTATCATTGGCATCACTGTGACTACTTACACCTAAACCACCGGACTCACTTACAAATTTATCAAAATCTATAAGAACAGGATAATACTTAGCGGTAGGAATAATTGATAATAAGTCAGGTGTAGACACCAAAATTTTATCAGCAAAGTCCATACTATCTTTAATCAAAGCATCCTGCCAGGGCAATGTTAAAGGGAAGTCACGATTTCCATTCAAAAATTCCACCAAATTCTTATCCTTCCAAAACAAGTACTCTGGACTTCTGATATCCGAACCGACAAAATGCATTACAATTCGCTTACCAAATAATTTATACATTCTAAATTCAAAGCGACGCAATTTCCTCGTCAACAATGTTTCACCGGAAAAAAAATGAAAAACATCAAAACGAAAGAGACTATAAAGAAAAAAGAAAAAAGTATAGAAATAAACGTATACTTTACTGTGCTTATCCACTGCGCATACGTAATCATAACTGGTTTTATAATGTGATTCAGCTAATTTAAACTTCGTAAAGGATTCCGGCTGTAATTGATCCGAAAGATGGGTCTGAATAAATTTAGTATACAATTCAATCCGATAACCTATATCCAATGCGGCAAATAAAATTCTCTTCTTCTTCATGAAAACAGCTTTGAGATTTGAACATATTCCCACGACAAACTCTCCAGCGCACTCTTTCTATTCAATAAATTTCTACCGGCAAGCATTTCGATTCCCAACTGAATACTTTCGGCATTTATCGACTTATAGGCCGGTGGCTCAAAGCCTACCTTTTCCTTCCTCCAGCAAATCTCCTGAGGTAAGATATTCTTCATTGACTCGCGCAATAAAAACTTTGTCCAGCCATCTCGTAATTTAAAATTATCAGGTAGGCTAAAAACAAATTCCACAAGTTCATGAGACAGAAAAGGTAACCTGACTTCTACACTATTTGCCATTGCATTACGATCAGCATAACGCAATAAATTTCGCAGTCCTCCTTTAAATAGTATGAAATACAAAGATTCATTCAAGTCATTAGAATGTTCATATCTAAAAGTCATATTTCTATATTCATGAGAAAAATCGGAATGAAATTGCTTCAAATATTCTGATGGAACCCATTTATTTTTAACCTCACGAAGAAAGGCTTGCCTTGGGTAAAAAAAGTATCCAACATCATAGAAGCATTGAAAGTTATGTTTTCTGCCGTAAAGTTCTTTGAAACAACTTCTTTGTCGAAAGAATTCACTTTTATCATTTCGAAAAAGAGAACTAAAGAAACTATCAAAATAATAGAAATACCCTGCAAGCACTTCATCGGCACCTTGACCATCCATTAAAACAGTGATATCATTTTTCTTTGCGAGTTTCATCACTTCCCACTGCGCAATAACACTTGTACTTCCAAAGGTTCTTCCTGATAGTAACAAACTTTATCCAATTCAGCTATCAACTTTCGGTGTCAAAAAGACATGAAAAAGGTTGTACGTTAATTTTAGAAAGCACTTTTTCAATGTATTTGCCCTCGTCTCTAACAAACCCATCAAATCGGGCAGAGAATGTCTTTTGAATCTGCACACCAGACTTTATACGATCAATAAGCATTACTATGCTTGATGAATCCAGGCACCCTGACAAACTAGATCCCACAGGCACGTCCGATCTTAGACGACGGGTGATAGATTTGGTAAAAAGTTCAGTAAACTTTAATGCCGCTTCGTCGATAGAAATAGTGGTATTTCGATTTTTTAAATCAATATCCCAATACTTCTTTTTAACGATTTTATGATCCTTATCGATGAGCAAACAATGCGAAGGTTCGAGCTGCCATATATTCTGATAAAAAAGTTTCATCAGGTTGCTTTAAATTATGCTGCGTATTATATGCCAGATACAAATAAATCATCCTGTTATTCGGAATTTTTGGCACACCTGCTGCCCACAACGCTTTCATCTCTGAAGCGAAAAGAAACATTCCATTCTCTTTAAAATAGTAAAATGGTTTTTCACCAAAACGATCCCTGGCACAAAATAAAGAACCTGCTACATTATCATAAATAACAAATGCAAACATTCCATCCAGATCCTCGAGAAGACGCTCTCCTTTAAAATCATATAATGCGAGTAGCACTTCTGTATCTGAACTTGTTCTGAACGAATACCCTTTGCTCTTTAAAAACTCTCTTAACTCAATATAATTATAGATCTCTCCATTAAAAACAATTGTATAGCGATCTAAAAAGTGCATGGGCTGATTGGCAGAAACATCCAGATCAATGATGGATAATCTCCGGTGTGCAAACCCTAATTCACCATCCTCCGAAATCCAATACCCAAATCCGTCAGGTCCTCTGTGTTTAATCTTCTCGGACATAAGTGTGAGCTTTGCTTGACTTACATCGTCTTCATTCTTACTAAATATTCCCGCAATTCCACACATAGAGTTAACTGATCACAACAAAAATATATAAAAGACATCAAATTTACATCTTAAAACACGGGATCATTATAATCAGCTTAGCAGCATAAACCTATTCCATCAAGCTTATAAAAATAATAGAAAACCGTTTTGAATATCATTCAATTCGTAAATGCAGAAGAAATAACCACAATTCCACACTATTCATTTTATCGGGCTCACCCACAAAGCTTCTAAATAAACCACTTGTTCAAAATTTTCTCTCTCCGATTCAGAAAAAACTCTTCGACAGTAATTGTCATTATAACGCTTACTAAAAAAGAAAGTATTATATAAATAAACAAGCCAAGTAGAGTATCCCCAAAAATATCGTAAATAAAATAGACAAAAACGGGATGCCATAAGTACCAATTATAACTATAGTACGCTATAAATCGTACCGGAAGCCATCCGGAAAAATCCATATAGTAAACAGCCATGAGCATCAGAAAGTACGCAATGGGTACAAGTGAAGGAAGAAACACCCTGTTGTATAGCTCGCTATTAAATACATTAGAAACATAAATACTACTAAAAAGAACATTAAACCAATTAAGAATATCCCTTTCAAATAGGGGTAAGACTTAATTCGATGGCCATGGTCATAAATAATCAAATTCAATAAAACTCCCCATGCTAATCCATCTAGTCGATTATGGGTTGCTGAATACGTGTCTTTTCCATCCGTAAAATACCATGACACAGCTTTAAATCCCACTCCGGCGAATATTGTAGCGATTACAAAAAGTACAACATAATTTTTCTTTGTTTCTCTGCAACAAATCTTTGAATAAACAGAAACATCAGCGGCAAAAGAATATAAAAATGTTCTTCAACGCAAAGTGACCAAACGTGATCAAAACTCCAATGAAAAGGCAAACCTGTATAATTCTGATAAAAAAGTAAATACCTTTTCATATCCCAAAGGGGAATAATTTGATCCGGATGCGAATTCCTGTAGAAAAAAAATGCAAGTACTGTTCCCAAAAAAAAAAATACATAGTAAGATGGCCAAATTTAAATCCACGTTGCAGAATGAATCTAAAAAAATGAATACGACCATTGGCAAAAAATTCCTTCGTCAACAATCCACCAACAAGTAATCCGGAAACCACAAAAAACAAATCCACCCCTAAGTAACCAAAAGGAAGTGATCCATTAAAATGATAAAGCACAACTGCCAGAATAGCAATTCCTCGAAACACATCAACACCCTGATTCCTTTTCTGACTTTTCAGAACCCGCACTACTTCAAATCCCCTCATAATTATAACTATCTAAAATAAACAACTCTCCCCACTATTTAATTGCAGGCTTGAAAAACAAACCCCGGTCTATACTGATCCAACTCCAACCTCCTTAAGTATTTTTGCAGGTACTCCACCAATTACCACATTTGAGGGAAAGATTTAGTCACGACCGCATTTGCACCAACCACCACATTATCGCCCAGTGTTACTCCTGCTGTAATTACGACTCCATTACCCAACCAGCAATTACGACCAATACTAACTGACGCTCGCTCAAACTTTGAAAGATCTCCGGCCACATGATTAACAGTTTGGATACATACATTACAAGCCCATATGGTGCCCGCACCAACATGCAAAGAGGTTCCCTCAAATGCTGCGATATAGGCTCCGGTACTGACACATAAGTTTGCTAATGCAATATCGTCTTCAAAATGGCAATACTGCCAACCAGTAATTTTATTTGTAAAATGAACGGAATAGGGAACTTCAGCATTCTGTCTGAAAATTCGTTGTACGATCCAATTTAACAACAAGAGTCTCGAACCAAACCGAATATAATAAGGCCTGTCAATAGACTTAAAATAATAATTTAGTATTCCTAAGCCCATTTCAACAGCTTCTTTATTTTTTCAAACCTCATTTTCAAATTCTCCAGTAATGCGGGATGCAATAAGTTCATTTTAACCCCTGTAAAAAAGACAATCAGCGCATACACAGGAGCAACAAATATAATGAACCAAACTCCTTTAAAGAAATAAATATGGAGGGAATACACGGCTAAAACCAGAGCGACTGAAACGATTGATATTTTAATAATCAATTGTAAATCAAACAGATCAGTGAATTTGCAGTTCATAATGCGTATAGATTTCCAGGTGAGTAATCCTGCAAAAATTACAAGGCAAATTATAAATGCCAACGCACTACCTTCTACACCAAACATTTTAATCAATACATAATTTAAAATCAAATTTAAAATTGTTGTAAATACCACTGACTTGAAAAATAAATCTACTATTTCCACTCACAATCAGTACATCCTGATAATCATTTATTCGAATGAGCAAGGACAAATTAAAATTGAAAATACCAAAACACTATTTATATACTTTTCAGAAAGGTAAAAAGAAACCAAAGGGTAGGAAAAGAACAGGAGGTAATATCAAAACCGGGTAAACAAAAAACGGTGGTTGAAATAGCACTACTTTTCAACTTAACTATTTCTTATAATTTTATCTGCAAAGTACTTGGCTACCTCTGGCATTACAATAGTAGAAACCGCACCATACAAAGTTGCAATGAAAGGCACTTCAATCGCGCCGGCTCTGTAAAAAGCATAAGCAGTAGTACCTAACATTGCCGAAATCATAATTCCGTCAATGTAAAACAAGTGATTTCTCAATTAAAGAGGAAACGGCTAAAGGGGTTGCCATTTTAAAAATTTCCTGCAAGTGGCTTACTATAAAAATTTAGCTTTCGAACTTCCTGGAACTGAATAAAATAACAATATGACTTGTATTAAACTGGCAATGCTTAATCCTATCATCATAAGTTCAATTGAATCGAAAAATTTAATTGAACAAAACATGACCGCTACTTTAAAAATATTTGAAAAATTAAAATAGCTGCAGTAATGCTTTACTCTGCCAAAATAAATTAGTACTGATATATGAGAATAGGAATAGGAATTTGACTAAACAAATTCAATAACGACAACAATAACAATCGTGGAATTAAATCATTCGAAAAAACCAATTCAACAATAGGAATTGATACAATCATAAAAACAGAACCTAAAACACTCAACAGAATGGTAATTCTAAACAAAGTTGAAAAAACTTCCTTTGATTCGTACTTTTTATCGGAGAAGTAAATATTCGCGACCTGATTCAGATTAAAAGTGAAAACTCCCTGAATCAATCCAAGAATCATTAAGACCTGTCCATAAGACCCATAATTTAAATAACTTAATGTACGTACGAGATAAGGTAGTGTCAAAAAATTAATCAGCACATTAATTCCATTGCCGATTGTAAGAATTAAAACCTTTGTTGAACGTGCTGAACTCATCAAATTGCTAGCAAATATCTAAACATCCAATTACCGTAAATAATCCATATTTATTGCTGCAATTTTTAATGTTCAACAAGGAAATTCCTATTTAGATTCTAATACCTTAAAGTCAAGACATTACTATGGTTTGACCCTACAATTGACAAACTTCAAAGCCCAATCCACGAAGATTGATAAGTAATCCAGCGAAATTATACATTTAACTACAATAAACAACGTCATCGTTTGATCAATGGAAAACTCAGCACCCAATTTCAATCAAAACGTTTATGAAACCAACGACCTCCCGAACTTTAACATCTTATAAATATTTAAAGCTCGAAGAACAAAGGTATTTTGAGAAATCTATACAAACCTGCTTAAGAACTCCAGTGTTATGTTCTTTAGAATAGATAAGCTAGAGGGGCTTTTGATACGATGCTTTTAGCGTAATTCCAATTCCGGTAACAGAAAGAAAGAAATTAGCCATACTTTTTATTAATAACATCATTCTGTTTTTTGACATAGTAGCTCTAATCGATTCATCTCTTGGTATCAATTTAACAGGAACAACAGCTGCTGAAGTCCCGGCATTTTTACTATAACTTGCGCGGTCCAAACTTATTCCGGTCGTTCGCAATTTCGCTTAACAAAACCGGTAGCTTTTAATGCGAAATTCAGGGTTGACTTAGTAAAATAACCGAGATGTTCGGGATACTCAATAATATTATAATCTGCTTTAAACTTAAACCTTAGATAGCAGTTAAAATTTGGTGTTGTTAAATACAATAGCCCACCGGGACGCAGAATAGCAAACATTTGTTGAAATTGTGTACGGGGATTATTGACATGTTCAATGACTTCCGATGAAAAAACAACATCAAACTGTAAACCCTTCAAACGCTTCCGCTCTCAAGTCTCCTTTTGTCATCTCAATACCTGCAGCCATACAAATCCTTATTGCTTCATCAGAGAATTCAGTACCATATACTTTCCAACCTCTTTTCCTAGCTTCAATTAAAAACCAACCTTTGCCACAACCCACATCAATAAGTGTATTCAACTTACGGTACTTCTCCATACCATCCAATAGCTTATTGTACGAATCAATAGTCAAAGGTGAAACGGTACGATCAGTAGCATAGGAATATAATTTATAATGATCATGAAGTTCATCAATGCTTGGTATTCTGGACATAAACACAAAACCGCAGGACTTACATTGACTCAATTGATGCCTTTCATAACCTTTCAATTCTGAAATTTCCATTGAATTACATAAAATACACTTACTGTGTTTCATCATGTTAAGAGTATATGGATTGAATATAGAAATTTATCATTCACAAATATACATTTATCAGGAAAGTCTGAAGTGATAATCCAATGACACAGGGAAATGGTTTACGACCATCAGGCATTCACTTTTAACTTCATAAAGATCAACGAAAATCCAATCATAATTTCAAAATTTCAACTGAATATCAACCATATATATATAAACCAAAATAACTATCTTTGAAATTGCCAAACAACAAAAAAAACAATAAACGGCATATTGTTTTTAAAATTTAGTATTGTTAATCAATTAATTAAAATACACTGAAGGTTTCCTGTAAAGGAATGAAGGATAAAATCAAGATAACGTATATTATTTCCGGAGTTGATTATTCACTCGGTTTTTTATGGCTTTCAAAATATATTGATTCTACAAAGTATGATCCAACTTTTATCTTTTTAAGTAAGTCATCTCCGGCACTGCTTCAGATACTAAGGAGTAAAGGAATAAAATCTACATTTTTACCCTGCAGAAATAAGTTCGATTACTTTAAAATATTCATACGTCTGATAGTAAGATTTTTAAAAGATAAGCCGAATATCGTTCATGCACACCTACTGGAAGCAGGATTAATTTCTCTCGCTTCAGCAAGAATAGCATTTATAAAAAAGAGGATATATACAAGGCATCATGCTACCTATAACCGGATTTACTATCCGCACATGGTAAAATTTGACAAATTCATTAATACGCTCGCAACACATATAATTGCTATTTCCAACAATGTAGCTGAAGTTCTCATAAATTCCGAAAAAGTTCCCTCAACTAAGGTCGCTGTTATTCCACATGGATTCGAATTTGAAAACTTTATACACATCAATAAAACCAATTCTGCTTTACTAAAGGAAAAATACAATAAAAGGGGGAAGCGCCCCGTCATTGGAGTCATATCGAGATTTATTGAGTTAAAGGTCTGCAGTACATCATTCCTGCCTTTGAAAGAATACTTAAATCTCAACCCAAAAAACTGCCATCCGACAGTTACATAAAAATTGAATTTGAAAGAGATCTTTTTTCACTCTACAGTATTTTTGACTACTTCATACACGCTCCAATAGATCCGTCTGTTGAAGCATTTGGTCAGGTATATATAGAAGCTCTTGCTGCAGGAATTCCGTCGATCTTTACGTTATCCGGTATTGCTCCGGACTTTATAGTTGATGGAAAAACGCCTTAGTTGTTCCATTTCAAAATTCAGAAGCGATATACAGTGCTTTGAAAAGATTATGTGAAAACAATTCGCTTAAAGAGAAATTAGTTTTACAGGGAAGAGAAGATGTGTTGAACTTATTTAGTTTTGAAAAATCACTACTCAAAATGTACAGTATTTATGAAGGATAATCTCTTTTTTCAATTGTGATACCGACCTATAACAGGGCGGCTTATATTAAAATCTCTTGATTCCGTCTTTCAACAAGATTATACGAATTTTGAAGTTATTGTTGTCAATGATGGTAGCACAGACAATACATTGGAAGTGTTAAGAAGCATTACTGATTCCAGACTCAAAATACTAAACATTACAAATTCTGAAAGAGCTGCTGCACGAAACAGAGGTGTAGAAATTGCAAAAGGAGATTATGTGACATTTTTGGATTCAGATGATAAATATTATTCAAACTATCTCTCGAATGCAAATACCGTCCTATTAAATAAAAGCCGACCTGTATTCTATCATCAGGCTTACTGCAACGCTTACCGCATGTTTAATTGCCCATGACCAAAGAAGCGTAATTCAAATAGTACCGGAAAAGCTCTCACCAGAAAAAAGTTGCTACTCCACTATATATTTCAGGATGCAAAAGTGCTTCAGGAATATGGGAAATATGAAAACCGCATCATTTCACATTCTTACACCTATATAGCATTACATTTAATCCTGGATGGTCATCCATTTGAAGGAATTAAATTTCTACTTAAAGCCATTATACTTCATCCTCTATGTATAATAGACAGAAGAATGCTGGGCATTGGCAAACATCTCCTCCTATCACTCTTCCATTTGATTTTTGCCCGAAAAAAGTGAGCATATCCATCCTGCGATATAAAAAGTAAAAGCACCCATCAAAATAAACTTCACTAAATTTATTAATCATTTGCAATCAAAAGAAAGTCTACGGAAAGAAATCTCTTAATAAATCTAATTATGCCTAAACATTCAACTTTCTTAAAGTAAAACTCAGCATGTGTGGAATAGCAGGATTTCTCTCCTATAATTCAGTGTATAATGAAGATCAGCTTTATACTATGACCAATAAACTTGTTCATAGAGGACCTGATGCAGAGGGATACTTCTTTGATGGCATTTGTGGACTTGGGCATCGCAGACTTTCTATAATTGACTTATCTGTAAATGCGAATCAGCCGATGTTTTCTTCTAACAAACGGTACGTAATGGTTTATAATGGGGAAGTGTACAATTTTGAAGAAATCAGCAATCGCATTTTACAACTTCCCGGCAACAAAGACTTTAAATTCGCTACTACTTCCGACACAGAAGTTATTTTAGAGGCATTCTTACATTTCGGGGTTGATTTTGTAAATCATTTGAACGGAATGTTTGCCATTGCTATTTATGACACGTTTGAAAAGGAACTTTATCTTTTCAGAGATCGGCTTGGAATTAAGCCCTTGTTTTATTTTTGGGATGGCAAAAATATAGCCTTTGCGTCTGAACTCAAATCCATAGAAAGTATAAGTGAAATAACCCTGAATATAAAAAAAAATGCGATTGCCGAATTCCTCCATCTTGGTTTTATACCTGCACCTCACACTATTTATGAAAATATATACAAACTAAATCCGGGTTGTTATCTTCAATTAAACAAAGAAGGATTGGAAAGTATTAAATATTGGAATTTATCAGACAAACTACATTCAACCGTCGTTACAAACAAAGCTGAAGCCATTTCAAAATTGAGTGATTTACTGATTAGTTCTGTTCGATATCAACTTCGAAGCGATGTTCCGTTTGGCGTTTTCCTTAGTGGTGGAATAGACTCTAGTCTCATAACTGCCATTGCGACAACTCTATCAGACAGTAAAATTAATACGTTTTCCATTGGTTTTTTAGAAAGCAAATGAACGAGGCTGTATATGCAAAAGCGGTTGCCGCCCATCTTGGAACCCATCATCATGAATTCATCATTTCACATAAAGAAGTGATGAACTCTATAGAATCCGGTTTTGAAGCCTATGATGAACCCAATGCTGACTCCTCAATAATTCCAACTCTTCTTGTTTCAAAACTGGCAAAGGAGCATGTTACTGTTGCACTTTCAGGAGAAGGAGGGGATGAGTTATTTTTAGGATATGGTTCCTATCAATGGGCACAACGACTTTCATCACCCATCTATAAATTATTAAAAAAACCTGCTTCAGAAATCTTACGACATATGTCATCAAGATATCAGCGCATCGGCAAAATGATAGACACCTCAGCCTCCCTAAACAGGAGTGGTCATATATTCTCACAGGAGCAATACTTTTTCTCTAACAAAGAAATCTCTAATATTGCGCTAAAACCATTTTCCTTTCCGGGATACATGAATGACTTTATGGAAAATGAAAATAATTTTTCAAAACCCATTTCAGATATTCTGAATAATAAATCTAAAACTTCCAGGCATCTCAATGCTATGGAACAACAGGCACTTTTTGATATTACATAATATCTGCCTGACGACCTACTTACAAAAGTAGATCGGGCCAGTATGCAATATTCACTTGAAACCCGTGTTCCTTATTTAGACCATAGAGTTCTTGAATATGCTCTTAATATTTCTCCGGATCTGAAATTCAGAGATAATACACCGAAATATATTCTAAAAGAAATTCTTTATCAATATGTACCTAAGCAGCTTTTTGACAGACCTAAACAGGGCTTTTCCATTCCTTTAAATAAACTCTTAAAGCATGAGTTAAAATATTTAATCGACGACTATTTACATCCCGATCTTATCAAAAAAACAGGATTTGTAAAAGCTGAAGAAGTGAAACAATCATTGACCAATTTCTATCAGGAAACAATTATTTATTCAATCGATTATGGTTACTTATTGTTCTCCACAAATGGGCCAAAGACCATCATGTTCAAGCATAAAATTATAAAGTCAACTAAAATGCGATTGATCCACCCAATCTCTTCTTTCCAGATTTAATTTTTCGTTTTCCTTTAACTTTAAATGTCGAATTAAATACAGGAAGCTACAAAATAAGGTATGCATGGTATTTTATACCGTACAAGACTGAAATTACTTGTTGATAATCCAACGGAATATGCAAAGAATATTGAAAGAAAAGTGAAAATGTAAGCAAATGATTTCTGAAAAGAACCGGAATATTCCAAAAATCGAACAAGAATAAGAACACGTATAGCGAAAATAAGTAATATCAGATTTTCCAGTCCGGAGAAGAACATAACAGATATTATTACTTTCTATTATTAATGGCCGGAAAATCGCAGAAAAAGTTGCAATTGAAATTTACCTAAAATACTGGGAAGTGTGGAATCAAATTCACCTATATCAAATGAGTTTCCCTGATAATAATCACTTTTCAAGTCCCGTTGAGTCACTTTAGCTTTTTCAAGAATAGAATCTACCTGATATTCGCCAATGAATCTCCCATAAATTGCATTATTAAATAGGCGAATCAATACCTACCAGCATTACAAATGGGATTGCAAGGACTCTTAAAGTTTTTGCATTAATTTTTCCTACATTCAATTGTACCAACCAAAGTATCATTGCCGGAAACAACCCCACCAGTATATAAGGTTTAATTGCTGTGATTACATATCCTGCAATAAATAGAACAATGATTGAACCGAATACTTTTTCTTTACGAACCAATATATTGTATAAACTTGAAAGAAAAAGCCTAATGCACTTAATGTAAAAGTATCTTTCAGTAATCCTGATCCCCAAAAGAAAACAGAAGGAATGAATAAAAATGAAATAGCCATTTCCTTTTTCAAGTCAGGAAACTCAGTGGCAAACACCTTAAAAAGTCTCCAAATACCTGCAAAAGAAATAGTTGCGCACAATACTGTTGTCACTAAAAAACTTTGAAGTGACGCTGCCACAATAAAAAAGGCCAGCTTCACTACCGCCCAGGCTTTTGGATCCCTGCTATACACTGCATAACCGGTTTCATTATTGAAATAATATAAATGAGCAGTAGTTGGCGGCTCCGTCATCACATGCCAAAAGGATTCGAAATCTATAATGGCCAAACGTTTGACAGCGATTACATTACGAAAGTACTCAGTAGTATCGCCTCCCGGGTAGTAAATAGGTATACACAAATGCTAGTCCCAAACCACCAACAATTTTAGCGATCAATCCCAACATGAAATAATTATATATTGGATTCTCCTCTCTTTTCTTTCTAGCATAAATGTTCGCAGCCATCAAGATAACAAGGAGATATATTGGCAATAAAATAAAGTCTAAGACCGAATAGTGCTGCATGGTTTATTTGATACGAACTTACGAAATAAAGTAATTTCCACTACTTTTGAGAGGATATAAAATTCAACCTTTCTGTGTTAAAGCCAAACATCTTTACATTTCATATGACGGAATGACAGACCCTTTGGGGCAGTCTCAGGTTCTACCCTATTTATGTGGACTGGCATCAAACGGTTACAGCATACATCTGATCAGTGCTGAGAAACCTGAAAATTTCAAAATATTGGAGAAGGATATTTCCTCCATTTGCAATGCAAATAATATTATTTGGCATCCTCTTCCATATACTAAAAAACCACCTGTACTCAGCACGATTCTTGATATTTATAAAATACATCAGCTAGCGCGGAAATTGCAAAAGCAATATCATTTCAGTTTAATTCATTGCAGAAGTTATATTTCAGGGCTAGTTGGAATAAAAATTAAGAAGGAGTTTTCTATCCCCTTCCTATTTGACATGAGAGGCCTATGGGTAGATGAGAAAGTAGATGGAAACATCTGGAATTTGAAGAATCCTTTGTATCGATATATTTATAACTATTTCAAAGGAAGAGAAAAAGACTTGTTTGGAAATGCAGATGCAATTATATCTTTAACGAATAAGGCCTGCCCTGTAATCAAGGGGTTAAATCCAAACACAACCAATCCACCAATGATTCAGGTTATACCTTGTTGTGTAGACACGGATCACTTCAATCCTGCATTAATTCTTGCATCCGCTGCAGATAACTGGAGAAAAAAACTTGGATTAAAAACATCAGATTTCATACTTGCTTATTTGGGAAGTTTCAGTACCTGGTATCTCCCTCTGGAAATGATAGCCTTTTTCAAACGGCTATCCTTAATTAAACCTGAAAGCAAATTTTTGGTTATTACTCACGAATCTCCCGAATTATTTAGGACTATGGCAACAACTTATGGAGTTGATTCAAACAAATTAATAATCACCAAAGCAAACCGGCCAGAATTACCAGCGTTATTAAGTCTTGCAGATATTTCAATTAGTTTTATAAAACCGGCATATTCTAAAATTGCAAGCTCCCCAACAAAGATTGGTGAATTACTCAGTATGGGCATTCCTGTTGTGTGCAATAAAGGGATAGGTGATACTGATGAAATCATTTTAATTTCGGGAACCGGAGTAATCTGCTCTTCAAATGATGATGAAGCGTATGATCAATCGATCCACCAAATTCTTAAATTAAAAACAAATACTTCACCTGAAAAAATACGGGAGAAAGCAATCGAATTATTTAGTCTTAAAAAAGGAGTATCTCATTACCTTTCTGTGTATAAAAAGTTATTGCATCAGGAATGATGATAAGGTTCGTTTTTCAAAATCGTCATGGCACGATACAATTGCTCTGTAAAAAACAATCTAATCATCTGATGTGTATACGTCATCTCCGACAATGATAATTGTTCAGAAGATCGTGCTTTGACTGAATCATGAAAACCGTACGGACCACCAATCACAAAAACGATATCTTCCTGAACGGAAATGAATTTCTTATTTAACCAGGCAGCAAATTCTTCCGAACGATATTGCTTTCCTTTCTCATCTAGCAAAACCACATAATCTGAAGACTTAATGCAGGCTAGAATTTTACCAGCCTCCAGTATCATTACCTCCGCCTTACCTCTTTTTGCGTTAGAATTAAGCTCAATTTCCAGCCATTCTATCTTTAAATAACGCTTCACCCGTTCCAAATAAGTTGTCAGGCCTTCTTTTAACCAGCCAGAATCCGTTTTACCGATTGCTATTATTCTGATTTTCAATTGCTTTTATATATGATAATTTTAATTACTCCTGTTGAAAACCCTGTAAGCAATTTATGATAATTCCTTCCAAAAACCTTCTAATATTGTGTAAAATTGAATAATAATTGAATTGTATCCCGCCTTTGGCAAGAATTTTGCCAACATGCGGAAGATAAAAACCATGAAAAGTCTAATAACCATCTAAGTCTATTTCTGTTGAGTGTAAACATTGCTTCAGCTGAACTTGACTTATTGGATGATATTGCCAATGCATTAAGATCCGGCGATGGCCAAGTCTGTTTCGAGTATTTTGGTAACTCTGTTGATCTCACCATTATTACTCAGGAAGAAGTATATAGTAAAGTACAAGCAGAGCAAGTATTGAGGGATTTCTTCTCAAAGAATCAACCCCGTTCATTCACAATAATTCACAAAGGGGAATCTAAAGAAGGCGCACGATATGCTATTGGTAGTCTGATTACTACTCAGGGAGTTAGTTATAGAACTTATTTTTATATCAAACAGCAAGGCGGGAATGCCATTATTCAGGAGTTACGATTTATGAAAGAGTAATTAAAAATATATTATTAAAAGGGCTGATTTCCACAAAATTCAGCCCTTTTTTATTCGATAAACCTTAAAAATCCCTTTTAAATCAGTTATAATGGCTGTATAATATGCATTTTTGCATATTATGAATTTAGAAAATTTTATTCACGCTGCATTATCAGAAGATGTAGGTGATGGAGATCATACTTCTTTATCTACTATTGATTCAAGACAAACGGGTACCGCACATTTACTGGCAAAGGAAGCGGGTATATTGTGTGGCTTACAACTTGCCAATACTATTTTTAAAATTGTTGATCCTGAACTTGACTTTTCCTGCCAACATGTTGATGGGTTAACGGTGAAGAATGGAGATAGTATTTTCAAAGTTACGGGAAGAATTCAGAGTATATTAAAGTCGGAGAGACTTGTTTTAAATTGCATGCAACATATGAGTGGAATAGCAACACTACACGTAAATATGTAGATGCAGTGAAAGGCACATCAGCGAAAGTGATGGATACCCGAAAAACCACACCCTTGCTTCGCTCCCTTGAAAAGCAAGCTGTAGTAACAGGAGGAGGCCACAATCATCGATTCGGTCTATTTGATATGATATTAATTAAAGACAATCATGTGGATAGTGCCGGAGGCATAAAAGCGGCATTAGAAAAAGCAAAAAAATACCTTGAAAAGAACAATCTACAACTACCGATTGAAATTGAAACAAGGACACTTGCCGAAGTCGAGGAAGCACTTTCTGCAGGAACAGCTAACCGTATTATGTTCGACAACTTCACTCCGCTTCTTGTAAAAGAGGGAGTGAATCTGGTAAATAAGAAAACGGAAACAGAAGCATCTGGTGGAATTACGCTTCAAAACATACGAGATTATGCACTAACCGGTGTCGATTGCATCTCTGTTGGAGCTTTAACACATTCTGTAAAAAGTCTTGATCTGAGTTTGAAAATAATAAAATGAGTGAAAGTAAAATTATACGGTTTATCATCAACAACTGGCCGGTAAAACCCCTTTTAGTTATTTCAAAACACTTACGCTTACCCGGATTTGAAGGTTTACCTCTTTATGATGTCGGCGAATTCTTTTTTACCCGTTTAAATGAAGGGGAATTGCAAACAAGAGCGCGCTCACTGGCATTTAGTTTTTTTCTTGCCCTCTTCCCTACAATCATTTTCATCTTCACATTGATCCCATATATACCAATCGAATCATTTCCTGAAAGGTTATTATCACTGATCCGAGATTTCCTGCCGGCAAATACCTTCGATAGTGCAAGGGAAACAATTGAAGATATCATTCTACATCAACGCGGAGGCTTACTTTCATTTGGTTTTTGTTTGCATTATTCATTTCTGCTGATGGCATCATGGCATTGATGACCTGGTTCAATAAAAGTTATCACGGAAAAGAACAAAGGTCTGCATGGAAATTCCGAATGATGGCAATTGGGTTAACAATAACTCTTGCCTTGTTGGTATTTCTGGCTGTGGGACTTATAGTGACAACAGAGTTTATTTACTACTACCTGGAAGAAAAGCAAATACTTGCCAATTTCATGCAACTGGTATTACTTTCACTTGGAAAATGGATTATTCTACTGGCGCTGTGTTTTTCAGCAATATCTCTTCTCTACTATTATGGACCTTCCAAACATGATAAATTAAAATTTATTTCAGCCGGATCATCCTTAGCCACTTTACTAATAGTCTTGACCTCACTTGGATTTAATTATTTTATCACCAACTTTGGACAATACAATAAAGTATATGGATCAATAGGAACCTTAATCGTAATTTTAGTTTGGCTGTACATCAACTCGTTTGTGTTACTGGTCGGATATGAATTAAATGTCTCTATCCGAAAAGCCAGAAAAATCACTTCTCTTCCCATTCAGTGACAGTGCCCGGAAGTCTTTCAATTTCTTCCCAGATACCATTTCCATTCAGTTTTTCAATGACATAAGTTTCCACTCCGGAATTCCAATGTTGGTACTTGGTCCATTTTAAAATATAATCTGCCCCCCATCTCTAAGCGCTGCAACAAAATAGAAGAGCCAATGAAGCCTTCCTTTCCTTCCACATTACATATATTTTGAACTACAATTTTATAATAGTAATCCTGATGATCCACAGAAACATCAAAATCAGAATATTCATGCGCGGTTCCCGGCACACTGGCAATTAGCTGATAGTTCACCGCATCGGTTGATCTGTAAATATCAAATCTATCCACCAATGAAGGTAATATGGCCGGCTCTCCCCACTCAGTTAAAACGAATTCATCATCCACTACAGTGGAACGAACAATATCTACAAATTGATCATCCACATCGCTGGTAGGAGTTGCCGTTGATGTATTACTTGAAGATTGATACAATGGGTCACCACAAATATTCAAACCCACTACTTTGTAGGTATATGGAATGGGACAACCCGCTGTAGTATCCACAAAATTATGAACTAAACTATCTACAATCGCTATCAATTGAAATATGCCATTACCATTGTCTTCTCTATAAATCTCATATCCTGCCACTGAACAACCACTATACGGATTCCAGTTAAGTGCTACCTGCTGATGCGAGCCTACCGTATTTAGCAAAATGGTTTCATGTGCGCGAAGTGCAGATAAATCGACACGAAGTCCGCATTTGTCTACTGCTTGTACTTTATACGCATAGGTTGAAGTATTGGTATTCAAGCCGGAATCTTCAAAAAACGGTATATTGTTATTCACTCCAGTATTGGATTGAAAAACCTGACCTATACTATCATATACCATGGTCATTGCATTTCTACGGTAAACAATATAATAGTCAAGGTCATTCACCATTGTCTTTTGCCATTCCAGAAAGACTTCATCCGGTGAATTCACCGTTACCCTATAGATATCAGTAACAGGAGGCGGATTTTGATCAAAAACATCAATATAGTCTGTTTTAACCAGCGTATCAGCACAACCTTGATCATTTGTCACAATTAAGGACACAGTATACACTCCTTGATTCGTATAGGTATATGAAGGATCGGAAAGGAATGAGACATCTCCATTACCAAAATCCCATTCATATAAGGGATTCGATAATCCGGAAGAGTTATTTGTAAAAGTAATTTCAACCGGACTGCAGCCTTCGAGTATATCAGCTGAAAAATCAGCCACCGGTTGAATATTGACAATGATAGTATCGGCATAAACAAGTGTATCAGAACATCCCTCCGCATTAAAAGCGATTAGGGTAATACTATAATTTCCCGGTTGAGTGTAAGTATGCGTAGGACTATTTCCTGAAATGATCGTTCCATCTCCCATCCACCAAACGAGACTATCCGCAACAGTGGATGTATCCGTAATGTGAAGGGTATGTGGTGCACAACCCACGATATTATCGACCGAATACGATAACACCGGACTTAAACTTACAGTTATTATTTGAGGGTAAGTGTAAATTGTAGAACAACCTGAAGAATCAAATGCATACAAAGAAACTGTATATGTACCGGGATCATTAAAGACATGGACAGGATTACTGCTTGTATCCTCTGTACCATCGCCAAAATGCCATTCATAGGCTACACTATTTTGTGATACATTGGCAAACTTATGGCATGTGGAGCACAGCCTGAAACAGATGAAACCGTAAATAATGGGACAGCACCCCGGACCAACACCAAACTATCAATTAAAATACTATCTAGGCAACCGAACTTGTTTTCTGAAATCAACTGCACATCATAATAACCCGGATTGGTATAAATCAGAGATGGATGCTGATTTGCTGAATAACTTCCATTTCCAAAATTCCAATTCCATGCCACTGCATTTAAGCTTTGATCAGTGAAACTAACAAACAATGGAGAACATCCTTCCAAAGTATCAACAGAGAAATTTGCAACCGGAGTATTCACTTCAATCAACGAATCAACCACCAGTGTATCCGTGCAGCCGGTTACAGAAGTAACAATTAAGGTAACATCATAATAACCGTCACTTGCATAGGAATTGGTTGGTTGTTGTACATTCTACACAGCACCATCACCAAATTGCCAGCTCCAGCTTACGGCATTACTACTGGAATCACTAAATGTCACATTAAAGGGAGCGCATCCACCATCTCCTGAAACAGAAAATGCTGCTGCGGTCAGTTGAGGAGAAGGAAGAGATTTGGTTTTGACACAACCATACATATCCCGAACAGTTAAAGTAATTGAATCGACAGGATTCGTATTATAGACATGCACCGGATGTTGAAGTGAAGAAGTATCACCATCTCCAAAATCCCAGAACCAACTTACTGCATCAATACTTACATCCGTAAATTCCACGATTGCCGGAACACAATTCACACCGGATGTATAATTAAAATCAGCAACCAGTGAAGCCCCATAAACAGCATTTGCAATGGTCATGGTATCACTACAAATATTCTTACTGGCAATTAAAGTAATTCCATAATAACCCTGGAATCCCGGTAAATAAAAATTATGAACAGCAGGATCAAACAAACTGGAGGTGGTATTATCGCCAAATTGCCATAACCAGGAAGTGCTTCCGGTTGACAAATTTGACAAGAAGCCAACTACTGTTCCTGTTTCACAATTGAGAAAGGTGTAGAAAATTAAAGTTTGCCTTTGGATTAAAAATCTCCACTGCATAGGACAATGGAAAACTCTGAACACAACCATTAATATCTGTAACCTGTAAACTTACCACATATATACCACTATCGCTATATGCATGGAGAGGATTCTTCAGCGTTGAAATAGTTCCATCACCAAAATCCCATAAATACTGATCGTAATTAATATTGCCGGCATTGAATTCAATGGAATCATCAGCACATGCTCTTCTGAGATTTGATGATAGAGGGCTCGTCGCATTTACTGAAAATGATTTCGCGACAAAAGATTTACAATTAAAAGTATCTGTTATATTCAAACTTATCATATAGCTACCGTTCAAGTTCGGATAGGTATAAGATGCTGTCGGTGTTGAATTGGTAACTCCATTTCCGAAATTCCAGAGATAATTTAATCCGGGTGTATTTGTACTGACATCCACTAATACGCCCGCACATAAATTTGTAGAAACAATATTAAAATCTGAAACCGGCTTTACAACGTAAAAGGTGTCACTAAAAATAAAAGTATCAACAACGCCAAATACATTCGTTAAATACAATACCGGGACAAAAGCACCGCTATCCGAATAAATATGTTCGGGTGAAGATAAAGAAGATGTCTGACCATCCCCAAAATCCCATAACCAGGCTAAGGCTGTTCCATCCGGATTCGAAAAAGACACGGTGTAGGAGCGCAATGATAAACGCGCGGAGGAGGTGGAAGTACCCCACCACCCAATCCACCACTTGTGCCTTGCGAACTACCAAACTTTATCGGAGGATAATTATAGGTATAAACACAACTATCATTTCCAATAGTTAGTGAAATCGTAAATGGTCCTGCGGTAGTATAAGTATGAAGTGGATCACTTACGAAAGCAGAGTCTCCATCCCCAAAGCTCCAGATCCACCAGGTAGCACCCGTAGTATTTGCATAAAACTGAACATCTAAAGGAAGAACGGTATCGGTGCAAATTGCTGAGGCACTTGCACCCAATCCCGTAATGACTACACTATTGTTTGCCTGTAATGTTGTTGTGCATCCTAAGGGTGTAGTTACAACAAGAGTTACATTGTAAGAACCCGGACCGGGATAAAAATGTGATGGATTTTGTAACGTTGAGCTTCCTCCATCTCCAAAACTCCATTGCCAGCCTGCTGCATTTAATGATGTATCCGTGAATATAACTTCATAAGGAGGGCACGGCGAAATGGTATAGGTAAACCCGGGTTCAGCACCGTCGATTCTAAATGTTTGAAAATTTGAAATATGTTGTTCGCATCCTCCATTAGGCATCCATGTTGTTAAGGAGACCACATAAATTCCGGGTTCAGTATATACGTGATAAGGATTAGCAGATGTCGATGTTGCACCGTCACCAAAATCCCACAAAAAGGAGGCAGCACCTGAAGCATCAGAAAAATTTACAGGATACGGAGCACAGCCATATATGTCAGGTGGTGTTTGATAATTAACGGTGGCTGCAGAAACAGTAATTTTATTCACTACAATTAATGTATCCTTACAACCTCCTGCGTCAGATGCTATCAATTTAATGGTATACACTCCCGGTGATGAATAAACATGGGTTGGATGAATTTGAGTTGATGTTGTCCCATCTCCAAAATCCCATTGATAACCGGAAGCCATCGTTGAACTATTACTAAAATTAACAGTCAATGGAGGACAACCGGAAGAAACATCTGTGCTAAAAGAAGCATTAGGAGAAAATACATTTATTTTAAGACTTTGTGTATATGAATAGGTGCATCCATTGACACTTGTCCCGGTTAAGTTGACACTATACACTCCTTGTGATGTATATATGTGCGAAGGACTTGCTGCGTAGAAGTGGTACCATCCCCAAAATCCCATAACCAGGTGTAATTTCCATTGGGTTGGTTTACACATTGTACATTCAACGGCGCGCAGCCGGTATGGTTAGTCATCCAAAAAACGAAAACCGGTCTTGGATGTACTACTACCGGGCCTGCATTAATTTGTCGCTGGCATCCATTGGAATAAGCCACGGTTAATGTCACAGGAAAATTCCACTATCAGGGTAATTATAATAGACCGTGGAGCCGGTCTTCGTGATTCCATTACCCAGATTCCAGCTATATAATGTATTAGAACAATATGTAGTATTCAAAGAAAGATTAAGAGGCATACAACCTGTATCCTGACTAATATTGGCCACCGGAAGAGGATTCCATTTGACATGAACCCGATTTGGAGCATACACCTGATCTGTACAACCATTCGAACTGGTAAGGATAAGTGAAACATCAAAATATCCTGTATCGGCGAAAACATGCATTGGATTTGCTGATGATGAAAAACTACCATCATCAAAATCCCAATTCCAGCTCACCACATTATTCATTACAGCAGTGAATTGAAAATTATAATTGTTATCACATGTTGACGTATCATTTACACTTATCATTGCCGAAGGAGCCGGCATAATTGTGATAAATGATCCTTTCACCAAGAGGTCACTGCAACCTAAAACTTTGTTATAAACTACGAGTGTTACATTAAATGTTCCGGATAAATTATAAATATGCGTTGGATTGAGCTGATTACTTGTAGTTCCATCTCCAAAGTCCCAATTACAGGAATCAAAGTTTGTAGATAAATTCGTAAATGTGAAAACCCGGCTATTCTGACATCCTGAATTGATATCCACAGAAAAGTTCGCCGCCGGCTTTGGCTGAACAACAATCTGACTTGAAAAGGAATTAGAGCTACCGCTTGAGTTGATCGCAGTCAAAGTAACCGTATACGTTCCGGCCATCGTAAATACATTACTCGGATTTGCCAATGTAGAGGTATTGCCATTTCCAAAACTCCATTGATAAGAGACCGCATTGATTGAGGTGTTGTTAAACTGCACATTGAAAGGTACACAGCCCTGTGACGAGGGCACCGAAAGGACGCCACCGGACTCTGTGCTTGCAACTTTGAGACAAAAACAACGAGCATCATCAGCAATAAGCGAGTGGCCTTGCTGATGAGAGTGTTATGCCTAAGAAACAGAACCTTATCAGAAATCATATGACATTCATACGACTTCAGAAGTATTAAGTTCCCTGGCATACCATAATTTAAGTATTGGCGTTTAAATACTTATCAAATAATCAGTAAACATTTCAACTGTAAGAACCTCCGAATATATATATGATTAAATCAGAGTCACTTAGCCAAACTATTGTTAAACAAAAGTTTACAAATTCAAGAAATCATGTTCTACCTTTGCAGTTCAATAATAAGTGAGAGGTTTCCCTATGAAATTATCAGAAGAAGAATGGGTTGAGGTATATGGAGCAAGAGTTCATAACCTGCAAAATATAGATGTCACCTTTCCGAGAAATAAATTGGTTGTCCTTACCGGCCTAAGTGGCAGCGGAAAAAGCTCTTTGGCATTTGACACCATTTATGCAGAAGGTCAGCGCCGATACATGGAAACATTTTCAGCCTATGCGCGTCAGTTTCTTGGAAATATGGAAAGGCCGGATGTAGATAAAATAAAAGGCCTAAGTCCGGTCATTTCAATCGAGCAAAAAACCACCAATACCAATCCACGATCAACGGTAGGAACGGTGACAGAAATTTATGATTTCCTGCGATTGCTTTTTGCACGCACAGCGGATGCCTACTCCTATCTCACCGGAGAAAAAATGATCCGTATGTCAGATGAGCAGATTCGCGAAGTGGTCATGAATCAATATGACGATCAAAATATTCTATTACTGGCACCGGTGGTAAAAGGAAGAAAAGGTCATTATCAGGAACTTTTCCAGCAAATTGCACAACAAGGATTTGTTAGAGTAAGAATTGACGGCGAGTTGACTGAAATCAAGAGAGGTTTACAGGCCGATAGATACAAAACGCATGATATTGAAATTGTCATTGACAAATTACATATCAATGAGGACGCTTCCTTCCGAATTTATGAAAGCATTAAAACCGCATTAAAACAAGGTAAAGGAACCATGATGGTTTTAAATGAAAAAGACAAGAAAGTCCGTCATTTAAGTCAACATCTCATGTGTCCCACTTCCGGTATTTCTTATGATGAACCGGCACCGAATACATTTTCATTCAACTCCCCCTATGGTGCTTGTACGAAATGCAATGGTATGGGTACCATTCCTGAAATCGATATCAATACTGTTATTCCGGATTTTTCAAAGACCATCAAACAAGGAGGAATAACTCCGCTGGGAGAATATAAAGACTCCCGTATATATCAACAGATTCAATCTATCGGCAAGCGATTCGATTTCACCATGGCGACACCGATAAAAGATATTTCTGAGGAAGCTTTGAATGTTATACTCTATGGCTCCAACGAAATTTTCACAGTTGAAAAAGATTTTACACCCGGCTCAGTAAATAGCTACACGATGAGTTTCGAAGGAATAGCCAGTTTTATCTCTGCGCAGCTAAACGAATCAATTCATCGGGAAAACTAAAAAGATGGGCTCAGGGATTCATGGCTTACATTCCTTGTCCTGATTGCAATGGTTCCCGACTAAAAAAAGAAGCACTTCACTTTAAAATAGACGGGAAGAATATTGCCGAACTTGCCGAAATGGATATACTTCTACTTTATGAATGGAGTTTATCCATTGATAAAAAACTATCTAAAAAACAATTAACCATAGCTAAAGAAATTCTAAAAGAAATTTCCAAGAGGATAAAATTTCTTTTAGACGTCGGCCTCGATTACCTTACACTTAACCGAAGTTCTAAGTCGCTTTCCGGTGGAGAATCCCAACGCATACGTCTCGCCACGCAAATCGGGTCTCAACTTGTCGGGGTAATGTATATTTTAGATGAACCGAGTATCGGATTGCACCAACGCGATAACACCCGACTGATTCAATCCCTTAAAGACCTACGTGATCTTGGCAATGCAGTTATTGTTGTGGAGCACGATAAGGAAACTATACTTGCTGCTGACCATATTATAGATTTGGGGCCGGGTGCCGGCATTCACGGAGGACGTATTGTGGCGAGTGGAGATGCGGATCAGCTCATTGAATCGGATTCGTTAACCGGACAATACCTATCGGGCAAAATGCACATTACTCATGGGAAGCGAAGGAAAGGTAACGGAAATAAACTGGTATTAGCCGGTGCTAAAGGAAACAATTTGAAAAATGTTAGTGTCGATTTTCCATTAGGCATGTTCATTTGTGTGAGTGGTGTTTCAGGGAGTGGTAAATCTACTTTAATTAACGAAACACTTTATCCCATCCTCAATCAGCATTTCTATAGATCTCTAACCAAACCATTGTCCTATAAGTCAGTCAAAGGCTTAGAACATATTGACAAGGTTATTGAAATTGACCAGAGTCCCATTGGTAGAACGCCACGATCTAACCCTGCCACCTATTCCGGAGTTTTCAGTGACATTCGAAATCTTTATGCTCAATTGAATGAGGCAAAAGTAAGAGGATATCCACCCGGATGGTTTTCGTTTAATGTCAAAGGAGGTCGATGTGAGACATGTCAGGGAGCAGGAATGAGGACGATTGAAATGAATTTTTTACCGGATGTTTATGTCATCTGTGAAAGTTGCAATGGAAAGCGATACAACAGGGAAATACTGGATGTACGCTATCGGGGTAAATCAATCAATGACGTTTTAAATATGAGCATTGAACATGCTGTTGACTTTTTTGAGAATATGCCCGGGATACTACATAAAATCCGCACCTTGAAAGATGTAGGCTTGGGCTATCTGACACTTGGTCAACAAAGCACCACATTGTCGGGAGGAGAAGCTCAGCGTGTAAAATTAGCTGCTGAACTTTCTAAGAGAGATACAGGCAATACATTTTACATTTTTGATGAGCCTACTACCGGCTTGCATTTTGAAGATGTAAGAATTTTACTGGAAGTACTAAGTAAATTGGTTGATAAAGGAAATACCGTTTTAGTGATAGAGCACAATATGGATGTCATACGAATGGCCGATCATGTCATCGATCTCGGACCAGAAGGAGGATCTCGTGGCGGTAATATTCTCTGTACTGGTAGCCCTGAGGAAATCATAAAAAACAAATCTTCTGTTACAGCTCAGTATCTTAAAAAAGAAATGCAAACCAATAGAACTTTAGTTAAAGTATAGCGTAAAATAAACCGAATCATCTAAGTAGTATGAATATAGACGAAGCAAAAATAAGAAGAGCATTTACCGACAAGGACTGGCAGGAGATAAAAGCACAGGATACCTGGCAGATTTTTAAAATCATGGCCGAATTTGTAGAGGGTTTTGAAAAGATGAGTAGAATTGGTCCTTGTGTATCTATTTTTGGATCAGCACGCACCTGAAGCCGACACCAAATACTATTTACTGGCGGAAGAAATCGCCTATAAGTTAACGGTTGAAGGATATGGTATCATCACTGGAGGTGGCCCCGGCATTATGGAAGCAGCAAACAAAGGGGCTCAAAAAGCAAAAAGGTAAATCTGTAGGTTTGAATATTAAACTTCCCTTTGAACAATCTCCTAACCCTTTTATTGATACCGACAAAAGCATCACATTCGATTACTTCTTTGTCCGCAAACTGATGTTCATCAAATATGCACAAGGCTTTATTGTTCTTCCGGGTGGATTTGGAACTATGGATGAACTTTTTGAATCACTCACGTTGATACAAACCCGAAAAATCGGAAAATTCCCGATTGTAATGGTCAGAAAAGACTATTGGAGTGGATTAATTGAATGGATCAAAGAGGTATTAGTTACAGAAAAATATGTCAATCCTGACGATCTCAAATTGTTTACACTGGTTGATTCTGCTGAGGAAGCTGTAAATGTGATAGACAGTTTCTATTCTAAGTATTTACTCAAGCCAAACTTCTGACAAAGTCATTTTCATGAATTTTTTCTTAAAACATTACAGAATTCCTGTAAGATATCTTTCATTTTCGCACTGATTTAGTGATCTGATTTCCATCTAGCCGTAACATATCCTGCTCTTTATCAGTAAAAGTAATGAGCAAAATACGGCAAGATGAAAATAGAGCAATGCAAATGGACTCCTGAGAGAACCTGGGAAACACTTCGAAGTGATTTAAAAGATGCTGAGAATTACCAATTAGTAATAGTTTTTGGCAGCAGAATACTACTTTCCAGCACCGGATTCTATCAGGAAATAAGAAACAAATATCCAAAGGCAGATATTCTAATGAATTCTACCTCCGGAGAGATCTTCGATACACAAGTGAATGATGATACCATTTCCTTAACCGCCATCTGCTTCGAAAAAACAACATTCATCACTCCTGGGTTGCAATTCTCAAATTATAAAGACAGCAAATTAGCCGGAATTGAGATCGCAAGAAATTTGATCATAATCAACTTACAAGTATCCTGATTATCTCTGATGGTCAACAAGTAAATGGAAGCGATCTTGTAAGCGGACTGCAACAAGAATTACCAAAAGAAATAGTAATTACCGGCGGGCTTGCAGGTGATGGAAACAGATTTCAAAAAACATTGGTTGGACTAAATGAACAACCGGAAGAGGGCCAAATAATTGCTGTCGGTTTTTATGGTAGTCATTTAAAAGTTTCGCATGGAAGTATGGGTGGTTGGGATCCATTTGGTCCTGAACGATTAATTACTAAATCAACCGCTAATGTACTTTTTGAACTGGATGGTCAACCTGCCCTTTCTATCTACAAAAAATATCTTGGTGAATTTTCAGATGAATTACCGGGCAGTGCACTTCTCTTTCCATTAAGTGTAAAGCTATCAGAAAATGATGAGCCGGTGGTCCGGACTATTTTATCCATAAATGAAGACGAGCAAAGCCTGACTTTTGCAGGAAACGTTCCAACAGGTAAGTATACCCGTTTAATGAAAGCCAATTTTGATCGTTTGATCGAAGGTGCTTCCAATGCAGCCACGCATAGTATACAAACTTTTCAAAAACCTGATTTAGCCATATTAATAAGTTGCGTAGGAAGAAAGCTCGTTTTAAATCAACGTATAGAAGAAGAAGTGGAAGCCATTAGAGATATTCTGGGCACAGCAACTGCTATTACAGGATTCTATTCGTATGGTGAAATTTCTCCTAACCAGGGCTTCAACAGCTGTGAGCTACATAATCAGACGATGACCATCACTACGATGAGCGAGCGATAGGAAAAGATGAGAAACAAATTACTGGAAAGGCAAATTGAAAAACACCTAGGAGAAAAATCAAAAGATCCACAGGTGAGGAAGTTCATTGATGCTGTCAGTGAAAGTTATGACCAATTTGAAAAAGACAAAATTCTTGCAGAAAGATCATTAGCTGTCAGTTCAGCAGAAATGAGCAATTTAAATGCAAAGCTTTATAAAGAGAGTAAAGATCAAAAATTAGCATTAAAAAAACTCACAGAATCACTTAGTCTACTCAACTACAAATTTGAACATAAGGAAGATATTCACTCTAACATACTTTCTATATCTGAAACAATAAAAAAGGAAAGCGAAAGACGAATCAGTGCAGAAGAGCAGTTGAAGAAAAACTTAAGCAATCTGGAAAAAATAAACAAAGATCTTGATCAATTTGCCTATGTGGTTTCACATGATCTAAAAGCACCTCTTCGGGCAATAGCAAGTCTTGCTGAATGGATTGAAGAGGATTCAAATGATCATATTAGTGATGACACCAAGAAAAATCTTCAGCTCCTACGAGGACGTGTACAACGCATGGAAAATCTCATACATGGAATTCTTGCGTATACAAAAGCCGGAAAAATAAAAGGAGAACAACATATTATTCACACCGGACAATATCTTCAAGAAATAATTGATTTCTTGAATCCTCCTCTAATATAAAAATAGAGGTTGTAGGCGAATGGCCCTCCATCGAAACAGATACTATACGATTGCATCAGGTGTTTTCTAATTTAATATCGAATGCCATCAAGTACATTGATAAACCAAAGGGCAAAATAAAAATCAATTGTATCTATCTTGAAAACTGTTGCCAATTCTCTGTAGAAGACAATGGCCCCGGCATAGAAGAAGAATATCACCAACGAATATTCGGCCTCTTCCAGACCCTTTCGGCTCGAGATCATGTAGAAAGCACAGGAATCGGTTTATCCATAGTAAAAAAGATTATCGAAGAACAGGGTGGCAAAATCTGGTTGCATTCAGAAAACGGGAAAGGAACCCGATTCACATTTACATGGCCTACACAAACTGAAACAATAAAAAGCATAAAAGCATAATGACAATGGAAGACAAACTTTTAAATATCCTTCTGGTTGAAGACGATAGTGTTGATGTAATGAATGTTCAAAGAGCATTTAAGAAAAACAATATTACCAACCCGCTGCACATTGCCTTCAACGGCGTGGAAGCATTGAATATGATTCGTGGAAGTAACGGACGACCCAAACTTAATCCAAAACCCAGAATAATTCTCCTGGACATTAATATGCCAAAAATGAATGGACTTGAGTTTTTAAGAGAACTTCGAAATGATCCTGAGTTAAAATCCACAACAGTCTTTGTAATGACTACATCTAACGATGATCAGGATAAAGTTGAAGCTTATCGATTAAATGTAGCAGGCTATATTCTAAAACCGTTATCCTTTGAAAAATTTGTTAACGCAGTATCTATTCTAAACAGTTACTGGCAGCTCTGTGAACAACCAGAGAATCAAACTTCCTAAGAAATCACTTCCACAAAAAAAAACGAAACAATTTCATGATAAAAGTTCAAATAATTGAAGACTATCAGCAGGATATTTCCATTTTAGAAAATGCAATCAAACAATCCGGGCTAGAAATCGACATCACTGTTTCAAGATCCATTGAAGAAGCGATTGAAATCACTTCGAAAAACAATTTCGATTGCATATTTCTTGACTACTATTTTCCAAAACAAAACGGTTCCGACTTTCTCAAGTATTATAGTTCGAAAAACAAGTCGGGAAATATCATCATGGTCACCAGTCAGGAAGATGTACATATGGCTGTTGAATGTATGAAACTTGGGGCTTCAGACTTCCTTACAAAAACCAAATTACACCGGCCAGCATTGGAAAAAGTCTTCGGTATGTCCTAAAAATAAAAGAAGCCAGAGAAGATGCCGAACGTGCAGAAGCCGCCTTGCTTGAAAGTGAGTTTAAACTCAAGAATATAATAGCAAAATCTCCAATTATTCTTTTCAATATTGATAAATCAGGGAAAATCACCTTATTCAGAGGTAAAGCTGCTTTCAATCTCTCTATAAAACCGGAAGCAGTTATCGATCGCAATTTAAGTGAATTCACCAATGAACTGCCCATTCGTCGTGAAGACTTTAATAAGGCCTGTACCACCAATGAAACAAATTACAAGACCGCAGTAAACGGACATCATTTTGATGTTAACTATATTCCCATTAGAAATGAAGACAAGCAAATCAACGGGATGATGGGTGTTGCAATAGATATCACTTCCTTCATTAAAAATGAAGAAGAGTTAATGAACACTATTGAAGTAAAAGAGGGATCTGCAAAAATAAAAGAACAATTTCTGGCCAATATGAGCCATGAAATAAGAACGCCGATTCACGGAATTATAAGTCTGACACAATTTGTATTAAATACAACTATATCAGACGAACAGAAAAAAATATCTTGACCTGATTAGAAAATCAGCCGACACTTTGCTTGTAATTGTAAACGACATACTGGACTTATCTAAAATAGACAGCGGCAAACTCGTATTTGAGGAAACACCATTTTCAATAAAAGATACTTTACAAACAGCTGTAGCCTCTTTTATACCTAAAACCACAGAAAAGAATATTGAACTAAAAACTGAAGTATCGAAAAATCTACCGGATACATTGTCAGGTGATCCGGTCCGACTCACACAGATCATCAACAATCTTTTAGGAAATGCGGTTAAATTTACAGATAAAGGAAGTGTTCGTATCGTTGTAAATACGTTAGAGCAAAACAGCACGCATATAGTTCTTGAGTTCCGAATCAGTGATACAGGAATTGGTATCCCTGCCCACAAAATTGATTCCATATTTGAATCTTTCACACAAGCCGGCGATGATATTACCCGAAAATATGGTGGCACCGGACTTGGATTAACCATTACCAAACAGCTGATTGAAAGACAAAATGGTTCCATCCATGTGGAAAGTATTGCCAATGAAGGCACGACGTTCATCTTCAACATACCCTACAAAATCTCTGTCGAAAACAATCAGGAATTAATAAAAGAAAAGAAAAACATCATTCATCTTCCAAATACATTAAAAGTATTAATTGCCGAAGACCATGATATTAACCGTTTCATTATAGAAAAAATGTTTAAGGAGTGGGGCTTGACACCCACCTTCGCCATCACAGGAGTTGAGGCAGTAAAAGCAGCTAAGGAGCAAATTTTTGATGTCATTCTGATGGATATTGAAATGCCCGATATGAATGGATATCGTGCCACCGAAATTATCAGAGCGGAACTTCCTTACCCTAACAATACCGTCCCCATCATTGCGATGACAGGACATGCGATGACAGGGGAAAAAGAAAAATGCATTGGCATTGGAATGAACGATTACCTGTCCAAACCATTTAAGCCGGAAGACCTCAAACAACGAATTGCAGATTTAACCGGCAAATCGGTCATCCATAACTCCCCGAACGAACAAGCTCATAGTCCAGAAACGGTTAAAATCAATGCTGCACCAATTACAACTTCTTCGGTCGGCAGTCGTCCTCTTATCAACCTTGAATTTCTCAAGGAAATTTCTGAAAACAATGATCAATTTTTTGTAGAATTTATTCAGATGTTTCTTCAAAATACTCCGGCATCCATAACCGAAATTGAAAATGCCATTTCTACTCAAAATTGGGAAGCCATTAGGCAAGCTGCACATAAAATGAAGCCTTCCTTCAATTATGTTGGATTAAAAGAACTTTCCGGTATTTCAGCAAAAATTGAGGATCTCGCTAAGAAAAATGAGAATATGGAAATGATAAAAACCAATATTGACCAAATAAAGAAGGTCTGTGAAATAGCCTATACAGAACTTGAACAAGAAATAAAAACTATCATCAATAATTAAAACACCTAACCATGAACGCAGGAAAAATATTTCTTATCGAAGACGATATGATGATTGCAAGTCTGATTCGTCAGAACCTTTCAAAATTCGATGCATTCGAGACCACACATTTCACTACCGGTGAAGAGTGTATTAGCAATTTAAACCAACATCCGGATATAGTTATTATTGACTACAACCTTCCGGGAATGGATGGTCTCACGCTCATGAAACAGGTGAAGGCGGTGAGTCCAAATTCATTGGTCGTTATCTGTTCCGGGCAAGAGGATGTACAAGTCGTGGTACAATGTTATCAGAACGGGGCCAACGATTACATTTTAAAAAATGAGCAAATGATGGCCAACATTGAAAATTCAGTACGAAATCTTTCGATGAACGTCACGCTTCGTAGAGAAGTGGAGCTTTTGAAGGATCAAACTATTGACAGGAACAAATACTCCAACATTATCGGAAATAGCAATTCCGTACTTCGTGTACTCCGACTTATACAAAAAGTGGAGAAAAACAACATGATGGTACTGATCACCGGACAAAGTGGGACAGGAAAAGAACTTGTCGCAAAAGCACTTCATTTCAATTCACAAAGATCCAGAAAACCTTTTGTCATTGTAAACATGGGAGCCATTCCAACAGAACTGGTAGAGAGTGAACTTTTTGGTCATGAAAAGGGTGCCTTCACAGATGCCCGGGACAGAAGAATTGGAAAGTTCGAAGAAGCAGATGGTGGCACTATCTTCTTAGATGAAATCGGAGAAATGGATCTTGGTTTACAGGCAAAAATACTTCGCGTACTTCAGGAAAAAGAAATTACAAGAATCGGTAGTAATAAAACCATTAAATTAGACTTCCGGCTTATTGCTGCAACAAACCGAAATCTTGCACAAGAAGTAAAAGAAGGCAGATTCCGCGAAGATCTGTTTTACAGGATTCAGGGCTTCCTTATTCATCTTCCGCCATTACATGACCGTGGCGATGACATCATCATGCTTGCAAAATCCTTCCTACATGATTTTTGCCAACAGAATCGCATGGAACAGATGATCATTTCTAAGGAGGCGTGTCAATTCATGCTGGATTATGCATGGCCCGGCAACATCAGAGAATTAAAAGCGGTTATAGAACGTGCAGCATTAATGGCTGAAAACAATACAATTAGTGTTGAAGATTTAACCTTCGTTACGGCATAAAGAAATTCAAACTATAAGCGAGTCAAGCCGGGTAAAATTTACCCGGCTTTTCTATTTTTAAAAACAACTCTTTACAACAACTCTCGTATACTGTACTAAGACAAATCCCTAAACATGAGAAAGCCAGGTAAACCGAATCCGCGTAAATTGAAAATGACTCAACGTGTTTCCCAAAAATACACGATACGCTATGTCATTGTCGGTTCCTCCATACTTGGCTGTATGATGGCAGCTCTAATTGTAGTTAATTTATCTAACAATGAATCTTCCTACGCGAATGAGCAAAACATAGCTTCAACAGTTAATTACAGACCAGTCGAAACGAACTTAAACAGCAGAATGCTGCTTGATGCAAACACTATCCAACAAATACAAAGTCAGGAATACAAAGGAAATAGTGCAGCGCAGAGTGTTAGAATCCCATCCAGGGCAAATGATGTGATTACAAAGAACATTGAGACCATTATAACAGAATAAGCGGCAATGCATATAAGTCAACCAACTACAAATTCATCCCACTACATTATGTCGAAGAAAAACCTGCTGCTGTTCATTTTTTTCATCGTACTTCATCTTACGTCCTTTGCCGTTACAAAAACAACAACCGGCAATGGTAACTGGAATTCATCTTCCACCTGGAGTCCGTCAGGGCAACCTTCATCAAGTGATGATGTGATCATAGCTACAGGACATAGTCCCAATGTAAATGTCAGTAATGCCCAATGCAAATCATTAACGATACAGACAGGTGCTACAGTTTTAATAGGCAATTCCAAAAAATTAACTGTTAACAATACCGCAGGATTAAATATAAGCGGGACACTAAACATCAATGGAGGAAATATCACCATAGTGAATAATTCGACCAACTTCGTTATAAACGCAGGAGGCGCTGTAAACTGGAACCCGGGAGACAATAGTTCCGGTGGGGCTACCTTATTCGGAAAATGTATTGAGAATTTCTCTCCTACCAGTACCCTTACCATTCGAAAATGGTATAGCACATCTGTAGGATTGGGAACAGTAGTTTCATCCAACTTTGGCAATCTTACCATTAGTGGAGTCAGTGGAATATGGCAAATGCAAAATAGCCTGCAAACCAGGACTGTTCAAGGACTACTGACCATCACAAGCAGCTATGTTGTTTTAGACAATACAGGTGCTATATCTAATACAACTATCGGATCCATACATCTTACCAATTCATCCGCCTATCTTGACTTCTATAATGGTACACATCCGGGTTCCTTTTCTGTAACCACCGGCAACGTAACAATAGCTGGAGGAGAACTGGATGGATTCTACACAGCCGGAACCGGCACTTGCAATTTTACAATAAACGGAAATCTGGATATGACCTCTTATGGATATCTGGTTGGATCACATAATCACAATGGTCATTTCAATATTACAATAAATGGAAATGCATCTTTGAACAGATCCTACTTTTGGGGGATAAATAACGGTTCAGGAAATATTACAATTAACATAACAGGTGATCTAACCACCACCAAGAATGGATCTACGTATAGTGAATTTTATGGTATTGTAGATGGAAACGGGAATTCAACATTAACTATAAATGGAAGCTTTAGTAATCAGGGCTACTTTGATTTGATCTGGAACACGGGAGTTACCGGTGTAGGAAATGGTAACGGCAGTATGACCATTGGTGGAACATTTACACAGTCTGATGGAGATTTCAGAGGAATATGGAATGCGACCACTACAAACTCAGGGAGCTGTTCAATCACCATTGATACACTAAACTATTCAGGAGGAATCTTTATGGTTGCTTATTCCTGCGCATCAGGCTCCGTTAATCACTCCTTTTCCGTTACCGGCAAAGCCACCATCACCTTCTCCAATTCATCAAATATCTTCAGAGGAAACGGACTCGCCACGCTTTCCGGTACACAAAACAATTCTTCATTCACATTTACCTGCAACGGACCATTTGAAATTAATGGAAATGCATCTGCAGAATTTTCAGCGAATACAGGATATGGATCGGAAACAATTTTACTACAAAGTACCACATCTTTTTCAGGTGGGACGATCAACTTCGGCTTTACAGAACACGACATAAATTTTACAACCACCGACCAATTTACGATTACAGGTGGAACTATTTATCTTTCTAAAAACAGTGGCAACTCTACTATAAATTTAAATCAAAATGTTCTTTTGAATGGTGGAACCTTAAATGTAAAAACAATACCGGAAGAACAAATGTCAATATCAGTGGAGACTTAACAATAAATAGCGGTACTCTTCTACTCTATTCAAATAGCAGTATAGCATCAAATGATAGTACCAATCTAAGAGTTAGCGGCGACTTTACGCAATCTAACGGCACCTTACAATTCACCAATAATACAGGAAATACCGGACCAACCTACCTGTATATTGAGGGGGGAAATTACAATTTGTCGGGAACGGGAAGCATTACTTCAGCCGGTGCCGGAACATCCTCCTACTTTGGTTATATTATCTTCAATAATTCTACCAATACCAATTACAACCGCTCTTCCTCTAATCATCATATTGAACAGGTAAAATATAAAATAAATTCTTCTGCATATGTCACAGTTACCGGTGGACCCCTGGAACTTTCTTCAGGTGCAACTGCAGCGACTGACTACCTGACTGTGTCAACCGATGCCTCGCTAAATCTGGGAACAAATAGCATTGTCTCCAATGGTTTGGCATCCAATTGCGGAGTAATGATTTCTTCTTTAGGCACTCTATTAACTGCCAATATAAACGGTCTTTATGATGGCACTAACAATGCGGCCATCAGTTCCGGATCCAATATGGACTATGAGTTGGCATCCACCAGTATTATCTGCTACAACGGTATCGACGATCAGAAAATCTCCGGTTTCGGAAATGGTATGGCTACTGCCACGAAACATAAATACGGTTCTCTGGAAATCGCCTTCAACGGAACAGCCGATACTGAATTCAGTTATCTGGAAAATGATCTGGAAGTTAGAAATGCAATTACTCTGACGAGTGGAGAACTCAAATTAAACGGGCATACATTAACAGGAGAATTAATCACAGCAGTATCCGGCTATGTTAAAAGCGAAGAGAATAATGCTGTTAACAATTCCAAATTGCGATTAGCCTTTACACCCACCAATAAAAATTTAACCTTCCCCTTTGGAAAAAACAGCTCTACTTACATTCCGGTATCTATAAATATTACAAACAATCCGGGAACAGGATACATCACCGTCTCTACGCGTGGAACAGGAGAAAACAACACTCCACTTCCCGGACTAGACAATGTTGCAGCCATTACGACAATTAACCCGGGAGGTGCGGACGTATCAACGAGTCACGTCATTGACAGATGGTGGGAAGTGAATGCACCCGGAGTTACTGCTACTTATACCTTAAGGTATGCCGGTGACGAAAACACCACAGCAGGTTCTGTCTCCGGAGGGACATTCAATGTGCAACAATGGAATGGCAGTAATTTCACCAAAGTCAACAGTACCGGCAATGGCGTCACTACCGGGATTGGAACGATCACAGCCACTTTAAACAACGTATCAGGACCTCTGGTACTTTCATCGGGCAGTGCGTCATTACCCATCAAACTTCTGGAATTTACAGCTAAACTAAAAGAGAATTATGTCTTAATTAAATGGGCGACCGCAGAAGAAAAAAACAACGACTACTTCAACATCGAACGATCTGCTGACGGAACTTCATTTGAAAACATAGAAGAAATTGATGGGGCAGGTAACAGCAGCTCTATCCTCCATTATGAAACTCGGGATAATAATCCCCTGCCGGGTACCTCCTACTACAGACTAAAGCAAACAGATTTTGATGGCACCTTTACTTATTCTCCGATACGGGCAGTGAACAGAAACAGCAATAACCAGCTAAATGAAACCGGTATTGAAATCCTATCACTAAGTCCCAACCCTTTCGGCAATGAATTTTCTGTAAAATACAACCTGACTCAGGGAGGCGAATCTTCCATCAGCATCTATAATATGACCGGTCAACTGGTTTACGATCAAAAAAGAGTAGACGATAGCGGAATAAACACTTTCAATTTTATGGACGAAAACAATCTGCCACCGGCGAACTATATCCTGCAGATCATAAACGGATCAGAAAAATCAGTAAAAACTGGTAAAAAATTAAATAAGACATTCAAATAATTCAAAATCGAAATGGCATATAACTTACGACCAAGAAACAGACAAAAGCTCAGCACGCTTCAACGGGGGACATTAATCATTGGTGGTGCATCCATGCTCGCCGTTATGGGATATATGACGGTAGTTTTCAATGCTGCAGATGTTGAAGATTCCAAAGCGCAAATCAATCTGATGGAACAGGATCCTATCAACAATGGAGAAATCATCCTGGGCTTCAGTTGGGATGAAGAGTCGACCATTATTGCTGATGCCGGTCCCTCTGCGACCAATGTTAGCATTTTTGCGGAGTGTGTTCCGGGTGGAATAGATGGAACTAAAGGTCTGAGTGCGGGAAACGCGTTGAAGGATATTAACCTTGAAATTCAACCTACCGATCAGCTCAACGGCGACGGAATAGATATATCCATCTGGTTTCGCAAAAGGAAGATTCAGGAAATTTTTTCACGAGAGGAAAGGATTTCAACTTTGGCATGAAGAATGGAAAATTGATTGTCAAGTATAAATTGACAGCTAGTAATGGGAAATCATATTCCATCAACGAAGAAACAAAATATGAAATTTCCGACGATGATCTATTTAGAAATTACCGGTTCATCTACAGTCCTGCAACGGGCAAAGGAGAAATACTTGTTGACCAGATCACCGTATGGACCAATCAGGCTGCGGAAAACAGTAGGCTTACCTGGAAAACAAGTGAAAATATAATTATCGGAGAAGGAATGAACGGCGAAGGACAACCGGTTGCTTTATTCGACAATCTCATTATTCGAAAAACCGGACAATCGGGTAATTCACCTATGCAGTTATTAAGCTTTTCTGCTGAACTTGAAAACAACTATACCATGCTGAATTGGTTTACGGGCAAGGAAAATGGTACGGAATATTATATCATTGAGCGAAGTGATGATACCAAGACCTACAAAGAAATTGGACGAGTAAAAGCTGCAGGTAAATCAGAAACTTTAAAAGCCTACGCATTGGTTGACAAAGAACCGATGCTTGGCATCACCTACTACCGCCTGGCACTTAGCAACAACACTTCCCGTTCCATTTGGGTTCCGGTTATTGCCTTCCGATTAAAACCGGAGCAATTACTGAATACGCCAACCGTGAACTCGAATGCAGCCAATATCGAATCTTCAAAATAAATAGATCATCATTCTCAAGTGCCACTTCGGAGTTCGAAGGTGGCACTTTTTTATTTCAGACATATACAACATCCTGAATTACAAAACCATGGAAGTCTTCTAATTTGGACTATTGGTTATTTTTCTATATTTGCCGACTAATCATTAAAACAAAAACACCATGGGTTTTATTAAGGAATTCAAAGATTTCGCAATGCGCGGAAACCTCATTGACTTTGCAGTCGGAGTTGTAGTTGGGGGGGCATTTGGGAAGGTCACTACTTCATTTGTTGACGGTATAATTATGCCCGTTATCGGCAAGTTAATTGGTGGACAAGATTTCTCCGATTTAAAATTCAAGATTCAGGATGGAAGCAAAGCCATCATGGATTCAGCCGGAAACATTACTACTAAAGAGGTCCCTGAAGTTTTTATAAAATATGGTGAATTTATTACTACGGTAATTGATTTTATGGCAGTGGCCTTTGCTATGTTCCTGGTGATAAAAGCAATGAACAAATTAAAAAACAAAGAAGCGGAAGCCCCTGCACCTCCTCCTGCTCCAACGAAGGAAGAAATCTTGCTTACAGATATTCGCGATTTACTTAAAAAATAAAAGAACGTCCCACGTAAATTAAAAAAGTAAAAATGAAAAAGACAGTACTTGCAACCGCTCTCCTGATGTACGCTCTCACACTGCGTGCACAAAACGATACCATATGGAGAACCGGTGGGATATTCAATGCGACATTCAATCAGGTGAGCTTGACGAATTGGGCCGCCGGTGGACAAAATGCCATCTCCTTAAACTCACTGACCAATTGGTTTGCGAATTATAAGAAAGGAAAAGTTGCCTGGGACAACAATCTTGACATGGGTTATGGAATTGTAAAACAGGGTGATGAACAAGTTCGGAAAAATGATGACCGCCTGGAGTTAAATTCTAAATTAGGAATTGATGCGCATAAAGCAAAATTATTCTATACTCTCCTCTTCAACTTCCGTTCTCAGTTTGCACCGGGATATAACTATCCCAGAACAGATTCATCCAACTATATCTCTAAATTCGCTGCTCCGGCTTTCTCCTTACTGGCCTTAGGAATGGACTATAAACCCACTGACTATTTCTCCGTGTTTCTCTCGCCCGCTACGGCAAGAATTATCATAGTGAATGATGATTCATTATCCGATGCAGGTGCTTATGGTGTTGATCCCGGGGAAAAAATAAGGTTTGAAGCAGGAGCTTATCTGAATACAAGATTCCAGAAAGACATTTTAACCAATGTGAATTTCATGACGAAACTGGATTTGTTCAGTAACTATATGGAAACGCCACAGAATATTGATGTCAACTGGGAAGTACTCCTCACGCTTAAAGTGAACAAGTTTATTACTGCTTCTCTGGGGACTCAGTTAATTTACGATGATAATACAGCCATTGCCCTGTTTACTGAAAAAGACGGAGTTAAAATTCCCAAACTGAAAGGTGATGGAACTCCCAGAACAGGACCCCGCACTCAATTCAGACAAATTTTCGGTATTGGCTTTGCCTACAAAATGGAAGGATTTACTGTTAGATAGAGTGTTAAAAAGAGCGGCAGTGGTTGGAAGGCAAAATCGACTCCATTCACAAGAGAAATTTTCGAATAATATCCTCCCTGAAATAATTTATTTACAAACAGGTTTGTCTATGTGGCAAACCTGTTTTATTTTGGCAGAATGGGATTAATACTTTACAAGTCCTCTGCCGGCTCCGGCAAGACCTTTACACTTGTCAATCGCTTTTTAACGAAAGTACTCGATAAACCATGGCTCTTCAGCAGAATTCTTGCCATCACTTTCACCAATAAAGCCGCCGAAGAACTCAAAACGAGGATCATCAAGGAACTCGATACTCTTTCTAAAGGACTTCCCTCGGCTCAGCTGGATATCCTCCTGGAGAACCTTCCCTCGTCGAGGGAGGATCAACTTAGAAACAATGCAGGTATTGTCCTTATGAAACTTTTGCATGACTACTCCTCCTTTTCTGTTTCCACTATCGATAGCTATTTCCAAAAATTATCCCGGACACTGGCCAAAGAACTATTACTTCCCATCCGGTATGAAATAGAACTTGACACCGAATCCATTTGCAAAAATATCACTGAACTGCTGCTGGAAGATGCCGGCAAAGATGCTTCTTTAACTAAATGGCTGGAAGACCTTTTACTTCATAGAATTGATTCAGGAAAAAGCTGGAATATTCGTTCCGAACTGAATAAGATGGCGAAAGAAGTACTGAATAAAGATACGGTACGGGAAATTGCAGCAATGACGAATCCGGCTCTCCTGGAAGTTTTAATTAAATGGATAAAATCAAATAAAAGAGAAATTGAAATGCATCTGCGCAAGACGGGCAAAGATGCAATGGCTCAGATCCATTCAAACGGGTATGAAGTAAACACCTTCTTTTATAAACAAAGGGGACCAGCCGGTTATCTTCAAAAAATTTCAGACAATAAAAGTAGTCTCGACCAGTTCGAGAAAATCAATACTTATACCCTAAAGGCGTTGGATGATCCGGATGCCTTTCTTTCAAAAGATCAACGCAAAGATCAAAGATTACTTTCTTTTGTCCATGACATTTTGCATCCTTTACTCAAAGAGGCAACCGACTATTTTGAAACCCATAAAGTGAAATATATTTCTGTGCTGGAAGCCTCTAAACTCATCTATCAATCCGGGATCAGCGGAACATTAGATGCAAAGATGAAAGAGTACAGAGAAAAGCATCAGTTGTTTCATTTATCCGATACCACAAGGATGCTTAGTATGTCGATAGCAGAACAGGATGCGCCATTCATTTATGAGAAATCCGGAAATACGTTCCTGCATATTTTCATTGATGAGTTTCAGGATACCGCCACTGTACAATGGAATATTTTGAAACCCTTGATATTAAATTCGCTTTCTACCGGGAATGATGTGCTGTTGGTAGGAGATGCCAAACAATCCATTTATCGCTGGAGAGGTGGAAATATGCAATTGATCCTTGATGGTATTAGCAATGAACTAAAGAGATATGGAATAAAGCCCACTGTAAAAAACCTCGACACCAACTGGAGAAGCAAGCGGGAAATTGTGGCCTTCAACAATGCATTTTTCCCATTGGCGGCTACTTTATTGAGAGATACGTTTGAAAGCGGAAACGAAATTTTTGATCTGGCTTATGCTTCGAAAGAAGTGCATCAACATATCAAAAATAAGGAGGCAGATGAAGGTTATCTTTGTTTTAAGTTTTTTAAAACCGAAAAGGGAGAAGAACAAGAAGAGGAGCAACATTGGAAAATGCAGGCGCTGGAGACCATGTCGGTAAACATTAAGGAACTATTGGAAAAGGGCTACACCTATGGAGATATTGTTATTTTAGTAAGAACGAATAAAGATGAAAATGAAATTGCAGACTTCCTCTTTGAAAAAGGCGAACATCCTTTTATTTCCGGCAACTCTCTGCTCATCTCCACCAATACAAAAATCAATGTACTTCTCAATTGCATGCGGTTAATTGCGGGATCCGACGAGCCCTTATTACATGCAGAAATAAATCATTTTGTTGATCAGGATATTAATTATCTGAAGGAGCCATTACCTTTTAATGTTCGATCATCGGAAACGAAAAATAATTCATGGGTTCACCGGCATATCATAAAGGAAAAAGAAAAACTTTCTACCCTACCCTTGCAATTCATTTTCTTACATTTACTGGACATCACTAAAATGGATGTAACGGATCCATTCATACAAAAATTCGGCGACCTGCTTCAGGACTATGCCGGTTCACGAAACAGTAATCTATCCGGATTTTTGCAATGGTACGATGAACATGTAACCACCCGTAAGTGGAGTGTGGAATTGCCGGATGGAGGGAATGCCATACGTATCATCACCATTCACCGATCCAAAGGTTTAGAGTTTCCTGTTGTGTTTATCCCTTTTATGAATTGGGAATACACTCCCTCTGCCAGAAGTATGCTATGGGCACATAGCGATGAAGAGGAATTTTCGAATCATAGTAAAATACCATTGTATGCTACCGGCAAACTGGAGGAATCTTATTTCAAAGAAGATTATATCAAAGAATCATTGGAAACCGCCATTGATAATTTGAATCTTATTTATGTGGCCTTTACCCGACCGAAAGATCAATTGTATGTTTTCGGACCTGCTAAAACAAAGGAGAATCAGGTCGGAAAATTACTGTTTGCCAGTTTTTCACAAAAATCCCGAATGGGCGGAACAATTTGCAGCTACTGATTTTAATGAGCTCATCATTGGAAACAAGAACAGTAAAAAATCTTCCGAAAAGAAATCAGGGTTAGAAAACATCTATGAACCTTCCGGATTTACTCCTTCTGAAATTCCTGTCCTTACGGAAAATAAATATTTCTTACCGGAAATTAAATACATCTTTAATTCTGATGAAATCCTTTTTGGAAATCTTGTTCATGACACCATTGCCACCGTGAACAATAAAAATGATATTGACCATGCTATTAATAAAGTATTTTCAAAAAACGGCAATCAGGGTTATATAAAATGGAGAGAAAAATTAGTGGCCGCTGTTCAGGAACTCTGGCTACTTTTAGAAGAACGAGGGTGGACGAATGAAGACTTTGAAATCGAAAATGAAATTGAAATATGCGATGAGAAAGGCTTGATTCATCGTCCGGATAAAGTGCTTATAAAAGGTGATGTGGCAATAGTCATTGATTTTAAAACCGGGAAAAAAGAAGAGCAGCATAAAAATCAGATTAAAGAGTATTGCAGGCTGATTCAATCCACCGGAATAAAAACCGTTTCCGCTTATCTTATCTATACAACTGACAAGGAAATAGTTAGCGTTCTATAACCCGGAACATTTGTTACCAATAGAAAGGCATACTTTGACTAATTTTGCAGGGTGAAAATCTAAAATATTCATCGAAAAAAGTAACCTTCCTTATGTCAAATTCTATATTTAAAGTTCCTGTTGCCATTAATGAACCTGTACTCAACTATGCCCCGGGAAGTCCGGAACGCAAATCACTGAAGGCTGCTTTGGAAGCCATGCGGAAAGAGGTGATTGATGTGCCCATGTATATTGGAGGCAAGGCCATTCATACGGATAAGAAAGGTGAAATGCGTCCCCCGCATGATCATCAGCATTTGTTGGGAAAATATTCCATTGGCGATGCTGGTCATGTGAAGATGGCGATTGATGCCGCATTAAATGCCCGACAACAATGGGCGGATATGGAATGGGAACAACGTTCATCAATTTTTTTAAAAGCGGCAGATTTGCTGGCAGGCCCTTACCGTGCAAAGATTAATGCGGCCACCATGCTCGCACAAAGTAAAAGTGCATATCAGGCAGAGATTGATGCGGCTTGCGAGATGATTGATTTCCTCCGCTTCAATGTAGAGTATGCCCGTGAGATCTATACACAACAACCGATCTCTTCCAAAGGCGTTTACAACCGTGTAGAGCAACGACCTCTGGAAGGATTTGTATTTGCACTAACTCCTTTCAACTTCACAGCGATCTCGGGCAATCTTCCAACCTCAGTGGCTATGATGGGCAATACGGTGGTATGGAAGCCGGCTTTTTCTCAGATTTATTCTGCACGTGTATTGATGGAAGTATTTATGGAAGCAGGATTACCCGACGGAGTAATTAATCTGATTTACGTTTCGGGAGCTACTGCTGCGGAAGTCATATTCAACCATGCAGATTTTGCAGGAATACATTTTACCGGCTCTACCGGTGTGTTTCAGGATATCTGGAAAACCATAGGAAATAATATTCATAAATATAAAACCTATCCACGCATTGTGGGTGAAACAGGCGGCAAGGATTTTATTCTTGCGCATCCCAGTGCAAATCCGCAGGAAGTTATTACGGCATTAACCAGAGGGGCCTTTGAATACCAGGGACAAAAATGTTCTGCTGCTTCACGCGCTTATATTCCTGCTTCGCTATGGCCTGCGGTAAAAGAGGGTGTTGTAAAAGATTTAGCCAGCATGAAAATGGGACCCACTGAAGATTTCGGTAATTTCATTAATGCTGTTATCGATGAAAAAGCCTTTGATAAAATTACAGGATATATTGAGAACGCGAAAAAGAGTTCGGATGTTGAAATTATTGCCGGAGGAACATTTGATAAAAGCAAGGGATACTTTATTGCTCCTACGGTAATCAAAAGCAATAATCCCGCTTATGTCACCATGTGTGAAGAATTATTTGGACCTGTACTTACGATTTACGTTTATGAAGATGATCAATTTGAAGAAACCTGTGATCTCGTAGATAAAACAGGTATCTATGCGTTAACAGGCTCTATTCTATCGAAGGATCGTTATGCCATACAAATGGCCACCAAAAAACTCGTACATGCAGCTGGGAATTTTTACATCAACGATAAATGCACAGGAGCAGTGGTTGGACAGCAACCTTTTGGTGGATCACGCGCTTCAGGCACCAATGATAAAGCCGGTTCGCTGATTAATCTGCTACGATGGGTTTCACCGCGCACAATTAAGGAAACTTTTGTTCCGGCTACTGATTATCGGTATCCGTTTTTGGATAAGGAGTAAATCGGAATTTAAGTAAGTCACCAGGCATTATACAGGTCTGGTAATAGTGAGAAAACCACAAACAATTGTTGTTTCATTTCCAAAAAAGCGGAGCCAAAGAGGAATCAAACTATACACTTAATTTTTGTATTAGTACTTTTTAATGGAGTTGAATACTTAGCGTTTCAGGAATCTCTTTTCGTAAAATTCGTAAGATAAATACGAAATCCAGATAGTTGTTGCATACCACCAAAGATTTTTACCATAATGATTCCTATATAGGCTTTGCCTTGTATTCCATATTTGACAAAACGCCAATTAACATCTGGCTTAAACCAGATATTGTCCGGGGTGGTGGCAACAGCCAATGGGGTGGTGGATCATGATTAAGATTTAAAAACAGGTTTTATAAGTTGGAACAGGTCGCTGTAGCGATCAGGTTAGGCGATATGTGGACTTTCGGTCTAAAGCTAATGGAGAAGTGACGGGGATAATCGGTTCGCACGATTTATGTTTAATAAGTTCGCGACCTGTCATCAGTCATGTCCAGCAATCCCAACCACGGTTGTGAAGATGCTGATTTTCACCAAATTCCTGGGTTAACGTGATAATTTGGTTTCCCGGATGTGTAGCCGCGGTTACCAATCCTAACGTCATTTTCTGCTACGTAATCTGGATCCTTTCTCTAATAAAAAACAATACTTGGCGCTCTGCGGTGATGGACAGTCGTATGGAACTTTTGACTCAAGGATTCGCTGGTGCAGGCCAGTAATTTTGTATACGGAGAGGGTTAATATTGTTAATCAACACTTCTTCAACGCCTTAATTATATTCCAACTATCGTCTGGCGTGGCGGGTAGTATTGATGTCTAATCACCGGATTCTAATTGACAAAGGCCATGAGCTCCAACCACGGATATTGCATCCAACCTGCAATAGATAAAGTGATATATCCCGTTCACTCCAGTAAGTTGTCATAACATTGCACAGGTATTCAATCACAGCAAGTTACAACAACAGGGTTGAAATTCCTTGAGATAGCCGGACGGTGGTGGAAGTAATTTTATTGCATACACAGTAACCAGGGTGGTTAAAAAGTGTGTTAATGAAGGAGAATTTACATCCATAATTTAACACAATAATTTATATTGTAATTGATAACCAAATCTTAGCAATCTAAAAATAGAAACAGGAACTCTCAAAAAATTGCTACTACAATCCTAACTTAATCTTTTCACCCCTTCACATTCATCTTCTCTGCACTTTCTGTCAGCTTTAAAAATAAATCTTCAAGTTGGCGGCGGGATTCAACACCGAATACTGAAAAATTGTTTTGCACAAGGAATTCGATAATGGCCGGGATCTGATGTATGAATAAGCTTAACTGCACTCCGGTATCACTGTAACCGGTAGCGTCTTCTTTAAAGGGAGAATTCATTAATAAAGCATAGGCATCTATCGGGCGATCGGTAGTGATTTGAACTATTCGCTTTCGGTCGTTCAGGAGTTCCTTCATATCCCCCTGCACAACGAGCTTGCCTTTGTTAAGAATGGCAATCCGGTTAGAAATAAGTTCCAGTTCGTTCAAGATATGTGAAGAGAGAAAAATGGTTTTCCCTTTATCCCTGCTCAAATGCAGGATTAATTCGCGGATATCAATTATTCCCTGTGGATCAAGTCCGGTGGTGGGTTCATCTAAAATGATCAACTCCGGGTCATGCAGCAATGCCTGCGCCAGTCCGAGCCGTTGTTTCATCCCATGCGAATAGCCGCTCACCTTGTCCTTCCCTCTTCCATGAAGACCAACAAAATCAAGCATCTCATCAATTTTATTTTTAGTTATGGCGATACCGTTATACATCGACAAGACTTCCAGATTTTTAGCAGCACTTAAGAAGGTATAGAAATCAGGTTTTTCAACTATACAACCAATTCTTCGCAGTATATTTTTTCTCTCCGTTTTTAAATCGCTATTGAAAATTTTTATAGTCCCGCTATCCGGTTCAATAAGGGTCAATAACATCCGTATCGTAGTACTCTTTCCGGCACCATTCGGACCTAAAAAACCAAAGACATCTCCTTTAAACACCTCTAACTCCAGCTGATCAACCGCCTTATTATCTCCAAATGATTTGGAAAGATCTTTTATACTGATCACGCTTTCCATGTTATCCGGTAATCAATTTATCAAGTGGATCCACAGCCGCATTAAAAAAATGAAGGAGCTTTCCTTCCTCATCCACCAGGTACTTGCAAAAATTCCAGGTGGGCTTCTGGCTATTCCAGCCATTTTTAGCTGGATCACTTAACCATGCATACAAGGGATGCTTCTCCTTACCTACTACATGAATTTTGCTAAACAAGGGAAAAGTAACACCATAATTTAATTCGCAAAATGCATTGATAGCCTTTTCATCACCCGGTTCCTGCGCTCCGAAATCATTACATGGGAAACCCAGCACCGCTATCTCCTTCCCGTGCAGCTCATGCAGTTTTTGCAAGGACTCGTATTGAGGAGTATAGCCGCATTCAGAAGCTGTATTTACGATAAGTATTTTCTTGCCCTTAAACTTTTCCAATGTCATCTCCTCACCTTGGATGCTCGTCACCGGGATGGCATAGATGTCTTGAGCAGGTGGAATATTATGGGTATTGTCCATACGCTTATTACTTACAACTCGTCTTAATACTTGATAAAACAAAGATCTCATTTATTCGGGCATTTGCTTCCGTAAAGTAACAACAAACTATACTATAAAAAGTTATCCTCACTTCCGGCCACCATTTTTTGTATTGCAAACAACATCGTATAAGCCCTGTAGGGGCGGCATCTCTGTAACCGACAACCTCCTCGCCCCTTACAACTGCCTGCACCCGACCTAAGGTCGGGTGCAGGCATAGGTGGGATTAGATGATATCCTTGTCTACAATAATACCGCCCCTACAGGGCTTATACGATGAAGAACTCAGGACATTTCCAGAAGATAATATAACGATTTGCGGAGTTACCGCCCTACATTGCTTGTGCGACGAAGAACTCAGAACATTTCCAGGTGGCAGCTATGTTCCCGCTACATGATTCCATATAAAGCCCTGTAGGGGCGGTACCTCTGTAACCGACAAACTCCCCTCCTCTTACAACCGCCTGCACCCGACCTAAGGTCGGGTGCAGGCATAGGTGGGAGTAGATGATATCCTTCGATTACCAAGATTCCGCCCCTACAGGGCTTAGGCGACGAAGAACTCAGAACATTTCCAGGTGGCAGCTATGTTTCCCGCTACATGATTCCATATAAGCCCTGTAGGGGCGGTACCTCTGTAACCGACAAACTCCCCTCCTCTTACAACCGCCTGCACCCGACCTAAGGTCGGGTGCAGGCATAGGTGGGAGTAGATGATATCCTTCGATTACCAAGATTCCGCCCCTACAGGGCTTAGGCGACGAAGAACTCAGGACATTGTAGGTAGCAGCAACGTTCCAGCTACCTGATGCCGTTTCAAGCCTTAAACTTCTTCAGCAGATCTTTCACTATATCTCTATGAATCAGAATTCCCATCATCTTTAACTTTACATAATCCTCATGCATGAAATAGAATCCAAAGTTCTTACTCTCCTTTCCGCAATTACGGGATCCCGAACCGGAGTCTTTTACGAGATACCAATCCTTACCGTCTTTTTCAAGATATCCCACCAAATGCATTCCATGATCATCCGTAGTACTGCCATTCGCAAACCGAATCATTCGGGCACTTTCATCAATGTACTCAGAGGGAATATCAAAGCTGGGCACTACAGCAATCTGATTCCAGGGATCAAAACCGGGCTCTGATACATCTCCTCCAATCATAGTAGTAAATCCTTTTCTGACTGCTAATTTAATTACAGCCATATAATCTTCGAGCGGCACATTGTAGTAAGAGCTATCGTGCCACCAGTTGTCCGGCACTTCGTATTCTACTTTTGTCCAATAGGGTTTTGTCATGATGGAGGTAATATCCACATAGTCCTCCATATTTAATTTCAGTACATCACTCAGGTATTTTTTTGGAGTAAGGTCCTTGCCATTTACTTTAACTGTAGCCGGTGGAACGCCCATGTAATGATGCATGATAGATTTAATTGTACCGATTACTTCCTCTTCATTCCAGGCATTCATCGCCTTTACACTCTGCAGATAGGCCTTCATTTCTGCCGCCATCTTTTCATGATTATGATACGTTTGACCGGGCAGGAGTCCGCTATAACTCTCCAATGGGACAGCGCCATACATTTTATAAATCCGTACCACCGCATTGCCTTCAGATCCTTCATCAAACAGCGTCGTTCCCCGTTGTCTGACAAATCCTCTCGCCTTCTCCACATACTCCCAATAGGTAGTGAACATCTCAGAAATTTTAACAGCTTGTCCGGTCTGCCGATACACCTCCGTCTCAAAATAAGAAGTGGTACTATACGACCAGCAGGTACTGGTATTGCCTTGAGAGATGGGATTGTTCTTCCACCAGGTACTGAATTCATCCACCGATTTTGGATACCAACCCATTTTATTGACATCAATTTTATACAGTGGTTTCTGCTTTTTCGGGACTTTCTGTTCTTCGAATTCCTCGACGCCCTTCATGATATCCATATCATAAAATCCGGGTTTATTAGGACGAACTTCCAACACATCCTTTTTTGGTGCCTGAGCAACCACACCGGAAATAGCAGCGATGACCGGTAACATTAGGAGCAGTATTTTTTTCATCTGTTGTATGTTTTTATAATTTATCAAAAGAATAATTTCGCAAGAACTGCACTGCCGCTTCAATATCTTTGTACAGGACACGATCCTTTTCTACAAAGGGAACCACCTTTCTGAAATCTTTCAGTAAAAGTTCAAGATTATCAGACGTGCGAAGAGGTCGGCGGAATTCCATCGCCTGTGAAGCATTCATCAATTCAATGGCAAGCACTTTCTCAATATTCAACACCACCTTGCGAAGTTTGGTAGCCGCATTGGCTCCCATACTCACATGATCTTCCTGTCCGTTGGAAGATACAATGGAATCTACTGAGGCCGGTGTGCAAAATTGTTTATTCTGACTCACAATGGAAGCCGCCGTGTATTGCGGAATCATAAAACCGGAATCGAGTCCGGGATTGGCGACCAGAAAGGGAGGTAATTCGCGCAATCCTGCTATTAACTGATAGGTTCTTCTTTCACTGATACTTCCCAACTCTGCCATTGCAATAGCGAGAAAATCCATCGCTAACGCCAGTGGCTGTCCGTGAAAATTTCCTGCCGAAATAATTAAATCCTGTTGTGGAAAAACCGTAGGGTTATCCGTTACCGAATTCATTTCAGTGAAAAATACATTCGCCACATAATTCAATGTATCCTTCGTCGCACCATGCACCTGCGGGATACAACGAAAAGCATAAGGATCCTGAACATGTTTTTTCTTTCGCTCTATCATCTGACTTCCTTTCAAGAGCAATCGAAAACGTAATGCTGTATCTATTTGACCTGAATGTGGTCGCACCTCATGGACCAAATGGTGGAAGGGATCTAAACGACCATCATACCCATCCAGCGAAAGCGCACCGATAACATCTGCTGCTCTCTCGAGTTTATAACTCTGCAACACCGACCAAACTCCATAGGCATTCATAAACTGTGTTCCGTTGAGTAAGGCCAAACCTTCCTTGGATTTTAATGAAACCGGTTTCAGTCCATGTTTACTCAACGCTTCTTCAGCAGCGATTTTCTCTCCATTCACCCGCACTTCTCCCATTCCAATTAAAGGCAATGAAAGATGAGCCAAAGGAGCGAGATCTCCAGAAGCACCTAAGGAACCTTGCTCATAAACCACAGGCAAAATTCCTCTGTTAAAAAATTCTATCAGCAACTGCACGGTTTCCACCTGCACACCACTATTGCCATAACTCAAGCCCTGTATTTTCAGAAAGAGCATCAGGCGAACGATCTCTTCTGGCACTTCATCACCGGTACCGCAAGCATGAGACATCACAAGATTCTGCTGCAATAAGCCTAAATCACTTTCTGAAATGGATTTATCATAGAGCGCACCGAAGCCGGTATTTATTCCATAATAAGCGGTATTGCTGCCATCCATTTTTGCATCAAGAAAATCGCGGCATGTTTGAATCTTCTTCTTAGCATCATCACCTAAAACCATCGTCGAATCCTTCTTCAGAATTTCCCTGATCTGATCAAATGTGATGTGTTGAGATGAAATAATATGACCCATATTTAATTTGTATTACTGACCATCATTGAAATTAATTCATCCACTGCTAATGGCTGCTGTGACCCTTCCGTCATGTTCTTTAACACCACCGTACCGGCCTTTCGCTCTTCAGATCCGGCCACAAGGACGAAGGGAATACCTCTGTCATCTGCATACGAAAACTGTTTTTTCATCTTGGCAGGATCGGGATACATTTCAGCGTTGACACCGGCCTTTCTCAACTGTTGCAACAGGCCCAGCGAGTAGGGAATATCTTCTTCACCAAAGTTCACCACCAAAATCTTCGTAGCAGCAGCATTTTGTTCCGGAAAAAGTTTTGCTTCTTCCAGCACATCGCAAATACGGTCCGCGCCAAAAGAAATACCCACTCCCGACATTCCGGGCAATCCAAAAATTCCAGTCAGGTCATCGTATCGTCCACCGCCGCAAATACTCGACGTAAAAGAAGAGCGGGCATCGTCCACTTTTACTTCAAAAATAGCTCCCGTATAATAATTCAATCCACGGGCGAGCGTAATATCCAACTCATAACGGATATGGCTGAACGAAACAAGGCCGGCATAACCAAACAACTGTTCCACTTCGGCTATCCCTTGTTTACCAATTTCTGATTTCGCCAACAGTTCCTTCAACAAATTCAACTTCGCTGCATCATCTCCCTTAAACTCCAGCAGGGGCTGTAACCCTTCAATTGCCTTTTCACTGACACCTTTTCCACGAAGTTCTTCCTTTACTTTCTCCACTCCTATCTTATCCAATTTATCAATGGCAACGGTAATATCAATAATGCGTTCGGTCTCGCCCAACACTTCAGCTATACCGGATAAAATTTTTCTATTGTTAATCTGTATCAAGACTTTCAAATCCAGTTTCGCAAACACATCGTCCATCAATTGCATCAACTCCAGTTCGCATAGCAGTGAATTCGTGCCGATCACATCTGCATCGCATTGAAAAAATTCACGGTACCTCCCTTTCTGCGGACGATCGGCTCTCCATACCGGCTGAATCTGATAACGCTTAAACGGAAAGGTGATCTCGTGCTGATGCATGACTACGTATCGTGCGAATGGAACGGTGAGGTCATAGCGAAGGGCTTTCTCGGAAATTTTCAGCGAGAACGTTCGCTCTCCTCTTGATTTCACTTCCAATATTTCCTGATCATCTTTAAAGGTAGAAAAATAATTTCCGGAATTAAGAATTTTAAAAATCAACTTATCTCCTTCTTCACCATACTTCCCCATGAGCGTATCCAGATTTTCCATGGAAGGCGTTTCAAGTGGAAGGTATCCAAACCGCTGAAAGGAAGAACGAATAGTATCAAAGACATATTTCTTTTCAACATATCTTCGGAGAGAAATCCGGGTTCCTTTGGGAATTGCAACCTTAGCCATAATTTAATCTAACAAAAATTCTTTTAACTTATTCAACTCCGGTGATTCTATATTCCAATTACCCTCATTTAACAGATCCTCGAAAGTATAATCCCTTTTACTATACTTATTGCTATTAAAGATTATTCCACAATAAGCATGAATTCTGGGCTTTGGAATGTTATAAACAACTTTTTTATCCAATTCAGAGATGCAGTTTAAATATGCTTCAAAACAATTATCAATTGACTTATTTTGATCCGGAATGATTTTAATTAATAAGTCCTCAACACAACCACTTGCTTCATTATTTGGAAGAAAATATAAATCAAAATCGACTTTCAATTCATCACTAAATAAACGCAACTCTTTTTGCTTTTCAGAAATATCGTCATCAGCATCTAAAATAATTTTAATGACTTTCCCTTCTAAAGATGCTTTCTGTATACGTGGCCCGTAAGCTTTGATCAGTTTTGTATGATTGCCACCGATTTTAACAATTTCAAATTGCGACAAATCTATGCTCAAAGAAACAAATATCGCTTTAAGCAAAATTACATCCCATTCACCTACAGCAAAACAAACAATTTGCTTTTTCAATACTCGTATTACACTATCTGACTTCATTTCCTTCTGAAAGCATTGTTGAAAATTCATTAAATGTATACGTGACTGATTTAACTGCCTTATCAACTCCTCTAAAGAGATTAATCACCCTTGCATCATTCTTATAATTTTCATTATTAGAAACAACTTTTTCAAAGGCATTTATACATTCTAAACTATGAGTAGTCATAAATAATTGAACGCGATGTTCAAAAGCTGCTTTAATCAGTACCTCAAACATTAAATCATACTTCTTATAATAAAAACCATTGTCGACTTCATCAATAAGTAGAAATTTGTCCTTACAACTCAATACCTCTAATAAATATCTAAATAATTTAAGCATTCCATCTCCAAAAATTGAAATTGGAATCGGACTATTATTTCCTTCAAGAACAATACAAATGATGGGATATCCTTTAATAATAGTAGTACTTATAATTATATCACTTATTGGCTCACCCAATCCGCGCTTTAAAACTTCAATCAATTGCAATTTATATTGATAATCTATACCTACTAAATTCGAAAAATAACCAACCAAATCATCATCGTAACTTCCCCGCATAGGAATGAAGGGGAGATAACCTGCAAAACGCATAAACTGAAGCTGGCTTTTAAAATAAACTTCCTTTTTACGAGTAGACAACTTAAAAACTTCATTTGAACTTAGACTAGTTTTCTCTCGAAAATATGCTGGTAATTTCAACTTGAATTTTTCAATTTCATCCATACTCATTACATCCACATTTCTCTTCTCAAAATTCGCCACTTGAGTATCCCCACCTCTTTCCTTGAAATTTATAGTAATAACATCTCTTGAGCTATTAAAGTCAAAATAATAATCTAACAAGTCAGTTTCATGAAAACTTGCTTGCATTTTGGCAGAACTAAATCTCCAACCTATTGCTCCATCAAGAAAACCACCTATATTTTCAACTTCTTCAGAGGTAAAAAGTATAGATTCTAATAAAGATGTTTTTCCTACATTATTGTCACCAAGTATAACGTTGAACTGTCCGATATTTGACACGGTCAACCCATCCAACCCTTTATACCCCTTTAATTCAATTTGCTCAATAAATTTCATTTTTATAATTTATTAAACTGTTAGCTTCTTATACCTGAATCGCTTCGGTTCCACATTACCCAAACGTTTCTTCTTGGCTTCTTCATAGTCGGTGTAACCACCTTCAAAGAAGTACACTTGTGAATCACCTTCAAAGGCGAGAATATGTACACACGCGGTCAAGGAACCAGCGATCATGGGAGATGATAACCGCGCATCCTGCAAAATTTTCCAGCGCTTCTTCCAATGCCCGGAGTGTATTGATGTCAATATCATTCGTCGGTTCATCCAGCAACAGTACATTGGCACCTGTTTTAAGTGTCATCGCCAGATGGACACGATTTCGTTCTCCACCCGACAATACACCTACTTTCTTTCCCTGATCCGCTCCATTGAAATTGAACTTTGAAATATAACTTCTGGCATTCACACTCTTATTGCCGATCATGATGCTATCCGATCCACCGGAAATTACTTCGAATACCGTCTTCTCCGGAAGGAGATCTTTATGGCTTTGATCAACGTATCCTACAACCACCGTCTCACCAACTTTAAAAGTTCCACTATCAGGCTCTTCTATTCCCATAATCATTCTGAACAATGTCGTTTTACCAACACCGTTCGGACCGATGATACCTACAATACCTGCCTGAGGCAATGCAAAACTAAGGTCATCAATCAGTAAGCGATCACCATAACCTTTACTCACATGATCCGCTTTGATCACCTGCGATCCCAAGCGCGGACCGGCAGGAATGAAAATCTCCAGTTTATCTTCTTTATCCTTGGTTTCCTCATTCACCATTTTATCATAGGCCTGCAAACGTGCTTTGGACTTGGCATGTCTGGCCTTAGGCGACATCCTCACCCACTCCAACTCCCGCTCCAGGGTTTTACGACGCTTGCTCTCTGTCTTTTCTTCCTGCTCCAGTCGTTTTCCTTTTTGCTCCAGCCAACTCGAATAATTCCCTTGCCATGGAATTCCTTCTCCACGATCCAGTTCTAAAATCCATCCGGCAACATTATCGAGGAAATAACGGTCATGGGTTACCGCAATTACGGTGCCTTTGTATTGTTGCAAATGATGCTCGAGCCATTCTACGCTCTCCGCATCCAGATGGTTGGTGGGCTCATCCAGCAATAAAATCTCCGGCTCCTGCAACAATAAACGACAAAGTGCCAATCGGCGACGTTCTCCACCGGATAAAATACTCACAGGAGTTTCCGGTTCAGGACAACGCAGCGCATCCATAGCTACTTCCACTCTATTATCCAGTTCCCAGGCTCCGGCGGCATCAATTTTATCCATCAAATCCGCTTGACGTTCGATGAGCTTATTCATCGCATCATCGTCGAGGGGTTCACCCAATTTGTTGTTGACATCTTCGTACTCCTGTAGCAAATCAACAATCGGCTGCACGCCTTCCATCACAATTTCCCTTGCTGTTTTATTCTCATCCAGATCCGGTTCCTGTGAAAGAAATCCCACTCTGTAGCCGGGAGAGAATACTACTTCGCCCTGGAAAGATTTTTCCAAACCCGCGATAATTCTCAGCAAGGTTGATTTTCCGGAACCGTTTAAACCGAGAATTCCAATCTTAGCCCCGTAAAAGAAACTCAGATAGATATTCTTAAGTACTTGTTTTTGAGGGGGATAAACCTTACTTACCCCAACCATTGAAAAAATAATTTTGCGATCGTCCGCCATTTCTAAGTGCTTGATTAATGTAACTTTATGGCCTTCCTGTCTGTTAAGAAGGAAGGACTGCAAATGTACCCCTTTCTACTGATAGAGAAAAGGAAAAAATAGCATTTCAAAACATCAAATCATGCGTGTACTACTACTTCTTCTGCTTAGCCTTATGACCTCTTCGGCCATCGGTCAACAAACTAGGCTGAGCTATCGTCTTCAAAAATTAGCTCTTGACAGAGAGAAAATGAATGAGCCAATAGCCGTGCTCATCAAGGGAGACGTGATCTATTTGAAAGAAGAAATAAAGCGTTTGAACGGAGTTGTAAAATTTACTTCCGGGAATATATGTTCGGCCATTCTTCCTGCAGGAAACCTCCTGACGCTAAGCGACAACGCTAAAGTGGTGCGTATCGAAGAGGGCCGGGTCAACGTGCAGGCCTTAAAGGATAAAATGCTGATCAATAATCGCATTGATCTGGTGCATCAGGGCGTTTCACCGTTGATTCAGGGATACGATGGTTCGGGAGTTATTGCGGGAATCATTGATACCGGCCTGGATTTTACACATCCCGATTTCAAAGATAGTTTAGGACAAAGTCGTGTTTTATGGATATGGGATCACTTGCTGGCAAATGGAACCAATACTCCGCTGCCCTATAATTACGGACAAGAATTTTCTAAAGCAGCTATTGACGCCGGAAATGCATCAACCCATGTAGACCAAACTGCGCACGGAACACATGTAACCGGAATAGCGACTGCAAACGGTGACTCTCTCGCTGCCTTTAAAGGCGCTGCTCCAAAGGCTGATATTATCGCCGTATCGCTTAACTTCAATATCGACGATGAAACCTGGCTGAGCAGTATTGCCGATGCCGTACATTATATTTTCTCTAAAGCAGATTCATTGAACAAACCTTGTGTCATCAATATCAGTGCAGGCACCTATTTAGGTTCGCATGATGGAAAAGATTTACAGGCAGAAGCCATCGACAATCTCATCACTGCTCAAAACGGAAGAATGGTAGTAGCTGCAGCAGGAAATGCCGGTAACTATCCGCTCCACCTCCGACATCAACCCAACAACGACTCCACCTTCACCTGGTTTAGACAAACATCCGCCAATCCGGTTTACATTGAATTTTGGGCGGACACCGCCAATTTAAATGCGGTCCAATTTACGATCGGTGCAGACATGACTACACCTTCATATACTAACCGCGCACAGCTTCCTTGGACCACCATCGCACCTCAGATCGGTGTATTGGGTACGGATACCTTGTGGAGTTTCAATGGTAACAGAATAGCCATTGTTCAAACTTACGGTCAATTAATCGGCGACCGGTATAGTATGGTTTATAATATCATTCCGGATCCACAACGTACTATTTCCGTCTGATGGCGAAAGGATCAGGAGCATATGATGTCTGGAGTTTTGATATGGTTTCTTCCGGATTACCTTCATCGGCTTCCTATCCGGCTATTGTCAAATACAAGTTACCTGATTTTGCACAAAATATTTGCAGCTCCTTTCAATGCAGTGATATCGTTTTATGTGTGGGTCAATATGTAAATAGAAATAATTACATTGATGTAAATGGAAATCTTCAAACCTTCGCCACTACAGAGGGGGCACTGGGCGCCAGTTCGAGTCGTGGACCGACACGCGATGGCCGGATAAAACCGGACATCACTTCTACAGGAGAGGTTACCTTAGCTTCTTTAAAACTATCCAGTGCCGCCTGGTTTTTGGCGAATCAACCGTTTAAGCTGGCACAAGGTGGAATGCATATACGTGATGGAGGAACTTCCTCAGCAGCTCCGGTAGTTGCAGGTGCAATAGCCTTATATCTACAAAAAAATCCAACTGCAGATTGGCAAGACATCCGCAACCGTGTACTTCTCTGTTCCAAACAGGATAATTTTACAGGAAGCAATCTCCCGAATAATAGTTGGGGAATAGGAAAGTTCGATGCATTTAGCATGGTGAGTGGTTGTGCCGCTTTATCTGTAGATGAGAAGAATAGCAGGCAACTGTTGATTTACCCCAATCCAACGGGTGATCGACTAACGGTGCGCAGTAACGATAATATTCAAATCAGCGGCGTGGTAGTCTATAATTCATTAGGGGAGCGGATTCTTGACAATAAGCCTAATTTACTAACTGAAGAAATGACTTTATCGCTTTCCGGATTCCCTTCCGGCATGTATATGATTGTGACGGACCTGAAGAATGGAAAACGCTTTTCAGGTACAATAATTAAAGAATAATGGCAATTGATAATTCTTAGCGCGAAAACGTCCGATTAGTACCTCAATTTCTTACTTTTGGAGCGTGTTTACTTCTATTAAAAATTACCTCTCGCTCGTAAAATTCTCTCATACGGTATTTGCATTACCCTTTGCCATGATTGGATTTTCGCTGGCTGTAAAAGATAATCCCGGTTCCTTCTCCTACCTTCTCGCATTGAAGGTGTTGCTTTGTATGATCTTTGCCCGCACAGCAGCCATGGCTTTTAACCGATGGGCCGACAGGAATATTGATGCAAAAAATCCGAGAACGCTTATTCGGGAAATTCCTGCTGGATTGATCAGTGCTGATTCTGCTCTAAGATTCACTATCTTTAATTGCATTGGTTTTGTGATCACCACCTGGTTCATCAATCCCTTGTGTTTTGCACTTTCATTTGTTGCATTGGCCGTTGTACTTGGCTATTCCTATACGAAAAGATTTACTGCACTCTGTCATTTAGTACTTGGCCTGGGATTATCTCTGGCACCCATCGGCGCATGGATTGCAGTGACCGGCTCTTTCTCTTTACTTCCACTTTTATTTTCCTTCGCTGTACTTTGCTGGGTAAGTGGCTTTGATATTATCTATGCCTTACAGGATGAGCAATTCGATAAAAATCTTCAACTCTATTCCATACCTCGTATGGTTGGCCCCTCAAACGCGTTGAGAATTTCCAGAAACCTGCACGTCGCAGCGGCTCTCTTTTTACTTACCGGTGGTTTGCAAGGTCATTTTGGAGCTATTTATTTTGCAGGCTGGGGCATCTTTACAGCATTACTGATTTATCAACATACCTTAGTAAAAGCAAATGATATCAGCAGAGTAAATCTCGCATTTTTTACTACTAACGGAATCGCCAGCGTGACATTTGCGGTTTTTTCCATTACCGATATTCTAATTTAAATAAATGTAATCCATCGTTATTGCATCTATATTATACTATTTAATTATTGAACAATTCGGGAGGATTCACCTCCAAATAAATCACATCCGTTTATCAACCCTTATCGAAGAGCTAAAAACAAATTCAGATTTTCTAATCGAAATAAGGATAAACATACCCACTCAAGAGTAGTGAAGCCCTCTCTACAAATTCGCCTTTACTACTAAAGATTTTAATCGTCGTACTGTTGCGAGAAGACACAAGGCTCCAGCAATACACTGGTAATGAGTAGGTAAAGTAGGTCGTATGGGCGATAAACGGAGTAGAAAATAAGCGGTCTTTTTTGTAATTTCGCCACAACCTTTTCCATGAAGATGACATCGAATCCACTCCTATGACGCCACAACAGCCTGAATCCATTAAACGGGAATTATCTTTTGAAGAATTCAAAACGGTTATCCTTGAAGACTATCGTTTGGTTTGCGAAAGCCGGCAAGCCAGTCTGACCGGTAGAAAAGAGGTACTTACGGGCAAAGCGAAATTCGGAATTTTTGGAGATGGCAAGGAACTCGCGCAAATTGCGATGGCCAAAGTTTTCAAAAACGGAGATTTCAGATCCGGGTATTACAGAGATCAGACGTTCATGTTTGCAAGTAATCTTTTGACAATACGTGAATTTTTTGCTCAATTGTATGCTCACCCCGACCCCATTGCTGATCCATCTTCTGCAGGGCGATGTATGAACGGACATTTTGCCACACGATTATTGAATAGTGACGGTAGCTGGAAAGATCAGATTGAAACCAAAAATTCTTCTGCGGACATTTCACCTACAGCCGGCCAAATGCCCCGTTTGCTTGGATTAGCCCTGGCTTCGAAATTATATAAAGGCAATTCCACTCTTTCGCAAAAAATGAAAGGCTTTACTTCGAATGGAAACGAAGTCGCTTTTGGTACTATCGGTGATGCCTCTACGTCAGAAGGCTTATTTTTTGAAACGATCAATGCCGCCGGAGTTTTGCAGGTACCCATGGCCATCAGTGTATGGGATGACGGCTATGGCATTTCTGTTCCTGCATTATTTCAAACGACAAAGCAAAATATTTCAGAGGTACTCAAAGGATTTGAAGAACGGAGGAAAATAAAGGCTATGTTATTCTCCATGCCAAAGCCTGGGATTATCCGGGGTTGATTGAAACTTACGAAAAGGGAATTAAAATTTGCCGCGAAGAGCATGTACCGGTACTCTTCCATATTCAGGAAGTTACTCAACCGCAAGGACATTCTACCAGTGGCTCTCATGAACGCTATAAAAGTAAGGAACGTCTTGCCTGGGAAGAAGAGTTTGATTGTATCCGAAAGTTTAAAGAGTGGATTCTGGAAAGTGCCATCACATCAGAAGACGAACTTGACGCTATAGAAAAAACCGCTAAACAATCTGCACAGCAAGCGCGAAAAGAAGCCTGGGACAATCACAACAACAGTATCCGGCAGGAAGTTCGCGAAGCTTTATCATTACTTGAAGCAGTAGCGGCTAAAAGTCCGAATAAAGTATTTATTGAAATACTTTCCGGAAAACTTAAGGATTTAACAGAACCGGAAAGGAAGGACATAACGATTACTGTAAAAAAAGTTCTGCGCTATGTTAAAGACGAAATCAGCAATGAAAAAAATCGTCTGTTACAATGGCTTAGAAATTACACTACTTTGAATAGTGATCGGTTCGATTCCCATCAATACAGCCAAAGTAAATGGAGTGTGAAAAATATTCCATTACAACCCGTCACTTATGCGGATAACGCTCCACTCATGGATGGCAGAGAAATTCTTCAGGCCAACTGGGATGCCCTTCTTGAAAAAAGACCGGAATTATTAATCTTTGGAGAAGATGTTGGAAATATCGGTGGCGTAAATCAAACATATGCCGGATTGCAATCTAAATACGGCGAAGACCGGGTATTCGACACCGGCATTCGCGAAGCCACAATTATCGGTCAGGGCATTGGACTTGCATTGCGCGGCTTACGTCCGGTAGCTGAGATTCAATACCTTGATTATCTCGCATACGCGATCCAGGTACTCTCCGATGATCTTGCTTGCCTGCATTACCGTACAAAGGGCGGACAAAAAGCTCCACTCATCATAACCACAAGAGGACATCGATTAGAGGGTATCTGGCATTCCGGTTCGCCAATGCAGTTTATACTTGGTGCATTACGTGGTATCCATGTACTCGTCCCGCGAAACATGACGGAAGCGGCAGGATTTTACAATACCTTACTTGAAAGTGATGAACCCGCACTGGTCATCGAGCCATTGAACGCTTATCGTATCAAGGAAAAAATGCCCGATAATATTGGTGAGTTCCGCCTTCCGATAGGAAAAGTGGAAGTGCTTCAGGAGGGAACAGATGTTACTCTGGTCACCTACGGATCTTGTGTGCGGATTGCACAAGAAGCTATTCTGGATTTAAATCAGGCAGGAATCAGTGTTGAATTAATTGATGTAAGAAGTTTATTGCCGTTCGATCTTGAACACGAAATCGTGAAATCACTTTCTAAAACAAATAAAATATTGTTTTTTGACGAAGATGTGCCGGGAGGTGCGACAGCATTCATGATGCAACAGGTGTTGGAGATACAAGGAGGGTTCAGGCATCTGGAAATAGAACCCGCACATTAACTGCCAAAGAGCATAGAGCAGCCTATGGTTCTGATGGAGATTACTACTCTAAACCATCCGCTGAAGATGTATATGACATGGTGTATGAGATGATGAGTACAGCAAATCCTTCTGACTATCCATCCATCTACTAACGTTAGCGTATTACCGAAATGACATTCCAGCGTATTACTGAATCTACTTCAAGATATAACCATCTTGAAAAAATGTCTGTGTTGGAATTACTTGCCGGAATAAATAATGAAGATAAAACAGTTGCGGACGCAGTAGAGAAAGCCATACCTTCCATCGAGGCGCTGATCAACGCTATCCTTCCCCGCATGCAAAAAGGAGGGCGTGTATTTTATATCGGAGCAGGAACGAGTGGACGCTTAGGAATTGTTGATGCTTCTGAATGTCCGCCCACTTTTGGAATTCCTCATGGTGTTGTTATTGGAATCATTGCCGGTGGAGATACTGCTATCAGGAAAGCTGTTGAATTTGCAGAAGATGACAAACAGCAAGGCTGGAACGATTTAAGTGAATTTTTACCCAATGAAAACGATAGCGTCATTGGCATTGCCGCATCCGGTTCAACGCCCTACGTAATCGGAACACTAGAAAAATGCAAGCAAAATAATATTCTGACCGGTGCCATTACCTGTAATCCCTGGCAGTCCTTTAGCTGCCGCTGCAGATTTTCCTATTGAAGTTATCAGCGGCCTGAATTTGTTACGGGAAGCACAAGAATGAAAGCCGGCACCGCACAAAAGTTAGTCTTAAATATGATTTCTACCACTTTAATGATTCGACTGGGAAAAGTAATTGGGAACAGAATGGTAGATATGCAATTGAGCAACAACAAACTCATTGACAGAGGGGCTAAAATGGTCATGGATGCAACCGGACTAAACGCTGAAGAAGCCAATAAATTGCTTCAGGAAAAGGGAAGTGTTCGAAAAGCCATCGACTCCTTTAAAAAGTAACTATATTTTTAAACAAATACTTTTCTTCAACGTATCATGTTACTAACTTTACAGAGTTAAGCGATGCAAGATATAGAACCCTACTATTCCTGGCGTCATCTGTATATATCTGCAGAGGATGAACTATCTCCATTTTATGGTCGGGAGTATAGTGAGTTTGAATATTCCAACACCATCTATAACTATTATATCCATCCGCAATGGGATGACTTTGGGTCCAGTACACTGTACATGAAATTGTTATTCGTTGACTACGATACCGGCTTCGCAGTGATCGAGTTTATTGGAGAATGGAACGATGCCATCAACAATGACATTATGGTTTTGAAAAGAGATATCGCAGATCATTTAATCAATGAGGGTATCAGCAAATTTATTTTGATTGGTGAAAACGTCTTGAATTTTCATGCCTCCGATGATTGCTATTACCAGGAATGGTTTGAAGATATTGAAGACGGATGGGTGGTGGCATTGAATTTCAGAGATCATGTGCGTCATGAATTCAATAAATATTCCATTGACTATTATCTGGCTTTTGGCGGTGAATTGGATGATATGAAATGGCGACTATTTAGTCCGAATCAATTGTTTGAGCGTATTGAAAGTATTATTTGCCATAGGTTAGCTTAAAATAATTCATTTAATAGATTCTTCGTTGTAAAGCAATCCTTTACGACCCAAATGTAATAAATTTCTGTAAATTCCTAATCCAAAGGGATTATGAACTTTAAATTAACATCATGAATTTTACGCTACATTGCTTGCAGTTCCACTCCTCTTTTGTCAAATTTTATTATTTTTACAGGATATGATGAAAAGACTTGTTTATATTTTCATTATTCCATTCATTATCTGCATTCTATTTCTAAGTGGGAACATATTCTATTCTAAAAGTTAAAAAGGGAAAGGCCTCCTATTACGGGAAAGAATTTGAAGGAAGAAAACAGCCAATGGAGAAATTTTCAGAAATGCTGACTTCACCGCAGCGCATCGCACCTTACCTTTTAACACTTTTGTCCGTGTTACGAATTCAAAAAACAATCTATCCATCACAGTTAGAATTAATGACCGCGGGCCATTTGTAAAGAGCAGAATAATAGATTTATCAGAAGCTGCTGCCAGAAGAATTGGAAGTTATCAGCATGGTCTTACATCGGTCAAACTTGAGATCATGGAAATACTAAGCAAAACCAGGGAAATTGATAGTATTTTTAGTTGTGAGGATGTGTTGGATTGCCTCGGAAACCCGGAAGAATTGTCAGGAATAAGTCTTTCATTGTGGCGTTGTAAAGACATTGTTCACATGCTATATGTGGCCAATGAACTGTACCTTCATGAGGATGTGCAAAAGGTATATATTGTTGGTATGGGTGTAAACAGCTCTAGAATGTACCATCTTGTACTCTCGGGTTTCAAAACCAAGCTTTCGGCAAGTGAAACTATTTCCAAATTCGAGAAAAAAGGATTTATGCAAATACGATTTTTAAAACACTCTTAATCCATCTTTCTATGTTCAGCTAATTTTTCGAATGCCTGCTGATCTGTCGGAAATGTAATTTCTTTGGGGTCTAAATCCACCAGATTCACCCAGCGAAAGCGCTCCATCCCATTCTCAGCCGGCAATATATAATTTTCACGAAACATCCCTTCTATGGCAAGAGGTGCGGACACTAAGTAATAAATTCCGAGTACCTGCAAATCAGGATTAAAAGCGGATTGTGCGAAAAAATCAGTAGTATGCAAATGCCGGAAATCAGTAGCCTCTATTTGCAATTCCTCCATCAACTCCCGCTTTAAACAATCAATCGGGCCTTCACCAAACTCCAAACCTCCTCCCGGAAATTTTCGCATAAAAGTATTGTAGTGATACTCCTCGGCGATAAGAACTTCATTTCCGGAACTAAGAATTAGTCCGTATACCCTTATAATAAATCGCTTTTCGGTTGACATCGTCTCAATTCTTACAAATTACATTTTCCATAAAATTAACAAATCACATCGAAAAATGTTTGAATTCCTGATTTTTTCAAAACAATCCTTTTCAAAATAATAAACAAAATAAAATTTCTTACAGCTCTGATTAAACAGAAACGCATCACCCGGGGAAAACGTACAATGTAATGTAAATGCCAATAAATTACTCACCCGGGCTAAAACTACATTTAACTTGCAAAGCAGAAAATGAAAACATATCACTTATTATTTCTGACCGTATTCCTGGCTATCGGATGTCAAAAAGATGAACCATCAACTGCAGGCACCGGAAGTACAAATACAGGTGGCCTGAGTACAGTACCCGCCACTTTCACACAAAAGTATTGCTGGAATGCTTCACCGGCGCCGGTCAACCCCAATGTCCGGATGGCTTTGTTAAAATGGAAAGTATCATGGCTGCAAATCCCACAAAGGCGATTCCGGTAAATGTGCAGTTTAGTGATGCCATGGAAATTGCCCAGTACACTTCGCTGACCAATGCATTCAGCAATGGAAATCCAATGACCTTTCCATCGGCTATGATCAACAGGACATCGTCATTGAACCTCGCCGTACTGAATCGTACCCAATGGCAATCGAACTTTGATGTGGCTAAAACAAAAACTGCAAAATGTGGTTTAGCGATTGAGACAAGTGTGAATGGAAGCATGCTTACAGTTAATACACATTGCGGTTTCAATCAAAACATGAGCGGTGACTATACCGTGAGCACATATCTACTGGAAAATAACATTAGTGGAAGCGGCGCGATGTATGATCAGCGAAATGCATACAATGCAACGAGTGGTCATCCCTATCAGGGACAAGGAGACCCCATTGCAGGATTCGCTCACAATAATGTATTAAGAAAAGTACTAACAGCACCTTTAGGAGACAACATCAACACCTCAGCATTAATCACCGGAGGAAAGGAAATAAAAACATACACTACATCTATCAATGGATATAAATTGAATGATTTATATGTAGTAGCCTTCATTACTAAAACAGGGACTACTCCAACCAACTTTGAAATTCTAAATGTACAGAAAGTTAAGGCAGGTAATACTCAACTCTGGGATTAATTTTCGGATAAAAGTTCTGTTTCACAGTATTTACAAACTACAAGGGTGCAGAAAAATTAAATTCAAAAACGAATAAATTATATTTTCAAAAAAGGGCTTCTTAACGGATGGCCCTTTTTTATTTATAACAATAATCATATCCGGATCCTTTCTGTTTGTAAGATTTCCGGTTAAATCATCCACAACGATTTTCAACACACCCTAATATTGTGTTAATAAAATTCGAACCAACTACAATATGAAAAAACTACTTGTTTATGCTGCTGCTTCAGGATTCCTGTTTACAGCATGCCAAAAAGAAGACCCCTCTCTTCCTGAATCACAAAGTGGCTCAAAAGCTCCAACAACAGTTACTGTAAGTCCTGTACCGGCTACCTTCCAGAAGAAAGTACTCATTGAGTTTGAATTCGTACTCTAGCAATCAAACAACAATTCCCTGTGCGCTTATCAGCAGGCTCAACTATGCAGGTGGAACCTGTCTGTCCCCTAATTTATATACCAATGCAGTGAATGGATCATTGCTTAAACCTGCAGTAAGTGGTGTTGCCATTAACTCGGTCATCAACGGCCGCGCTGCTCAAATTGATGTGCATTGTGGCTTTACCAGTCTTCTGAACGGTTCCTACAAAGTAACCACTTATCTGGTTGAAGATTTCGTAACCAATGCCAATACCGCATTTTATCAGGCGAACAGTTACAATGCTACAGTAGGAAGTCCGTTCTACAATCTTGGAAACCCTATCATTAACTACACTCACAATAATGTAGTTCGAATGGTAGTCAGCAATTCCGGTGGCGATGATATCAATCCAATGTCATTGATACCAGGAGGAAAAGATGTTCTTTTACAAGATTGATATCCTCAAAAATACAGCCGTTCAAGCAAATGGTATGTGGTTTCATTCATAACCAATAATTCAACCAATGAAGTACTCAATGTACAATCAGGTTTACTCGGCACATTAAAAGACTGGAACTAATCTAAACAAATATATCTAACCTGAAATGGGGGACTTGAAAATGGGTCCCCCCTTTCTATTTTTACTTACTTTAATGAATTCACTACTTCCACAATTTCTGAAATCATCATGGCCGTTGCCCCCCATATCACAACATCTTCCAATTGAAAACAAGGTGCTTCTACTTCCATCCCTTGCGAACTCCTAAAGCGACCCGAATGCAAATTTTCTTTATCACATAATTGCTCAAGTGATGGAGAAAAAACGCTTTTGACTTCAAAGGGATTAATCGTAAACACAGGTTCCTGATGTAGAAAGCCAAGGAACGGATGCACCAAAATCCGCTGGGAGGAATATAGAGTGAAGTCAACGGTCCTATCAGATTAACATCCTGAGAGAGGAATACCCAGTTCTTCGAAGGTCTCACGCAGTGCTGTATAGGCCAGCTCCTCATCAGGTTCCTGCTTTCCGCCGGGAAAACTGATCTGGTGAGCATGTACATCTCCACCTCCCGCTCTTTCCATTAAAATAATGCGGGGTAATCGGGTTTCATTGTCCGGAAAAATCAATGCTAAAACAGCTGCTGTTCTATACGTCTTTACCTCTGAAAGATAATCCTTCACTGATTTTCTGTGCAAAGGGGCCATCTTCCCATGCGCGTCCATTCCCGGAAGTGAAGTATTCACCCGGGAGGACAATGCAGCAATAAAATCAGGATAATCAAATTCCATTGTATTATCTTAAAGTTGTTGCGCTATAACCGACTCCTTTTGCTCTCCAATCTGCTGACGCCACATCGCGTAGTAAAGTCCTTTTGTTTCGAGAAGTTCAAAATGTTGTCCTGATTCAATTATCTTACCCTTTTCCAGTACATAAATCACATCGGCGTGCATCACGGTTGATAATCGATGGGCAATTAAAATGGTAATGTGATTTCTATTTGAAGAAACACTTCTAATTGTTTCTGCAATTTCTTCTTCTGTCAGGGAGTCGAGTGCAGAGGTGGCTTCATCAAAAACTAATAGCGAAGGCTTGCGCAAAAGCGCTCTGGCAATAGACAATCGTTGCTTTTCTCCTCCCGAAACTTTCACACCTCCTTCGCCAATGACGGTATCCAATCCTTTACTGGCGCGACCCAATAGCGATTTCAATGACGCCTTATTCAATACATCCAAACACTCTTCGTCACTTGCATTTGGAGCCACGAACTGAAGATTTTCCCTGATACTTCCTGAAAACAACTGGGTATCCTGAGTGACTAAACCAATCTGTGAACGCAATTCATCAAGGCTTACCTCTTCGGCGCTGAAGTTATTGTACAAAAGTTTACCTTGCTGGGGCTTATATAATCCTACCAGCATCTTTACCAATGTCGTTTTTCCGGAGCCGCTTGGACCTACAAACGCAATGGTCTCACCGGCCTTTACTTCAAAGGAGATGTTATTTACTGCATATTGAGTAGCTGTCTGATGTTTAAATGAAACATCTTTCAACTGAAACGACTGAATACTTCCCAGCTTTACGGGATTAGATGGTCGGGCTTCCGGTTTAATATCAAGGATGGCCTGAAAATTTTGCAAAGAGACCTCCGCTTCCCGATAAATATTGATGATGTTCCCTAACTCTTGCAGCGGACCAAAAATAAAGAAGGAATAAATAAACATCGTAAAGAACTGACCAATTGAAATCTGACGGGTAAAGATCAGATAAAGCATCATAAACATAATAGCTGTTCTTAACAAATTGACCAATGTTCCCTGAATAAAACTCAAACTGCGGATATACTTCACTTTCTTCAATTCCAGTTTCAAAATTTTATCGGTATTGGAATTTAGCCTTCCTATTTCCTGCTGCGCAAGACCCAGGCTTTTTACAAGCTCTATATTCCTCAAGGACTCTGTGGTGGAACCGGCGAGAGCAGTAGTTTCAGCAACAATAACCTTCTGGAGCCGTTTTACTTTTCTGCTCAAAACAGAACTGATGATTCCGAGTATAGGGATAACTCCAAAGTAAACCGGTGCTATCAGCCAATGTACCGTCACAGCATAAATGGAAACGAAGACAATAGCAACTAAAGAAGTAAACAGGATATTAATAAAAGCACTAATCAACTTCTCTACATCCGCTCTCACCTTTTGAAGTCGGCCCAATGTCTCACCACTACGCTGATCCTCGAACACCTCATAAGGTAACTCCAAACTATGACGAATCCCATCTGCATAAATTTTAGCTCCTACCCGTTGAGTGATTACGTTGACATAGTAATCCTGAAAATTCTTAGCAACTCTACTTACAAATGCGACACCCACAGCTGCCAGCAGCAACCATCCCACTCCCCTTATAAACTCATCCTTACTAAGTTTTTCAAACTGAGTAACATAATCGTCGATTACATGCTTAAAAATATAGGGATCAAGTAATGAAAAAACCTGGTTAATGGTAGCCAGCAGCAAGGCCAGCAAGATGAGTTTCCAAAATTCGCGTAAGTATCCTAAGAGTAGTTTCATTTGCAGGTGCAAAAGTAAGAATTAACAAATCACTGTTATTTAGTTCTCATAAGTGCTTTACTATGCATAACAATAAGCCTTAGATTTGAACCGTTACCCTTAAAATAACGATCCACGTGAAAAAACATTTTATTACACTACTGCTGTTTATTGTCCCTATTGCCACTTTTTCTCAGCATATCATCATTACTAAAAATGGCGAACGCTTAAATGGTGAACTTCAGCGTTTGAAAACAACACAGTCACCTTTTTCACAAAGGAGTACTGTTACTTTTCAATTAGGCAAATAAAATCGATCGATTTTGAAGGGGAGCCTGGCACTGCCTCCAGTCAGGCATCTGCAGGTCAGAAAGGCGTTTCCTTCATTATGCCGGGACGGAAACTCACGAAACAGCCTAAAGTAGACAACCTTACAATGGAACGTGGAATTGTTGTTGTTGGGATAACCATTAATAAATACGGCGATGTAGTGAAAGCTGATCCTGGCGTTGAAGGAACCACAACTACCAGCCAGTATTTACTTACTAAAGCCAAACAAGCGGCAGAGAGCGCTAAGTTTGATGGAGGCACTACTATGCCACTTGAACAAAAAGGAACGATTACAGTGACCTTTTAATTAAAAACATTTTTTCATAATGAATTCGTCCATTAAGACAAGTTCATTAATTCTCATCCCAGAATATTTCCAGAATATCATAGCCGGCCTGTACCGTAGTTCTCCTGCATTTTTCAGGGCGAAGGATTCGAATTGCGCCGGTCTCCTTATTGGCAAATACTACTTCATTTTGAATTACGTTCGTTGCATCCTTTTTTTTTAATGCTGCAGCAGTCAATTCCGGCTTCAACTCCAGTAAACAAGCAGCAAAACCACAAACTGCAGGAGCGGATAAAGATGTTCCCTGTAATGAGAATGCAGCCACTTCCGGCTTTAGATAGGTGTTAAATTCAGGGCCTATTCCACTGTAGTCAGCCTTTTCAAATCTATTTAAAACGGCTCCAACAGTTAGAGCAGCTTCAGCGTCAGCGGGTGTATTGATAACCTTCCATCTTCCTTTGTCTCCATCATTGCCGGCTGCAACAACTACCAGCATGTTCTTCTCCCGACAGGCAATGGCCACCGCTTTTGCAATCATACTGGAGCCATTCATATCCGTTGGTTTATAATTTGAACCCTTCAATCTCCGACCTCTGCCATACCCCAGGGAGGTATTCACGAGTCGGACACCTTGCTTTTCCATCCATTCCAGTGCAGCGATGTAATAATCCTCCTCTTCTTTAAATTCTTTTCTCCCATCTTCTGTTCTTGCAAGGTAAAACAAAGCATCTGTTGCCAGTCCGCGATGATAATCCGGAGTGGGATCATAACCGGTTATCATTCGCAAAACTTCAGTGCCATGGTAGTGATAGATGAGCTTAAAATCGCGGATGGCTTTACGAAACCAATTTGTTCGTTCCTTCAGTGGCTTTTTCCTGCCGGTATAAAATGTTTCGTCATAGGAAATCGTATCAATGGATTTCACGAAGTCCCTGGTAGCAATAATTTGCTTTCCCTTCCAGAGATGAGCCAAATCAGCCATCTTTATGGTATCATCAAGATATAAGTATCCGGCATCGGTAACACCAATCTTAACACCCAAACCGGAGATACCCTTTGTGGTAAAGGCTTCCGCTTGCATTTGTGAAAGCACTTTGGAATAAAGCAACTTTCCATCGTCATGGGCCATGCTTGACTTAAGCTTAAGAACAGGTGTAACACTAAACTTGTAATTAAAATCGTTAATATCATTCAGCTGACTCCGGCTTAAACTAACGCTAAAAGCGTTCAACCATTTAGAATGATATCGGATCCCAATACCTGAACATTTCATCTCATTCATTAGTGCAGGCAAATTTTCGGAACTATCCGGAACAATCCAATAGGCCTGTTGAGCTTTGCTTTTTGATTGAAACAATAAAAAGGAGGACAATTACAATTTTAATCGAAGGAAACATTCGGGAGTAAAAATGAATCTCTCTGAAGCCTGAAAAGAATTTGTATTTAAGACCAAAGGCTATTGTACATTTCATCATCTGCCTGCAAAAATAACTTTTCTGACGAAATGACACGATAAAAAAGAGGAAACAGAACAAGTGACAGCCCGGCTCCTTTTAAACTGTCAGAATTGCATGAAATATACCTGGAGTTTGAATTGGGTCATTGTTTGCTGCTGCCTTGAAAAAAAATACGATGAACTTCAACCAATTTACCATTAAGTCACAGGAAGTACTTCAGGAAGCACAAAATTATGCTACGGCAGCAGGACAACAATCCATTGAACCGGGGCATTTGCTTAAAGCAATGCTTCAGAATGATGAGCATGTGATCCCTTTTCTATTAAAAAAATTAAATGTCAATATTCCTCCACTTCAAAAAGAACTGGAAGGCATAATCAATGCCTATCCAAAAGTCAGCGGGGGCACACCCTATCTCGGAACAGACGCACAGTCTGCCCTTCAAAAAGCTACTTCCCTGATTAAGGAATTTAAAGATGAATTTGTGTCGCTGGAGCATCTCTTGTTGGGTATCCTTGCCGGAAAAGAAAATGTGGCCCGTTTACTCAAACAATCGGGCGTGAATGAGGCAGATTTAAGGATAGCCATCAAAGACCTGCGGAAGGGAGCAAGAGTTACATCTGCCGGCGCTGAAGAAACCTACAATGCGCTGGGGAAATATGCACGCAATCTGAATCAGCTCGCCAGAGAAGGGAAACTGGATCCGGTTATTGGACGTGATGAAGAAATCAGAAGAGTTTTGCAAATTTTATCCAGAAGAACAAAGAATAACCCTGTTTTAATTGGTGAACCCGGAGTGGGTAAAACAGCGATTGCTGAAGGATTAGCGCATCGCATAATAAACGGTGATGTTCCTGAGAATTTAAAAAGTAAAATCATCTACTCGCTGGATATGGGATCGCTCGTAGCCGGTGCGAAGTACAAAGGTGAATTTGAAGAACGCTTAAAAGCGGTGATCAAGGAAGTCACCGGTGCAGAAGGTGAAATTGTATTATTCATAGATGAAATTCACACCCTGGTAGGAGCAGGGGGCGGAGAAGGCGCCATGGATGCGGCCAATATTTTAAAACCTGCTTTAGCTCGTGGAGAATTGAGATCCATCGGGGCTACTACATTAAATGAATATCAGAAGTACATAGAAAAAGATAAAGCCCTTGAACGTCGCTTTCAAAAAGTCATGGTCGAGGAGCCGGATGTGCAGGATGCTATCTCCATTCTTCGTGGACTAAAAGAACGCTACGAAACCCATCATAAAGTCAGAATTAAAGATGAAGCCATTATTGCTGCCGTCGAATTAAGTGACCGCTATATTTCAGACCGCTTTCTTCCGGACAAAGCCATCGATTTGATGGATGAAGCCGCTGCAAAACTCAGACTGGAAATGGATAGTGTTCCGGAAGAACTGGACGAAATTCAACGCAGGATTATGCAATTGGAAATTGAGCGGGCAGCTATCAAACGCGAGGGCGATGTAAAAAAACTGGCTGAACTCGGTGAAACACTTGCCAACCTTAACGAAGAAAGAAATACCATCAAAGCCAGATGGGAATCTGAAAAAGAAATTATTAATACAATTACTCAAACCCGAGAAAGTATTGAGCAATTGAAAATTGAAGCGGAGCAAGCTGAGCGTGCCGGTGATTATGGAAAAGTTGCGGAAATACGTTACGGAAAATCAAAAATGCAGAGGAACTGCTGGTGCAAAGTCAGTCGAAATTACTGGATGCACAGAAGAACAAAGCAATGATTAAGGAAGATGTTGACAGTGAAGATATTGCTGAAGTGGTAAGTCGTTGGACAGGTGTTCCGGTAAAAAGAATGCTGCAAAGTGAGAGAGAAAAACTTCTCCACCTCGAAGAAGAACTGCATAAACGTGTTATCGGACAAGAGGATGCCATTGCTGCCTTATCGGATGCTGTACGCAGAAGCAGAGCAGGATTACAGGACATGAAACGTCCGATAGGATCTTTCATCTTCCTTGGAACTACAGGTGTTGGTAAAACCGAATTGGCCAAAGCACTGGCCGATTTCCTTTTCAACGATGAAAATGCCATGACCCGTATTGATATGAGTGAATACCAGGAAAGACATAGCGTAAGCCGACTCATTGGAGCGCCTCCCGGATATGTGGGTTACGATGAAGGCGGACAACTCACCGAATCTGTACGCAGAAGACCTTACTCTGTAGTTCTCCTTGATGAAATTGAAAAAGCACATCCTGACGTATTCAACATCCTCTTACAGGTACTTGACGATGGTCGACTGACGGACAATAAAGGAAGAACAGCCAACTTCAAAAACACTATTGTTATAATGACTTCCAATATCGGCGCACACCTTATTCAGGAGAATATGGAGAAGATGACCGATAAAAACAAGGAAGCTGTACTTGCAAAAACCAGATTGGAAGTATTTGACATGTTGAAGAAAACCATTCGTCCTGAGTTTTTAAACAGGATCGATGAAGTCATCATGTTCAATCCGCTCACCAGAGATGAAATACATGAGATTGTACAGTTGCAATTCAATGCCATAGCAAAAATGCTTGCAGGAAATGACATTCATCTCAGCATTACGGCTGAAGCTATAGACTGGCTATCACAACTGGGTTATGACCCACAATTTGGAGCAAGACCGATGAAAAGAGTTCTGCAAAAACGTGTCTTGAACGAGTTGAGCAAACAAATTCTGGCCGGCACGATTTCAAAAGACAGTTCTATTGAGATTGATCTGGATAAAAATAAAAACTTTGTTTTTAGAAATGTTGCAGAAAAGGTTATTGCATAGTAGGGACAGGTCGTGACCTGTCTTTACAGCATCGTTTGTGTGAGGTTATAGGGACAGGTCGTGACCTGTCTTTACAGCATCGTTTGTGTGAGGTTATAGGGACAGGTCGTGACCTGTCTTTACAGCATCGTTTGTGTGAGGTTATAGGGACAGGTCGCGACCTGTCTTTAGGACAGGTCGTGACCTGTCGTTACAGCATCGTTTGTGTGAGGTTATAGGGACAGGTCGCGACCTGTCTTTACAGCATCGTTGTGTGAGGTTATAGGACAGGTCGGACCTGTCTTACATCGTTTGTGTGAGGTTCGGACAGTCGGACCTTGTTGTGGGAGGACAGGTGACCTGTCTTTACAGCATCGTCTATCTTACTCCCCATTCGATTTCGCCAACACACCACATAAATGAAACAGCATTCGTGCCGCTACATTTCCATTCCAGTCATCTTCACCCGGTGAAACTTCATTGAGATCGAAACTTATTATTTTCTTGCCGGAATTTGCGAGGGCAGAAAGTAAATAGGTGACTTCATGAAACGCAAATCCCCCGGGAACAGGTGTGCCGGTATTGGGGCAAAGTTTAGGATCAAGTCCATCAATATCAAAACTGACATGAACATGAGTTGGTAAAGCCGCAATAATTTCATCACATTGCTTTTTCCACGACTTACCCGAGTATTGCTCCTCTTGCAATCGGGCATAGGTAAAGACTTTTACTCTTTTAGAATGCTGCTTAGCATACTCCTGTTCTTCCTGACAGAAATCACGAATTCCAATTTGTACTAATTTAGAAATCTGTTTCAACTGAAGAGCATTATGCATGATAGAGGCATGCGAATACGTAAATCCTTCATATGAATTTCGCAAATCCATATGCGCATCGATCTGCAAAATTCCGAATGAAGCATACTTGTCGGCTAGTGCGCGAAAAAATCCGAGTGGGGTACTATGATCTCCTCCTACCAGTCCTACTAATTTTTCTTTGCTCAGCCATGCTGATGTCCGTGCATAAACATCATTTATCATCATCATAGACCCCGCATTCACTTCCTCCAACAAGGAATTAATTCCCTTTTCTTCCTTGATGGATAATCCCCGCGACTGCGCTTCTATCACCTTTGCTGCAAGCTTCTTACATTTCTTTGATATCTTATATAATTTTTCGGGAACAGGCTCCATGGATATTCCTGCCTTCCACAACTCCGGAAATTCAGGATGAAAGAGATCCACTTGTGCAGAGGCTTCTAAAATATGCTCCGGACCTTTTGCAGTTCCTCCACCATAACTTACTGTTGCCTCCCAGGGGACAGGTATCAAGACGATTTCCGACTCTTCTGAATTAAAGGGTAATCCAAAAATATTCGAATTTACCATCGCAGGACCATTCTGATCAAACGATTTAATCTTCGCTTTCTTTGAATTAACAATACTATTCAATTTCCTTTTCACTTTTTCCATAATGAGTGCAAAGATAGAGTTTAGAATAAATCACCTTAATACCTTTGAAGAAACCTATATCATAATAGGGTTTATGATGTGAAATCCAACCTCCTCGAAATCAAAAAATCTACTAAGAAAAAGTCTACTTACTCTTTGTCAATGAAAAAGTGAACGTTGTTCCTTTCCCCGGTGTACTATCTACCTGAATGGTTTCCCCATGCGCTTCAAGAATATGCTTCACAATAGCTAAACCCAGGCCTGTTCCACCTTCATCACGGGATCGACTTTTATCAACACGGTAAAACCTTTCGAAGAGGCGCGGCAAATGATGTTTCTCAATACCGATACCACTGTCTTGCACATCCACAATAATCTTCTCTCCGGCATCCGTGAAACTGGTCAGCGTTTGTCCGCCACGTGTTCCATACTTTATCGAATTCACCATGAGATTCACAATAACCTGTCGCAACAGATCCTTATCTGCAAAAACGTAAACTGCTTTATCGGCAGGATAGTTCACTTCCAGTTTAATGTCCTTCTCCTTCGCCTGAAGCTCCAAAGAATCCTCCACCTCACGCACCAACTCATTCATATCAAAGTTCTTTCTCCACTATCAATTCACCGGCTTCAATTTTGAAATGGATTCCAGATCATCAACAATACTGATGAGCCGGTCGATACTCTTACTTGCTCTGCTGAGATAATGGATATTCACATTCTGACCTTCTATACCACCATCAATCAGCGTATGGATATATCCCTGTACTGAAAAAATAGGTGTCTTTAATTCATGAGATACATTACTTAAAAATTCACGCCGATAGGTCTCTACCTGTTTTAAGTGATCTATCTCCTCTCTCGACTCATTTCTCCAGTCAACAAGAATGCGATTTATTTCACTGGTGATATCCCTGCTGTTCTCTGTATAGGGACGAATAACTTCTCTGGGATTCTTTAGTCGCAGAATATGCTTGTAAATTTTCTGAAGATTTTCAAAGATATATTTACCATAAAGAAATCTGAAGGTTAACCCATTGCAACAAAAAACCAATATGAAAATAATAAGATGCACATACCATTCTACCTCTACCCCTAATAAAAGAAACATCAGCCACTCCGCCAATGTGAGTACAATGGCCAGAATAAGTGAGGCAATAAGAGCAACCTGAGTAGCATTCACCTGCTTCATTTTTTGGGTCGTCTAATTTAAGGTTTATTTAGCTGAACACATTAAAAAATTAAGAATCCATATTATCCATCAATCAAAGAATTTCCCTAAATGCAAATCCAATTTCCTTTGTCCTATAGATCTTTCTAGCAGTTTAACCTAAAATCAAATGGTGAAGTCCGAAGGCAATCTAACCTGATCACGGCGAATTAAAATTGTATCTTTAGATAAATCTTAGACAGGACATAAAAAGCCTGTTTTCAAGCCCTTTCAAATATCAAATTTATAACCGATCCCTTTAATAGTCTTGATGGTTTCATCCCCAGCTTCTCCCTGATTTTCGGATATGCACATCGATAGTACGATCACCCACTACGATATCGTTTCCCCCATACTCGCGATAGAATATCCTCCCGTGTAAAAACCTTTCCGAGTTTCGAGGTCAATAATGCCAAGTTCAAATTCTTTACGGGGAAAGAAAGCGGACGATCCGACTTAAACACGAGGTAACTTTCCCTATCAATCCTTAAATCGCCAATCTGTATACTAGGCGCCTGAGGAGCTTGAGAACCATTTACCCGCCGAAGCAACGCTTTGATACGACTGGTTAAAATCCTTGGCTTAATCGGCTTAGAGACGTAATCATCGGCTCCTACATCAAATCCTGCAATTTGGGAATACTCCTCGTTTCGGGCAGTCAGGAAAGTAACCAGGGTATCCTTCAGCTCAGGAATCTCCCGAATATGCCTACACGCTTCGATACCATCCATTACCGGCATCATGATATCGAGAATAATTAATTGTGGACGCTCCTTCTTTGCTATATCAATCGCTTCTTTACCGTTCTTTGCTAAATAAACATCATACCCTTCTTTCTTGAGATTGTATTCCATGAACTCCAGAATATCCGGTTCATCATCTACAAGAAGAATTTTCACTGCCACGTTTGTCATAACCTATTTTACGAGTTCAAAAGTCAGGTATACATATTACTAAATTGTTATCCAATAATTAAGGCTACTCTATATTTTTCCATGCAAATATCTTGAACAATTTGTCATTTCTAACAATTCAGTAACATTAAGTCCATTTTTGAGCTTAAAAAACACCATTTTTAGAAGTTTTCACTTGGTATTTAACATTAAGTTAAAATAGGGGTAAACTTCTCTTACGATTCAGTACGGTTCTTTGTTAAGGAATTTCTACCCTATGAAATCAAGAACAAAAACCCTGATAATTTGCTGTTTATTAACAGCTTACGCTCAAATTCTGGTAGCTCAAACCGGAAGCCTTCGCGGAAAATTAACCGACAAAAATAACGCTGAAACACTCATTGGAGCTACTGTAGCCATAGAAGGCACATCGCTGGGTGCGGTTACAAATATAGACGGTGATTATAATATAGAGAAAGTGCCGGTGGGCACCTACACCATTAAAATCTCATTTGTTGGATATAATGCCGAGTCCATTCCGGGTATTACTATAAAGGAGAATGAGTCCACTTCGCTCAACCTGAAAATGGAAAGTAATACAAAAGTACTTAAAGATGCGGAGGTAATTTCTACCCGAATCACCAATACTGAAAACGCTGTACTGGCAGAAATGAGAAGTTCTGAGCAAATTGTAAACGGCGTATCCAGCCAGCAAATTGCAAAAACACAGGACCGTAGTGCTTCCGAAGTCATTAAGCGATTGCCCGGTGTCACCGTTATGGAAGATCGCTTTATCGTTATCAGAGGCTTAAGTGAACGTTACAATTCAGTACTCTTAAATGATGCACTTGCCCCCAGTGCTGAGCCGGATAAAAAAGCATTTTCGTTTGACATTATCCCGAGCAGTATGCTGGATCGTGTACTCATCTACAAAACCGGGGCTCCTGAATTGCCGGGAGAATTTGCGGGTGGAGTTGTAAAAGTTTACACCAAAAACATACCGGACGAAGATTATATTAATGCAAGCATTACTCTAGGTGTCAGAAACAATACCACTTTCAAAAATTTTAACAGAGCGTCGCTGAGCAACACCGATTGGCTTGGAATGGACAATGGAAGTCGTGACCTACCCTCCGATTTTCCAGCTACTATCTCCGGATTAAGTCCCGCTCAACAAGTAGAATTAGCGAAGCAACTTCCGAATACGTGGATTGCAAAAGAACAGTCGGCACCCATTGATCAACGCTTCAGTCTGGGATTTGCAAAAAAATTCAACATCGGCAAGGTGAAAGCTGCTAATATCAGTGGTATCAACTATGGCAATACTTATGAAACGCGGACTGCCGAAAATCTGAACTATAATCAGTTCGACATTGAAAATAATATTAGTGATACTATTTATAACTTTAATGATCTCACATCGACCAATAAAGTATCGCTCGGACTTCTAAGCAATTTTAGTTTACTTATTAATCCTAGAAATAAAATTGAATTTCGTAATTTATACAATCAAAGCGGATCCAATGGAACTACCATTCGCACAGGGTATAATATCGAGGAAGGGAATGATGTCCGCAATTATGCATTCAGGTATTTTGAAAGGAAAGTATATTCAGGTCAACTTTCCGGATCACATGACTTCAATCAGGAAAAGACTTCTTTTACCTGGACGGGAGGATACAGCGTCACTCACACGAACGAGCCTGACTATAGACGCATACGCACTTTCCGTAGCCTCGTTGATAATCTCCCTCAGTATTTTATTCAGGTAAACACAACTGCTTCTCAAGCGGATGCGGGAAGATTTTATTCTACACTGGATGAAGACATCATCATGTCTACTGCAAACATTGAACACCAGATAAAGCAATTAAGTGAAACCCGGAAAATAAAAATCAGAGCAGGTTTTTATACAGAATTCAAGAACCGTACTTTTAATGCAAGATGGCTGGCCTACACGAAATCCAGAGTGGATAAATTCGACAACGACCTGCTGATGTTACCTCTTGATCAGGTATTTGACGACAATAATTTTAATGACAGTACCGGTTTCAAAATTGATGAAGGCACCAATGGCACCGATCGCTACGATGCCACCAACTTACTTTCCGCAGCGTACATTGGAACTACGTGGCCCATCAGCGATGCCGTCACTATTTCCGGTGGTGTACGCTATGAATACAACCGGCTGCAACTGGAAAGCTCCGACAACAACGGTAATCCGCTGACTATTGACAATCCCATCAGCAGCTTCCTGCCTTCCCTTAACTTAAGTATTAATATCACCCAAAAATCACTGGTTCGATTTGCCTATGCCCGTACTGTAAACAGACCTGAATTCAGAGAGATTGCTCCATTCGCATACTACGACTTTGTTTTCAATAATGTACTTTTTGGAAATCCATCTCTCGAAACACCTACCATTGACAATCTGGATTTACGCTGGGAGAGCTACCCTGCGGCCGGTGAACTTATCTCATTTGGATTATTCTATAAAAATTTTGCAATCCTATTGAACAATACTTCCAAACCCGGTGCAGGATCAGGTGGAACAAGAAATTTTGAATTCAGAAATGCCACCAGTGCTTTCAGTACCGGTGCTGAAGTCGAAGTCCGCAAGTCATTGGAGCCTGTATTTAAAGCAGGATTCCTGAGTCGCTTCTCTATTGGTGCCAATGCCTCTTATGTTATCAGTCAGGTTAATCTCGGAGACAATACGGTTGGACAGGACAAGAAAAGAATCATGATGGGTCAATCACCGTATGTAATCAATACAGGCATCTACTATAACCAACCTGAATATAAACTGCAGTGTAATCTGCAATATAATATCATCGGTAAACGGTTATTTGTTGTAGGAACCGAGGGTACACCGGACGTCTATGAATTGCCAAGAAATGTCATTGATTTCACTATCACCAAAGGAGTCGGGAAAAATTTTGAGATTAAAGCAGGAGTTATGGATATGTTAAATCAGGCAACCGTACTTCGACAGGATTCAAACGATGATGGGAATGTGAATAGCAATGATGAATTAATTCTACGCTTCAAAAGAGGATCTTATTATACACTAGGAATTTCTGTAAGATATTAAATCTTCGATCTCCCTGAGAAACGACCAACGTTAACGAACCTACCATTTAAAATTTAACATTTACTTCAAGTTACAATAACATAATGCAAATTAAGTTCCGGTAATCTTGTATCAGGAACAAACAAGAAAATAAAAAAAATGAAAAACAAAATTACCAGTGGACAATTCGCAATCAGGATGATGATTGCAATTGCCATATCAACCTCCGTATTCACGGGTTGTAAAAAAGACAAGGATGAAGAAACGACTCCTGCAACAGTATTAAACTTCACACTCACTACACTTTCCGACGGAACGATTCAGGTGGAAGGAACAACCAACCAATCCATAACATGGGACAGTAGCAAAACTTATCTTGTAAAAGGATTTGTATACGTGGATCAAGGCGGTGTCTTAAATATTCAACCGGGAACTGTTATAAAAGGCGATAAAGCCTCTAAAGGTTCCTTGATAATAAAGCGTGGTGGGAAAATTAATGCCGTTGGTACTGCTGCATTTCCTATCGTCTTTACTTCATCACAAGCCATTGGCACACGTAATCCGGGTGACTGGGGTGGTATAATTATCTGCGGAAATTCTCCAATCAATTTGCCAAACAGTGAAGGACAAATTGAAGGTGGTCCTGATGCACTTTATGGTGGAACAGTTGCGAATGATAACAGTGGTGCATTAAAATATGTTAGAATTGAATATGCAGGTATCCCCTTCCAGCCTAATCAGGAAATTAATGGTTTGACCTTAGGCGGTGTTGGCTCAGCAACTGAGATTGACTATATTCAAATTTCTTACAGCGGAGATGATGCTTATGAAATGTTTGGCGGTAATGTTAATCTTAAACATATCATCTCTTTTAAAACTACAGATGATGATCTGGATACTGACAATGGGTACAGCGGAAAAATTCAATTTGG
>JADKIC010000027.1 GCA_016721435.1 Bacteroidota bacterium
TAATGAATGCCGATAATAATCCTCCAAACATCTTATTGAAAATATCTGATGTCGTTACTTCATTCATACTCATATTGTTGATATTCTCAATGGATTGCTCAAAGGCACTTTCTCCGATCATGGACTTCATCATGCCCTCTGTTAACTCCAAAGCCTCCAGACTTTCCTGTTTAAAAGTGTCAAGAACAGAATTATCAACCAATGTTACATAGAGCCACGAGAGGGCACCAAATAGAAGAGCTCCGGCAGAGGCAGTTAAGAAACCGATACGAAATGCCTGCCAATAGGAGACAAATCCATTGTTTTCATGATCACGGTAATGTCTGGTTGCCAGTACCATAAAGAGTATGGGTATCCACGCGCCGGCCCAGGATGCAGGACCTAAAGGGTTTTTACCGAGAGAGATAAGGATGAAAAAAACAATAAAACTACCGAGGCCGCTGAGGGCGCCATAGTTCAATGATGTTTTCAATAAGGGTGGGGATTCCATTGTTGCAAAAATAATTCAAATGTATTCGGAAAAAACTGATTTTCAGTAAGCATGAAAAAAAAATGGGTAAGCTACTTACATCGCACCGCTCAACCTCTTATCCTTGCTACCTTCCGGTCCTGGGGAGGTTCGAAGGAGCTGGTCGTATAAGACTTACCCGGGACAAAAATAGTAAAATCATTGAACAAAACGTGTTGTTAACAAATGAAATTTGCGAATACCGTTTTAATCGGAATGTTAGAAGTAAATGGGCAATGGTAATTTCTCATTTAAAACCATGAAATTCTTTATCGATACTGCAAATCTTGATCAAATTCGCGAAGCCTACGATCTGGGTGTTCTGGATGGAGTAACGACCAATCCTTCACTCATGGCCAAGGAAGGCATTAAAGGAACAGATGCCATTTTGAAACATTATGTTGATATCTGCAATATTGCCAAAGGGCGGTGATGTTAGTGCTGAAGTAATCTCTACCGATTTTGAAGGTATGGTTAGAGAAGGTGAGGAGCTAGCGAAATTGCATCCACAAATTGTTGTTAAAGTGCCGATGATTAAAGACGGTATCAAGGCGATCCGCTATTTTTCTCAGCGTGGCGTAAAGACAAATTGTACTCTTGTTTTTTCTGCCGGACAAGCATTGCTGGCTGCTAAAGCCGGAGCAACTTATGTTTCTCCTTTTATCGGAAGATTGGATGATATTTCATTTGATGGTCTGGAACTCATCGAACAGATCGTTCATATTTATGGAACCTACGGTTACGAGACTCAAGTGCTGGCGGCCTCAATTCGTCATACCTTGCATATCATTAAATGTGCTGAACTCGGTGCAGATGTAGCAACTTGTCCGTTGCAACCTATATTGGATCTCTTGAAACATCCCTTAACAGATTCCGGACTCGCGAAGTTTTTATCAGATGCTTCCAAAACAAAATAGGAGTTAAAAAACCTTTTTATTTCCTTTTATACCCCTTTTATATCCCCTTTTATGCCTTTATGTCCTTTTATATCCCTTTTTGCCCCTTTTATATCCTTTTATATCCTTTTATATCCCACTTTTTATATCCCTTTCAATCCCTTTTATATCCCTTTCCCCCCCCTTCTTATATCCCTTCTTATATCCCTTCTTAAATCGATTCAGTTTTTTATCACCACCTGTATACTGCTTAACGAGATCCTTCCAGCGTGATCCGGGATTGAGAGGTTTATCTTTTTGTCCGACTTTTTGTCCGAGCTTGTATAAAGATCCCGAAAGAAAACGCGCATCGTAATTCCGGTCGAGTAAGAGTTTGTACATGGCTAAGGAATTGTCCAGTTCGCCTTTTCACGGTACCAGTCACCCGAGTAATTGATAAGCCCCAAACTTCCTTTTCTCTGATAAAACGGTACATCCGGATCATGATTAAAACCATACCGCTGCACATTCATCTCCCGAAAATAAGTGGATGCATTCAGAAATTATCAATGGCGTTTTGTAACTTCCATTGTCCTGATCTTTTCTTACTTGCTGCATCAATTCAAGGTAAGTGACGGCATTCCTGATTTGAAGTAGAGCACTTTCGAGACTATCCTTTTGAAATTGCACATTCGTTGTTGGTAGCAATGATTGAAATTCCGGATGCATAAGCAGAATTGGCTTCTAAGTATTTTCCATCTATCTCAAAAAACTGACCTTTATTGTAGCAGGAATCGGCATATTGCTGCACGTTAATGCACTCTTGTGTGAAAATACTTTTTCGTAAAGATGTAGTATGCTTAACAATATCAGGATCGGTTTGAAGTCCGTATTTTAGTTGGAGATCATTGGATCGTCTGTAGCAAGAACGGGCTGCTTTGAGATCATTGTTTTTTACATGGCCTTCTCCTTCATAGAGCAATTCGATACTACGTGGACGGGCAGCCAGCAAAATGTTTTTTCGTACATCCTTCCCTTCAGTAAGTTCCTGAGCAACCAGGAGGCTGTCTGCCATTTGATAGGAGGATAAAGCGGCATCGTACATTTTTTGATCGGTGAAGCGATGCGCCTTTAGCAGTAGAAGATCGTATCGTTTTCTGTCGGATTCCCTTTAATACGGCTTGTGCTTCCGAGGCATCTCTCAGATACGTTTTGTTTTCCATTTGAAATTGGATCGCATCGCCCGCGGACCGTTCAGCACGGTTCAGATCATTCAGTATGATAAAGTCCCGGGCTTCATCGATATATTCATTGTAGATCCCTTTTTTGGCAGCGGCAAAACCTTCTGTCAATTCTTCAGAACATCTTACTTGCGTATATTTATTACATATTCGTTTAGCGGATTCGAGATCATCCAATGCTTTTCTGAAATCCTTTCTTGTGGTATGTTGCCGTCCTCTTTCCAGATAAGTATGATAGACGTCTTCCAGCAAGGGGCGAGAAGGTCATGCTTCTGGTTTCAGGATCGGTGGGCAGGCTATAGAGAATATCATCTGCCTTGCAAACCGTTTCATCAAATCACCGGTTTTAAAATCAATAATCGCTAATTGAAGTAAGGACGGAGAAAAGAGTGGATTTACTTCAAGTGACCAGAGGAAAAATTCGCGGGCACGTGGTAAATTATTTCTTTTCAACTGATAAACACCTCTGTCGTAAAAATTCATATGCAAGGTGCTCCAGACCTGATCCATGGCAGCCCTCTTCTGAAACAAAACTGTTTTATAGGTATTGATTTTATCCAGCATTCGACCAGGATCATCGGTAGCAAGCGGCAGACTATTTTCAAAACGCATCGCTTCGGTATCGCTCAGGTATTTTTCAGCCAGCACTAAATTTCGCTGATTGTTCCTGAAATTATCTACCTGCTCCGGTTGAACCGTTTGTAGTACAGCAAAACCCTGATCAAGGACTCCCATCTGAGCATAGTAGTTGTTGATGATTTTAATCTTATTTTCAAAAGCATTGGAATTGCCAAACCGGAAAACATGATTCACCAGATCGTAGTTGTTAAACTCGTTCACGGAGTCGGGGTTATTGTAACTTCCGTTTTCCGGTGTTCCCTCTATGACAGACACGGAGATAGGCACATCACGAAAAATGCCGTTTCTTTTTTTTAAACGTAGATTATATTCAAGTAAAGCCGGCACCAACTCATTCGACATGTCGAAGCCGCGGTATTCAATATCTCCTTTTAAACGAAGTGAACCGGAGGAGATCTTGAACACATGATTCACTTCCCGTGTATTGACCAGCAACTGCTGTTCGAATTCTATGGTAAAAGATGTGCTTGGGGTGTTTTACCGTTGCCTTCTGCGAGCTTATAGATAAAGACGGAGGCGTTGGGAGAAGAAGGATTGCCATCAGCGATCGTTATTTTTTGAGGAAATCTAAATTCCTTGATAAACTGGTTTTGAGGAACTGCATGATGAATAAAAGCGAAAAGCAGGAGGAAGGTACAGATTGTGGTTCTCATTTTATCAGATTTCGGCTGCCAAATTACAAAGGAAATGTTAGTTAGGCGCTAATTGATGCTGCCGCATTGCTTTTTTCCTGCAAAAGAATTTATATTTGTTTAAAGATCTTTCTGAAATGATTGTTGAGATAAATAGTGAAGCAGGGATACTCCGCGCCACCTCGGTGATGAATGCACTTCGTCCCCAACTGAATGTAGAAAATATTGTCCCCATACTCTTGAAGATGATGCAAAACGGATATCATTTAATCGGTTATGAAGCCGATGGAGTTATTGCTGCGGCATTGGGTTATCGTTTTACCGAACATCTGCATTGGGGCAAGGCTATTTATATTGATGACCTTACCACCATAGAAGCATATCGGAAAAGGGGATTTGCATGTAAATTACTGGATCATGTAAAGACAGTGGCACTTGCGCATCAGTGTAATCAGATTCATCTCGACTCCGGTTTGGGAGCCAACCGCTACGATGCCCATCGTTTCTATTTAAATTACGGATTCAATATTACCAGCCACAATTTCGCAATGGCTTTAAACAAATAAACCCCGGAATTACCCGGGGCCTATCTGATTATATTGACTTATTCTTAGTGTGCGACAGAGAATTTAATATTCTTAGTTCCTTTTTCACCCATTAAACTTAAATGGTAGAATCCATTCGCCAACTGATGAACGGGAAGCTGTAAACTTGAATTTCCAGCGTTTAGTTTTATGTATTCCGAATGTACCACTTTTCCTACTGCATCTGTAATATTCAATTGATACGCGGCTGCATTTTTGAGAACAGCGTTTACTTGCAGGAGATCCTGTGCCGGATTTGGCCAAACCTGAAGTAAAGTGAAGTCATTATTTTCTGCAATTGAAGTAGTACTTGGACCATCATACAATGAAAATTCATCCATTAATGCCTCAATTAAACTTCCGGCATTCGCATCTTCAGCTATGAATCTTACAGTAAAAGTGGAACTGGTAGGCAGGTAATCCGTAACTCTGAAAACAAAACGGCGCCAGCTATGATCAGCTACAGTGGTGTATTCTACGGGGATGTAGTTCGTGCCATCATTCGAAATATAAACCTGCCAGAAATCAGTTCCTGGAGTTGCACCCTGATCATTTGTATACCAACGGTAGTATTCAAAAGTAGGGTTAGTATAAGATGATAAATCATAGGTAGGTGAGGTCAGTGTTGTTGCACCGCCATCAACGTCATAGTCACCGGCACCTGTTGTTCCGGCAACGCCTCCTGTGACATAACAAACAAAACCACCTGGCGTAACCTGATAGTTAGGCTGCACGACTCCTGCGCCGACTAGCGTTTGCTCAGGACCATTTTGCTCCCACATTCCTGTTGTTGCTCCATCGGTCGCTAATCCTTCTACCCATTGTCCACTGGTTATATCAAAATCATCAGTAAAAATGAGGTTGAATCCAACCATGGTAAAGTAAGGGATGTTCGGATTGGCGGTAACGTTAGCACCTACCGGTTGTACATTCGATAATATTCCATTGATATCTTCAATGCCAATATAGTAGGAGATCAATGTCCCGGCAGGCTGAGCAGGGATAGTTCCGGAATAACTATTCCCACCGGTATTGGCTAATGTAAATGGATTCCATGATCCGTTATTTATTTTATAAGCTCCTTTTACTCCTGCTAAAGCCCATGCAAACTGCAGGTTGGTGAGCGAAGCATTCAAGGTAACATCAATGCCGGGTGTTGAAGTAACGACCGGAGTATGGTTTAAAGTTGCGTTCGATAACAATGTGATACCGTGTTGTGCAAAACCTTGAGTGATTGCTGTTATGTTAGGTGTACCATTGTTCAGGTTTCCATCTGTATCGTCCGCTTGTAAGGCGTCAATTAAGATATCTGTGTACACTTGTCCTTCAGCACCGTTTGGTCCATTGGCAAGTCCATAATGAGATTCCGTAAAGAGGTCGGTCATGAGTGGAGTAGAACCTAAAAGTAAGGCTGTCGACCACCAGGCTCCGGCAATAATTTCCCCGTCAGCATGTACTTCGCCAATGATATTTTGTGGATATACTTTACGGGAAACATTATTGTTGAAATCGTAATTTCTGACATTAGCAGTAGGATCCGTATCACTAAATCCAATTCCAAGCACCGGATTGTTGGTGATGGAAATGGCCCATACATCGGAATAGCCTTCACCCATTCCGCCATTACTGAAGCTTAGACCATTTGCATCCCAGAACTTATCCGTTATGCCGTGTCCGTATTCGTGGTAAATCACATCTGCCACCATACTGAGCGCATAGCAACCACCCGCTGTGGTGTAGAAATTAATTGAAGTTCCATTATAAAATGCGTTGCATGTTCCATCTGTTCTGTCCACCCGTACATCCAATGGATAATCGAGGGAGGTAAAGGAAGCTAGTTTGGAATTCATGAAATCATGAACGATATTGGTATGATAATACGCCGATAAATGACGAACGGTAGAGCTGTTGTCAAAACTAATAGTATTGGGTCCGGGATTAACGGTGGAAGTAAAGCTCTGAACGGTTGTGCTGGTAGCTCCGGTATAAACTGTAGCCCAGGGCCCGGCTAAGGTGAAAGTAGCGTTGAATGGACTTGTATTGGGCAAATTCAGGAGTCCATTTACATCGGTATTGTAATCTGTTCCGCCAACGGTTACTTTAAGGTAAGGAAGATTTACGATAGCAGTAGCATTGTAGGGATGTGTTGGATAAACTGTTCCGGTCATGGTAATGTCGGAATTAGCAAAACTGACAATCTTATCCGTTCTGTACAATACTTCACCTGTCATCGCATCTACCAGCGTATAATAATCGTCAGGCGTTTGTCCGTCAGCTGATGTTCTGATGTTGACTTCATACACCAGGTGGTATTTATTCCCTCTGTATCCGGGTACAGGTAAGATTTTCAGATCAGGTTGAGCGAAAGTACCGGTGATAGCAGATACTATTCCTTTGGAAGCTTCCGTAATGGCTTGCGCAGAAGTGATGGTAGGAGTGGTAGAGATGTTAATATCATCGTAGACATCCAGACCAAACATCACCACTTTCATATCGTGCGTCATTTTCACGGTAGCACGGCTCCATAGAACTTCAATTCCGTTGTGCTTTTGAATGTAGTTGGTATGGATATATTTCTTGGAAACAGGAGCTGAAATAAATTCCAGACTAACACTTGCAGGCAGATAGTTTGGTAAATAGGTGTTAAGGGAAATAAAGACCGGCAGCTGCAGGGGAAGAGGTCAACTGCAGATCAATTGGAGTTCCAAAGGCTCTGTGAGGTCGGGCGTTGGTTTCATTGAATTGGACCCACCAATCTCCGTTTTGTTGGATAAACTGTTTCCAGGAGGGCTGCTCGCGTAAGGATTGCTGATATTTATAATCAGGAAGTCTACGGCTGTCATTCATAAACCGTTGCTGCAGAGGGTCAAAGTCATGGTGGATATCACCGTGTGACCAGACGAGCTGCGAAGAACAAAGAATAGCAAGAAGTGTAATAATTCGTTTCATGTTTGTGTAGGATGTATCTACAAACTTAAGAAAATCAAATCTTAGTTCCATCTATATATTAAAATAGAGGCTTTGGGACTGTATTATCTTAGAAAAGTGCAACTATTTAAGGTTCACCCCGGATTTCAGAAACTCAATTGTTTCCGAAGGGCTCACAAAGCTATAATTACCCTGATTCCGGAACCATGTCACCTGCCTTTTCGCATAATTCCGGCTATGCTGTTTTATCTTTTCCGCAGCCTCCGGTAAAGTGAATTTACCCTGCAAATATTCAAAAAGCTCTGTATACCCAACTGTTTTCAAAGCATTGTGTTCTTTAAAAGGGTGCAAACTTTCCACTTCTTGTAATAGCCCTTCATTCATCATGTGGTCAACACGTAAATTGATGCGTTCATAGAGCAAGTCTCGTGGCCAATCAATAACTATTTTGATCTCGGTAAAATAGGGGTCTTTCACTTTCTCCATACGAAAACCGGAATAAGGTTGACCCGTACTCAAAATCACTTCCGCTGCTCTGATGAGTCGGGCCCGATTTTTTTATCGACCTGACCATAAAATAGCGGATCAGATTCAGCAACGATTTTTTGAATGGGAGCCAGCCCTTCCTTTTCATAGAGTTGGTTCAATTGAATTCGAATGGCGGGATCAATTTCCGGCATTTCATCAAATCCTTCTGTCAATGCTTTTATATAAAGTCCTGTTCCTCCAACTGCCACCACCACTTTATTTTCTTAAACAAAGCTGAAAGTAAGGTGGAAGATTGCTCAGCAAATTGTCCGGCACTGAAATTTTCGGTGATACTATGCGAATCAATAAAATGATGAGGGACACGTGCCAATTCATCGGGTGATGGTTTGGCAGTTCCGATGGTCAACTCCCGATAACACTGCCTTGAATCTGCAGAGATAATTTCAGTTGCATAAAACTCAGCAATAGCCAGCGCCAGCTCTGTTTTTCCTGAGGCTGTTGGACCCGCTATAACAATCAAAATGGGTCTATCACCTGTCATCGTGGAGTTACTTAATGGATAGGAAGTTAATATCTGAAGTAGAAAAAGAAAGTGAAAAGATTAAATTACTCATTAATTAAAAATGCAATCTAATATTCTTCCTTGCTTTCATCTTCGGCATCATTGAAGCTTGTTTCACCATCGCCATCTTCCGCTTCAACTTCTTCGCCTTCTTCACTCATCCCTTCTATTTCGTCCAACTCCACTCCCTCTTCCGCTTCTTCCATCAGGTTATCGGTTTCTTCAGCTACATCTTCGGCCTCATCGTCAATTGGAGAGATTAATTTTTCGAACTCTTCGGATTCAATGGCAGATAACTTAATGTTTGGTACCACTATGTATTGCTTCGGCGCTTCGCCAACGGACTTTATGCATAACGGATAATGAATAGACTCATCTCCTTTAGGTATTATTTTAATCAATTCTATACGAAAGGTCCAGTTGGAATCACGGTCACTGACGTAGTAAATTTTCTGATGCGGGTCAGCAATGAAATCACATAACCGGGCTTCCTCCATCAATAAAGCCTTATTACCATCCTTATCTTTTCTTTCATCCAGAGAAATCTCCTGGCCTTTTAGCCAATGATCATTACTCATATAAAAGGAGGCCGGCTTTGAGTTATCAAATCCGATAGAAGATTGTATGGTATGGTGCAGATCGCTGAAATATTGAGTGCTCTTAATTTCAATATCCCTCGTGATTTCATCATAATCTTCGAAGGCGACACGGAATCGGTATACAACTGGCATGATCAGGTTATCTTGATGCAAATATAAAAGGCTTCATTTAACTGACAAGAAGAAAAGTGAAATTAAGATTATTTTTTTCTAACAGGGGCGAGTCCCAGTTCATTTGCTTTTTCGAGCATTAATTTGTAAGCATCATCAAAATTATTAGGAATATCTCCGTCGAGAATTGCATCTCTGATGGTGTTTTTGATGATGCCAATTTCTCTCCCCGGTTTCAGGCCAAACTCTTCCATGATTTGCTCTCCTGTAATCGGAGGTTGCCAGTTTCTGACCTTGTCTTTTCTTCCACTTCAATCAGCTTCTGCTGGACCAATTCAAAATTCGCCTTGTATTTTTTTGTTTGTATTCATTTTTTGTAGTGACATCTGCATGACAGAGTTTCATTAAATCTTCGATGTCATCACCGGCTTCAAAAAAGTAAACGGCGTACAGCGGAGTCTGTCACTTCAGTTTTTGCCAGCACTATGGGACGCAAATGAAGTAAAACAAGTTTTTGCACATACTTCATTTTCTCATTCAATGGAAGCTTTAATTGACGGAAAATTTGAGGAACCATTCTGGCACCTTTGTCTTCGTGTCCGTGGAAGGTCCAGCCATGTTGAGGTTCAAATCTTTTTGTGGCGGGTTTTGCAATATCATGCAGCAATGCCGCCCAACGCAGCCAGAGATCATCCGAAGAACGGGCGAGATTGTCGAGAACTTCCAGGGTATGAAAGAAATTATCCTTGTGACTTTTCCCCTGGACTGTTTCAACACCCTCCAATGCAGAAAGCTGAGGGAAAATGATGGGCAGAAGGCCTGAACTTCTTAGTAAGAGGAAACCTTTCGAAGGAACTTTGGAAAGTAAAATTTTATTGATTTCATCAATGATTCTTTCACCACTGATGATGGTAATGCGTTGGCGTTGCGTGAAGATGGCTTGAAAAGATACCGGATCAATTTGAAAGTCGAGCTGTGTGGCAAAGCGGATTGCTCTAAGCATGCGAAGAGGGTCGTCGGAATAGGTGATTTCAGGATTTAATGGTGTTCGAATTAATTTCCTTGAGAGGTCGCCCAAACCATCAAAGGGATCCAGCAAATGGCCTGTGTCATGCTCATTTAAACTGATGGCAAGTGCATTGATGGTAAAATCGCGACGGTTTTGATCATCCTCCAGGGTGCCGTTTTCAACTATAGGTTTGCGCGAATGGTGAGCATACGACTCCTTCCTTGCTCCAACAAATTCAATATCAAGATCTTTATGCTTAATTAGGGCTGTACCATAGTTTTTAAAAACCCTCCAATGAGATATCCCCGGATTTGATTTTTTTTGAAAACAGCAATGATCGTCTTGAATATAGGATCTTGCTTTAGTAACTCATTAAATGCTGCAACGCTTGACATCGATGCGCAAATTTAATCAAACTATTTGCATAAAATGTATTAGGGCATGAAGAGTATCCATTCTGTGTGGATTTGGTTAACGGATTCCCGGAATATAACAGGACACAAAGAAAATTACTATTCACCGGAGGTAATCGTTTCCATTTCGTTTTTTAATATTAGTGAAGCTAATTTACGTTGACCACTTTCATTCAGGTGAATAAAATCCCTGTAATCACCGGCTTCAAAATGACTATCTAATTCTTTTATAAGTTGGATATTGTTCTTCTCTGCAAAAGAAATTATTTCCATTCCCTGCTCATTGTATTTGCCGGCTTCCAGTTCTGAAAATTCGGCATGTAGGTAAATGGTAAATGCTATCTGATTTGAACTTGTGTAATTCAGGAAGGATTCAAATCCGGGATTGAATTTGCTGTCATTTTGCTTTTTATCTATTCCTAAACTTCCAACGTCATTCCCGTCATTTCCATTGGTGAATCCCAGTCGGGGAAGTAAATAGCGATCCAGCAATTCCATCAAGGCTAAAGGATATTGTTTATCGGGAAAACTTTCACTTACACCCACAATTTTCTGGAAATCCATATTGTCATACGCATCGTGAGAACTGACGAACAAGTAAATATGTTTTGATTTGAAATCGCCATGTTGCTTCATGTATTCGAAGCAATTGTCGGGTCCCCAGCTTCCTGCGGCAATATTTAAAAACTGTACCCTTGCATTTCTTATTTTGCTGAGGGTATCCGTTAGAATAGTAGTTGCAAGACTTTCCTGATCGGTTAAAACTCCGCCGTTAATAATAGAGTCCCCAAATCCCAAAATTTCAACAGCTCCCGTATCCACTTCTTCACTACGCATCGATAAAGAGTTGTAAAATATATGATTTCTGAACCTGAATCGCTGTTGATTGGCCTGGGGAATATATTCGTAATGCGCATCTTCTCTCATCAAGACCGTATCACAAAATCCAAAATAGAACCTTAGAAATACTTCTGTACCTATGACCATGAGCACCAGAACAATGAGTGCGATTTTAATTTTTCCTTTCATTTATTACCGCTAATGAAGTTGAGATTTAAAACTGATGATTTACTTCTATAGGAATATAATTGTAGGGTAAATGGTCCTACCCTTCACAAATATGATAAATTTCAAACACTTCTACTTTGAATTTGCAGAAGAGGTTATTCTTTTAAAAATGAATATCGGCCTTCCATCAGATTAGTCATAAATAACTGTAAAACAAGTGAGTACATTCAAAAATGGGATGGTTGTTCAACAGACCACTTTCGGTTCAGGCGGCTATTCAGCAAGATAACCCGTTGATTTAAACTAATTCTTTTTAACTTTATAGACGAAAGCACCCATAAAAAGGAAGTGTCGTTATCAAACTCATTTAGGGTGATTCTTGTCATTCTACTTACTTAATTATGTCATATCCCCCGAGCTCTAAACGCAGGAACTTAGCAATGTAAAACCCCAAAATACTATGGAAAAGAAATATGTTTACGACTTACACGCTGAACACCGTGAATGGTTGAATAAAATCGCATTTTATAAGGATGAGATTAAAATTATGCGTCATCGTCTGGAACAGGTTACAGAAAAGAATACCAGCAAGGAAGTTCTGGCATTGGTAGAGCATTTCCAAAATCAGCTGATTGTTCAGGAAGAGCAAAATGATATTCTGCGGCATAATGTAAAGGAATATGAAAATGTAATTGAAGACCATCTGAAGAAGAATGAAGTTGCAGCTGATCATTTGAAATGGGATGACCATACAAATATGAGAGATCAGGTGGACACCTATGAGAAAATTTTCAATGATCTCCGAAAAGAGCTGATCGGCTTTATTGCGAAATGGATGTAATCGACGGTCGAAGGAAAAAGGGATAAGCGTGGATGAGTTGGCGTTTATCCCTTTTTATTTTAAGTCCGGATTTACTTTTTAGTTTTTTTCATGTTCCGGGGAACCAATCTTCTAATTGGGTGAATAATTATTTAAGGGTTTTGTTAATTCGGTTTTTTGAAAGGAGACTTTTTTCTATTTTTAGAACTTCAAAATTTTACCGGACGACATAACTAAAATGACTCTTTAAAATATGGGACTTAGATTTGATGATTATGCCACAAAAGGCAAGGCGTTTGTAGCGGAGGTGGCCAGGGAATTGAAAACGGATGATACAGACAGAGCAGGAAGAATGCTGCGTTGTGTGCTCAGAGCTTTACGTAACCGTTTAACCGTTGAAGAGTCCTTTCAGTTTCTTTCGCAACTTCCAATGGCCATCAAAGCAGTCTATGTAGATGGATGGAAAGTGAGAATGAATCCTTCGAAAATTAAGCATATCGAGGATTTCAGAACAGAGGTGATGAAAGAAGATGACTTCGCAGCATTAAAAGATTTTGTTTACGAAGGAGCAGTAGATGATGCTATCAAAGCAGTGTTCAAGGTATTGTCAAGACATGTCACACCTGCTGAAATTCACCATGTACTGAGTTCTTTGCCGGCTGAGATCCGATATGAGTTGGAAGGAGAAGGGTGAGGGGTGAACTCATGATAATTTTATTCATTTGATCGGGATCGTTTCATGAGCGATGAATGAGAGGATGTGCTATTTTAAAATTTTGAATTTCCTGAGAACAACATTATCTCGTAAGGTTATTTACATCTTTATTTTCAAAAGAGAAATAATAATTATTTTAATTCGTTAAACTACCTGAATTAAAAAGTATCAAAGAATGATGATTTCCAAAGAGGTTTTACATTTATTTTCCAGAGCCGGATTTGGAATGCCATTGGAGGTTCTTCATCAGAATAAATCGGTAAATCAATCCTATCAATGGCTTTGGCAGGATGCGATGGTTTACGCGCCCTTGCAAGTTGTCGGTACAGGTGAAAAGGATGCTTCCCCGGATTTGATGAATCCCAAAGTAGGGGAGGTGTTGTCACGGCAACAATTGACAAAAGACCTGAATTTTGCCTGGTTGAAACGGATGGTCACAGGGAAAGCGGTGTTAAGAGAGAAGATGACCTTGTTTTGGGCGAACCATTTTGCCTGTCGTTCGGGGAACCCGTTATTCGCTCAGCAACTGAATAATATAATCAGGAAGCATGCACTGGGTAATTTTAAAACGCTGTTGCTGGAAGTTTCAAAATCTCCGGCAATGTTGCAGTTTTTAAATAATCAGCAGAATAGAAAAGCGCATCCCAATGAAAATTTCGCCCGTGAAGTAATGGAATTGTTCACATTGGGACATGGGCATTATACAGAAAAGGATGTATCGGAAGCGGCAAGAGCATTCACCGGTTGGACATTTAACCGTGATGGATTGTTTGAGTTCAGGGAGAGAATACATGATGATTCCATCAAGGAGTTTTTAGGAAAGAGTGGAGCATTTACAGGCGATGACATTATAGAAATTTTATTGAAACAAAAGCAAACCGCATTATTTATTACCGGTAAATTCTGGAAGGCTTTTGTAAGTGAAAAACCGGATGCGAATAGAATTAATCTACTGGCAGAAAAATTTTATCAATCCGGATTTGAGATAGAGGTGCTATTGCGGGAAGTGTTCCTGTCAGAATGGTTTTATAGCATGAATTACTATGGAGCACTTATTAAATCTCCAATAGAGTTGATGGTGCCGCTCATACGCGATTTTAATGTGACCTTTGCCAATCCCAATGTGGCCATCGGATTTCAAAAGTTATTGGGTTAGGTTTTGTTCAATCCGCCGAATGTGGCAGGTTGGCCCGGAGGAAGAAACTGGATCGATAGTTCTTCTTTGTCCTTTCGCATGCGGATGGGCCGTATTTTATTAAATGATGAAATACCGGATCAACTGCCAAAACAGGAAGGAGATAATAATAATGCGTTTGATGTTCCGTTGATCAAACCTAAACAGAAGAATGAAGCAAATCTCATGAATTGCATCTCGCATTTTAAAGAAGTGAAAGACGATCAGCTTTTTGATGCACTGTCGCAGTGGATGATGGCTGTCCCGGTTTCTCCGGCATTACGTTCTCTGTTTCGACCTGTTTCATCGAATAGTGACAGAAGTGCATATATTAAAGAAGTGTTGATGTATCTGACGACATTGCCTGAATATCAGGTGGGCTAAATATGTATATAAACCGAAGAAAATTTATAGCGCAGAGTGTCCTTGCATCCGCGGCGACATTTATTCCCGGCTTTCTGAAGGGGTTTTCCGGTTTTAATTTATCATCTTCCTCAGAAGAGAAAGTGCTGATCGTTATTCAACTCTCCGGTGGAAATGATGGCTTGAATACGGTGATTCCATACAGCGATGATCTGTATTATAATTTAAGACCAGGAATAGCATTACCTGAGAAGGACATTATAAAAATTTCGAATAGTTACGGATTCCATCCGGTCATGAAAGATATGGAGCTGCTTTTTAAAGAGGGCGAAATGTGTATCTTGAATAATGTAGGCTATCCGAATCCAGACCGATCTCATTTCAGAGCCATGGATATTTGGCAGACCGGGAGCGAAAGTAATGAGTACCTAAACACTGGTTGGATCGGACGCTATCTGGATGCAAAATGTGACGGCTGTGCTTTACCACATACTGCTGTTGAAGTAGATGATTCATTGAGTCTGGCGCTGAAGGGTAATACGGTAAACGGATTCGCAGTTTCCCATCCGGAAAAAATGAATAAGGCATTGTCGGGAACACTCATCGGACAATTAGCCGACGTGGATCACCAGCATTTGGAACAGGAACAGGTCTCCTATTTGTATAAAGTGCTGTCGGAGGCAAAGCAATCCGTGAACTATCTCTACAACAAATCGAAAATTTACAAGGCCAAAACAACATTTCCGGACACGGCATTTGGTAAAGACCTAAGGTTGATTGCAGAGTTGATCAGCAGTGATGCAGAAACTAAAGTTTATTATGTCACGCTTAGCGGATTCGATACACATAACAATCAAAAGAATCAGCAAGAACGTTTATTGAAGATGTATAGCGATGGAGTGGGGGCTTTAGCTAAGGAGTTAAAAGTTTCAGGCAGATGGAAGGATACGCTCGTCATGACATTTTCGGAGTTCGGGAGAAGAGTGGAACAAAATGCCAGCGGTGGAACGGATCATGGAAAAGCCAATTGCGTTTTTCTGAATGGCGGAGCTTTGAATAACGCGGGAATGTATAATGAAATATCTTCATTATCAAAGCTGGATCAGGGAGATCTCGAGTATACTATCGATTTTAGAAATATTTATGCGACTCTACTTCAAAAATGGCTAAAGGCCGATGCGCCAACCATCCTGAATAAGCGATTTGATCTGTTGAAAATTTAAGTGGATGGATAGTAGAATTTCTTCGTTTATTCTGCCTTTAAATTATTGATTTTTTACATATCTTAGCCTTTCAATATTAAATTATGATACTTCAAAATATAAACTGGGCCGGTTTTTTTGTTCAGCGTTTCTGGCAATCGTGTTTCTGCAATCGGGAATTGATAAACTGATTAATTATAAACGGGAGTCCGGCTGGATCCGACAGAAATTTGTACAGAATGCCTTGTATAATTATGTGGGATTCCTATTCTTATCACTCACTGTTTTTGAGTTGATCAGCGGGGCATTGTCTTTTATCGGTGCCATTCATGTACTGATAAGCGACAACCCTATATCGCCCGTTGGGGGCCTGGTTTTCTACGCTCACCATGATCATGTTGATTTTCGGTCTGCGGGTTACTAAGGATTATTCCGGAGCGGCTACACTGGTTCCCTATTTTATCGCGGGAATCATAGGACTATATGCCCTGGCAGCTTAAAAACTAAAGTCGGATTAACTTAATTGAATTTACTGAAATCTCATCACTGATTTCAATAATGTAGCAGCCATTGGAAAGTTCAGGGGTAAGTTGTAATTGATTATACGCTCCATTTATGACATTGAAATTATTTTCATACGTCAAACGGCCGGTTAAATCGAATATTTTCATTGTTGCCTTAGTTGCTCCACCTGAAGCAAAATACAAGATGGTAAGCGGATTATTTCCCTGCCATGGATTGGGAAATGCATGAAGAATAATATTCGAGGGAATTGTATATTCTTCCAGATCAAGAAAACTATTGGCCAGTGAGAAATTAGGAATTCCGTATCCTAGTAAAGTATCAGGGTTCGAGAACTGGCTCGCACTTCTTTTTACAACTCTTATAATGTCCATATTTCCCTTTTGAGGCCAGGCCTGACGGAGACATGCAACAGCGCCCGCCATCACCGGTGAGGAAAAGGATGTTCCATTTCCCTGTACGGCCTGATTGCTACTGTAAGGGGAGTACAACCATGTACCTTGCCCAACTGCCGCCACATCCGGCTTTACTCTGCCATCTGCCGTAGGACCATTGCTACTGAAGTTGGCATAATTCCCGGATTGATCCACAGCACCTATAGAAAGAATAGAATCAGCATCTGCAGGTGCTATGATATAATTCCATGATGATGCTCCATCATTTCCGGCACTATTGATTACAATAATTCCTTTTTTAGCTGCCAGATCTGCTGCAATGGTTACCGGGGTCAGGTCGCCGTTCATGTCCGCGTAAAAATGGTTTTGTGTAGAATCATCAAAGCGGGTATATCCCAATGAACTATTAATGATATCCGCACCGGCGCTATCAGCGAATTCTGCCGCTACTGACCAGTTGTATTCTTCAATGATGTATTCTGAATTGGCATCTTCTGATCGTAGTAAAATAAAATCCGCATCGGGAGCAGTACCAATCAATGTGTCGGGAACATAAGCGGCAATGCAGGAGAGCACCGCAGCACCATGATAATGGTCATCATATACATCCGTTTCATTATCGACAAAATCCCAGGTATATTTAATCTGATTGTTGCTAAAAAGATGATTAAAGCAAGTCATTAATGGCGCATCTAAAAATCCCGCATCCAGCACTGCAATCAACACTCCTGTCCCCGTGTATCCGGCATTGTGCAGTTGTGTCAATCCTAACATGTTTACCTGATCATAACCAAAGCCATAACTCAGAGAATTGTTAGAAGTTGTTTGTGCTGTTCTAAGTGCACTTTTTGTCATCAACTGTTCTCTCTCAAATTTCGGATCTTTATCAGAGGGAGCAGCTATTCTTCCAACGGTGGTGGTGGAAACAACATATGACAAATGGTTTATTGCAGCCAGTACAGAAGGGTTAGCAGTTTGAATGATGACCGCATTGAACCATTTACTCGTATTCAATATTTGTGCACCGGTATTCATCACGCCTTGCACGTAGGATGGATTCACGGGCAGATCACTACTGTCAATGGAAATACTTTGCAAATTCCTGCGGTCGATGGCACGTTGGGAAAGAAACTGTGAAGGATTGGAAATAGAGTAAGGTGAATTATTCTTATCTGAAAACAGAATCACATAGCGATCCTGTGCTTTTTGTAATTTGTGTCAGAAGCGAGATCAGAATAAGAATAATCAATTTGAATTTCATGGGGTATAGGAGGTTAACTTTTCTGTATAGATGAATCCGGAAACAGTGTCACCGGAAATGAAATTGAACTCAACGAATGAATTCAACCGGTAGTACATTCCAATATTCGCAGCGTATTTCTCAAGGTCATTTCGGTCATTGAGTAAATTTCCGGGTTCATCATCCTGATTAACGGTAGATGTTTGAGTGAATTGAAGCGAATAGGAGGACCCGCTTACATTGCAGGCCGTGTATTCAAATGTTTTTTCGCCGAGTGCATTATAGGCATTTCCATTCCAGTTGACACCGGTAGAGCAGGGGAAGGTGAGTTTCAGAATACGGATATTGTCTTCCACATTTTCTGCCGTGGTGTTAGTGCGTACCGCCGACCAAACCTTATAAATCATCCAATTCCCGCTAAGGTCCTTTCGGAAACGCTCTATGCGTTGAGCAGTTCTTCCCTGATTGTCGATGAAATCTCCGGCTATAGTTTCCTTTAATTCATAACTGACCGTGTCATGCACACCCGTAAATGGATCCCAATATACTGAGTCCACCTGATAATAACGTGTCATTCCCGAATCAACAGGAAAATATTCCCAGCCGGAAATGACTACAGGACAATTTTGACCTCCATCATCGTCCTTGCTACAGGAGTTCAATAATAGTGCAAGGGAAATCAGAGCGGTGTACTTGAGTACGGATGTCATGAGCGTAAGTTTAGAACTTTTTTACGATTTATTCATGAATTAGTTCAAAGATTTTTTGGTCAATTCAATAAATCCTCCGCCAACTACATCATCGTTTTCGTAGAATACTGCACTTTGTCCGGGTGCAACTGCCTTTACAGGTGAGTAAAATCCTACCTCAATGCGCGATCCCTGCTGCGTCAAACTTCCCATGGTTCCCGGATCTTTATAACGGATTTTTGTTAATACTTCCAGGGCATCAGGAAGCTGATCATATTTGACCAGATTGACATCTCTTACCCACATTTTCTGCTGTTCCAGATCTTCGATATCCCCGAGTACAACAATGTTGGAATCAGGAATAATCTCTGTAACATACAAGGCAGAACCCACTGCGATATCGAGTCCTTTACGTTGTCCAATGGTGTAAAAAGGATATCCTCTGTGTTTGCCAAGGATATTGCCGTTCTTGTCAATAAAAGATCCTCCTCCAGCTTCTCTTCCAGTTCAGGAACACGGTGCTTCAGGAAGGAACGATAGTCATTATCAGGGATGAAGCAAATTTCATAACTCTCACTTTTATTCGCAAGATCATGTAAGCCCATATCACGGGCCATTTGTCGTATTACACTCTTTTCATAACCACCAATTGGAAACAGCGTGCGTGAGAGGCATTCTTGTGTTACACCCCATAAAACATAACTCTGATCTTTACCCGGATCTAACCTTTGGAAATTACAAAACGTCCATTTTCTTCTCTTACCTTTGCATAATGCCCGGTGGCAATATGATCACATTTTAACATATCCGCCCTTTTTAAAAGTGCTTCCCATTTGATATGCGTGTTACACATGACGCAAGGATTCGGTGTTCGACCTGCAAGGTATTCATCCACAAAATTGTCAATCACCGATTCTCCAAATTCTTCCCGTATATCCAGAATATAATGAGGAAACCCATATTGGACAGCAATGCTTCGTGCATCATTGATGGAGTCGAGGCTACAACATCCGGTTTCCTTTCCGTTTTTTCCGGCTCCGGCATAGTCCCAGGTTTTCATGGTTATTCCTACCACCTCATACCCCGCCTGATGTAAAAGTATGGCAGCAACGGAACTGTCGATCCCTCCGCTCATGGCCATTAATACTCTCTTTTTAGTAGTCATAACTACTTGCAAATATAGGCAAAAAGAAATGTATGCTCAACGTAAAGTATTGATAGTGTATAGTTTAAAATTTATGGTTGGTTGTTTAATGTATTAAATTGAATCTCAAATAGTTTTTTATAAAGTCCGCTTTTCTCCAATAACTCTTTATGTGAACCGCTTTCCATGATCTCCCCATGATCCATGACCATGATTTTATGAGCGTTTTGTATGGTTGCTAATCGATGCGCAATGACAATAGAAGTTCTTTTCGAGGTGATGTTTTCCGTTGCTTTAGTAATAAGGTCTTCCGTTTCAGAATCTACATTGGCAGTGGCTTCATCCAGGATTAAGATGGAAGGATTGTAGGCATAGGCTCTGATAAATGAAATGAGTTGTCGCTGACCGGTCGATAATACACTACCGCGTTCCTGGACGACGAAATGATATTTTTCAGGCAATTGCTCTATAAAAGCAGAAGCTCCCAGTTTAATGGCTGCCTCGTGCACTTGTTTTTCTGATATTGAACTATTGTAGAGTGTAATGTTGTTCATTACCGAATCTGAAAAGAGGAACACATCCTGTAGCACCATACCGATATGTTTTCGTAACAGATGAAGTTTGTATTCTTTGATGTTTACATGGTCAATCAAAATCTCTCCTTTGCTGACTTCGTAAAACCGGTTGAGCAGATTGATAATGGAAGATTTTCCTGCTCCTGTGGCACCCACTAGGGCGATGATTTCTCCGGGTAAGATTTTAAAACTTATTCCTTTCAACACCCAGTTGGCTTCCTCCGGTTGTTCATCGTTATAGTCGTAGGCAAACCAAACATCTTTAAACTCAATATAGCCTTGTATTTTTCCGGGGCGCGGTTTCTTCATCCACTGTTACTTCTTCTTCATCCAGCACTTTGAAAATACCCTCTGAACTCACCATTCCCATTTGTAAGGTATTGAACTTATCAGCCAGCTCCCGTATAGGCCGGAAGAGCATATTGATGTACATGATAAAGGCGATGAGATTTCCAAAGGTGACTTCTTCTCTGATTACGCCTCCCGCTCCCCACCAAACAATTAATCCAATGGAAACTGCTGAAAGTATTTCTACCACAGGGAAGAAAATAGAATAATACCATACCGATCGGTTATTTGCTTTACGATGCAGGTGATTGATGGCTTTGAACTTGCTTAATTCTTCTTCCTGCCTCCCAAAAACCTGCACCATTCTCATTCCGGTAAGATGCTCCTGCACAAAGGTGTTGAGGGCCGCTACCTGAGTTCGGACTTCACCAAAAGTTTCCTTGATTTTATTCTTAAAAATATTGGTCGCAATAAATAACAAAGGTATGGTCGAAAGACTGATCAGCGCCAATCTCCAGTCTACGATAAACATAACAGTGATGATGACCGTCAATTGAAGGAAGTCGCCGATAATGATGATCAATCCTTCCGAAAAAATATCGGCAACCGTTTCCATATCTGATACACTCCTGGTAACGCTGGTGCCTATGGGCGTTTTATCAAAGAAGCGCAAGTTGAAACTTTGCATTTTTTCAAAGAGTGTATTTCTGAGATCCCGAATGACTTTTTGTCCCAGAAGGTTGGTGTTCCACGAATGAAAAAATTGTAAAAAGGATTGCAGGATCAAGACGCCAATCATGCCCATACTCATCCACACGATTCCCTTAACATTTTCGCCGGCGATATAATGATCCAGTATTTGTTGCGTCATTAATGGTCTTACCGGACCCAATAAGGAGAGTGCAATGGTCAGCAAAAGTGCCGACCTGAAAATCTTCTTGTAGGGCGACGCATATCGGAATATCCTTTTTAATAAATTACCATCAAAGGCTTTTCCGGCTGTACTCATTTGTTAAAAGGGAATACACGTTTTCCATTGAAATAGGGGTACGATACTTCCTCTAAAAAGAGCCCATGCGGTGGTACCGCCTGACCTGCTTGCTTCCGGTCTCCACTACGTAGTATATCCTCAAACTCCTGCACACTGAGTTTTCCCATTCCCACTTCCAAAAAGGTGCCGACCATAGCTCTAACCATCCCTCGAAGAAACCGGTTAGAAGTAACAGTGAAACGAAGCCATTTCCCTTCCTTTATCCATCGACATTCCTGAATATGACAGTTGTTGGTAAGTTGCTGTCCACCGCTTTTACTGAAACAGGAAAAATCTTCGCGATTAAGGCAAAGACGCGCTGCATTATTCATTATTTCAATGTCCGGCTGAAGGTGTTGAAACCAGCCATACTCGTAGAGAAAGCATCCGGCTTCTGCAAGATATAATAGCTGTAGGATCTCTGTGTGGCATCAAACCGAGCATGTGCTTCCTGACTTACTTGAATCAGTTCAAAAACCCGGATGTCGTCTGGAAGGACTGCATTTAACTGAATGGTGATGTGGGCCGCATCTTTAAGTTCATCTATTAAATCAAAGTGTGCATAGAATTGAGTTGCATGGACTCCGGTATCTGTCCGGCCACAACCAACCGTTTCAACATCTTGCCTGCAAATGGTCTTTAAAGCCTTGTTCAACCGTTCCTGAACGGTATCTGCATTCGGCTGCAATTGCCATCCGTGGAAATGTGTTCCCTTATAGGAGAGATGAGCGAAATACCGGGGCATGCACAAAGATAGTCAGTACAAAAGACAAATTGATTGTAATAAAGGCTGAAACTTCGAACATTTCTTTTCGTATTAACCACTAGTTTGTAATCAAATAAATAGCTGCAGTATGTATCAACCTTGGATGCCGAAATGGGTAAAACAACATTACATTAGTTATAATTCCGTAGATGATATTCCGGTGGAAATCATTGAGAGAATTAAAGATGGTTTTTCCCGTCAGAATTCAAAAAATCCTCTGGTGAGTATTGTAGTAATTGCATACAATGAAGAGAAAACGATTTTAAAATCCCTTTCTTCACTGGCGGCCTTGAATACAGAATATCCCGTGGAAGTCATTGTAGCCAATAATAACTCCACCGACCGTACGCAGGAAATTTTGGACCGCTGCGGTGTTAAATCGGTTTTTCAGCCCTTGCAAGGTGTAGGATATGCCAGAGATGCGGGTTTACAAATGGCAAAAGGAAAGTATCATTTATGCGCTGATGCCGATAGTATTTATCCTCCGGATTGGGTACATCAAATGATTGCACCTATGGAACAGGGAGAAGCTATATGTACTTATGGTCGTGTCTCCTTCCTTCCTGATGGAAACCTGTCGAGATTCAGTCTGGCAGGCTATGAGTTCTTTAAAGATATCGCCATTGGTCTGCGTGCTATTAATCGTCCGGAATTAGTTGCCGGTGGAGCAAGTCTTGCTTTTACACCAGAATGGGAAAACAAATCGGCTGGAGAACGGATGTGAGAAGGGGAGAAGATGGCCAGATGGTTTTAGCCATGAAGCGTTTTGGAAACGTGAAAATGATTAAATCGGGAAGTTCAAGAATCTGGACTACTGCGCGAACATTAGATAAGGATGGTCAGCTGCATCAAATGATCTGGAAAAGGGTGAGAAAGGAAATATCGCGCTTGCATTTTTACTTCACCACTTCAAAGCAAAACGCCTGATCAGGGAAGTGATTTAATAATATTGACAAAACTTCTGGATTTCAGAGAAGCGCCACCGATTAAACCTCCATCAACATCTTTCAGCCCAAAGAGCTCTTTTGCATTTTGATCATTACAACTTCCTCCATATAGAATGGTAGTGTTTTCAGCGATGATCCCTCCATATTTTTTTTCAATCAACTGACGAATATAGGCATGCATTTCCTGCGCCTGTTCTGCAGAAGCGGTCAGACCCGTGCCGATGGCCCATACCGGCTCATAGGCGATAATACATTTTTCAAAGGCAGTTGCGTCTAAATGAAATATCCCTTCGGTTAATTGATTTTGTATCACATCAAAATGCTTTTTATTATTTCGATCCTCCAGAAGTTCACCAATGCAATACACCGGATGCAGAAGATGCTTAATAGCTAAATCAATTTTTTCAGAGAGCAACGTATTTGTTTCCCCAAAATACGCTCTTCTTTCCGAATGACCGATCAAAACATAATGGCATCCTATTGATTTAAGCATGGCAGCTGATACTTCACCCGTGAAAGCACCGGACTCTTTATTAGAGCAGTTTTGTGCACCGATAGCAATCCGATGATCGGAAGAGGTGAGTTGAACAATGGCACCAATGTAAATGTTCGCAGGAAATAGTATGACTTTTACAGGGTGAGTCACTTCATCGGAAAGCATTCCTGTGATCTCGGAAACAAGCGCTTGTGCTTCCCCACGGTTCAAATTCATTTTCCAGTTACCTGCAACTATTTTAACAGCCATACTATTTACGGTCTTTAGAGGCAATAAAGATAATCTATAAATGGAAGCAAATTACGGGTCCATTACTGAAATCCGGACAATAGAATTTTCCATGCGTTTCCTGATCTGAATGAAGTTCAGACCACATTTTAACTCTGAAGTCTGTATGATTTTATATTGTGAGCCGACAGTATAATAAGTGCGATCCAAAAATTTGATCTTTTTGCCGGTATGATCTACCAGGATAAATTCTATCCATCCTTCCACCGGATTTTGAAAGTTTATGGTAGTTTTATCAGCGCCGGTAACCGGATTGGGATAGGCTATATCTTGAGTAGTAGAGTTTGAATTGCCCTCTCGTTCAAATGTTGATTCGTGAGGACCAATGTCGATAGCAGTCCCTTGCAGTCTGGTTTGATCTTCACAGTCCTTTAGCAAATTTTTAAATGGTAAAAGTTGTCCTGCATCAATCAATAAGGAGCCGGCCCCGACCCGGTAATCATCCTTGTCAATATCATGAAATCGCAAAAGGTTTAAGTCCGTGGTTGCAAAATTGGATCCTACAGATATTTTTTCACCTACAATATTGATATAACCTTCCTCGAAGTTGCCAGGGGATATTTCGGTTTTTAAAATGACATTGTTTACTATGAAGTTTCTTTTCTTCCCCTGATAACTTAAAAAACGAATGCCTTCTGTTCTCGCATTTAAGATGAGGTTGTTAAAGATGTAAAAGTACATACCGGATATGGCTGATTTTTCATCGATATACATTCCGTATTTTCCGCTGGATAAGTTATTGTTTTTTCCCGGACGGAGAATTTTATTATTGTAGATGTAAATGTCGCCCAGTCCATTCGTAAATATTCCTGAACCTTCTCCATCCTTTATTTCATTGTTATAAATTTCTCCGGTTGACCCTTCTCCGAGGATGATGCCGGTCATTTGCCAATCTGTTTTTGACTGACTATCATAACGGATCAAATTATGATGAATCCTTGTGTTGATGGCAGAGCTAACCTGAATACCATCCCATCCTGTATATTCAACAATGTTATTATAGACTTCAACGTTCCTGAGTAAGGGCGGTAAGACGGTTACTGCAATGCCGCTACATTGAATGACCTGCCCGTTGTAGAACGAACTTCCGATATACATTCCTTCTGTTCCGCTATGATGGACATAGCAATCATGAATGGAGGTGTTTTCCTGAATAAAGCTGCTTCGGAGAAATCCACAAAAGGGTTCTGTCTTTGCTACAATACCTGAATACTGCGAGAAACCGACTTCAACACCTTCTACTTCAACAAAGGATGTATAATCACCAATACTCAAACCACTGCCTACTTTATTGAAAATGCGAATTCCGTATTTGATAGGAGCACTTCCTTTTCCACTTAGTTTGATATGTGTAGATCGGCGTATAGAAATGCCAAAGTAATGATCACTATTGATTTCAACTTCTCCCTGACCATTGCTAATGATTATCGGATTTTCCGGAGACCCATTGATGTTTTTTAAAATGATAAAAGGTCGAATGCCGGGTAAAAGTAATATTGTATCGCCCGGTAGAAGTGTAGAGAAAGGAAATAAATTCCCGTCAATAACCGTTTTTAAAGAGTCTGCAGCAATTGTTTTTTGAGCCCTGGCTGAATGAGCTAGCAGGAAGAATACGCTGATGAGGTGGATACGGATAAAAAGATTCTTCATAAATATTTTCCAGTTACCTTATCAAAATTTTCGTGGGATCCCTGAAACCGGGCTCATTACTATACCAATTATTGTATAAGGTTCCTCCGGATTGAGACCAATCTGCGAATTTCAAATAGGCATCCATGATCTGGGCCTTTTCAATCACAATTCCGTATTCTCCAGGGATATTTATGCACCAGGGCAAGTTCCTGTCTGATTTATAATAGCGTCCCATGGCTTGGTTCGTTCGGTCCTGGCCGGTATTGAACAAAGCAGGATCTGCTAAATCAGTGGGTTCATAATTGGCCATATGGATTTCATAACCTCTTCTTTTATTGGAGATGAGAAATGGATTGTAAGGAGCCGTGCCCAATGTGGCAGGCGAAATACCTGATATAAATCGAATGGCTAAACGAATGGTATCACTGGCAACAACAGGCGATCCCGGTTCAGTGTTTATATAATATCCTGCAGGACGTGGTGCGACTGCTGTTGAGTTATCAAATACCACCACCACGGCATTGGTTTGTCCGGCCTCCGTACCATTGCCATTTACATTGATGAAATTTTCAGTCAGTATTGGGCCATTGACGCTTTCTATAAATGAAGGGGGTATAGGAAGTTCAATTCCAAAACCATGTTGAAAAGAACCTCCTGCTGCTTTTACAAATATTTTGGATTGGATTTCTTTCACTTCATTGTTTGCATTTCGGATTGAATTCATCCGGTAGCCAACGAGTAAATCATTCATATCATAATCTCCTCTGAAAGGCCATAAATCTTCGAAGGCGAGATATCCAAATGTGTTTGCACTTGGATAATAGTCATTATAAGCGAGGTCAAAATCCAAGGGATATTCATCGTATAAATCATCTACTCCATCGCCATCTGTATCGTTCGGATTTGCGGTCGGATTAACACGGTTGGTGGAAATAGCAGCCGATGGATTGGTGGTGACATAAAACAAGGCATCATTAAAATCATCATCGCTTCCTGCTCCCCGATGGAGATCCTCAAAGGCTATGATCATTTTTTCTTCAACGGCATCCCAAAGTAGAACATTATGACTGCGTAAAGATGATGTGGTTTCAGGATTTAAATCATCATTGGAATAGTATTGTCCATTTCCATTTCCTACTTGTGCATTGTTGATGGAGAAGGCATCGGCCAGAAGAACAAAGCCAATCATACTATCGGGTCCGCAGTTTCCTAAATAAACTTTATCTCCACTCACCAGGCCACCTCCGGAGTTTTGGTAAGATAGGTTAGGGAATACAATATGAATGTTGGTGATATCGCTGGTGGAAGCGGGTGGATTATTTTTATGGTATTTATAATAGCCAATGGAGTTCCTGTAACCCGCACCTTCATGTACAAATGTCATCCAGACATCTGCTGTTTGAGTAATTTCAAGATTGCTGGCTGTATTTATAGCAATATATTCGGGATGTGCTAACGGTACGGGCTGTCTTTCAGGTAATGAATAATTAATGCGGGAAAGCAAGTCTGAACTGACGATATCCCGAACAGGTTCCATATAATTTGGTACTCCCTGACTATTCCAGGTACCTAAATACAATTTATTGGGAATGGATGAAGTCCTGTTTGCAGAAGTAGAATATCCATTTCCGATTGCATGGATATCCTTGTACAATACTTTTGGGGATTGCTTCCTCCCAGCGACAATTGAATATGATTATTATTTACGGTAACAACCGCATTATTGGTAATTCCTATATAATCCGTATTGATGACAAATTGATTCAAGGTTTTAAGGGCCTTGAACTTTCCGGAGATAATACCTGTGGCATTAGTAGCTCCTCTGAAAAGTACTTTACCATTGTTTTCAGGTATATCGGTCATGATATCCACTACCACTTTTGATATCGGACCGTCGGTGTTATTCTTTAATCGGATTTCGAAGGTCACCTCCCTGTCGAGGTTAAAATTAAATCCGGAAGGTACCAATAGGTCATTCATATTAGTCACTTGTGTTGCTGAAACATCGGGAGCCTGATACTCATCAATTTCTTTGACACAAGAAGTAAAACTTATGATAACAAGACCTGTCACAATACAGTAAAACAGACTCTTCATTGGGTTCGATTGCATATATAATAGAAAGACTTTATCCGTACCAATTATACAGTTATATGAATAACAAAAAATACTTTTCCATTCGATTTCTTACAAATGGAAGAAAATATCACATCATCTCTTCGTTTATCATTATTTTACGTTCAGAACGCTCCCAAACAGCAGATTGACTTCCCTTCATGAACCGTAAGAATCCGGCAATTGCAGCATAATTCATAAGTAGAAAATAGTACGGAATGAAAAATACTTTAAACCGGAGTTCTCTCTTTTCAAAGTGCATTCCAAATGCAGCCAGAAGATAGAATGATACATGAAGAAAGAGTACGGAAGCATAAAATGTATCATTGATAGCAAGAATAATATTCAGAGGGATGGCCAGCAATAAAAAAAGAGGTGCCAAAGTCCACCGGAGTACCCTATGGGAAATATATTGAAAAGTTAGAACAGGGTGACTGAAGAAATTGAACAAACTTTTTAAACGGCTCATCGCCTGCCATCCACCGGCGCAAATTCTAATCTTTCGTTTTAGTTCTTCATGACTATTGGCCGATGCCGTTTCTGTAGCTGTTGCTGTAGGATCATACAAAACTCTATATCCGGCTTGAGTAATGCGGAGTGATAAGACAAAATCGTCGAGGATGGTATCTTCCTCAAGAGGTTTGTAGAGATGTCGACGAAAGGAAAACAATTCTCCTGCAGCTCCCACGATAGTGAGCAGTCTTGCATCAAACCGCTTTAACATGGACTCATACTTCCAGTAAAATCCTTCACCGGCCCCGGCAGCATTTTCTTTCCCTGTTTGCATAATTCTTTTTTCGCCACTGACTCCGCCCACAACTGGATTTATATAATGCTTCACAAGTGATCTAACAGCATGGACAGGAAGTAAAGTATTGGCATCAGAAAATATAACAATATCGCCAGTTGCATGAGATACGGATCTGTTTTCCGCGGCTGATTTGCCTTTTCTGATTGGACTATGCAACACTTCAATTTCCGTATACTCTTCCAATAACATTTCCGAGCCGTCGGAAGAGCCATCGGTTATAAAAATAATTTGAATTTTACTTTTTGGGTAATCCAATTTCAAACAATTGTTCACTTTATCCCTTAGAATCTCCAACTCATTAAAGCAGGGCACGATAAAGCTTACCGTCGGTTCAAAATGAGGATTAATGATTTCTCTGTCTTTTCTGAACAGTTCTCTTATTTTCACAAGGCCAAATAGCACAATTCCATAGCCGAAATAGGCATAGAAAATTACAGTTAGAAAGAGCCAGAATAGAATTTCAGTTAAAGTCATATAGCAATTTTTAGTGATGATACGGGATGCTCAAATTTTTCCCATTTTGAGGTTATTGGATTGTACTGCTTAAGTATTTTAGCTGGGTTTCCTGCAACTATAGTGAAATCGGGTACGCTTTTAGTAACGATGCTTCCTGCTGCAACGACAACATGTTTACCGATTTTTACTCCCGATGTTATGACAGCATTTGCTCCGATCCAACTATTATTTCCGATTGTAACTTCTGCTGTTGTACATGGCTGTAAACGAATTGGAGTATGAATGTCTTCATAACCATGATTTAGTGCAGAGATCACTACATTTTGAGCGATGATAACATTGTCGCCTATGCGAAGTGGACCAATTAACACATTGCTTATTCCAATTCTGCTACCTGATCCAATATGCACAGCACCCATTCCATTATTTACAACTGAGAAATCTTCAATAGTGGAATTATTTCCCAATGAAAATTTATTGAAGGGAAGCACATCCATTCGGGTACGTCGGCATATTCTTGAACCTTTACCTTTCTTATGGAAGAAGGGATTGATTATCCATTGCACCCACCACCGTGGTCTTGCCTGATTTTTAGGCATAAGCAAACGAAGTCCAAGTTTTTTTAAGGCCGGGTTTCGCTTTATTTTATCAACCAATGACATTGTTCCCTGTTTTTTGTGATTTTACGGTAAATTTTTTAAAAAGTTCTTACAGCATTTCCCGGGTCCAATAAAATAGAAAGCGGTAACGATATGGTGTATTCTTCGTAGAATGATCAACATCTTAAGCCAATGATTAAAGATCAGGATATAGTAATTGTAGGACTTCAACCCTGGGATATTCCTATAGGTAGTAATTGCATTAATATTGCAAAGGAGCTTTCTAAATATAATCGTGTTCTCTATGTGAATCCCCCTTTAGACAGGAGTACCTATATAAAAGGGCGAAATGATGAAAGGGTAAAGCGTCGTATTGAAGTGGTACGTGGAAAAAAGGATGGCTTATCGCGGGTTTCAGAAAACTTATGGACATTGTATCCTAAACAATTGGCAGAGTCGATCAATTGGATTAACAATTCCTCCATGTTTCACTGGTTAAACAAAATTAACAACCGTCGTTTTTCCAGTGATATTCGTTCTGCCATGAATAGAATTCGTATGCGTCGTTTTATACTCTTCAATGATCAGTCGATGATTCGTAGTTTTCATTTGAAAGAAATGTTAAAACCGGAGCTGTTTATTTATTATATAAGAGATAATCTGAGCTCCATCCCTTATTTTCAAAAGCATGCATTGGATTTAGAAGAAAAACTGATTGCAGAAGCTGATATCGTCGCTACTAATTCCGACTTTCTAGCCACCTACGCAAGAAAGTTCAATCCCGCTGCTGAAATGGTAGGTCAAGGTTGTGACTTTACCCTTTATGCTGATGCTGCCGAAATTCCCTTTGCCAAAGAGCTAAGTGATATAAAAGGACCCATTATTGGATATACCGGCTTTCTTACCTCAATCCGACTTGATATAGGCGTTCTGGAACGTGTTGCGGAAAATCGTCCCGCCTGGCAGATAGTGCTGGTAGGGCCGGAGGATGATACGTTTAAAAATTCCGCCTTGCATAAGATGAATAATGTTCATTTTCTTGGAAATAAACCTCCGGAGAATTTGCCCTCTTACATAAAAAGTTTTGATGTAGCCATCAATCCGCAAGTGGTAAATGCCGTGACCATGGGTAATTATCCTCGCAAAATTGATGAATATCTCGCATTGGGCAAACCGGTAGTGGCTACTTATACCCCATTTATGGAGTATTTTAAAGATTACACCTATCTCGCAAAATCGGCAGCCGAATTTGAAATATTAATTGCAAAAGCGTTAGAGGATAATCGAGAAGATCTAGAAAAATCACGAAGATCATTTGCCTTAACACATACCTGGGAGGCCAACGTTGAAGCAATAAGTAAACTGATAGAACAAAAAGAATTAATTGACGTAAAAACACATTAAAAAAAATAAATGTATGTCTAATAAAAAAATTAATGTCGGTCAATACACCGAGTTCACGGAGATTGTTGATATAAAACGATTGAATTTTATTGCTGAAATTATCCAAACCTATTGTCATTCCGGTGCTAAGATTCTGGATATTGGATGCGGTAATGGAAATATTGCCAGAGGAATTGGTAGTTTGGGTTATCAGGTTACGGGCATTGATTTTAGTGCGAATGCGATCAATTATGCAAAATCTAAAAATACTCTTCCCAATGTTACTTTTAAAGTTTGCAGCGCTGAAGAAGTGACCGACGGTGATCAGTTTGATGCCATTATTTGCAGCGAAGTACTGGAGCATTTACATAATCCGGATGGATTAATGAATACTATAGCTGAAATCCTTCGTCCGGGAGCTATTTTCATTGCTACTGTACCGAACGGGATAGGGCCACGGAATTACTTATCACCCGACCGGTGCAACGTATGTCGAAAGGTTGGATGGGAAATATGATTTCTAATTCAAAAAGATGCTGGGTTATAGCAATAGCACAGTGCAAAGTCAATCGGAGGATTTGACGCATGTTCAGTTTTTTACAAGACAGGCCATTACCAATTTGATCAGTAAGCATGGATTTGATTTATTACAGTTCGGTCATTCCAATTGTATAGAAAAGGTTTTCCCTTATTCAATGTTGACCCGCAATGTAAAATTGCTTTCCAAATTTGATAATTCAGTAGTTGATTATTTGCCATCGGTTATGGCAAGCGGTTTCAATACTGCCTGGAGAAAATACTAATAAAAAGTAAATAGAATTGTAGGGTCAGCTTGTATATGCAGGCTGGCCTTCACTTTTTGTGAGATTTGGTGTTTTGGAAAGTGCAGGCTTAAGAATAGTGGTGTACAGTTGCAGTAATTTTTCGACGGAAGTATGCCAATTGAAATTTCTAACACGCTCCATACCCTTTTGAGCATACATCTTTCTAAGTTTCTCATCTTTATAAAATTTTAAAAGGGCATCGGCAATTTTTTCAGGTGAAGCTGGATTGGCCAAAAGTGCACTTCCACCCGCAATCTCCGGCATAGCCGAACAATCTGAAGTAATCACAGGAGTACCGCAAGCCATCGCTTCAAGAATGGGAATTCCGAAACTTTCTCGTAAAGATGGGTAAAGATAAATTAAGGCTCTGTTGTATAAATCCGGCATTTCAGAATTATGAACGTAGTTGGTCAGATGAATTTCGGACTTCAATGCACTCAGTTTATGATTGTTCAGCAGTTGATTCAAAACCCCGGAAGATAGATCCGTGATAACTAGTTTAATGTTACTACCACTCTTTTTTTTGAAAATGTCAAAAGCCTTCAGTACATTGATGGTGTTTTTCTTGGGGTCCGTATTTCCATGAAATAAAATATAGGGTTCACGGGGAAGTTTGTACTTTAAAGCAGATGTTAATGTATGTTCTAACGGCTTCGGCATAAAATGAGAAGAAACAGCATTATAGATGAAGCTGATCTTTCCATTTAATTGAGGGGCAAAGTCTTCAATTGTTCGTTGTTCTGTAGCAGAAACAGTAATTAACATTTCCGCTTTTTGAATGACTATGGGTACAATTTGTCTCCTGTACCATTTTCCAATCTTTTGATAGATGGATCCTCCATACGAACATTTACTATTTTCCAGGTATATAATATCATGTAATGTGATTAATCTCTTACAGGAAAGAAATAGTGGAGAAGTGTTTCCGGTAGAATGTAAAAGGTCGAGTTGATAGACGAAGGATAGGATCGGTAACACGACCTGCTCCATAAAGGGACTTGGAAGACGAGGTAATCTTATAATCTTGAAATTTTCACATTCCTGAATTAAAAAATGATCCGGACCATTAAAGCAGAATAAATAGTAGGTATTGATTTTGTCTAAAAATTGGAGCTTTTTTATTTGTTCTATTGCAACAATATCCATCCCATGTTTATGGTTGCGAAAAATTCTGAACGCCTCAATACCTATTCTCATTATTATGAATTCCCTATGCCACTGCTCTGATTTCCGGAATTAAAGATTTGTAAAGATTTTCATTGTGCTGAACCATCATTTTCAGATCGAAATTATTTTCAACCGTTGCCCTTGCCGCAGCTCCAAGTTTAGTGCGGAGTTCAGGATGATGATGTAATCGAAGAATAGCTTCCGCAAGTGATTGATGATCCCGGCAGGGTACCAGAATACCGTTTTGCTCTGATTGAATAGCTTCCTTTGTACCATCAACCGGTGTGGCAATGATGGCCTTTCCCATGCCCATGGCTTCCAGCATTCCAATAGGCAAGCCTTCCCATAACGACGGTAAGGTATAGATGTCAAATGTATTTAAGACTTCAGGAATGTCAGTGCGAAACGGATGAAATGTGACCATGTCGCTAATTCCCATTTGGCTTACCATTTCTATACTTCTTTTCAGATCACCATCTCCAATGAATAAGAACTGTATATCCCGAGTAGATTTCGCCACTTCTGCAATAGCCTTGATCAGCGTGAAAGGATCTTTTTGTACAGTCATTCGTACTAAATAGCCAACAACAGTTTTTCCCGGCTGTATTTTTAATTCCTCCCTCAAATCTATTAATTTGCGTTGCGGATCAAATTTTTCCAGATTGATTCCATAATTAATCACGCGACTTCTCTTCATGTTGAATCGCTGAAGTCCGTCCTTTTGATTGGAATGAGAAACACTGATGGTCACATCTACATTGTCTGTAAGAAATTTTTCTGAAAGTTCTCTTACCTGTCGGACATGAAAAGCCTGATCCTGATGAAACGACCAGCCATGTACAGTGTAAACAATAGGAATTCCCATTGATTTTGCGGGAAAAATAGTGTTACTTAATGATCTCGTTCCATGAGCATGCAGAATATCTATTTCCTCGTTTCGGATGATATTTTTAACAGCTTTGTATGTAGTGATGTTAAATGGCTTTAACGTTTCAACGACATACGTCTTGATGTTCAACTTTCGAAGCTCATCTACCATTGGGCCATGAGTAAAAGAAAGGACCACCGGCTCAAACTGGTCTTTGTTGAGATTACGTACTAAATCCAGGACATGCGATTCGCCACCTCCAATTTGTCCTTGTCGGATGGTTTCAAGAATTTTGATTTTATGACTATTCATGAATTAGGGAATTAAATGGTAGTTTTTTCGAATGATGCTGAATGAGGTGTATGTATGAATTTTTTGTTCGCTCCTTTTATTTGCAGAAGAGCTCCAAACATTATTAAAATTGTTTTCGGTAGGCTGAAGATGGCTTGAACCATGCCCATGTTCCAGTAGGAACGAGGTATGGCTATGGCATAGGCAAAAAAGTAAGAAAGTAATAGGACAAACCATGCAGTTGCTCCCGGCAAGAGACTAGTAAAAAGGAGATTCACACTACCCATTATAGCCAGTACACCAATTAAAATAACTTTTGGGACCAGTGCGTAATGCATCACTTTATTGGCATAGTCAAATCGACCGATGAGTAAATTTAATATTCCCTTTAACCAATATTTCTTCAAGTAGACGAATTGTGCAGCTACCCATCTGGTACGTTGATTGGCAAACACCTCCGATTTCTGGACCTTTTCATCCAAAACATAAGCATCATCCAGATAAATGATTTTATGATTATCGGAAATCAAGGTCATTTCAAGTTCTTTGTCAAAACCACCCACCGCCTCAATTTCTGACATCACCTGCTTGAGGTAGAGAAAGGAAAATGCCATGCCACTTCCAATTACAGAGGAGGATAGTCCTACAGCCACCTGACCCTTTCGCATGATGTGATTGTTGGCTTCTTCGCTGATCGCATCCAATATAGCATATTTGGTATTTTTGTTTTTTGCTGTTCGGTGCCCTTGTATTGCATAACATCCTGAAACGGCGGCGTTGTTTATCTTCTCCAGAAAACCTTGTGACATGATATTGTCTGCATCCAGAATAACAGCAAAATCATAGGACTTCGTTATTCTCCTAAACGCCTCATTTAATGCTTTCGCTTTCGTACTTATTTCAAATGTAACTTCAAACAATTGAACAGGTAGTTTTTTTAGTTCATTGATAGTTTCTTCTTGTAAAGAATCAGCGATAACATAGACATCGTAAAAATGTGAAGGGTAGTTTTGAAGTAAGGCTTGTTTGGCTGAATTTACGATTACGGCATCTTCTTTATAGGAGGGTATCAGGACTGCTATTTTCTTGAACTTATCATTGTTTAAAAATGTTTTGCGCCTATAAAAATGACCGGCTATGGAGAAGAAAAATGTATAAGCCACTGTGACGAAACATAAGGCAAATAGTAGTAAGGAGATGAAGTGAAGTACAGCCATTTGATTTTATATTAAGGATTCATTTCGGTGTATATCTTTTGCATGTAAATTCCAAAGTATGCCTTTCCAAAAAGCTTTTAGCATATCGGTTTTACCTTTGATTACATACTGTAGCGTGTTCTTTGGTATAGATACTATCATAAAAAATAAAAGGCTTACAAAAAGCTGAATACCTTTCACATTCCTTCGCTGAAAGAGCAGACGATTCCGGGTGAGATAGTAGGTCTTTAAGTACTTCCTTTGCCTGTAGAAATGGATTCTTTATGATAGACTGTTGACTTTGCTTCATACCAAATGCTATATCCTGCTCTTTTTATTCTTTCGCAATAATCCATTTCTTCGTAATAGAGAAAAACAGGTCTGCCATCAAACCGATTTCTTCAACCGCCTTTCTTGAAATCATCATGGCAGCTCCATGCGCTCGGCTGGTGGGCATAGAAGTATTGAAGCTCCCATCATCTTTTTTTCCATTTCCTATTGCTGTGCCACGTCCTGTATATGGATTGATCGGATTAAAACCGGCAAATTGAATGATTCCCGGACTATGATGAAAGATGATTTTCGGAGACCGCTCCAATGGAGGGATCTTCTTCCATTCGCTTTACCAAAGGTTCCAAAAAGCCGGTGTCCACTTCTGTATCATTGTTCAGAAGAAGGAGGTATTTGCCTCGTGCTTCCATCAATCCTAAATTATTTCCACCTGCAAAACCTAAGTTTTCCTTACTCCTGATGAAAGTGATCCAGGGATGTTCATTAGCAATTAGAGAAGCATCTTCTTTCGAAGCATTGTCAACAATGATGACTTCAATATTTGGATATGAAATCTTCTTCAGAGATTCAAGCATGGCGCAGGTCACCCTGGCACCATTGTAATTAATGCTGATGATCGATACTAAGGGGAGTGGAGAATTCGGATTCATTCGTTTTATTTAACGATCGTTTTCTTACAAAGGTTTCTCCCAGAAACAGATAAACGAGGCTTAAATAGATGACCGAACCTGTTGGAAACTGTCCGAAGATCTGGTTTCCATAACTCGCAAAACATATCCCAAAGAAACCACCGTATAATGCAGCCAATTTAAATTTTAATTCAGGATCTTTTAGCTTAAACAGGAAGATAAAGCGGTTTCCGAGAAGGAACAGAAGCATTCCAATGTATATCGTTAAACCGATGATTCCGCTCTCCGCCCAAATTTTAACATACCAACTGTCAAGAGGGGTGGTCGCCAAAAATGTTCCGGGACTAAATCGCTGCCCCCATGACCCCGCAGAGCCGATTCCTCCTCCAATGGGTCGGGAAGCCAGATATACTTTCAGTTTCTGCTGGTTTTCCAATCGTGCCATTAATGATGCATCATTGGGGTCAAGTCCGGTTCGCATTCTACGGATCTGATCATTTTGCTGACCAATATTGGTGTATTTCAACATGCCAAATGCAAGTGCTCCGAATATAATCCCGGGAATGATGATCTTCATATTATTACTCACTAAGAAATAAATTGCAAATCCGGTGATGGCAACGAACATTGCTCCTCTTGTACCGGAAATGGCCATTCCGTATAAACTGAGAAGGCAAGTGAGAATATAAAAATATTTTCTCCTTTTAGTTTTTGTTGGGCCCATCGCCAAAATGCCCGCTACTACTCCGGTATGTGCCTGGGCTGCTCCAAATTGTCCGGCATCAGAATAAAAGGAGAATACACGTAATTTTCCGAAAAGTATATGTGTTTTACGCGCACCGGATTCCAGCCAACGTTCTTCAGCGAAGTCAGTTCCAAGAGTAAGTTGTTTGATGCCCCAGAATGTAGCAAAGAGCGATAGCCCAAACCAGATATTGATGAACTTATCCAAATCTTCTTCCTTATACAATAGAATCAGTGCTAACGGTATAGTGGATACGAAATACAGCGAAACACCACGCGCTGCATAGAACCAAGCTTCAAAACTCCGGGCTTCAGGATTAACAATTTCGAAAACGGTGTAAGCAAACCAAATCAAAACAGCAGTCATCAACGGACTCTTTATGCCCGGCGATTCCAGATCTTCCTTCGTTCTGAAAAGCAAACCTAATGCTGTAATCAGCAGAATAATATCTACCCCTAAACCGAAAGGACCATCAATATATCTGGTAATTCCATTTGCAAAAAAGCTAAAAACAAACATTGACCATAAGCCGATACGTGGTTTAGCGATTATTATTCCCACAAAGACTAACCCGATGGGCATTGCTGCAAGTCCAATCATCGTGGCCAAGCCCCCTTTCGTGAAAACAATAGCAAGCACCACCGCCAGCAAAAACAGCAGAACGGCTTTTAAAACTTCTTTAGCCCTTATTCGATCAGGATGTAGTATTACCAACCCTCAGTGATTTGAAACGCTCGAGAAGGGGTTGTAGAATATGTTTCATTGTAGTGAAACCGGTTTTAAGAGTTTCCTTTATACTGTGATTCAGATACTTTTTCAGGAAGTAATTCCCGAAAATAACTCCCGTCAGGAATGTGAGGATTGATACGGCAGCAATACTTCCAATGTTTCCAAAATAGGTAATAGCTATTATATCACCGGTAACATTTACAATTAGCATAAGAATTACTTTCAGGAAATTTAAATAAGGCTTTCCGATAATGTCAAGAGTGATTCCACTGAAACGATCCAGAGGAAGAAACGCAGCATAAACCGCGAGAATTCTTAATATATAAGCGGACTCTGCATATTGCTCACCCCCCAACAGTACCACGAGAGAATCTGCAAATAAAATACTAGCTCCGATAATGGGTAATATTAACAGCGAAAGCAATCCTGTGTACCTGTAAAAGGCAGTTCGGAGCTCAGCCTTTTGTTCTACTGACCTGAACTTTGAAAGTACAGGCATGGCGGAAGCAGCAAAGCTACGAAGCAGGATTTCGATCACTTCAATCAATTTTAAGGGTATACTATAAGAGGCAAGATCCTTTGCACTCAACATAAAACCGATGATCAAGGTATCAGAACTTCGAAGCAGATTAGACCCCATCAAAGTACCCATACTGAATTTGCCAAAATTGAAGAGATCCTTCATCATCTTTTTAGTGGCAAATTTTACCGTACTGATCATGGACCATCCTGCCCAAAGTGAAAGACTGCTAGGTAATAATCCTGATATAATAAAGCTTCCGAGTACGATATTTACTGAACTTCGCTCCGTAATTAATGCAAGAAGGATGCAGGTGATAAAACTAAGTTGATTCAGTAGTCGGATATAAAGTACTTTTTCGAATGATGATTTAGCCTGTAATAACCATGCTGCATAATTAAAGGGTAGCGTAGTGATGGCAGCAAGCCAGTACCATGTCAGGAATAAACCAAATCCCTCGTTCGTAACCAGATGGCCGAAAAAGATATCTGTAATCAGTGTAAGTATGGAAATGATGAGCGTGGTAATTATAGAGATAAGCCAACCGGATCCTGAAACCACTTTGAACTGATCATTTTCAGACGATGCTGCAAAGCGAATTAATGAAGTGTGAATAATACCGGCTCTAAGCAAATCTGCAAAAATATAGGCCGTCATAAACATAAACCAGGCACCCATATCTTCCTTTGTTAACAAACGGGCTACAAGCGCAATACTTCCAAAACCAAGTATGGCATTGGTAATATTTCCTGCAAGCGATAATGTATGCTTGTTTTTGATGAAGCTACCTAGTAATTTTTTCAAAATTCAACTTTCTATTGTATGGGTATAGTTACGTTCTTTGAAAATCGAAAGTTACTATACGTTTTGCCACTTTCCTTACATTGCTTCTTCTTTTCGGAATTTCTCCTACTATGGTTTCAAGTCGGTCGATATCCGTATTGTTTAAAATGACCATTGGCTTGGTGGTAGTCATCTTGGTGAATACTCCAAGTGCACGGGAGTCAGCCTCGCTCCAAACCCGTTCACTCGATAGAATAAATAAGTTGAGGGAAATTCCATTCAATACTTTATCGGGTATACTGAATTTCGACAATTCTACCAGTTCGATGATGATGACCTTATATTTGCTGTAGGAGGGTACAAGGGAAGCTATCCACTCCTTCGCATTATTGATTTCACCCATTTTATTATAGCCTGAATAGCGCTGGAAGGTGATGCCGGGCAGATTGTCGCCGGAAAGCTCATCAGGACTTAAGTAAAGAATATCATCGTATACGTTCTTTAACTTTTCTGCTAAAAGTTTACCGCAAAAGGATTTCCCTTCTCCTTTTTTTATACTGCTTATAGTAAGTAGGAGGGGGGGAGTCTTATCATTTCCATTACTTTTTAAATGGATGCGCATATTAGATATGAAATGAGAAAGAATGGCATCATCTAAATGCTCTATGATTACTTTTTTATCTAAAGTCAGATAATTTGGAAATGCACTGAAGAATTGAAGTCCTGTGTACTTCTCAGCTCTTGCAGGTGATTGTATCGTACGACCCAATAAGGATTTCCCTAATACGATGGCTAATGTTAGAATGAAAGTTGCCATGAATGCCATGATAATAAATATCGTCCTTTTCGATGGTTGAGGCTTTAGTGGGAGAAAGGGGTAGTCGGTGATGGAAAGATTGTTCGACATTTCAAGGCTCTGCTGACGGAGTCGAGCCATATTCAAACCGTGCAAAACACTCAGGTATTCCTTTTCGTTGACATCCACTTCGCGCTCTATTCTCTTAAGATTTGAACCGACGGGTGCCAGCTCTTTATAAATGGCATCAAAACCATCTAATCGGTGTAAAATCACTTTCAACCTTGCTTCGTTTTCTTCAACCGCGAGATAGTTGGTCAGCCATTCCGACAAAATATTTGCACGGGGTAATCCTTCAGGCGTATTGTTCCATTTATACTGACTCTCTACTTCTTCCTTGATTTGCTTTTTAATTTTTTCGGCCTCTGATTTGTATTGACTCACCAGCGTTTTATTTCCTTCATAAAGTTCGGCATTGGCGATTTTATAGGTAACCTCTGCCAGTTGTTCTCTCATTTTACTCAATTTCGAATTGACCTCAATGATATTTTTTTTCATTTCGATCTTCTCTTCCACTTTCTTCAGTGCAGCTTTTGAGGCTTCTAAAGCCATTTCCTGTTTCTGCCGGTCTGCAGTTACATTTTCTTTTGATTCAGCCACAAATTTTGCCTGTTCATAGTAGTTTATAATTTTCTTCTCCGAACTGTAATCCCTTAACTTATCCTCCGACTTTCTTAAACGCTGAGCTGCTAACCGTAATTGTTCTTCAAAATCTTTAACAACATTATTGGTCTCTGTCCCTTTTATTCCTTTATACCGTATCATGACAACATCAACAATGTATTGTAATGTTTGCTGACAAACAGCAGGGTCGTTGCTCTTATACGAAATCTCAATCATGTCACTGGATTGCTTTCGCTGAGCATTCATGTTTGCGGAAATTACTTCAAGACCGTAGATGCTACCGGGTGAGGAAAGGATACTGACGATTTCATTTACCTCTTTCGATTTCTTATAGCTTTCAATCCTGAAAAATGTTAATTCTTCAGAACCTTTAGCGACCAATTGCTTTCTTAATTTTTCCGGAATTAACTCTTTTATATGATTGAAATTCTCGTCTGAAAGTTCCTTATAGGAGGGTTTTTCTACTAAAAGATGCTTAGCCAGCAATCGCATTCCTACCTCTTCAATAGTTTCCCTTGATTTAATGGTAGCCATCAGGTTGTCAAACGCATTGTTCACGGCAAAGTAATCCACACGATCATTTTCTCCGGAGGTGATACCATAGCCGCTGGCAATGCCTGTGTAAACCTGTGTATTGGAAACATATTCCTTCTTAGTATTGCGCGTTAGAAAAAACACAATACCCGCTGTTGTGAGCGGGAACAAGACAAGTACTTTCCAGTTTCTTGCTATTAAACGAATAAACTCTAATAAATTCACCTTATCTGACTAATGTATCTAAACGCTTACCTAACAGTTTCTCTAGTTGCTGATAATTATTATAGAAATCTCGTCTGGAGATTTCGTAATCGGATTCTGCTTTTGTGGCAATAGCAGAGACGGAAGATAACTCTGCTATGGAAATATCACCTTGAGCAAATTGCTTTTCGGCCATTTCAGAAAGTAATCTGGTGGTCCCTTTTGAATTACTGGTGATGAGCATAAGCCGGTGAGTCGCCAGCATATTGTTATACTCATAGATGATTTGCCGGGATACCTCCATTTTAATTTTTTCCTCGGTCTGTTTCCTAACCTCCAATTCATGTTCATAGACATTGATCCGACTTGTTCTTCCAAATAACAGGAACAATGGAACATTAACATTTAATCCAACTCTAAATCCTGATTGAATACTTGAAGATTGAATCGCTTCCGGCTCCTGGTTAGTATTGAAAATGACGGCCTGATTCCCTAACGACTGAGTGAAAGTTCCAAAAACACCATTTTGCCATTCTCTCCTGGAAAATTTAATTTGATCGATACCTGCTTCAATTAATGCTTCCTGCGCTTTTACTCCGGGATTGTTTAACAGTGCAATACTGATCATACTATCCAATGGAATGAGTTGTTCTTTCAAATCTTTATTCAGGTCTAGTGCTGATACCTCAGAAGTGTTGGGCTCCGGAGTCATATCTGGTAACTTCACCATTTCTGTTTGAGAAAAGGAGTTAGTACTTAAACTCTGCAAGGAGATAAATAGTAGAGAAAAAATAATATCAGGGCATTTGCAAAGCATCTGTTTAAACATTTTCAGTTTGTAACAATGCCGGGAAAGTTTTTAAAATAATTTTAATGTCCAGAAGTAATGAATGATTTAGCGCATAGTTATTGTCCAATGCGATCCGTTCTGCTTCAGACATATCTTTTTTACCTCTTTTAGTCACTTGCCATAACCCGGTTAACCCAGCAGGTGCGAGAAAGCGGAAAGCTCTGGAATCAGTGGTCAGCATTTCTGCTTCGTATAAAGGTAATGGTCGATTACCTACGAGCGACATATCGCCTTTCAGGATATTGATGAGTTGAGGTAGTTCGTCGATGGATGAATTGCGAAGAAATTTACCCACTTTGGATATTCTTGGATCATCTTTCGCTTTGAAAAATATTCCCTGTTTTTCAAGATCTTGAAGAAAAAAGTGAAAGTTTTCACATATCTTCTTATTGTCAGAAAACATGATGGGTGAACAGGGACTTCCCAGTCTTTTACAATCCGGACATTCCGTTGGTATTTCAAGAGTATTTGCTCCGGCATATAAGTTTAGATGAGTCATATTGGACATCTTCTTATCAGCATCCGGAATCATGGTTCTGAATTTTAATAAATCAAATATTTTGTAGTTACTCCCACCCGTTTTGAACGATAAAAAATAGGGCCCTTAGATTCCATGCGAATAGCCAGAATTGCCATGAGCATAACGGGAGAGGCCATGAGCAATGCGGTAGATGAAATACTGATATCCAGAAAACGTTTTGCGATTAAACTTCTTCTACTGTAAAGTGAACTGAGTGAATTTGCCCCATGCTTACTAGTGAAGAGGTGAATAACCTGGAAAACAGTCGTAACAATTTTTTCCTGAGCAACAACATCCAAAAAGCCTTCAGCGATATAGAAATTTATCTTCGATCGATCCGGTTGTTTAGAATAACCAATAATAATTGTTTTACGAAAATTTGGCTTTGAGCGGATGATCTTCATCGTATCCGAATTCGGATTTCCCTCCGGTTCAACGTCTGTAACCAGAATATCAGGAATTTGATCCTGACGCATATATTGAAAGCCTGACAATAAATCATTGAAGCAAGTTACCTGATGTTTTAGGTAATGCTTTTGCCAATGCTTCCTGCTGTTCTTTGGAAGGCTGAATATATACGATTTTCATTGCTAATTAATTGGGATATTATGCGGCTTTGAATCTTCTGAAAATGGATTGAATTCTTATTAACAATTCCTCCGGATTGAAGGGCTTTTGAAGATAATCGTCAGCTCCTGCTGAAAAAGATCGAATGCGATCAGCACTTTTTGCTTGCTGGAGAGCATAATAACCGGAGTTCTTTCCATACCGGGTTGTTTGCGGATGCTTTCTGTTAACTCATATCCATTTATCATGGGCATGTCAATATCAACTAACAGCAAATCAGCTTGATTTCCTTCCTGAAACCAGGCCATCGCTTCATAGCCATTGTCCTTGGTGGTAACCTCATAATCATCCGCAAGGAAGTTTTCAAGTAACATTCTGATGCTTAATTCATCATCTACTACAAGTATGTGCTTTTTCATTTCGGGCTTTATTAAGGATATTTACGTCAATTCCTGCTATTAGTTTCTATTCTTTGATAAAAAGAATCCACTAGTTTAAGTTCTTCAATGGATTTTTGCAGCTCATTTTTAATAGAGGACCATTTTGATAATATAACTTGCTGCGACTCCAAATTAACTGCATTATCTTCCATCCACTTTATTTCCGATTCCAGATAATGGTTACCCATCATATTCATATTGGGGATGAGTTTGTGAGAGAACCTATTTACGGAGATCCAATCTTTTGATTGAATCGCTTGGTCCAACTCAATAAAAGTAGGTGGGACAGACTCTACCAAAGCATTTAACATCTTCACTATAAATGTGTTTTTTCCCCTGCTGAATGATTTAAGGGTATGCAAATTGATATGCTTTAGAATAGGTTCTTTACTTTCATCGGCTTTAATTGTTTCCTTAAGAGCATCACTTTTACGCACAGGCAATGCTTCATCAACTTTCAAATGCTTGCATAATATCAGAAACAGTTCATTGGCATGATAGGGCTTAAAAATTACATCATTCATTCCGGCTTTCCGAAACTGGTTATCATCACCCTTCATGGCATTTGCAGTCATTGCTATGATGATTATTTCATTAATTGGCTTTACAAATTCATTGCGTATAATTGAAGTCGCTTCCAAACCACTCATTTCAGGCATTTGTATGTCCATTAAAACAAGATCGTAATGATTTTTTGCTAGATAATCAACCGCTATTTTTCCATTGTCAGCAATATCAAGTACTGCTCCCCATTCACTTATTAACTCTGAAGCAAAAAGTTGGTTGACTTTATTATCCTCTGCCAATAGTATGCGAAAACCTGATAATTTTCCTTCATGGTTAGACTCTTCTTGTTCCACTTTTGAGAAGTCATCCGGATTACAAGTTTCTAAATTAAGTTCAAACTGAAAAGTTGAACCTTGACCCGGTTGACTTTTTACTTTGATGCTGCTCCCCATTAAATCAAGTAGATTCTTGACAATAGTTAGGCCCAGACCGGTACCTCCGTACTTTCTGCTGGTGTCTGCGTTAGCCTGTGTGAAACTATTAAATATCTTATCCAGTTTATCATTTTGAATTCCTATTCCGGAATCGGTAACTGTAAATTGCACACGACAAGCTTCATTTCGTTTGGTAATTAGTTTGCATTTCAAAGTAACATCACCCGCTTCAGTGAATTTGATCGCATTGCTGACAAGGTTTACAATGACCTGATTAATTCGAATGGCATCCCCCTTAACAAACTTTGGAAGTTTATCATCAAGAATAGTTACCAGATCGATCTGTTTGCGCTGCGCTTCTGATTTAAAAGTTTGTCTGATATTGTATAATAAGCGACCAATTTCAAATGGCTCCTTGATAATTTCCAGTTTACCTGCCTGGATTTTACTAAAATCCAAAATATCATTTATAACAACAAGTAGATTCTCAGCGTTTTGCTTCACAGAACCGGCATATTCTTTCTGTTTATCGTTAAGAGATGTTTTTATGAGCAGATTAGTGAGTCCAACAATACCATTCATCGGTGTTCTTATTTCATGGCTCATATTCGCCAGAAATAATTCCTTTGCCCGTGCGGATTCTTCTGCAATAAGTTTTGCTGTTTTGAGTTCTGCTTCCGCTATTAATCGTTCTGTAACATCTTGGGCAAATCCAATTACATAGGATTCTTCTCCGGGTTCAACAACTTTATAGTTTTTATACAATAAACTAATTCTCTTACCGCTTTTGCTGACCAGATAGAGTATTCCTTCTGCAACTTTACCGGTATGAAAAGAATTTAAATATTGGTCGATAAAGAGGGAGCGAAATTCTGCAGGCATCAAACTGCTGATGTTTTTCCCAATCAATTCTTCCATGCTGTATTCAAGAAGATTGGTTCCGGATGGGTTAATACTTAATAGGTCACCCTGCATATTATGTGTGCAAATTATAGCCTGACTATAGTTTACAAGATCGCGATTTCTTTTTTCGCTTTGAAGAAGTTTATGTTCGTAGATTTTCCTATGGGTGATATCTCTCGAAATCGAGGACCTGAAAATGGGATTGCCGGATTCATCTTTATGAATGATGATCAGCTGCAATACCGGTATTTCTTTCTTCTGGCTGTCATAGATGGCAGTTTCTCCTTTCCATGATCCATGAAGTATTGCATGTGGAATTGCTTTTCTGTTAATGACCAGTTCCGCCCATTTAGGATATAATTCCGGTTCAGTTTGAATATTCTCTAAATTCCTTAATTCTTTATAAGCTTTGTTAGCATATAAAAGCTGGCCTGACATATCGTAATAAGAAACATAATCAGGGGATTCTTCAATTATCGTATTTAATTTGTAGATTTCCTCTTCCGCTCTTTTACGCTTACTGTTGTCACTAATGATAAATAAGTAACCGGTAGTGTTTTCATTGGGATCTTTAATTTCACTAAGAGAAAGTAATGCATCAAGCTTTTGATTGTTCAACGTTTTGATCTTACATTCAATTTCTTCTTTTAATTCCTCCTTCCGGATCCTATTACCGTACGAAAATATTTTATCTAAACTTGATGACTCGTTTGAAACAATGTTTTCGAAAATATGTTTATTAATTAGTTCGCTTTCGGCTTGGATACCAACGAGTTGACAAGCTCCTCTATTGCAAGTCTTGATAATACCCATCAGATCGGTGGAAATAATTCCCTGACGGGCACTATCCAATATCGCTTTTTGAAAAGAGGAAGATGCCGAAAGTAAATTAAGGTTATTGTCTTTCTCCGTAATGTCATTTATTGTTCCGGATACACCAATGACAGTTCCATTTTGCGATAGCGTGGGACGTAGAGAAATCTCTACTTTTTTTAGTTCACTTTTTATATCATTTATAGATGCTACAATACTTTGTTGTGTAGCCGTTTGGTTTAAGGTATCATTTAGATAGTCTTTTATTCCAGTGATATTTGAAGAATGAATAAAATCGCAAATCTTTCGTCCTAAAGTATCTGCAATTTCATGTCCGGTAAGGTCTTTCCATGAAGCATTAAGATACGTCCATTCACCACTTTTATCTGCCTGAAATACTACATCTTTGATATTATTAAGTACTGCTTTGTATTTACGTTCACTATTTATTATTTCATCTTCAAAAAGTTTCCGGCTGGTGATATCATAGAGAATAACTATAATTCCCGTAGCCCTTCGGCTTTCATCCCTAAGTGTGCACGCGGTTCCACTTAACCATATAGAAGAGCCTTTTGATACAGGAAACTGAATTTCCCCTTGCCAACTCAAACCCTGTTTCAATTTTGCAACAGCCTGTTCAGTTATTCTTTCCTGACCCGGCCCAATCAAATCAACGATGTCGATGTTATAAAATTTCTTTTGATCTGTTAGTCCGGTTAGTTTTTGTAAATTTTTATTTAAAGAAATCACCTTGCCCTCTTTGGATAAAACGGCCACCAAACTCGCTTCATTAATTACACTTTGAAAATTTTCAATCTTGGTTTCAGCTTCTGCGGTAGAAATTGTGACAATGTTTTCAAGGGATCGATTGCGCTTATCAGCATCTCTATAAGCCGTCTCAATAGCTTCAATAAACTCACTGAAACCGGGATGTTCCGGTAGTGCGCTTTTAAAGAATTTATTTATCTGACGTTGTAGTAAGCTGTGCATTAATGACAATTTCTGCAAACTTTTCTACGCAGAAATTGAATGAATGTTGCTTAAGTTTGATGACAAAATCTTAAAGGAATAATCATTTAAAGCTAAAAAAAAGATATCACTATATGATATAAACTACTAAATATTAATCATTTAAAATACTAAATGACCGCATGTCTTATTTTAACCAGTTGATGCAGCAGTTCTTCCACTTTGTCCAGAGAAAGCATATTGGCTCCATCACTGAGTGCTTCTGCCGGGTTGGGATGTGTTTCAAGGAAAATGCCATCAGCACCCGTAGCAATTGCTGCTTTAGCGATGGTGGCTATAAGATCCGGTCTGCCACCTGTGACTCCCGAACTTTGATTGGGCTGTTGAACACTATGAGTAATATCAACGATAACCGGTAGTCCAAAATTTTTCATAACAGTTACCGATCTGAAATCAACTACAAGATCAGTATATCCTAATGTTGTTCCTCTTTCAGTAAGCATTACTTTATCATTACCGGCTTCATTCACTTTCTGAATGGCGTATTTCATAGATTCAGGAGCAAGGAATTGTCCCTTCTTAATATTTACAGTTTTATTGGTTTTACCTGCTGCAATTAACAAATCCGTTTGTCTGCATAAAAAGGCAGGAATTTGAAGTATGTCCACATACTCGGCTGCAATAGCAGCTTCGTGGCTTTCATGAATATCTGTGAGTAAAGGCAAATGCAATTGTTTCCCTACCTGATGCAATATATTCAGTGCAATTTCATCTCCTATTCCGGTATAAGAATCAATTTTAGTTCTGTTGGCCTTACGATAGGAAGCTTTGAAAATAAACGGAATCCCTAATCGATTCGTAATTTGCTGTAAACGATGCGCGGTCTGATAGGTGATTTCTTCGCTTTCTACTACGCACGTTCCGGCGATAAGGAAAAAATTCTTGTTGTCAGTATGTTTTAAATGGGGGACGTTGGGGTACATGGCCGTATAATTTAATGCAAAGATAATTATTCGTCAGGTTTTAGCCCTACTATAAAACCATCAATGAAGGGATTATTGCCTTGGTCGGTGGCGCACTAATTCGTGATCAGAGCTTGTTACGGGTTGGCGTTGTTCTCTTGATAGAAGAAGTGAAATATCATAACTTTCTCATAACTATCTCATCACTTCCAATTGCCGGCTCATGAACTCTTCTGATCGACATTTCCTTGAAAATCCTCTATTTCTTAGCGCGGGCATTCATTATCGCCCTCCCGGAATCGGCAATTATCCCCTGAACCACTTCTGCTTAAATTTCCGGTGAGTTTTGTATAACCTAGCTCAGAACAATGGACAGTAATTACGAAGAAGGGAGGTATTCAACTTCAAGGGCCATTTATTGCTTAAATAAAATGTGGTATAGAATGGAAATTGTAAAACATGATTCTTGTATGTTGAATGATAGAAATTTGAAGTTGGGTTAAATGTTTCTGAATTTCTAAAAGACTACCATTGTAATTGATCGAGTTGATCCATGATATGTTTAAAGTAATCTGTAAATCCTTTAAATTGATTAGGTAATTGAAGAAACAAAAAGATAAAATAATTCAAAGCAGAAGAGTAATTGGACCATAAACCAGGTGTGACTAAAATTAACAGATAGATGTGAAGCCAATTATTCCTTTGGCTCGTTTTTGAAGACGAATTTTTAACTCTTTCTCGATAAGGGTCGCTTTGTGTTTCTGTTCTAATCTCTTTTCCTGAATGGTTCTGTTCTTCAATGTTAAGTCCATCTTCTCTGTTTCGGTGAATTTGTGCTTTAGATTTTCTTGATTCGCTGATTTTGGTGGCCATCGTTGCCGTAGGCTATTTCTGTGCCTTTTCTTCAGATAAAGGGCATTAAGGCTTTATCCAGGTCTTTTAGTTGCGAAATCAATTTTGCAAAATTCCCAATTCGGTTTCCGATCAGGCGCAAGTTCATATTCAGAAAATTACAATGTCTCTGTTAAGGGGGGATTTTCTGCGGCTATTTTCCTTTCTATAAAATGATATTGCTACATTCAATGCAATTCTATACATCCAGGTAGAATACTTGAAGTTTTCGTCATAATTATCAAACGATTTCCATAATTGGATAATTATTTCCTGAACGAGGTCTTTTCGATCTTCAACATTCTTACAATATGAATTTGAAACCTTTAAATTATTCCTCTTGGGATTTTACAGATATGAATATATCAGCTTTTCTTGTTTATCCTTGCTCCCCTGGCTGGATTCTGCGATTAACTTTTAAGATCTTTTACTGATTTTCAGCGTGTATCCAAATGGTTTTATTTTCCAATTTGCTGGGGTGTCTCCATCATTAGGTTAATATTTTAATTCTATTGATCTGAAATCTTCACGGCTTTCGAAATATATTGTTAGATAGTTCTCCCTTTATTATTGATTATTCGCGGGGAGTTCAATATCCATGATGAAGAATTCTGCCCTGTGGGTTGCTGAGTCCTGCTGGCCAGCATGGTCTTCCTGTTCGTGTCGTATTTGCATTTTAAACACTGGCGCTGCTCGGTTTTTGGGGTAGATGTGATGAGATTTATACTTTAATTTAGATCACCAGAAGAACAAATCCCTTCAAATACTCTGCTTCGGGATGATAAATACTGACAGGGTGATCCGGCGGTTGGCTGAGTTGATGTAGAATTTTGACTTCACGTTTTGCTTGTAAAGCAGATTGAAAGATGATCTTTCGAAAGAGCTCTTTGTCGATCGCCTGTGAGCAACTGAATGTGAACAATAGCCCGCCACTTTCAATATGTTTCAGGCCCTCCGTGTTCAGATTTCTATAGCCAATCATTGCATTGGAGGTCTGATTTAAGTGCTTCGCGAATGCAGGGGGATCTAAAACTAAGATATCATACTTTTCTTCAGTCGTTTTAAGAAAGCTCATTACGTCCGTTGTGTGTGAGGTATGTCTGGCGCTAAAATTATTAAGCAGCAGATTTTTCTCTAATCCTTCCATTGCTTTTGCGGAGCTGTCTACAGAATTTACTTCTTTCGCATTTCCTTCCAGCGCGGCTAGAGAAAATCCACCTGTATAACAAAATGTATTTAATATACTTTTACCGCTAGCGTAATGTGTTAATAGCTGTCGATTTTCCCGCTGATCAAGGAAAAAGCCTGTTTTCTGTCCCCCTATAAAATCGATAGAAAACTTAATTCCATTTTCGATAACATAGTCGTTAGCCGAATAATCTGATTTTTTAAACAGGAAAGCGTCTTGTTCCACCTTGTTTCCATGCTTGTTCATGGTTTCGGCGCTCTTATCATATATAGCATCTATTGTTAAAATTTCCTGCGGGAGAATAGCTGTTAATAAGGGTTTAAGGTAATGCATGCCCAATGTATAGGTCTGGAGCACTATAGTGTTCCCATAAATATCAGCTATAAGACCAGGCATCTCGTCTCCTTCACCATGGATTAACCGGTAACAGTTCGTTTCCATACCGGGAAGATGCAATACCTTACGCAAGGAAATGCATCTCCGGATTTTTTGTCGAAGGAATTCTTCATCAATGAGTGCTCCGGTAAAATCAATGCACCTGACAGAGATAGTCCCTCTTTGGAAATGTCCCGTCGCAAGATACTCTCCGGAAAACGATTGTACTTGTACTGTATCCCCATTTTCCAGTGAGGATGGTTCGTGATGTATAGCTCCGCTGAAGACCCAGGGATGCTTCTGGAGCAGGGAGCGTTCCTTTCCTTTCTTTAACTGAATAACAGGATAGGGTAGTGTCATACGATAGCTTTGATGGGTTTTACAATTTTGAAAAAGGAAATAAGTCTACTACTCAAGTATAAATGATTTACTCAACATTTCCTTCCTGTCATTGTATATCCTGGCAACAAATGTTCCTGAATACTGTTCCTGAGGCACCCAGGTGAAAGGCTGATCTGCTTGTAGGATAGTGTTGTAAATATTTCTGCCGGCAATATCAAAAATTCCAAGAGTGAATTCATTTCTGTTATTGCCTTTTGCAGTAAAATTAACAACACCAGAAGTCGGGTTAGGCCATATTTCCAATTGGTAATCGTTCGATTTATTTGGAATATTGTTAATACCGGTGGTAAAATCTCTGTAGCCAAAAGTATATTCTCCCTTCATAATGGAATCAACTGTAAAACTACCGATTTTGTCAAATTTATTTCCTGAGTTATGTGTGAATCCGTTCACTATCTGCCAATCATCGGCGGTATTTGCTCTGTATAAAATAACCAAACTATCTTCTGTTCCTGTTATTAAGCTATTATCTAAATATCCCGTAGTGGTGTTCAGAGTACCGTTATAACCAAAGGTAGCCCTTGAATGAAATCCTGGCTTTAAAATTCCACTAATGCTCCAGTATCTGTAATTACTTAATCGAATACCTGCACCACTGCTTTTAAATGGATCCGGAGCTACCCAATGATGTTCAACTCTAACTACAGAGGTATCATTACCGCTACTCACAACCGTCATATTTAAATACGTTTCAGGAAATGAAATGCCGCCGGTAGTGAAAATACTCCTTTCATAATCGCTAATGGCATCACTCATCTGATCCTCGCGATCTATAGTATACCATTGGGGCGTAAAAGAGAAGGAAACAGGAAAGGAGTTTGTAGTGTTATTGATGTTTAGTATTAATGTGGTGTCATTGATGCCATCCGTGCAGAATACTTTTACCGGCATTTCATATACGTGAGTATTCCCCTTGCTCTTTTGTTTGGTATGTATGATATAGGAATAGGTGGTTGCATTCACCACTTCCACAGAGTCAATAGAAAAATGGGGGAAACCCGGTGTGAAGACCCAATCATCAAAAAATCTGTTCATGGAAATACCACTACTATTGCTTAATTCATCCCGTAGATCATAACTATTCACTGCTGAATTTCCTTTCGCATTCATGAAAGCCTGACATCCCGGAAAAAATGCAGAATCTCCCATATAATGGCGTAAGGTATGGGCAACATTGGCCCCCTTGTTATAAACGGTTTGTCCATAGGTATGTGAATGAGGAATATTGATCAGGGGTAAATAACCGCCATCATTGATATGGGCAAACTGAAGTACTTTACGATGATTGGTGCGAATCCAGTCTCTGTAGGCTGCATTCCCATAGAGTTTTTCCGTCATGTAGGCTTCGTTGAAACTTGCAAATCCTTCATTTAACCACATGTCTCCTTCACTTTCACAGGTAATCCAGTCGCCCCACCACATATGGGCTAATTCATGTGCCCATAAAGTCTCATAAGTTAAAGTACCATTCACAAATGGTTTGCCGATATGTATGCTGCTTGCATGTTCCATCGCACCGGAGTTGAAGGGGATCAAACAGTACCCGACTTTGCTGAAACGGTAAGGACCATAGGCATCAATGAAGAATCCTAAAACCGTATCCAGATGAACAAACGTTCCAATAACAGCGTTACTGTCTTGTGGTAAGCAGGCAATTTCTACTGGTGTGTTCTGATAATTTCTGCTGAATGTATAATAGGGGGCGACAGCAATACTGGCAAGATAAGTGGGTATCTCTTCATTCATTTCCCATGTCCAGGCTGAATTTCCTCCCGGCAAAGTCATTGATGAAACAAGAGTACCATTGCAAAAAGCTTTGTATGTGGGTGCTGTAACCACATAAAAGCTATAGGTGGATCGGTCGGTAAATACATCATTGGCGGGAAACCAGGCCCTTCGAAATTATGCGGATTACTATCGAATCCTACTCCCAAATTAAAGGCATAGGTGCCGCTAAAATAAAATCCTACCCAACCGGATGGATCTGTTTTAGGCTGTCCCCGATAGTAAATAGTTACTTTTTGCGTATCTCCGGGTAATAGCGTAACATTAAGGGATTTTTAACAAAGTATCATTATACAAATAGGTTATTGACTGACCAATATTTCCCCTTATGGAGTCAATGGTAAATGTCAATAAACTTAGGACTAACGTATCGATACCGGCCCCGGTGGCTGTGAAATCGACTTCGCAATGGGCGACAAGAGACTTTGTGGTATAATTTAAATCATTGATATGAATATCATAATGGGTAATATCACATATTCCGGTCTGCGCTTGTGTGGGTAGGGTAAAGAAAAAGGATAGTGAATAAGGGCAATAGAAGTATTCTGGTCATCTTGTATTTAATAGGACCATAAATTTACAAATGTTTTTGACATTTGTCCCGGAAACTTCTTTAAAGGTGGTTACCTGATAATTACAAGTCTCGCATTGAAAATCTGGTCCTGGTCATTAACGCGTATAATGTAGTTTCCATCCGCATAATGCGAGAGGTTTACTCCATTAGTCATGAGTGAAAGGATGTTTGTTTCGCTTTTATAAGTGAGCCTTCCTAAACAATCAAAGATTCTTAATGTGCAATCCTCCATTCCATTTACTTCTTTCACGACAATAAATTGTCCGTGACCGGGATTGGGTGCAATGGCTAACTGTCCTTCCGATTTGACAGGGTTTGTAATTCGATTCACATAAAGTGTGTCGTTCTTTATGCAACCCTTGCTGTCTGCAATAAAAACAGGGTAGTTTCGGAAGGGAGTTGTTGAATAATATTACCCGTGGAGCCACTGTTGATCCATTGAATGTAGTAAGGTGCTGTGCCTCCATCCACATTAACATGGATACTTCCATTCTGTTCCTCTTCGGTTTCGGGCGTAATATATTCATTGATAGTAATAGGAGCTGGAGCAGTTAAATCATAGGATTTAGATACACTGCACTCATTGTTCTGCGTAACGGTAACAGTATAGGTTCCACCGGATAAATTGTTTATTAAATTTGAATGGGTTGTATTATTCCATTGATAATCCATAGCTGTAGCCGTCTGGAAATAGCGTAAAGTACCGGCGAAGTGTGCATTGATTTTTTCTGCTGTCAAAAATGCACCTGTATTCCCGGCTCTCGACATGGATTGAAGAAAAGTAATATCTGCATTGCTAAACAAGGTCACACTATCGAGATTCATGAAGAGGTCCGTATCGGAATAAGCATAAATGCTCCAGGTGCCCGGTGTAAGCATTTGTTGATTATTGAGAAGGATGGGAGTAATGCCTGTCGATCCCACTGTTGTAACCGGATACAAACCAAGATAGGTCCAGGCGGATGAATTGTTTTCCTCCCCGAGGTATGTACCTGATTTGAGATAGAGGTGAATTTGTCCACTTTGAGAGGTGTAAAAATCAAATCCATTTAATTGGATGGTTTGGGCTACAGCAAAATTTAAAAGCATTCCGTTTGAAGGTAGACTATAGGGAATAGATGTCGGACAAAATTTTTCATTAATCGAGGGGAGTGCATTGATTTCGATAGCCCCGTCAGTTGAATAGCTGCAGCGAGGTGATTTTATTTCAACGAGGGAGATATTCATTTTCCCGGCCGTTGGAATGGTAACAGTATCAGAGACGAGGCATCCCAGGGCATCAGAAATTACATATTGATGAACTCCATCGGGAAGTCTATCGTTGATTGGAGAATTTATACCGTTTGATATATAATTATAATTGAAATGATCATCCTGTCGAACTACATACGTAATTCCACCCGCCAAATTCATTGCGCCTTTTTGAGAAGCGGTAAAAACAGAAGTAGATTGATCTCTGCTTAACCCATCATGAACGGTTAAAACATGATCATAATTAAATGAATTGCCAATGACAGAACTCGTTACACTGTTAATTTTACCGGAATGATTGTAAACATAGAAGGCATATCTTCCCGGTAACAATTCATCTAATGATGAAATATCCAGAGGCGTATCTTCATCACTACCCATTCCGGTAACAGAGTAAGAATTGACCAATTGCCATTGAGAAGAATCAGTCTCTGCGCCAATCATGGTACCTTGCTTAAAGAAAATGCTTAACTGTTGCAAAGAGGAGGAGGAAGACTTAATGTTATTCTTTTCAATTTCACTTTTTGTTCACGGTGATGTCAAACATAATTCCGTTACTGGAACTATTTGACCAAATGTTGTGAACAATGTCTTTTGATAGGGGAAAGGAGTTCCTCCTGTTGCACGAAACAGGAGTTTTCCATCGTTTTTACTTTCACAAGTAGGAGGGTAACTGACTACTTCCGGAATAATTTCGGAAGGTTGCGAAATGCTGACTTGATCTGTATAGGAACAGCCTGGCATCCGTTATGGTGACCGTATATGTACCGGCCATCAATTGATCAATTTCATCGGAGGTGCCTCCATTAGACCATTGGAATGTATAAGGTTTTTCTCCTCCATTGGCTCTGGTCTTAATGAATCCACTTGCTGTACCATGACATTTGGCATTCACGGCGCGTCTGATCCCGGCATAAAATAGACTGTGCAGGTAAGCAGAAGGAAGTATGCTACCATCTATTGCCAGTTCTTTTGAATCAATTCTGATTCTTCCGGGTGAGCCGCTGCAGCTACTGAAGCAAGAATCGTTGTTGGCATCTAGCCACCGGCACCGCCATTGAAGATACTATTCCATGTATTTCAATGTTTTTTGCTGCGAGATAAATAGTTCCACCTGAACCACCACCACCCGGAAAGCCATTGTAGTTTCCATTGCCGCCATCTCCTCCGTTACTGTAAATACCGCCGTTTAGTCCAATGATTAAGCTAGTACAAGATTTAAGAACAAGAATACCACCACCGGCTCCACCTCCTGCTGAAACACCTCCCATTCGGGCCATGCCGCCTCCGCCGCCACTTCCACCAAATAGCTGAGTAATTAGCGAATCCCCATAAGCTATGCCACCGGGGAAATTACAAGCATTACCTTGCACTGAAAAGCCATGCCGGCTCCACTTCCGTTCAGACCACCATTTCCATAGCCCGGACCATTTCCATTAATTCCTGCTAAAATGGCCTGTGCATTATTGTATATACCTGCCCCACCATTGAAACCTCCGGCATTGGCAAGTCCACCATTTCCCCCTGTAAGATTTGGTATTCCATCTTCACCATTTCCTCCGCTTAAATCAAGAATACCATTGATTTCTGCATCTGTCTTACATCTGATTATTAATGGTTGATTGCCGTATATGGAAACAGTGACACCTTCATCAATAATGAAAGTATCGAAGTCATAATTTCCTGAAATCAAAGAAGTATCCCTACTGGCTTTGAATGATCCCGAAATTCCCTGACCGCAATCTATACATAACTGTGCTGCTGATTCAAAAGGGTGCAGACAAATAGTTAAACAGATGATGAATAATCCTCTTAATGAGTTCATGAATAGTAATAGCTAATTTCATCTGGTCTACGTGGCTTTTATGGCCAGGTTTAACCATTTATTTGTTTTGTAAGAAACTTCCGGTTTAATATAAATATTACTAATTATTTCCAGTTACTTACAAAATACAGCATTAAAGTACTTGTATTTTTCGATGGTAAAATGAAGAATTAAAATAGTAATGTAAATAAAATATAAGGTATATTCTTGCCATCAATTTTTAGTAGAATAGTGAGGTCGAAAATCTGCAATCTAAAAACAAAAGATGGATGCTAGACTAAATACAAACTAAAAACTGTAATTAAAATAATTCCAATCACATCAATGATTAATCCTATAAATGCCAGTTCCTTAACTTTAATATAACCGCTTGAAAATACTATCGTATTGGGCGCCGTAGCGATGGGTAGCATAAAACCAAGGGAGGCTGCCAATGCAGCAGGAACGAGAAGGGTAGCAGGATCAGAAGTGAAGCCCGCTTGTAGAGAAATTAGTATAGGTAAAACCAACTGAATGCTGGCTACATTGGACGCAAACTCACTGATGATGGTGACCAACACACAAATCAATAGAATCATTAATCCCAAAGGTATTTCTTTAAAGGCATGAAGATTTTGTGCCAGCCAATTGCTTAGGCCTGAAGTTTCAAATCCTTTGGCTAGGGCAAATCCACTACCAAAGAGCAATATGATTTCGTAAGGTAATTTCGAAGCTTCGTTCCAGCTTAATAAATTTCTTCCCTTCTCTGTTTGAGAGGGTATAAGAAACAACAACAACGCAATGGTGACGGCAACTGAACTATCCGTAATCTGAGTGGGGTAGGGAAGAAAGAAGCCCAGCCTTTAAGAGTAGTATCACCGATTTGAAGATCTGCTCGGGTAAACCAAAGTAAAGTAGTTAGGACAAATAAGAAAGCTACCATTTTTTGATCCGAAGTCCATTTACCCAGATTGAGTTTATCATTCCTGAAAATGGTAGGGTCAAAAGGAACGGTTGCAATATGTCGCAAATAAATATAACGCAATACAAGAAAGGTAAACACCAACAATACGAATGACATCGGAAAGGCAAAGGACATCCAGTTGACGAAGTTAATAGGATGTTCGGAAGCAAATTTTTCATTGTAGGCTCTGAAAAATATCATGTTGGTGGGCGTGCCTACCAGCGTAGCCATTCCACCAATACTAGCGGAGTAGGCGAGACCAATTAATAACGCTGAGGAAATTTTACGGTGGACCTCTTTATCAGGAATATGAATTTTCAAATGAAGAATAACAGCCAGCACAGCCGAAATCAACATCATTACAGTAGCCGTATTCGATATCCACATCGACATAAAATAGGTGGTAAACATTATACCGAACAAAATGCTGGAACTCGACTTCCCTGTAGAGGAAAGAATTCCCAATGCCAGCCTTCGGTGCAAGCCCCATTTTTCAATGGAAAAAGCTATCATAAATCCACCAATAAAAAGGAATAGTATGGGGTCCATGTATTGGGCCGCTATGACTTTGATATCTGCAATGCCTGTTGCAGGAATCAGGATGAATGGCAAAAACGATGTCACCGCGATATGTGTTATTTCGGTTAACCACCATAAAGCAACCCAAAGCGTTATCCCAACCATTATCATCAAGGAGGGATAATAGGAATCAGGCGATGGCAAAAAAGTACAAATAATAAAAATGAAGGGGCCCGCAACCAATGGCCATCTGTTCTTTACCTTTTTTACTTCTGTACTTTCTTCTGACATACGTTAAAAAGAGTCTTTTGTGAAATGATGACAGAATATATTTAAATGCGATTAAGAATTATCCTTATTACGCAATTTATCCAAAAGTTGACTCAACTCCAATGCTTCTTCTCTGGAGATTTGATTGGTAATGCTATCGAGATGTGTCTCTTCCTTCTCCATCTCCTTTAAGAGCTTAAGTCCCTTGTCGGATATTTTTATTTTAGCAACGCGTCTGTCCTTACTGTCTGTTGTTCTGGAAAGCAGTCCAATGGTAAAAAGTCGGTTGACCACTCTGCTGGTATCACTCATCCGGTCCAACATTTTTGCTTTTATTTGGCCTAGATTGAGTGTTTGAGGATAGGTCCCTTTTAAAATTCGAAGTACATTATATTGCTGGTGACTCAATCCATATTTCTTTAAAATTTGCAAATGTTTATTTTGAATCCAACCAGCCGTAAAAAGTATATTTAACTGAATCATTTGGTGATGGTTCCGAAATTTCTGCTGCTGTATTTCTTCGTGAATGGTCTTGCTCATACTACGAAGATAGCCTGATTTAAAACACAAAACCCCGCCAAATGCGAGGTTTTGTGAATGGTTTTATAGTTAGGTTACTTGGCCTGTGAAAGTTCCAGATTGATGGCGATATCCACTTCATCACTTACTACCATTCCACCTGCTTCAGTCACCGCTCCCCACATTAACTTATAGTCTTTTCTGTTGATTTTGCTTTTGGCTTTAAATCCGGCCTTGGTATTGCCCCACGGATCTTTTACTGTACCACCATACGTTACATCAAAAGTTACCTTCTTGGTTACATCTCTGATGGTTAAATCTCCTATTAACACATAATTTTTACCTTCTGTTTTTTTGAAAGATGTGCTTTTGAATACCATTTGAGGAAATTTTTCAGCATTGAAAAAATCATCAGACTTCAAGTGTTTGTCACGGTCTTCATTGTCAGTATCAATGGATTTCACATCCACAGTAAATTCGATGTTGGCATTGTTGAAATCAGGTGTAGTACTGGTAACTTTTCCATCAAAGGCACGGAAGGAACCTTCCACTTCTGAAATCACCAAATGGGTAATGGTGAATTTAACATTGGTGTGCGATGCGTCAATATTCCAGGTATTGCTCTGCGCAGTAGCTATAGCAGTGGTTGCAAGTAATAGGAGTGTAAGGATGTTTTTCTTCATGTTTTTATGTTTATGAATGCTAAATTAGTGTATTAACAATAGATGTCACAACAAGCAATGTCTAAAAGAATATATATTATTATAAATCAATGAATTAAAATCACATGTCTTTTATTTCTAACTTAAAAGCAATGAGTTGCACAAAAAAAAAGAAACATGCCCTTAATAATGGGTATAAAATTCAAAATTTATTTGATGATACGGCTAATGTATTTATAAACCAATCCTGCGGCCGCCATTTCCACTGTTTTTAACACTGATGAATACTTTTGCTTGTTCCCCTCTCCGGGAATCAATTTCAAAATAGCAGTATTGATTGTGGTGAAAATGCCCGATGCTTTATCAAATTGGGAACTGTTAAAAGGAAGAAAACTATTGATAGCCATCTTGCCTAAATTATTCTCCAGAAACTTCAATTTTTCAGTGAGAGCCTTCTCTCTCATTTGTATTTCCGTTTTTAATCTGGCTTGCTCAATATGTAGTTTTTCCAGTGGTTTCATGGGATGAATTTTCGTCTTTTTGCTTTTCCTTTAATAATTGTTCTATGATTTTTTGCATCATACTTTGTTCTATTTTCTCCTTAAAACTGATAAATAAAATAAAAACGAGTAAGTCAAATCCGGAAACTATGGCAAAGCCCAATAGTTCATCATTTAGCCATCTTCCCAAATAAAGTGCCAGTGTAATCGAAATAAAAAAGAAAGTAAAGAATCCGAATGCCGCAAGTAAGAGAACACTGGTGGCAGATGCCATGGCTTTTGCCATTTTCTCATAGGCCACTAACTTTCCATATTCTATACGGGCTTCGACATAAGCAGAAATTTCTTTTCTCAAATCACGTCCGAAACTACTGAATGTTTGATCTTCCATGTGACTAAGCCTTTTTTTCGTGCATTGCATTTATATCGTCAATAAACTCTTTTCCCTTCCCCATCTGCTTATCAAACTCATCTTTTACCTTATTGGCAGCTTCTTTGACATCCGCTAATAGTTCTTCGGATTTGCCACTCACCATGAGATATCCAATAGCAGCACCAACAGCCGCTCCAACGATGAAGGAGAGTATTAATCCTGATTTCCGTTCCATTTGAATTTTGATTTTCTCAAAGTTACCAAATTATTGGAACAAGTCATTTTGAAATTCAATGAGGATAAATAATGATTATTGTCATTTTTCGTGATAAGGGAAACAACTTGATAAAATGATTAAGTGCTAAAGAATCAAGTCATGTGCTAAAATGAAACAGGACATAAAATATATACGATGTTAACATGAAGTTCACGCCATGGCTTTGTTTAAATCAAGATCAAATCCGCATTTAAAGTGACCTTCCGGACATTGCCTATGTCCATGTAATCCGCAAGGCCGACAGGGTAATCCATTGACTTCAATAATTTTGGAATTGTCAGACAATGGGCCAAAACCAAATGCCGGAATTGTGCTGCAATAAAAAGCGACCACCGGGGCGTTCATTGCTGAAGTAATATGAAGAGGTGCAGAGTCATTTACGTAGTTCATTGTAGCATCCTTCATCAATGCTGCCGTTTGAAGAAAAGTGAGTTTCCTGCGAGATTTATAAGATTTGATGAAGGGATATTGCTTTTAATGTTCTCACAGGCTGTTAAATCTGCAGGTCCTCCCAGAAGATAAATTGGAGAATCCGGACGTTTTTGACGAAGCAATTGGATGAGTTCATTCCATTTTTTAGCCGGCATCTGCTTAGTGAACCATACAGAAGTTGGTGCTAAACAAAAATAAGATCCGACTTTAAATGATTCAACTGTTTTAAAGTCATCTCCGGAAGGAAATAAGGAAGGGCGCAGCTGATTTTTTGCTCCGAATTTTTCAATTAGTTTTAGATTTCGTTCGGTTTCATGAGTGATTTGCTTCGAATCAATTTCATGAACAATTCTACTCGTAAAAAGAGCGGAAAGAGGATTTTTACTGAAGCCAATCTTTTCTTTTGCTCCGCTAAATGCTGTTAAAATACCGGTGGAAAGGAACCGTTGCAGATTGATAACGATATCATATTGATGACTTCTTATCCTCTTGAACACATGAAGTAAATTCAAACTCTTATTACTCTTTTTATCCCAAATCAGTACTTGGTGAATCGCAGGGTTGTTTTCCAAAAGTGATTCGTTCCCCTTCCGTACCAACACATCGATTTCAGCAGAGGGGTAAAGACGACACATTTCAGCAATTACGGGGGTGGCCAAAATGACATCACCTATAAAAGCAGTTTGAATAATCAGGATTTTCAAAGCCGGGTGCTGGTCGTTAAAGGATGGCGCTCATTGTATTTTTCAATGTAACGGATTAATAACTGTCGCTTGTGCTTTAAATTAGCAATGGCCATGTATTCGTCGTAGAGTTCATTGTCATGTCCTTTTAGAAATTCTTCCATCGAAGAAATAGAATATGCATGAAATTCTCCCGTTTCAAAATCCATCATTCTTGGAATTACGTCCTTTGCATGATCAATGGTCACAGGAGAAAGTGGCGCGTTTTTAATAGGATAGGATTCTGTAAAATAACAGAGACTGCCAACAATAGTGAACTTATGTCCAATTCCTTTCCGTTGAATATATACATCTCCATCATCGGCAAAAGCAAAAACGGAATCAGGTGGAATTGGATTCTTTTTTCCGAAATTATTAATATAAAAAAGGCTGTCGGTTTTGAACCATTGTTTGACACTAATGGTCTTTTCAGTTTTCACTTGAAGTTGTGCAGGTTGGATTCCCGGTTTACCTTCCTTTCAATTGCCGGAAGCTGAGATAGACTCCATCGGGCAGTGTAACCGACTTCGTGATTTCTTTGTTTTGGGAAGGTTTGTCCTGAACTCCATAAAGGAATTAGGAGCAGGAGGAGGAGTTTATGCATTTCATGCAAAGTTATAACCTGAATCGCAATTGCTCCCTATAATTTTCTTAACAAATCAGTGGCTTGCTGTTCAAATTCACCGTGAAAGGGTATAACCTTTTCAAGTGCCTTTTTAGAAGCGCGTTGGTTTTTTGTTTTCATAAAGGATAATCCACAGTACCACCAGGCTGCTTCCTCATATTTTTTATCTCCGGATTGCAGGTACTTTTCCAAATGGGTGATGGCTGAATGCGGGTTGTCGATGGATAAATAGGAAAGTCCGAGATAAAAAGATGGCTTCCGGATGATTGCTTTGGCCTAAGTACTTTATGGCCTCCTGATAGTTTTGTTGCTGATAGGCTACTATTCCTGCGCGATAACCGGATTCGTCTTCTGCACGTTGAGGTGCGGAACTGGCCGGAGCTGTATGAGTCCTTGATTTTTTTGCTGAAGTAATTTCAACCTGCTCTTTCATTACTGCTGTTGCTCCGGCATTTTGATCGGGCACATTACTAAATTCATTCGCAGCACTAGCAGGCTGCCTCACCGCTGTAAGGCTATCTGCCTTGCTAAGTGATTCACTTTTAGTCCTATCATCTTCTCTGTCCGAAAGTGCCATTTTTTCTTCTTGTGCTGCAACAGCACGTTGATTGTAATCCGCTACATCTTCTGCAGGAGTTGTCCTATCAGCTTCTTCCGTCGTACTTTGCTCTGCATCTTTTATGGGCACCTTTTTCGTCAGCTTATTTGAAGGTAATGGCTCTTGATTTAAACTTATTTCTTTTTCAGAAAGGACAGTTCCCGGAGTCTGAAGGACTACTGAATCTATGGGTGCAGGATAAGGTTTAAATTCCTGGGTGAACAATTCCATTTCATCCTTTTTGGGCAGTATAAGAAATAAGACTGCCGTACTCACCACTAATAATGCGAATGCAGCCGCCATTCTCCAGGGGAAAAGCACCTTGACTTTTTCTTCTTTTTCGCCACGTAACAGCACATCAATTTCAGTATGGAGCTGATCATCAATTGCAGTTATTTGACTTTTGTTCGCCATCCCCTCAAGTCCGGTCATCGCATCATCACAAAGCTCGCATTCAAGCAAATGATTTTCAATACGATGCTGCTCGGAATCGGATAGGTTGCCGTTTAGATACTGCACCATCTCTTCCCGGGTTAAACAGGAACCGTATTTATTGATATCTGAATCCTGATTATTCATTTCTGCTCATGATCATTTTCAAATTTCTCTTTCCATTTTGAATATAGCTCTTTACCTGATTCAGGGTAAATCCGGTGATAGATGCTACTTGCTGATAGCTTTTTTCCTCCAGATAGAAGAGCTTTATACATTCTTGTTGATGAGGTTCGAGATGTAAAAGTGCCGACTCCATGACTTGCAATTGCTTCTCTTTCTCACCACTATCTTCATTTACCGCATGCAAGGGATGTTTTGCCGCCTCATTTTCCATAATATATGGATCGATTCCGCTAATTTCTTTGGAACCGCTTCTTAAAATCATGAGGCAATGGTATTTAGTTACGGTATGTAACCAGGCCCTGAAATGCTGTATCTCATGTCGCTTTAGTTCAACAAAGAGCTTTTCAAAGACTTGCATTGCCGCATCCTTGCTCTCATCTTCATCCTTAAGATACTTCATGCATACCCCGAAAACCAGATGGCTATAACGCTTGAACAAGATACCCAAATACTCTTTTTCGTCGCTTTCCCGATACAAGACGACCAGTTCTTCGTCACTCAAATTTCCTATGTTTTCGTCGGATTTCAACTTTTCAAAAATAGGTATATTGATGTAAAACAAAGGCAGGAAGAAGGAGGAGTTGTGGGAAAGTTGAATTTGTCCTTCCATCTCTCTTTAAAGGTAGTTTTACAAATTCCATTTATTGATCGATTTCTGATCCGGTTTAGCAATTTTCCTTAATTTTTTTAGTTGTGCACTGAATGCCGCGGTGTTTTCAATTTGACTTCTTTCCAGCGCCAGTTCCACTTCGATCCTCAAGGCCGGATGTTTTTTTGAGAGGTCAATCAGGATGCCCAGAGCATTGCAATGAACAGCAACTGCCCGGTTTCGCTCTAAGATTAAACCCAGACAAATGTCAATAAAGATCGCCTCAAATTTTTTGGGGAACCCATTGTCGTAAACGGCCCCAAGGATATTTCTGAGTACAGGGTCAAGGTTAGAACATTGAAGAACTGAAATCACTTTTTCTGTGGAGTTCTTTGCTTCCTTAGGATGCATCTCCGCCCATGCTCGGAATACCCATGAAGCTTTTGCAGCGATATTGGCGTCCTCGTGCAAGGATAATTTCAATAATGGATTTCCGTTGTCACCACATGTATGGGCTATTGAAATGATGGCCTGTTTACTTTTTGCCTGTGAAAGCAATTCCTCCAAAGCGGAAATAGTTATTTTATTCTTAGAATTATTTCTCATTTCCTTTTCAACAACAAAGATAAAGATCAGCGTAATGTCCTTATATTTACATCGTAAAATAAATAAAACAGAAAGTTTGAAAGAAATTATAATACCTGTTGATTTCGCCAATGTTGTTGATTTTTTTGGTGTAAATGATTCTAATCTGGATATAATCAGGAAAATACCCCGCTTTAAAAATAGCAGGTCGGGGAAATGAACTTAAGATAATTGGAGAAGAAAGTTTGGTCGGATTTGCTGCCGAAAAGGTAAAGCAACTGCTAAACTATTTTCACGAACATGGGATGCTGACACCCACCGAAGTCAGTTATCTATTGAATGGATCACTGCAATTTTCAGATCAGCCTACTGAAAAGAGTTCAGCATCCGTTTCTTCACCCGCAACCACTGCGGATAGCCGTGATGTCCTGGTTTTTGGTCCGGGTGGTGTGATGGTGAGGGCAAGGACGCCCAACCAGCGGAAACTCGTCGAGTATTGTGAGAAAAATGATATTGTTTTTGCTATTGGTCCTGCAGGAACCGGTAAAACGTATACAGCAGTGGCCCTGGCGGTCAGAGCTTTGAAAACCGGGAATACGTCGGATAATTCTGACACGACCCGCAGTAGAAGCAGGGGAAAATCTCGGCTTCCTTCCCGGCGATCTGAAAGAAAAAATTGATCCTTATTTGCGTCCGCTTTATGATGCATTGTTTGATATGATTCCCGGTGAAAAGTTGCGTTCCTTTCTGGAAAATGGTGTGATTGAAGTAGCCCCTTTGGCTTTCTTATGCGGGGACGTACATTGGATCATGCTATGTCATTTTGGACGAAGCTCAAAATGCAACGGAGAGCCAATTGAAAATGTTCCTGACGCGGATGGGGCCCAATGCGAAAATGATAGTCACGGGAGATACTTCACAGGTGGATTTACCACGAAATCAGCCTTCCGGCCTCATTCAGGCAACGCGTTTACTAAAGAACATTGATGGCATAGGTTTCGTGCATCTGGATGCGGCAGACGTGGTCAGACATCGTCTAGGTACGGGATATCATTTTCGCCTATGATAAATTAAATGCAGAAGGTAAGTCAAAATCGGGCGATAGGAGTGAGGAGGCGGGGAAGTAAAGTTTACAACCTTTCGCAGAGGTAATGTCACTGGAAAAGTAGAAACTGCAATAGCTTCGAAATCAAATAGCAGAAAATCAAATTCCCAATGGTATTAACCCGGAAATTCTTTTGTTAACAACATTAAATGGTCATTCATTGAAGGGAAAAGTTACCTTTGTACTATATCAGAAGAACCATGGAACATTTAATCAGTGATCAGCAGTGTATAACACGCACACAATTTAAATTACCGGAGTTGACCTCTGTTTATCATGGAAAAGTCAGGGATGTTTATATTTTAGATAATAAGTTGATGGTGATGGTGGTCACCGATCGGGTTTCAGCGTTTGATGTCATTTTACCCCGACCGATACCCTACAAGGGTCAGGTGCTTAATCAATTGGCATCTTATTTTTTGGAAGCTTCTAAAGATATTTGCCCCAACTGGATCATCAAAATACCGGATCCGAATGCGGCTATCGGAATTCTCTGTAAGCCCTATAAAGTGGAAATGGTGATCAGGGGATTTTTAACCGGGCATGCCTGGAGAGAATATAAAAGCGGGAAGCGGATGATTTGTGGAGTTCCGATGCCAGATGGGTTAAAGGAGAATGATGCATTTCCTGAGCCCATTATCACACCCACCACAAAAAGTTCACATGGCCATGATGAAGATATCTCCAGAGAAGATATCATCGCAAAAGGCATCGTTGCAGAACAGGAGTACGAGCAGCTGGAGAAATATACCAGAGCCCTTTATGAGCGTGGATTCAGAATGGCGATGGAGAAAGGCTTGATCCTCGTGGATACCAAGTACGAGTTTGGTAAGTCAAACGAAAAGATTTTTCTCATTGATGAAATTCATACCCCGGATTCGTCCAGATATTTTTATGCTGATGGTTATGAAGAGCGCCAAAAAAATGGTCAGGAACAACGACAACTCAGCAAGGAATTTTTAAGACAATGGCTGATTGCTCATGACTTCAGGGACTCGAAGGTCAAACCATTCCCGATATGCCGGATGAATTTGTGAAAGAGGTCAGTGAAAGGTATATTGAACTCTATGAAAAAATCACCGGTAAGTTCTTTGATAGGGTAGATACCCGTGACATTCTAAATCGCATTGAAAATAATATTCAGCAGGAATTGAAGCCATTACTATCGGGAATTTAAAATGACTTTAGGAATTTATTTGTTGCTGGAACCGAATGAAAAATTCAGAAAACTAAATAACGGGTCCGGCAGTACGGTTTCTCCCTTTGATATTTTTAAAATAGGCAGCCATCTGTGAGCATCTTGTTCCAAAATTCCCATTTGGAGTAAATGGAGCATTGAACTTGACAGTTCTGTTTACATAATCGATACTGGTAAATACGATTGGAATACCGGCCTGATAGGCCATATAATAAAAGCCTGTTTTCCACTTTTCCACTTTTTCGAGTGCCTTCCGGAGCAATAGCAATCACAAAATGATTGGAGTTTTTTATCACCTGTACAACCTGATCTACTTTATTGGTCTTACTGCTTCGGTCAACGGGATAACCTCCAAGTCGGGTAAACAACCAAACCCATGGCTTTTGAAAGTTCCTTCTTCCTAAAAATTAGATTTAAATCTCATGATACTTCTAACGGCCAGGCCTACCAGAAAATCCCAGTTGCTGGTATGAGGAGCAACGGCAATGATATACTTGGTTAAATGTCTGGGGACATCACCTTCAATTTTCCATCCCAATATTTTAAAGAAGAATAAATAGACGAAACGCATCGTTTGTGAAAGTAGCAAACAAAAGGGAACAATAAATTGTTCCCTTTTTTCAATATATTGTTTTGGTTTATTCGGTAACCAGGACCAGGTATTTAGAAGCCATCCAGAACTTCTCAGGATCAGTAATTTCTAAAGCAGTTACTTTCTCATTTTCTTTCTTAAGATTATAAGTTCCTGTTGGATGAGTGCTCAGCATCTTTACGTCTTTTGAGTTCAATTCGATAGTTTTAGTAGAGGTGAAATCAATTTGTGTAAATGCTTCCTGGTTGAAATCAGGAACCATTGACTTTTGTTTTCCTATACCAAGGAATCCACCTTGTTTCGTCAACACTTTCTTATCTCTAAGAGTCTTGTAATCACCTACAGTATAATATGCAGTGTGAAGTTTGGTGGTTTTCTCAGTGATTTCACGCGCCTTATTCGCGTTATCGTTTGTCATAGTATCAATAGTTCCCTGCATATTGGTAATAGTACCATTCAATGCAAGAACATTTTCATTCAAAGCATTGATACTGGAATCACGTTGTGCCAATTGTGTGTTCAATGAACCGATCATCTTTTCGAGTTCAGCTACTTTCACATTTGATTTACGTACTCGTGCTTGTAATTCAGAAAGTTTTTTTTTGTTCTGATCAATCAACTGGCGGATAGCATCAATATCGCCCATGATTTTAGTTTTAGCATCCTGACTAACTTCAGGATTTGTGCCACCCTCACTTTTCAGCATTTCTTCTTGCTGTGTAAGTCCTTCAATGCTAGTTTGGATTTCGCTGATATCCTGCATATAGCCATTGATAACAGAATCCTTGGCATCGTACTGTGCCATTAAACTATCGCGCTCACGCATCATGCGCTCCACTTCTGCTTTGTAATCCGGGCCGCAGCTAGCCATCAGGAAACTAAGTCCTGCAATTATTAAGAGGTTTTTCATGTTCGAAGTGTTAGGTAAATTTTTTCGTTTGTCAAAGATAAACATAATTTCACCTATAATTATTGTATTTTCACCCAAATTAATTAACAACTGAAATGTTAATATCACTTTCTAAATGACCATTTTTGATCTCCGACTTTACATATTACTATTTTTATAGTATTGTTTTCAATAATATACTCCTGAAACGAGCCACTAAACCTTTCTCAAGATTATTAAATTGTTAATGATTTAAATTCCTGATTTATATCACTTAACAACGCTACTTTTGAGAAAAGGATGAGAAATATGTCACATTTATATAAAAGTTGGCAAAACCCTGATTCAGGCCAAAAGAAGTTTCTTTCTTCAACTTTAATGTATCATCTTTCGAAAAATATTAACAAAGATCTTTTCGAGGCGGTCAACGAATCATATATTGATGTAACTGATTTAAATTCTGAGCAACCAGATCTCGTCATTTACGATAAACAAAATAAATTTCGTCCGGCTCTGATTATTGAATGTATCCGATGTCGATGAAGCAGATGCCATTAGAACGATCGAGATATTATGCAGCATTTATCATATTAAGGAAGGTTTCATTTATAATTTTGAAAAGGAGCAATGGAAGAAAGTCGGATCTGATTCTACTTTAATAGCATCAAATGCTCATAGTGATGTATTAGGTATTAATATTGACCGAACGTTGGCGG
>JADKIC010000028.1 GCA_016721435.1 Bacteroidota bacterium
AAATCAATTCACCATTTGCATCGTCATCGGTTTTATGCCACATGTTCGCACAAATCTTCGCCGCTGTTGAATGCCCCATATCATACAACATTTTTTTCTTCTTATACACCACCTCCCAATTTCCGGGTAGCATTAAATCAAAATCAATATTATTAAAAATGGGAATCATCGCTTCTCCTTCAGTGAGTGATGCTACGGCATGCCCGTGATAATAATCACCACCGTCAATCAGGATGGTTTGTTCAGGAGCTTTACTTCTAAACGAGTTGATCATCGTTTTCAAAACAGCCAATCCACCACGCTTCCTGTAAACGGATTTGCCTTCTTCCCAGAAAAATTCATCATGAGTATGTAATTGCGCATGAATATCGGAAGTATATAAAATTGTAATTTTTTGAGTCAAGGACTTCGGCTCAACCGGTTCCGGGAGCTCTGCGGTATCTTTAAAAATATCCGCATGCAAGGGTGTAACGGGAACATTGCAGCACCGAGTCCAAAGCTGCGGACTTCCTGAGAAAATCCGACGTGAGCCGGATTACTACCGGTTTTATCATCCTTATTCATAGTGTAGTTATTAATGGTAATTTATCTCTGAAATAACCATACACCCATGTACCGGCGATAGCACTAAATAAGGTGACAACTATAACGCTTGCGCCTGAACCAATTTGAGCAAATAAGGGTCCGGGGCAAGCTCCTGTAATCGCCCAACCGAAACCAAAAATCAATCCACCATATACATTTCCTTTATTGAAAGTCTTGGGTTGAAACTCTATCGTTTCACCACTGAGCGTTTTTAAATTGAACTTCTTAATCAGGAAGACGGAAAGCATACCAACTGCGACAGCACTGCCAATTACCCCGTACATGTGAAAGGATTGAAAACGGAACATTTCCTGAATACGGAACCAACTGATGATCTCAGCTTTTACAAAACAATTCCGAAGAGGATACCCACTATAAGGTACTTAATATTACTGTACCATTTAGCCGGGGTTTCACTACTATTTACACAAATCGTATGCTGAGAACGGATATCCAGGTCAGATTTTACGATAGGTTTATTTTCAACGAATGTATTTTTCATTTTTTTACGATCAGAGGTTTAAAATAAAAGGAAGAATCAGATTGGCCATCAGAAATCCACCAGCCATAAAGCAACAGGTAGCTACCAGAGATGGCCATTGTAATGTAGAGAGTCCCATAATTGCATGACCACTGGTACAGCCTCCGGCATAGCGGGTTCCGAACCCTACCAGAAAACCACCTACCACCATCATCAAAAAACCTCTGAGGGTAAGCAGAGATTCCCAATTAAAAATATCTGCAGGAACAAGTCCGGAATAATCGGTAATTCCATAAGTAGTCAATTCTGAAGCAAGATTCGGATTTAAAAGAACAGGATCAGGATTGGCAAGGAACTGGACGGTCAGAAATCCTCCTATCAAAATTCCTGCAACAAAGAAGAGATTCCAGACTTCCTTTTTCCAGTCATAATTAAAGAAAGGAATATTTGCAGGAAGGCAGGCAGCACAGACATGCCGCAGGGAAGAACTGATCCCGAAGGCCTTGTTGCCAATGAGGAGAAGTGCGGGTACGGTGAGACCAATTAATGGTCCGGCGATGTACCAGGGCCAGGGTTGTAAGATGGAAGCTATCATATAGTAGTTTTACGTTTTCCTTAGTTGCCTAAACAGTCATTTAAGGTTTTGCAAAAATAAAGATAGTGATCTTCCTCAGTTTGCAACCTTTGTTACAATCAAATCATATAAAAAATTAAAAATCACTTCACAGACCACCTTTAATTTTCTCATTGAAAATCATTTGAAGTAATAATTATTCAACCAGTTTTTATATACGGGATCCAGAAACTCAATCTTTCCGCCATCAATATCAATAATCTCCCTCTGTTGTAAAGCATGTTTTATTTTAAGCACATTTGCTGAGGTGCCTAATTTATACTTCTCCAACATATCCCGTGAACTGAACTTTTGTGACTCATCCCCTAAGGCCGCTAGAAAATTCACTTGCTTAGGGCTCAGGCTATCTGTCAGGTTCTGAAACAGCATACTCAATTGCAAGGTCAGTGATTCAAAAGCTTCAACAATAATTTTATTGGAACAGGACTTACCACTCCGCAGCCACGACAATTGCGCCAATTGCTGAACATAGTAGGGATGATTCTCTACCATGCTGCTGATCATGACCGCCTGCTGCTCTGTAATTTTCTTCCCGGTTTGTGCAAAACGATCCACTAAAAATTTCTTCCAGTCATTCTCACTTATTTTCTGAAGAAAAATAATATCGCCGAACTTATAAAGAGGCATAGATACGGCAGTAAACACATGCATCATCATAGTTCTTTTACTACCATACAGGCAATAGGTCACATGGCGTTGTGTTTGAAAAGCTGCTCTCAGTTTTTTCTGAAAAGCCTTTGTTTCCTTAAACTCTGCGATTTGCTGAAACTCATCAATACACAAGATCAGATGTACTTTCTTAGCCGCTGCAATATTCTCTGCAAGATTCAATATCTCATCCAGGACTTTTCATCAACTCTTTATAATTCAGACTGAGGCTAAATTCATTATTGGGTTCAGGACTATACGTTACGGAGGGAATAAACCGGCTGATAAACTTACGGGTAAACGACAGCCTTTCTTCCCATTTTGAGGAAGTGGCTTTTATAACCTCCTGAGCCAGATAACGGTAAAACTCCTCCTCTGAGCGGGTATTATACAGATCAAGAAAACAAAAAACAAGATTGCTCTTCTTTTTTCCTGCTTCCTCCGCTGCCTTTTTCACCAGCGATGATTTACCCCATCTCCTTGGAGAAATAATAATCATGTTCACCACCCTGAAAATTCTGATTTAAAGAAGAAGCTCATGGCTCGGTTGGTGAACTCTGAACCAAATGCCAATTTACCAAAAATAAATGGTGTAATCATGGATCATTTCTACAGTTGCAAATTTACAACAATTAGCAATGTTACTGAAGAATAAGTTATCATTTTGTAAGTTACTTTATAGTAAGTTACCTTTTTGTAAGTTACTATTTGGTAACAATAATGAAATCTCATTAATGCCTGATAAACAATTATTTATAATTGTAATGACTCTTTGATTTCCATGAAACAGCAAGATAGAAATTGATTGGAGGTGAGGGGTTTTCCTAATGACTATTGAAACAATCTGCAGAAAAGGGGAAAAATATGCTTCAAATCAATTCCAGGTCAATTCCATAAAATTATTTGTTCCACTATCTATCCGGTACAACTTCAGGTGTTAAATATTAAAAAACCGGAAGTGTATTCCCCTTTTGAGCATATCAACACCATTGTTTTTGAATAAAATACCTTTTAATGATGATTCAAATACACCCTCCATATCAAAATAGAATTAAATTTGAGCCAATCTATGGGCGCAACGTCATTACTTATACTTACTCTTGCGGCAATAGCCTTCTCTGCAGGTGGAATTCTTGTTTCAAAATTTTTTGTTAAAGGATCTGTTAATCCCCGAAAAGGGCAACCTTATGAATGCGGTGTTCCAACCACAGGTCAAACTTGGTTACAATTTCAGGTGGGATATTACCTCTTTGCGTTGATATTTCTGATTTTTGATGTGGAATTAGTCTTTCTCTACCCCTGGGCGACTGTAGTGAAGGAGATTGGATGGATGGCATTCGTGGATATTCTTATCTTCTTCTTTATTCTCTTTCTGGGATTTCTGTATGCCCATAAAAAAGGAGCATTAAAATGGATGTAAAACAAAATACCCCCAATTTCCCCGGAACTATACATGAGGTACCGGGAGGAGGTGTTGTATTGAGTACACTGGACGATGTCATCAATTGGGCACGCTCTAATTCCCTATGGCCTTTGACGTTTGCCACCAGTTGTTGTGGCATCGAAATGATGTCAGTGGCGGGTGCTAAATACGATTTCTCCCGCTTTGGTTTTGAAGTGGCACGTGCAACACCGCGCCAGGCAGATGTGATCATCATTGCCGGAACAATTGTTAACAAGATGGCCCCTGTACTGAGGCGACTTTACGATCAGATGGCGGACCCGAAATATGTGATTGCGATGGGTGCTTGTGCGATAAGCGGAGGTCCCTTTTTCTATAATACATATTCCGTAGTTAAGGCGCAGATCATGTGATTCCCTGTGGATGTATATGCTTGGCAGGATGTCCTCCACGACCCGAAGCATTCCTTCATGCATTGATCGCTCTTCAGGAAAAAATAAAAAGTGGTATGACCCGTGAACAAATCAGAGAGGAGAAACCTCAATAAGCCATGTGCCGGAAATGACAAAAGACGAATTGAAAATAATAATGGAAGAACTGTTACCCGGTGCATCTTTTGAAGAAGGTACAGGTAGCTTACATTAAATACCGGACCGGAAGGGTTTAAAATTTTGCACTACAGCTGAGAAATCAGGAAGACCTCCTTTTCGATTATCTCTTTTGCTGACGGCTGTGGACTGGAAACCCATTTCTCAATGGTGTATCATTTTCATCCACAGTATTCCGTCATACGTTGGTGGTAAAAGTAAAATTGGATAAAAACGAACCCGCTGTGGATACCCTCTCCGATATCTGGAGGACTGCGGAGATGCATGAACGTGAGGCTTACGATTTGATGGGCATTGTCTTCACCGATCATCCTGACCTGCGAAGATTGTTTTTAACTCCTGACCATGTAGGATACCCTTTGCGAAAAGATTATGAGGACCCTGTTAATATGATTAAACTCTGATTATGCTCGAAGAAATCGGCACCAACGACCAGGGTGATATGATCATCAATGTAGGGCCACAACACCCTTCCACTCATGGTGTATTGCATTTGGTCATTACCTTGCATGGCGAAACCATTAAAAAAGTTGAACCACATCTCGGTTATATACATCGCTCCATAGAAAAATGTGCGAGAGTTTATCCTACAGACAATTTATTTATGTTACCAGTCGTATGGATTATCTCTCCTCTCACATTAACAATCATGCCTGTGCGATCTGTGTGGAAAAAGGATTGCAACTGGAAATCCCTGCGCGTGCTCAGGTCATTCGTGTGCTTATGGATGAACTCACCCGCCTCGCTTCACACTTGCTATGGTGGGGTGCGCTCGCTATGGATTTAGGGGCCTTTACGCCCTTCTTTTATTCGTTCCGTGAGCGGGAGATGATCAATGAGATCATGGAAGATACCTGCGGGGCGAGATTAACGATGAATTATATTGTTCCCGGCGGACTCATGATGGACCTCCATCCGGATTTCCAACGTAAGGTGAAAGAATTTCTTCGGCTTTTCCGTTCTAAAATTCACAAGTATGATGAGTTGGTAACCGGAAATATAATTTTCAAAGCCGCACTAAAAATGTAGGGAGTAATTTCAAAGAAGATGCAATTTCCTTTGGCTGCAGCGGACCAACAGCCAGAGGGAGCAGCGTCAGTTGTGATATACGTAAACTTTATCCCTATGAAGTTTATGACACCTTGCAATTTGATGAAGTAATAGAGCAAAGCGGTGATTCCTTTGCGAGATATAAAGTAAGAATCGGTGAAATGATTCAAAGTATGCATATTATTGACCAGTTAATTGATAATATTCCCGAAGGTGATATTCAGGCAAAGACAAAAGCCGTATTGAAATTGCCTAAAGGAGACTTCTATAGCAGAGTGGAAACAGCACGTGGAGAGTTAGGCGTTTACCTTATCAGCGAAGGTGGAACTACACCTTACCGCATTAAATTCAGATCACCGGGCTTCTCAAATCTAAGTGCCCTTGATCATATGGTACGCGGAGGAAAAATGGTGACCTGATGGCTACGATAGGACATTGGATCTGGTAATACCGGATATTGATCGTTGAAAGGTTTAATGTTCAATGTTTAGGTTTAAGGTTTAAGTTCAATGTTTAAAGTTAAAGTTCAATGTTAAAGTTCAATGTTTAAAGTTCAGCGTTAAGGTTTCCTGGCGATTCTTCGCGATTCTGCTTCATGGTTTAAGGTTATAGAATAGGATAGAATGTGATTTAATTTTTAAATGGGATTATTTAGAATTGATTTAGCAGGTGAACATAAAATGGATGGAAGTAGAGGGATAATGAGGGTTGGAAAATAAAATTAAGGATTGAATGATAAGTCTTGAAAATATAACACAAGGATTGCAAGGTTGGTTGCAGGCAACTTTGGGAGAGCCGTGGGCATTTCTTGTTGTTTGCGTTATTGTGGGAATCGCAGCCATTACACTTTTTGCAGTGTTAGGGCTGGCATTGGTGTATATGGAAAGGAAAGTGGCGGCACTCATGCAAATCAGAATCGGGCCGAACCGTGTGGGTCCTAAAGGGATTTTCCAGACAAGTGCAGACACGTTGAAGTTGGTGATGAAGGAAGGACTCACTCCCGACGGAGCAGATAAATTTCTATTCAACCTTGCGCCCTTCATGGTCATGATTGCTGCTATGCTTATTTTGGCACCTATTGGTTTCGCCCGAAATTTTCAAATCTGGGATCTAAATATTGGCGTGTTATATGTGGCTGCAATTTCTTCAGTAGCTGTTATTGGTATACTGATGGCCGGATGGTCCAGCAATAATAAATATTCGTTACTCGGCGCTATGAGAAGTGCCGCGCAGATCGTCAGCTATGAACTATCAGCAGGGCTATCAATTCTTGCTATCGTTGTACTCACCGGCAGTCTGAAATAAGTGACATTATTTACTCCCAGGAAAATGGCTGGTGGATCATCAAAGGTCATATTCCCGCCATCATTGCTTTCATTATATTTTTGATTGCAGTAACAGCGGAGACCAATCGCGCACCCTTCGATCTGGCTGAAGCAGAATCGGAATTAACAGCAGGATTTCATACGGAGTATTCCGGCATGCGGTTCGCGCTCTTTTTCCTCGCGGAGTACATCAACATCTTTATTGGCTGCGCGATCGGCGCAACACTCTTCTTAGGAGGATGGATGCCTTTTCATATTGGCAACTGGGAGGGATTCAATCAGGTGATGGATTATATTCCTTCTTCACTCTGGTTCCTTGGCAAAACAATGTTTCTGATATTCCTGATCATGTGGTTTCGATGGACATTCCCTCGTCTGCGTGTGGATCAGTTACTGAATCTTGAATGGAAATACCTGCTTCCGATCAGCATGGTTAATCTATTGCTTGTTACGCTAATTGCAATCATGGGGTGGCATTTATAAATCAATAATTAAAAGAAGAAATGTTTCTTACAGATTATATAAAACAGTTGTGAGTACCCTGGGCTCCCTGCTAAAAGGCATGAAGCTGACAGGTTACTATTTTACCCATCCCAAGGAAATTATTACCGAGCAGTATCCTGAAGTAAAACCTGTACTGGCTGAGCGATTCAAGGGAGAGGTGATTATGCCGCATAATGAAAACAACGAACATCGTTGCACCGGCTGCACGGCCTGTGAGTTGGCTTGTCCGAATGGTACGATAAAAATTGTGACTAAAAGCGAAGTCAATGCTGAAGGAAAAAAGAAAAAGGCAATTGACACTTTTGTTTACCGGCTAGAACTCTGTACGATGTGTAATCTTTGCATTGTTTCCTGCCCCTCCGACGCTATCATCATGTCAAACGCTTTCGAACATAGTGTATATGATCGCCGGCAATTCACCAAAGTCCTGAATAAGCCCGGTTCTAAAATTATGGAGGGTGTAGAATGATGAATATGTCCGCCATTGCTTTCTATTGTATCTCCGCATTTATTCTGATGACGGGGCTGCTTGCCGTTACCAATTCCAATTTGTTTCGTTCGGCAATTAGTTTGCTTTTTTCACTCATCGGAATCGCAGCGCTCTACTTCTGGATGGAGGTGGAATTTGCCGCTGCCGTACAGATTATTGTTTATGTAGGTGGCATTGTCGTACTTATTATTTTCTCCATTTTCCTCACCAGAGGAAGGCAATCACATGCCCTCTCCCCTTTACTAAAGATCGGCATTTGGTGCATTGGCCGGACTGGCCGGTGCAGCATACACGTGTTACTCATAGCGGAGAACAGCTGGAAGGCGGGTGATGGTTCAACATTTGATCCTTCTGTCAGAAAAATAGGCTTTCTACTTGTAGACAATTCGCCGGAAAGCTATGTATTGCCCTTTGAAGTGGTGAGCATATTATTGCTTGCCGCGATGATAGGATGTATTGTCATTGCCATAAAATCAAGACCTGAAGAAAAATGAGCGCTGTCCCTTTAACACATATCATTTGCATGAGTTCCATTCTTTTCTTTATCGGAGCGTATGGATTCCTCACCCGCAGGAATATGATCGCCATGCTTATCTCTTTGGAATTAATGCTGAACAGCGTGAATATAAATTTCATTGCTTTCAACAAATATCTGTTCCCGGATAATATAGATGGACTGGGATTTACCATCTTCATCATTGCCATTGCCGCTGCTGAGGCTGCTGTAGCTATTGCGATAATTATAAATCTATACAGAAACACCCGTTCTATAGATGCCGAAAAAGCAAACGAATTGAAATATTGATAATCTATCCAGAGCGAATGAACCTACCGATTAACCTACTTCTGATACCATTACTTCCACTGTTCACCTTTTTTACTGCTGGGCATCTTTGGAAGGAAATACCTCAGTAATATTGCCGGAATTATTGGCACGACGTCTCTTTTCATTTCATCCCTGCTTTCTTTGCAAACTGCCTACAACTATTTTGCTCATCCTATCGGAGATGTATATACGCAAATCGTTGCCTGGAAGATGACATGGCTCCCTTTTTCACCCGGAGTCTCGATTGACATTGGAATCTTACTTGACCCGATTTCTGTGATGATGCTTGTGGTAGTGACGCTGGTATCCCTGATGGTGCATATTTATAGTCTGGGGTATATGAAAGGGGAAGATCGCTTTGCCACTTACTATTCCTTTCTTTCCTTATTTACCTTTTCCATGCTTGGCCTTGTGGTTTCCGTTAATATTTTCCAGATTTATATGTTCTGGGAATTGGTAGGCGTATCCTCTTTCCTGCTCATTGGCTATTACTTCGACAAACCCTCGGCCGTTGCTGCATCCAAAAAAGCATTTATCGTTACCCGCTTTGCTGATCTGGGCTTTCTTATCGGAATACTGGCGCTTTCTTATCATGCTCACACACTCGACTTCCCAACACTTATTGAACGTCTCACCACCTATGATTCACCCTGGCTCAACTCCGCGATCACCTCCTCCTTTTTAGGATTAAGTGCACTCACGTGGGGTCTTGTATTGGTATTTATCGGCGGAGCCGGAAAAAGTGCAATGTTTCCGTTGCATATCTGGTTGCCTGATGCGATGGAAGGTCCAACACCCGTTTCCGCATTGATCCATGCCGCTACCATGGTGGTAGCAGGTGTTTTTCTGGTAGCAAGATTATTTCCTGTATTTTCAATTTCATGTCCGGGTGCGCTGGAACTGGTCATGTGGGTAGGCGCTATATCCGCACTCTTTGCTGCCATCATTGCCTGTACCCAAACCGATATTAAACGGGTACTCGCGTATTCTACCATGTCACAAATCGGTTACATGATGTTCTCGCTTGGCGTTTCCGGTTATCATGGAGTGGATGGACTTGGTTATACTGCCTCCATGTTTCATCTGTTCACGCATGCCTTCTTCAAAGCACTTTTATTCCTTGGTGCCGGTGCTGTCATACATATGATTCATAGTAACGACATGAAGAATATGGGTGGACTTCGAAATCCATGCCCGTTACACAATTTACGTTCCTTGCCTGTCTTGCGATTTCAGGCATCCCTCCTTTGCAGGTTTCTTCATAAAGGAAGAAATACTCACAGCCGCATGGAACAGCAACACCACTATTTATTATATCGCACTATTAACAGCAGGCATTACAGCATTTTATATGTTCCGTCTTTACTTCAGTATCTTTTGGTCGAAGGAACCTGTACACCATTCGGACAACCATGGTCATGGTGAAGGAACGCTCAGCATGAAAATACCATTATTGATTTTAAGCGCCGGAGCGATTGGTGCCGGATTTATTCCATTTGGCAATTATGTATCAGCTGATGGACATCATTTACATATACCCTTTGAAATCACTGCCGCCATCCTTCCTGTTGTTGTCGCCCTGACTGGAATCGGAATTGCCTATTTCCTCTACTTTAAGAAGAGCGAAAAGCCGGATCATATCGCTGCGTCGCTTAGCGGACTATATACCACGGCTTACCGAAAATTCTATATCGATGAAGTCTACCTGTTCGTCACCAAAAAAATTATCTTCCCGCTCATCGGACAACCGGCGGCGTGGATTGACAGGACTATTGTGGATGGAACCATGAACGGACTCGCCACTGCAGTAGTTTGGAAATCCAATCTTATCAAAGGAATTCAATCAGGTAAAATACAGGACTATGCACTTTACTTTTACGCGGGCATATTCGGATTAGCTGTATTGGCCATCTATCTCTCCATCTAAACACTCATGAACCTCCATCTACTCCTCCTCCTTCCGGCACTTGGCTTTTGCAACGCTCATCTCCAAAGAGCTCAAGACGGTTCGGATGATTGCATTTATAGGATCGGCTATACAACTTGTATTGAGTTTTATTTTGCTGGCAAGTTTCACCGCTGAAAGAGCAGCCGGAAATACTGCTCCTATGCTCTTCTACTCCACATATTCCTGGTTTCCACAACTCGGGATTGCCTATACAACGGGCGTTGATGGAATTTCTGTGGCAATGATATTACTGGCAGCTGTGGTGGTGGTGTCCGGTGTTCTGGTATCCTGGAAGATGCAAAAACTTTCACGGGAATTCTTCTTCCTGCTCATGCTGCTCAGTGCCGGCGCCTATGGATTCTTTATTTCTCTTGACCTCTTCACGCTATTCTTCTTCCTGGAAATTGCCGTCATTCCCAAGTTCCTGTTGATTGGTGTCTGGGGTAGCGGCAAAAAAGAATACAGTGCCATGAAACTGGCGTTGATGCTGATGGCAGGATCTGCATTTGTCTTCCTTGGGTTGCTGGGCCTGTACTTCAATAGTGCTGATGCATCAGGACATTACACTTTTGACTTGCTCGAACTATCGGTAAGGCCTATCCCTTATCAGCGCAAATGATTTTCTTCCCGCTGGCTTTTGTTGGTTTTGGAATTTTTGGCGCCTTGTTCCCCTTCCATACATGGGTGCCTGACGGACATAGTTCGGCGCCAACAGCAGCGTCGATGTTCCTCGCAGGTATTTCGATGAAACTGGGGGGATATGGTTGCCTGCGTGTAGCCACTTATCTCATGCCGGAAGCGGCTCATGAATATGCTCCTTTGATTATCCTGTTATCCGCGATTGCAATTATTTATGGTGCTTTTGCCACAATGATGCAGACAGATCTCAAATACATCAACGCGTACTCTTCTGTGAGCCATTGCGGATTTGTATTGCTGGGCATCGGTATGCTCAATGAAACTGCCATTACCGGAGCGGTGATGCAAATGGTATCACATGGTCTGATGACAGCCCTTTTCTTCGCCGCCATTGGAATGATTTACGAACGCACGCATACCCGCATGGTGGCACAGCTGGGAGGATTGCTGAAAGTAATGCCTTTTATCTCTTCCATCTTCGTTATTGCGGGACTCTGTTCACTCGGTTTACCCGGCTTCAGTGGATTTGTATCAGAGATGACTATATTCATGGGCGCCTGGCAACATGCCGATCTTTGGTACCGCGCCGCTACCATTGCCTCCTGCGCTTCCATTGTAGTAACGGCGGTGTATATACTAAGAGCAGCAGGAAAAGCCATAATGGGACCAATCGCCGATGAACATCATCTTCATCTTGGTGATGCCGCATGGAACGAAAAGCTGGCAGCAGTATTACTCCTGAGCGGAATTGTTGTCATTGGAATTGCCCCCTTCTGGCTGACTCAACTTATCACTCCCGGCGTAAACGGAATCATGGCCAACATTGGTCGCACACTATCATTTTAAGCAAGAGCATATGATCTATGAATTCCTTCAATTAATGAAACATGAGCTTTTGCTCTGCGGGTTGCTTTTTGCCGTGCTCATTTTAAAAATTAATGAAAATAACGACCAAAACAGAAACTGGACCCTCATCATAAATGTATTGCTCACTTTGAATTTTGTAGCAGGATTCTTTTTCAATAGCAGTGGCGAACTATTCAATGGCATGTTTAAAACGAATGATCTGCTTCAACTTGAAAAAAACATTCTCAATCTGGGACTATTAATTGTGTCGCTACAGGCCTACCCCTGGATAAAAACGCACAGGCACCTTCCGGAGTTCTACATGTTGATCCTTTCCACCTTAACGGGAATGTTTTATGATTTCATCAGGACATATGCTACTCTTTTACATTGGCCTGGAGTTATCTACCATTCCAATGGCAGCATTGGCAAACTTCAATCTTAACAAAAGACAATCATCGGAAGCCGGCATGAAAATGATCATGTCTTCTGCTTTCAGTTCTGCATTGCTGCTGATGGGAATATCACTCCTTTATGGTACCACAGGTGCCTTATCCTTTTCTGAAATCAGTACTTCATTAACCGGCTCACCCTTGCAACTCTTTGCCTTTGTTCTATTGTTCACGGGCTTTGCTTTTAAACTATCGGTCGTTCCCTTTCACTTCTGGACGGCTGATGTTTATGAAGGGGCTCCAATACCTGTTACAGCTTACTTGTCGGTTGTTTCAAAAGCTGCAGTTGCCTTCGTATTTGTATCCGTCCTTTATCATGTGTTCGGCGGACTGTCAACCACCTGGTATTTTCTTTTGTTTCTCACCGCAGTGCTTACGATAGGCATCGGAAATCTATTCGCTATACGACAGCAAAACATAAAACGGTTTCTTGCATTTTCTTCCATTGCACAAGTAGGATTTATCCTTATTGGTATTTCTGCGGGATCACAGGAAGGCGAAGCTTCAGTCATCTATTTCCTTCTCATCTATCTCTTCTCCAACTTAGGTGCATTTGGTGTGGCCAATATCATCAGCACCGCCACCGGAAAAGAAAATATCGATGACTATAAAGGTCTCTATAAAACAAATCCTGCATTGAGCTGGATACTGACTATATCACTTTTCTCACTCGCAGGCGTTCCACCTACAGCGGGCTTCTTTGGAAAATTATTTCTACTTACTGCAGGAGCATCTACCGGCAATTACATCCTTGCCGGCTTTGCTTCTATCAACATGGTGATCTCCATGTATTATTATCTGCGCATAGTAAAGGCGATGTTCATGGATCCAAACGAAACACCTATTGCTTCTTTGACAATGAACAGAGTTCCGGGTATAGCATTGGTAATTTGTCTGGTGGGAATACTGGTCACAGGATTCTACGGAGGCATATACAGTTTTATACACACGCTGAGCGGCGGCATCTGAAAACAATATCAACCATGGCTATCAATAAAAATCACGAATTTGAAGAATTAGACGGCGTGAAATGCTGCATTGTTGAAAGAGCAGTAACTCCGGACCGTGCTCAGTTTTTAAAAACTCTTTTAGAAGGAAACGGGTATACGGTAGTCGTTAGTGGAATTATTCCAAAAGCTGCACCTGTGCCTCCTCCTGCTGAAGGCGAAACACCTGCACCACCATCACCTCCTCCTGCACCCACCCAATTTACAGTGGGCGTAACAGATATGACCTTTAATACCATCAATGCCATTTTTGGAAGATTGTTACGCACAAAAGAAGGGCATGTCGTTACCCTTGCCTACTGGAAGCAAAACGAAATCATTTCCAATGATGAAGTACCTTATTTTGAATTTTAACAATTGATTTAATTTGCCCCTGGCTGATCGCTTCTTGCAATTGCCTATTCACAAGAAGCAAGCAGCCAGAAGCAAGCAGCCAGAAGCAAATCGTTACAAATTTCGAAGTGTCAATAATTTTTCCCAGTGACTGTCGATTTCATGCTCTTCACGATGCAGAAAATCCTCTGCCCTTGCCGGATTGTTCGTGCGTATGACATCGAATCGTTGTTCTTTGTAAAGGAAATCCTCCACCGGTATTGATGCATCCTTGGAGTCCAGACTGAAACGTTCGCCTTTCGCTTTATGCGGATTATAACGGAAGAGCGGCCAGTATCCCGATTTCACCGCATTGATTTGATGTTCGGCACCTTTTGCCATATCATATCCATGTGCTATACAATGACTGTAGGCAATCACAATGGATGGACCGGGAAAAGCTTCTGCCTCCAGCAATGTGCGGACGGTATGCAAGTCATTTGCTCCGATGGCAATCTGTGCCACATAGGCATTACCGTGAGCAATAGCCTGAAGAGCCAGATCTTTTTTAGAAGTTTGCTTTCCCTTTATCGCAAACTTCGCGCTGGCACCCATTGGTGAAGCCTTGGATTTTTGGCCACCGGTATTCGAATAGACCTCTGTATCCAATACAAGAATATTTACTTTTTCTCCTGTCGACAAAACATGATCCAGACCGCTGAAGCCAATATCATAGGCCCAACCATCTCCACCGATTATCCACACCGATTTATCAGAGAGAAAATCGGTCAGTTGCAGTAGTTCCTTTGCATGAGGATGGTCCAGTGTACGCAGCACTTCCCTGAGTTTTGTAATTTGCTTTCGTCTGTTTTTAAAATCACCTTCCGATGTTTCGGGCGATGTAAGTATTTCTTCCGCCAATTCAGGACCTACTAAATTCTTTATGCGATGCAGCAACTGTGTGGCATTCTCTTTCTTCTTATCGGTTGCCAACTTCAAACCCAAACCAAATTCAGCATTATCTTCGAAAAGAGAATTCGCCCATGCGGGTCCATGTCCTTCTTTGTTCGTGGTCCATGGCGTTGTTGGAAGATTCCCACCAAAGATCGAAGAACATCCTGTCGCATTCGCTACTATCATCCGATCACCAAAGAGCTGTGTTAACAATTTTATATAAGGTGTTTCTCCACAACCTGAACAAGCACCGGAGAATTCGAATAAAGGTTCATAAAACTGAGTACCTTTTACCGTGTTTCGATTCACTCTTTCACGATCCAGATCAGGGAGACCCAGGAAGAAATCCCAATTCTGCTGCTCCTGTTCTCTGAGTGGCAATTGGTCCATCATATTAATGGCCTTATGACCCTTTTCCGTTTTACTTTCTATTGGACAAACTTCCACACAAAGATTACATCCGGTACAATCCTCCACCGCTACCTGCAGCGTATACACCTCACTTTCTCTGTCGAATTCCTTACCGACCGGCGCGGTAAACTTAAAGTGCGTAGGGGCTTTATCTACTTCTGATTTATCATACACTTTACAACGAATAGCTGCATGTGGACAAATAATAAAACACTTTCCGCATTGAGAACAGAGGTCTGCATCCCAAACGGGGATTTTATCAGCAATGTTTCTTTTTTCATATTGTGTTGTACCCGATGGATAAGTGCCATCAACAGGAAAAGCGGAGACCGGGAGATGATCACCTTCACCTGCCAGAATTGCACCTAAAACATTCTTCACAAATACAGGAGCATGATCAGCGACCAATGCTTCCGGTTTCAATTCGCCAACTTTCTTTTTAGAGTAATCAATCTGATGCAGATGCGCTATTGCTTCATCCACCGCATTGTAGTTTTTCTGGACAGCGGCTTCTCCTTTTCGGGAATACGATTTATAAATAGCTTCTTTAATCTTAGAAATCGCCAGTTCGCGGGGAAGAACATTGCTGATGGCGAAAAAACAAGTTTGAAGAATTGTGTTGATACGGGATCCCATCCCTGTTTCCCGGGCTACGGCAGATGCATTGATCACAAAAAACTTAAGTTCCTTTCGAATGATCTCTTCCTGAATATTGTCGGGCAAGCGATCCCAAACTTCATTCGTCTCAAAAGGTGCATTCAATAAAAAAGTTGCTCCTTTCTCGGCATACTTCAGCACATCATACTTTGTCAGGTATGAAAAATGATGACATGCTACAAAATTTGCAGACTGGATGAGATAGGTGGAACGAATAGGCGCCTCGCCAAACCGGAGATGCGACACCGTGAGCGATCCTGATTTTTTGGAATCGTAGACGAAGTATCCTTGCACATATTGATCAGTACAATCACCAATAATCTTTATTGAATTTTTATTCGCACTTACTGTTCCATCTGCCCCCAACCCGAAGAAGAGTCCACGGAACCGATGCTGTTCTTCGAGATTAAAATCTTCATCCCATAACAAACTGGTATGGCTCACATCATCATGAATACCTATTGTAAAATGTTGTTTAGGTTGCGACTTCTGTAATTCATCGAATACGGCTTTCACCATGCCCGGATTAAACTCCTTAGATGCGAGACCATAACGGCCACCTATTACCGAAGGTTGAACGCCCGTAAAGCCTTCACGAAAGGCAGCACAAACATCCATATACAATGGTTCACCGATAGCGCCACTTTCTTTGCAGCGATCAAGAACAGCAATATGCTTTACAGTAGAAGGAATGGCGTGAATGAAATCTTTCACTGAGAATGGATGATACAACTTCACGGCAAGTACACCTGTCCGACGACCCGTCTTATTCAAAAAATCTACTGTTTCACTGACTGCACCTGTTCCGGAACCCATGATGATAATGATATCCTCTGCATTTTCATCTCCATAATATTCAAAGAGGTGATACTGACGTCCGGTCAATGCGGCAAATCGTTCCATGGTCGACTTTACGATTTCAGGTACTTGCTGATAAAAAAGATTAGATGCTTCCCGACCTTGAAAGAATACATCCGGGTTTTGTGCGGTGCCACGGATAAAAGGATGTTCCGGATTTAATGCGCGATTACGGTGTGCACTGACATCGGCAGGATTTATAAGTGCGGTCATCACTTCATCCGGAATCATGGCCACTTTATTCAATTCATGTGATGTCCGAAAGCCATCGAATATGTTGAGAAAGGGAATGCGTGATTGTAAAGTTGAAGCCTGTGCAATCAATGCCAGATCCATTGCTTCTTGAGGATTATTGCCAAAGAGCATTGAAAAGCCGGTAGAGCGTACCGCCATCACATCACTATGATCGCCAAAAATAGACAGTGCATGTGTCGCTAATGCACGCGCTGCTATTTGAAAGACTGCAGGAGTAAGTTCACCTGCTATTTTAAACATATTCGGGATCATCAATAATAATCCCTGAGAACAGGTAAAGGTGGTGCTCAGCGCCCCTCCCTGCAATGAACCATGCAAAGTTCCGGCAGCACCGGCTTCACTCTGCATTTCTATCACTGTGGGAATGGTTCCATAGATATTTTTTATTCCTGAGGCGCTCCACTCGTCTGCAAATTCACCCATCGCGGAGGAAGGAGTAATCGGATAGATGGCACAAATTTCATTGGTGCGGTAAGCCACATAGGCAGCGGCTTCATTTCCGTCCTTGATTTCAAATTTCAATTGCGAATTTTCTTCTGCTTTCATTTGATCGGTATTGACGAGGGTGTCTCCATAATCTTGTTATTAGATCGTACATCTTGAAGAGTGGAAATTAAAATTTAGTAATCAACTGCGGGGTGATTAAAATCAGCAAGTAATGGAATTGATATCAGTATAAAAAATAATTACCATTGCTTTGCTGCTGGCTACTTGCTTCTGGCGGCAAGCCTATTTTTTTGTAATTGATACTTATTCGTTGACTTATCACTAAGTGCCTGAAGCCGGTAAGCTGGTAGCAGGTAGCCAGTCAATTTATTCGAAAAGCACTTTCAGATAAAAACGGGGATCTTTTAACCGTCCGCGCAAATCCAGATCTTCGAACATACAGGAAATGGTTTCACGTAATGTTTTACTTCGTGCCGCCTTATTGACAACGAGATTAAACAGCCAGGGATATTTAACGAGCTCCTGCATTTTTTGCTGAGGCTTAATTCCGGCCAAAGGCGCTTATAGACCGACTCGTCGTATTGCTGAAGTTGCACTGCTGAATAATCGCCATTTACGGCAGCCACTGTTTCTGCTGCCTTAATTCCGCAAATCATCGCGTTACCGATACCCTCTCCCGTAAAGGGATCAATCAATGAACCGGCATCTCCCAGCAACATAAAACCATCTCCGGACAAAGGTCTTTTCTTAGAACCTAACGGTAATCCATATCCGCGAATTTGTCCTTCCGGTTCTGCTCCTTCAAAGCGACGGCGAAGCGGTTCATATTCTTTGATGAGTTTCAGCATGGCCTCCTTCAGATTCACTTTCTTTTCACCGGCCACATCACTCCTCATTCCCACCCCAACATTGGCATACCCATTGGGAAGAGGAAAAATCCAGAAATATCCCGGTAAAAAATCTTTCACAAAATGAAGTTCAATAAAACCCTTCGGATCTAAATCTTTCACTCCTTTATAGTATGCACGAAGACCTGCACAATAATGCTCATCTTCCATTACAATACCACCTACTTCCTTTGCAAAGCGGGAATGTGCTCCGTCCGCCGCAATAACAAGAGGTGTCCGGATGACTAGCTTTTCATCTTTATCACTCAGCAACCAATCTTTTCCTTCCCTCCGAAATTTTTCAATCCGGAGTCCCGTTTTTGTGGTCACTCCTCCGGCACCCGCAGCTTTCCCGAAAAGCCAGTTATCAAAATCAAATCGTCTTGCAATATAACCCGGAGGATTGGCCGGATCTTCTTCTCTTCTGAAAGGTACTTTGAGTTCCTTGCCATTAGGTGCTACAAAAATAACACCATGAGAACCAATGGTAATTTGCTGCTCACCAAGCTCTTGTACGAATGCGGGATCAATTCGTCGAAGGCTGAGGACCACCTTCCCGCTCAACGCATCACCGCAAACTTTATCTCTGGGAAACACCGCCTGATCGATAAGTAACGATGGGATTCCTCTTTTTGAGAGTGCTAAAGCGGTTGTAGATCCCGCAGGACCGGCGCCAATGATGGTAATCGGTGAGTATTCCACAGGCGAAAAATAGCATATACGGAGGAGTTTAAACATCGAAAAAGACTATTAAATACTGTTTAAATACATATCTCTGCCTTTGAAAATTCATAATGAATGGGTTACTTTGAAAAATATTATTACTTTTTTATTTACACCCAACGACCAAAACAAGTTTTAATCCTATAAATTATGAACAACCTACAACGTGTAGTGAAACGCTACGCTTGGCTCCTCCTCTCTTTATTCTTCATGAACCCCACACAAGCTAGTCACCTAATGGGTGGCAATTTAAGCTATGAATACCTTGGATTGAATGGCAGTACCGGGAATTATGATTACAGAGTAACATTAAATATTTATCGGCTTTGCGATCCCGGAAGTTCACAGTTGCCGGGAACAATGTTGCTGGGTGCTTATCAGGACAATCCGGGAAATCCGGGAGGAAACAAAATTCTGCTTTCTGATATTTCTATGCCACTCATCAGTCAGCAATTTATTACCCCGCCCAATGCCAATGACTCCTGCACATTTCTACCCAGTGTTTGTGTAGAAGAAGGAATATATCAGGGAATTATTAGTGTACCTTCCAATTCAACAGGCTACTATTTTATTGCCGACAGATGTTGCAGAAATAATAATATTGCCAACCTTGATAATCCGGGTGGAACAGGGCAAGCGTATTATGCGCAGGTTCCTCCTCCCACGATTGTAAATAATGCACCAACTTTTGCCGTTGCACCGGTGCCATTTCTTTGTTCAGGTGATACAGTGAGTGTATTAAATCAAGCATTCGATGCAGATGGTGATTTGTTGATTTATAATTTTGTCACACCCTATGGTGGTATTTCGAATAACGGAAACCCAAATCCCGGACCTCCGGTCAGCTATACCTGGCCCATTCCTGATGTCACTTATGCTTTTGGATACAGTGCTGCTAGTCCATTTGGAGCTGGTGGTTATATTAATATTGATACTACAACCGGACTCGCTTCTTATGTTGCACCCAATCAGGGATTTTATGTAGTAGCCGTTGAAATTAAAGAATACAGAAACGGAGTGTTAATCGGTATTACAAGAAGAGATATTCAACTCATTATTATCAATTGTCCTGTTAATCCTGCGCCCAACCTGGCTCCCGGAAGCACTACCACTACATATACTATACAGGAGGGAGAGACACTTTGTTTCAATGTTGCTTTTAACGATGCGAACGGGGATAGTTTATTTCTAAGCAGAAACGGAGATATTTTTAATCCATTGATTACTGTTCCTGCTGCGACACTGAATACAACATCCGGAATTGGAAGTCTTTCCAGTCAGTTTTGCTGGAGCACGGCTTGCGGTCAGGGAAGAACCACGCCTTATCAGTTCAGTGTGGTAGTGGTAGACAATGGATGTCCTGCCAAAACAACAAATATTGTTTACACCATCAATGTCACCCCGGCTCAACAACCCGCTATCATCAACGGACCTGACACACTTTGCCTGAATGCAGCTAACGGTATCGGCTATACGGTAAGTACAACTGCGGGTTATACTTACAACTGGCTTATCACCAATGGAAGTCAGGCAAGCGGTGGCACCACAGGATCAATAGGTGTCAATTTTACAAATAATGGAACCGCAACAGTATCTGTCATCGCTGTCAATCCCTTCGGATGTCCGGCCGATACTGTAAATAAAACAGTTTTTATCAGAAATCTTCCCGCAGCTGTTGCCGGAAATGATATCTCCTTTTGCTCGGGAGGAAGCGCAGTTTTAGGAGGTAGTTCAACTCCGGGTGTCACTTATACCTGGAGTCCTGCTACCGGATTAAACAACACTGCAATTTCCAATCCTACAGTAACTGTAACTAACGGTACAGGATCACCGCAATCTACCACTTACATACTGACTACCACCTTAAATGGATGTATAAATTCGGATACTGTAGTTGTCACTTCCAACCCCTTCCCTGTTGCCAATGCCGGAAATAATGTATCCATTTGTTCGGGCAGCAGTGCTCCACTTGGATCATTGCCCACTGCCGGATTCACGTACTCCTGGTTCCCGTCAACCGGAATAAGCAATCCGGGATCGCGAATCCGGTTATTTCACTCAGCACCACCAACTCAATACCTGACACGTTATTATATGCAGTAATTGTTCAAAACAGTTTTGGTTGCAATGACAGCGATACCGTGCAGATAATAGTTCGACCAGTACCTACTGCCAATGCGGGTAATGATATCAGTTTTTGTTCGGGCGCATCAGGAACAATCGGAACTTCCGCTACTGCCAATTATGCTTATAGCTGGAATCCGGCCACCGGACTAGGCAACAGTACCGGAAGCAATACTTCAGTCACGCTTACCACTTCTTTAACCTCTAATGATACTATACCTTATGTTATTACTACGACACTTTTTGGTTGTATTGACAGAGATACGGTTAAGGTTATTGTCAGACCCATCCCCACAGCAAATGCCGGGAGTAATCAATTGCTATGTTCCGGAAATACATTAAATCTGGGCACTTCCTCTACCTCCGGTTATAATTACAGCTGGACACCTTCTACGGGCTTAAGCAATACCACGATTTCAAATCCAACACTAAATTTAAATATTGATTCGACTGCGATTGATCCGGACACCTTATTTTATGTAGTCGTTACTACTTTGAATGGCTGTACAAATCGAGACACTGTTCAAATAATTTTGAGTCCGGTACCGGTTGCTGCTGCAGGAAACGACGTGATCTTTTGTTCAGGTCAATCAGTAGTTGTCGGGACATCATCTGTAAACGGGTATTCCTATTCATGGTTACCTGTTACAGGAATCAGCAGTACAACCAGTGCCCAACCCAATCTCACGCTCAATAATACGGGCACCACTTTTGACACCAGTACCTATGTAATGAGTGTAAACTGGTTCGGCTGCATCGACCGTGACACTATACAGGTTATTGTAAAACCACTTCCTGTTTCACAAGCCGGAACAAATACGAGTTTATGCGACGGTGATACATTGACGTTAGGCACTTCTCCTACTGCCGGATATACCTACAACTGGACGCCCGGCACAGGACTAAGCAGTACGACCTCCTCCAGTCCTTTAGTAACTGTTTCCAATCCGGGTCCGGGCATTCTCACTTTAACCTATACCGTAAACACTTTTTGGAACGGATGTACTAGCAGAGATAGTGTGACCCTCACTATCAACCCGCTTCCAGCTGTTGGAGCAACAGCTTCTTCCAATCCAATTTGTGCGGGTACCGGTACAACACTAACCGCAAGTGGAGCCGGTTCGTATAACTGGGCAATCTCCACAGCTCCCGGAACAAGTATTGGAACCGGAAGTACAATAACCGTTACACCAGTTGCCAGCACCACTTATCTGGTAACCGGAACGAGCAGCACCAATTGCATCAACACTTCTTCGGTTACAGTAACCGTTATACCCTTGCCCTCAGTTTCCATCACCGCTGTAAATGACACCATATGCGCCGGTGATACCATAACACTCAATGCCGGTGGCGCGAGTACTTACAATTGGAGTACATCGGGGACAACCATTGGTTCCGGATCATCTGTATCTGTTAGTCCATCTTCGAACACTACCTATATCCTCACCGGAACTGACGCCAACAATTGCAGCAATACAGATACCATTGACATTACCGTCAATCCGGCTGCAACCGTAAGCACAATAATTGGCTCTTTATCCCTCTGCCCCGGAGTAACCGGTGTGCAATATTGGGTATTGAATCCAAATCCTAACAGCACCTACAACTGGAGCATTAATAATGGTATTCTTCAAAGCGGACAAGGTAGCGATACTGTCACAGTAGATTGGGACAGCGCCGGAGCAGGGTCAATTACTGTCATTGAAATTACAGATCGCGGTTGTTTGTCTGATCCAGTTGTATTAAATGTAAGCATTAATATTATTCTGACACCTGCTGCACCAACAGGTCCTGCTACTTTATGTGCGAATCAGGCACAAGGGCAAGTCTATACCAGTCTGAATACTCCGGGATCTGTTTACATTGGTTTGCTAATGGCGGTAATATATTAAGCGGAAATGGTACAGGATCCGTAACGGTTGACTGGACAACACCGGGTCCCGCTACGGTTGCATTGTGGTACGAAGAAACGAGTACCACTGTAGATACCGTTTGTTTTGGAATTTCGGATACCATTTATATAACCATTAATCCAGTTCCTGCTACAGGTGCAATTACGGGCAATACTACCATCTGCGAAAGCGATACCGGTAACTTCAGTGTTACCAACACTTCCGGATCTACGTATCAATGGACCAATAGTGGCGGATCCATTTTAAGTGGCAACGGCTCTAACACTGTCAGTGCAAACTGGAACATATCGGGAACGACCATTATAAGTGTGACGGAAACCAATAGTTTTGGCTGTACAGGAGCGCCAGTCACCTATTCGCTCACCGTGAACCCGCTTCCCAATGCCAACGCAGGAAGCGATAACAGTATTTGTATAGGTGATTCCACACTGCTTAGTGCATCCGGTGGTATCTCTTATCAATGGAGCCCGGCTACAGGGTTAAGCAATCCCGGAATTGCAAATCCAATTGCTATTCCCACAGCTACAACCATCTATACGGTACTGGTAACCGATGGAAATGGATGTAAAAACACCGATACTGTTACTCTTTTCGTTAATCCGTTACCGATAGTATCTGCAGGAACTGATGTGGATATTTGCATTGGCAGCTCTACCCAATTGAATGCCACAGGAGGAAGTATTTATATCTGGAGTCCGAATACAGGACTGGATAATACATTTATTTCAAATCCTACGGCCAATCCTGTCAGCACAATTACTTATTCCGTTATTGTCATCGACTCCAATGGCTGTAGAAACAGCGATCAGCTTCTCGTCACCGTAAACCCGCTTCCAACTGCACAGACCGGAGCAGATACATTAATATGTAACGGCAGTAGTATTGTATTGCAGGCATCAGGAGGAGTGTCCTATCAATGGTCACCGGCTACAGGATCAAATAACCCCTCGATAGCCAATCCGTTTGCCAGTCCGGGTTCGCCACCACCTACACGGTTACGGTTACTGATATCAATGGGTGCACGGACGAGGATGAGCTGTTCATTTCCATCAATGATCAACCGGATGCATTATTTGAACTGGATACCACCTTTACGAGATTTAATTGTGACGGTGTACGTATTAAAACGATTAACCTTAGTACAAATGCTCTAAATTATCAATGGGCTTTTGGAGATGGAAACTCCAGCACCGCTTTTGAACCGGGGTACGTATATCCCTTTGGTACTAACATCAACATTACCTTAGTCGCCACGAATAACCAATGTGCGGACACGCTTCTTTTGCCGGTTCAATTTGATGAACTGGCAGAATATCTGAAAGGACTTCCCAACTCGTTTAGTCCAAATGGAGATGATATCAATGAATGCTTTGATTTGAGAAAGAAATTGAATTTACGGATTGCAGCACCTGGTATGTTTACAATCGGTGGGGAGAGATGGTCTTTCAGAGCACGGGGTCACAAACATTGTTGGAATGGGCGCAAGGATACTAACGGGGAACCATGTCCTACCGGAACTTATTTTTATGTGTTAAAAATAGTCGACACTTCCTTCAAAGGCAGTATTACCCTATTCAGGTAATTCACTCTAAAATACTATTGAGAAAGGGCTCCCCAAAGGGCCCTTTTTTTTATAACCTTTCTTCCATTTCATCGTAAACAGGGAATGCTAAAATCAACCCCATGGTTCATTTCTTCCGCTGCTTAATCCTTCTATTACTTCTGCTAAACCTGCCTTCTCATGGTCAGAATCAAGCAATTATCTCCCCATCCTTTGATACGCTATGTCTGGAGGAACTGATGAACATCAAGATCACGGTGGCTTCCATAAAAGAGCTGACACCGCGACAATCACCGGGAATCGTAACGTACATTACAGCTGAAGATATCCGAAATCAGGGTGCCCGCGACCTCATGGAAGTACTGCGATTGGTGCCGGGATTTGAATATGGTACGGATGTAGAAGGAATAGTTGGCCTAGGAATAAGAGGGAACTGGGCTCATGAAGGTAAAGTAGTTTTATTCATTGATGGAAGAGAGATGAATGAAAGCCTTTATTCCACTCTTCAGTTTGGCAATCATTATCCGGTTGAAAACATTGAAAGGATAGAAATTATCAGAGGACCCGGCTCCGCTTTGCATGGAGGATTTGCTGCTTATGCTGTTATAAACATAATAACACGAAATCCGAAAACGAAATTTGAAACATCAGCAACTGCTTACCAGAGCACCACTGCAAAAGACTATGGCAGAAAAACATTTAGCCTCTATGGAGGCCATTCAGGAACTAAAGGTGCATTTTCATTAAAGTTCAATGGGTCAGAATCACAGCGAAGTCATCAGGATTACAGTGATGTTTATGGATCCACTTATTCTATGCAGGGACAGAGTAATATCCGCAGCTACTTTCTTAATGCAGGTGGAAATATAGGAAATCTATATGTCCGACTTATCATGACAATTACCAGGTAAACAGAGATGAATACATCGAAATTGGTGAGTGCTGAATGGATGAATTTCCACCAACAATATTGAAACAAAATATGAATGGAAGCAGGATGATAAAATCAAGATTATCCCAAGTCTTCAAATTTCACAGCAACGTCCGTGGAGTACACCTGCTTCCAAAGTAAACAGCTACAATGAACCCTTTCTGATTAACACCATTGGCTATCAGGCGGCGATAAATACTTCCTATGACTTTAACAAAGAATTGAATTTATCAGGAGGTATAACCTGGAACAGAAACGAATCAACAAATGAACTGGAAGGGGAAACTTTCCAAACCACAGGCACCCATAAATTCACCAATGATAATCTGGCAGCTTACCGACAGGTACTGTATGCAGCGACATGGGCCAATATCATTACAGGCATTCGATTCAATCACAACAAGCGTTATGAAAACTCATTTGTGCCACGCATTGGAATAACGCGCGAGTTTGAAAAATTCCATATTAAAGCGCTTTACAGCAGGGCCTTCAGAGCACCAAGTACGCAAAACATAGATCTATCAACAAATATTCAACCGGAATACACCAATGTTTACGAATTGGAGGCAGGTGTTAAATTGACAAGTGATATGTACTTTACAATAAACGCTTTCCACATCACAACAAATGATCCCATCGTTTATTATTTTGATACGCTCTATAACAGTGATGCCTATACTAATTATAATTCTACCGGAACAAGTGGATTTGAATCTGTAATTCAACTCAAGAAAAAATGGGGTGGCATTCATTTCAACTCCTCCTTCTATTCCGCCAATAATGAAAACGGAGTGGACATCTACAGTGTACCCGGCAAGGAAGGCTATCATCTGGGCCTAGCTAAATATAAAATCAACACTTCCTTTAACTACATGATACATCCTGCCATACAGATTGGAGGAAGTTATTCATGGATTTCAGAAAGATATGGAATCAATGCTGTTGATGAAACCAGTCAAGAGGCGATATACAGAACTTATCCCGGATTCCATCTTGTAAATGCGCATATTGAATACCGTTTAATAAAAATAAAAGGACTAAGCGCAAGGTTTAGTGTCAGAAATATTCTGGATGAGCAAGAGTGGTTTATCCAACCTTACAACAGCAATCATGCTCCTTTACCTGGCATGCAACGAGAATATCAACTACGTATTACCTACCAGAACTTCTAAAAAGTACTCCTTCCCGTGCAAACCACACCTCCATTTACTATCATTAGAAAAACGGTCTTTCTGCTGTTTGCTATGATAATTTTATGTGGAGCCGGAATACCTTTTCAAAACAATAGTACTTCCGATGAAAATACACTCAAGGCTCTGTTTATCTACAATTTCACCAAACATATTGAATGGCCTTTGAATATGCAACAACATTCAAAATTTACCATTAGCATTATTGGTAATTCGCCTGTCAAGGAAAAATTGGAAGAAATTATGAAGGGTCGCAAAGTATTTGACAAAACAGTAGAAATAAAAGTGATTCATGATTTATCTGAAATAACAACCAGCCATATTCTTTTTATTCCTGCAAGCAACAGTGACAAAATAAATAAAATTGCAGACCAGTATTCTGATAAAGGAATACTCATAATTTCTGAGAGCAAAGGAATGATTGGCAAAGGATCCGGAATTAATATCATTGAAAAAGATAATCATTTAAAATTTGAACTTAACAACTCCGCTTTAAAAAAGCAGGGGCTTAAGGTTTCAAACCACCTTATTAATCTTGCAAACAACAGCCGCTAAACAACTATGAAACAGCCAAAGTCTTTTAAAAAAATTGACAAGAAAATTTACATTGTATTTTTCGTGGTCATTGCTATTGCTATTGTAAATGCAGTGTTCAGCACGTACACCATAAGAAAAGCCACAACATAACGAGTGAACTGGTCAACAATACCAATCCCTCCCTGAACTCCATATCACGTTTCAATCTTCTTGTTACGCGTTCGAGAATGCTGGCCACGAACTGGGTATACCTGCCAAACAATCAGGATGACAAAGACAGTTTAAAACAACTAAACAACTACTCCTATATTGAATTGAGAGGGCGATTGAAAGGACTCATGACCCATTGGCAAGACACTGCCCATGCTGCAAAAATGGATCGGATTTTTAAGGAATACGATATTCTGACTGGTTATCATTCTCAAATCATGCGACAACTGATCACTTTTGAGGACTATCAGGATCCGGTAAAAAGATTTGCTGCAGAAGAAATTCTGGAAAGAGAAATAATCCCCCGGTCAGAAGTAATTACTGAAGAATTAAAAGAGATTCTCGCTGCACGGTCCGGTTTGGCAGCGAAACAGCAAGATCAAATGTTGTACAGTTTCAACACGCTCATGGTGATCGTGCTTGGAATTGCGCTTTTGATTATCTGCTCCATTTATTTTGCCGGCTTTGTAATTAGCCGTTCAATCATTTTTCCAATCCTACAGGTACGCAGTATAATTATGCAAATGGGCAAAGGAGAATTACCTGAGCTCAAATGAAATTTCCTTCCAATGCTGTAGGTGAAATGATGCAGGCTTTACGGTTTATGGTAGATGGTTTCCGTCACACGTCAACCTTTGTGGAAGAAATCGGTAAAGGCAACTTTGATCAGCCCTACAAGCCACTCAGCTCAAATGATGTTCAGGGCCACGCGCTCCTGCACATGCGCAACCAATTGAAGGAAGCTTCAGAAATAGAAATGCGTAGGGCTTGGATGGCGGAAGGGCTTGCGGAACTGAATGAAATCATGCGCGCCGGTACCAGTGATTTTAATGAACTATTAGATAAAATTATTGAAAACATTGTTGATCGGCTGGAAGTGCAACAGGCTGCCATTTTCTTACTTCATAATGATGATTTAAATGATCTGCATATTCAGCTTGGCTCTTACTTTTGCACTGAATAATAAAATCATCAATAGTAAACGGTATGAACTAAAAGAAGGTCTGATAGGACAGGCGATCGCTTCCAATAAAACCATCTGTCTCGATGAGGTGCATGATCCGTACTTCACAATTGATACAGGCATTACTGAATCCGCAACTTGCAATATCATTATCATACCACCACTCGCTACAAGTGGAAAAGGGTCGGTGCCATTGAAATAGCTTCTGTCAAACCCTTTACTTCAGTGAAAAAGAGCTATTGGAGAAGATGGCGGAACCGATAGCAGCAAGTTTGTTCAGTTTGAGAGCCAATCTTATCACCAGCCAACTTCTTGAAGAATCGCGTAAACAGGCTGAAGAGCTGGTTTATCAGGAACAGGAATTACGAAAATTAATGCTGAACTGACAAAACAATCACAACTCCTTCGCCAGTCGGAGGAAGAACTGAAGTCACAACAAGAAGAATTAAAACAGGTGAACAACCAGCTGCAGGAAAAGGCACAATTATTACAACAGCAAAATGTGGAGATAGAAGATGCAAGGCTGAGTCTTGTGTTTAAAGCAGAACAGCTAGAGCAAAGTAATAAATACAAGTCGGCATTTTTGGCAAATATGAGTCATGAATTGCGAACACCGTTAAACAGCATTCTTATTCTCGCCAAATTACTGTCTGATAATAAAAAGAAAAATCTGGATGAGAAACAAATAGAACATGCTCAAATTATTCACAAATCCGGAAACGATCTACTCAATCTCATCAATGATATCCTTGACCTTTCAAAAATTGAAGCGGGTAAAATAGAATTTGAGAATGAAAAGCTGGTATTAAAAAATCTTGCTACAGATATTCATTTGCTCTTTAGAGATTATGCGGAAGACAAGCGGATCAATTTCAATGTTTCAGAAACGGATGAAAAGCTTTGTGTTTACACTGACAGGGTCAGATTAGAACAAGTGGTGAAAAACCTTCTTTCTAATGCGTTTAAATTCACTCCCGAAAACGGCACTGTTGATTTCAAAATTGATTACGCACCTACCGATACGATATTTAAAGAAAAAACTTTGCTTCAATCGGATAAGGTAATCAGCATCTCCGTTAAAGATTCAGGGATAGGAATTCCTGAAGATAAGCAAAAGCAGGTTTTTGAAGCTTTTCAGCAAGCGGATGGGTCAACAAGCAGAAGGTTTGGTGGAACCGGATTAGGATTAGCCATCTGTCGTGAACTTGTCAACCTGATGGGTGGTGAAATCACGCTTGAAAGCCTAGAAGGTTCGGGCAGTAAATTCAGCATCTTCCTCCCTGAAGCTGACAATGAAAACCCTCAGAATTCTATCGAAATGCATTCAAATGCTTCTCTTATAAATGACTCAGGAACAGCAGTTGAATCCATTGCAAAAGATAATAATCTATACAATGAAGATGAAATACGTGATGACCGCAATAATCTACAACCGGGTGATAAAACAATATTGATCATTGAAGACGATTATGTTTTTGCACGCATGTTTATGAATCAATGTCATCGATTCAATTATAAAGCCGTCATTGCGCTCCAGGGCGAACAGGGACTCACTTATGCACAACGCTATAAACCCTTTGCCATCATTCTTGATTTAAGACTACCGGTAATGGATGGATGGACTGTCCTCAAGAGTCTCAAGGAAAATGAACAGTTAAAGCATATTCCTGTTCACATTATTTCGTCGGTAGATAAGCGCCAGCTGGGACTGGATATGGGCGCAAGCAGCTATTTGAGTAAGCCGGCAGGTAAACAAGAAATGGAAGATCTTATTATCGGCATTGATCCTTTAATAAAACCTGTTAAAAAATTACTCTTCTTAGGTGAGAAGAACGATGAGATTCAGAAAATCATCAGAAAATTAAAGGAAAAAGAAAAAGAAGTTGAAATTAAAAATGCCATATCTATTGAAGAATGTGCAGAACTGGCAAAAAACAATTATTATTCGGGATTCATCATCGGAACAGGAGTCACTGATTCCAACTGGCTGGATAAAACCAAACATCTTGAAAGTTTGAAAAACATACCCACCCTTGTTTTTGAAAATGATGACACATCCCTATTTGATGAAGTGGAAGCATTAGTAACCTTGGATCCGATTAAAGAAAAAGAAAAACTACTCGACAATGCAAAGTCGTTTCTCCATCAGGTAGAAAATGGCAGCATCAAATATTCCGAGGTAAAAGAGCGGATGGAAAATATGCTTCTGGGAAAAGTTGTGCTGATTGCCGATGATGATATGCGAAACATCTATTCCCTAACTAATATTCTGGAACAAGAAGGTATTCAGGTACTATGCGCTTATGACGGTCTGCAAGCGATAGCACTTTTAAAGGAAAACAAAAATATTGATATGGTACTCATGGATATCATGATGCCAAATATGAATGGCTATGAAGCGACGATGGAAATACGCAAAAATCCGGAATGGGAACATTTGCCGGTGATTGCTGTCACTGCAAAAGCCATGACAGGAGATCGGGAAAAATGCATGGAATCCGGTGCATCTGATTATCTGACTAAGCCCATACAGGTGGATCAATTGATCTCGTTGATGAAAGTTTGGTTGTATAAATAACTCTGTATTTTAATGGAAAGAAAATTATATAAGCTGGTTTGCTTAAAATGGAACAAGAAAGGTTAACAATGCTTCTAACTAATTTTCAGAATAAGCTTGAATCATTGAAAATCCCTTCGACAGCTGAATCTGAATTCGTTTGGAAAACCAGACGATATAACTTCCTCCTAATACTAGTTATTCTGCACTAATTCATCAAAATGAAGACTTATATTTAGAACAATTTCAAAAACTAAAAGTACAAAGTTCCGTTCGGGAGAACGATTATATGAATAATAAAATCAGAATATTATTAGTTGATGACAGACCGGAAAATTTGCTTACGCTTGAAAGCATACTTGCAGAAGACCACCGCCACTTTCTTTCAGCGACCAGTGGTGCAGAAGCACTTTTAATGACAGAACTGGAAGATTTCGATCTGATTCTTTTGGATTATCGATTGGATGATATGAATGGAATAGATGTAGCAAAAGCACTGCGATTAAAGCCTAAAACTTCCCATATTCCCATATTACTCGTTACTGCATTATCGAAAAGAGAAAGTCCGCACCTGGAAGATTTTGAAGCCGGGACTATTGAGATCATTTACAAACCGCTAGACATTGAATTAACACGAAATAAAACCAGGTTCTACGAAGAAAAATCCTTATCCCGAAAGAATGAAATGGTGTTTAAGAACCAGATGAAATAAGTTTTAAACCTTATCTGTCAAGATATTACGGCCTTCCTGTTCATCTGGAAGGCTTTTTTTTTACTTTTATAGTGAACTGTGAAACATGCTATGAAAAAATATCTTTTAATCTTTCTACTCTTAACGACCATCATTGGAAACCTTCATGCTCAGGAAGATCACTTTCTGTCTCCGGCTGAGAGAACTTTATTGCCGGATATATGTCCACGCGCTCCGTTGAATCCACTGCTGCCGTTACCCCTCCTCCAGTCCGGTGAGGACCATTGCGGAATGGGAAGAATTACAGGCATTAGTAGTAGGATGGAAATCTTATCCAACTATTTTAAGACAGATAGTAGCTGCGGCTAAGGTCGAAACGAGGGTAATAATTGTCTACACTACACCTGATAATCCTGCATCACTAACGAGCTATCTTGCTTCCGGAGGTGTGGACACCATTAACGTCACTTTTCTCGCGGCTCCTGTGAACTCTGTTTGGGCACGTGACTATGGACCCTGGAGTGCATACACGAACGATGTTGACTCTCTTATTACCATTGACTGGATTTACAACCGCCCTCGCCCTTCGGATGATGCTGTTCCTGTTGCCGTCTCTAATTACATTGGCACTCCACTCTATCAAACTACAACTGCACCATGGAATCTTGTTCATACAGGTGGTAATTTCATGACAGATGGATTCGGTACCGGGTTTTCATCAGAGTTGGTGCTGGAAGAAAACTCCAGTGCCGGTGGATTTGGAATAAACCATACTCCCGCAGAAGTAGATACGATCATGAAGCAATTCATGGGGATCAATCGTTACATTATTATGGATAAGCTTCCCTATGATGTGATTCATCATATTGATATGCATATGAAATTGCTCGATGAAGAAACCTTGCTGGTAGGTGAATATCCACCCGGAGTGGCGGATGGACCACAGATCGAAGCGAATCTTCAATTTGTACTAGCTAATTACAACTCGGTCTATGGTACACCATATAAAGTGATTCGGATACCTATGCCGGATGACAACAATCTTTATCCTAATAATGGCGGGGATTATTTCACGTATACGAACTCCTCCTTTATTAATAAAACTGTTATCCTTCCTGTTTACGGCATTTCCGAAGACTCAACAGCGGTAAGGATTTACGAAGAAAGTCTTCCGGGATATACTATTGTACCCATTAATTGCATCTCCATGATCGGTGCATTGGGGGCTTTACATTGTATTACTAAGGAAGTGGGCACGAACGACCCGCTGTTGATCAGCCATCAGGCACTACCAAATACTACGGATACGCTTAACAGTTATACCGTTTCCGCGCGTATTCAGCATCGCAGCGGAATCGCAACCGCTACACTTTTCTGGCGTACCGACACGCTTCAGCCCTGGCAATCTATGAGCATGAATCCCGCGGGCACTTTCATTTGGGATGGCGCAATTCCGGCACAGGCAGTTGGAACTAAAGTATACTATTATATTGGCGCGACAGCTGTAAGTGGTAAATCACAAGTACGACCATTGCCTGCTCCTTCGGGTTACTGGAGATTTGAAGTGACGGGCACTACCTCCCTGTCAGAAAACAATAGTTCCGGAATGAAGATCGATGTGTTTCCAAATCCTTGTCGGGGTATCACATGTGTTTCTATTGAAAACAAACTTTCACTATCGGCTGATATAATGCTATACGATGCAACCGGAAGAATGGTGCAGCCCATTTCAACAGGTGTATTAAAAATGGAAAGTAATAAATTCTTCTTCGATGCATCTCCACTTTCTGCCGGGGTTTATTTCATTCGCATACAGACGGATCAAACATTGGATTACAGAAAAATAGTTGTTCAACACTAACCAGCACAGGGAGTGATACATTATCTTCAGGAAAAACCTCGTGTCTTTCTGGTCATCACTCTGGCACTAAATATTATTTTACATCTTCCATTCCTTCACCTCCCGCCGTGCAGTATTCATGTATGGAGGCAATGCAATACGTTGGCTGTAGCCCGGAATTTTCATGAGGAAGATGATAATATTTTAAAGCCCCGTGTTGACCGGAGATTTGACACAGACGGAGTAACCGGCATGCAATTTCCTGCGTATGAATGGATCCTTTCAAAAATATATTTCCTAACAGGAGAACATTATTATGTGCATCGATTATTTTCATTGCTCCTGACCACAGCGGGCCTCCTTGCCGCAGCCGGATTCTTTCGCTTACTGACCGGAAACGCTTTCTTTGGCGCCGTAGCCGCATGGGTCATCTGCTGGTCGCCCGAGTTATTTTACCATGGTATAAACGCATTACCGGACATACTTGCCTTTTCTGCCGCATTTTCTGCACTCTATTTCACCTATAAATGGATCACCAAAGTTAATAATGCTTCATTACTTCTGGCTTTTATATTTATTACTCTCGCCGGACTTGTTAAAATTCAATACGGACTTTTTGGTATATTCATGGCTGTTAGCCTCTTTAAAAAAAGCAGGAATCCTCTGGTATCATCTGCCTCAATCATGAAGCACTGGTTATTGCCGGGAATTCTTTCCCTTGCCATTATTTGCGGATGGTATATTTATGCAAACCGTCTGATTGATGCCTCCGGATTACAAGACTTTGTTATTAACATTCGTCCTGTGACAGATCCTGAAGTAATATTCGCAACCATACAGAGAAACATAATTAGTGATTTTCCTGAACTGCTTCTAAACTACTCCAATTTTATTTTTTTCATTCTAGGCAGTATATTATTAATTAGTGCAACTTCAATAAAGCGATTTTATGCCTCTCCCTTTTTTGTTGCAGGTCTTGTTTTCTTAGTTTGGTATTTTATGATGCTGGAGCAAATGCGGGTTCATCAATACTATCTTCTCCCCGCATTATTAATCACCACTTTCATCATTCTGAAAGGAATTCGCTTTTGCCTTGAACGTAAATATCATTTGGTGGCATGGGTTTTCATTCTTATCCAACCGGCACTGGCATCTATCCGAATTATACCTGCACGTTGGATGAAAGCAGATTTAGGGATACCGGCACAATTTGCAGACAGTGAGAAATTGCAACAACTCATTGAAGTCGTCCCTGCAAACGATCTCGTCATCACCGGACCGGATAACTCAGGTTGCATCTGGTTGTACTTCCTACACAAGAAGGGGTTTTCCTTTGAAAACAGTAAAGAATTTTTCGAAAAAGAAAACAAAGGAACAACTGCATATAAAGAAGCCGTAAAGCGAGGTGGTCAATGGCTGTACATCAGAAAAGGAGAAATCATAGACCCATCTCATCCACCGTCAGGAGTTGAACTTCAAAAAAGTATCGGTGATTTTGAAATATACAAAGTCATCCAATAAGTACGTGCTTCACTCATACACCTAAGTGCAGGATGATCTCCTACAATAAGCTGTATAACTTCTCCTCAATCATCAAAGTTTTATAATTCGCTTTGCGGCAGATTGCTCCCCTGAAATAAATGTCAATATATACGCTCCTGCGGCCATTCCACTGATAGTATATTGATCCAAAGAAACTTTGTCCAATGAAATTTCTATATAACGACCTTGCATATCCGTACATTCAACCCGCACATTTCCCGAAGCTACTCCGGTAAAATCAATATAGAAATTACCGGAAGAAGGGTTTGGATAAACCAATATATCCGTTAAACTGATATTGTCTTGTACCGATCCATCTCCGCGACAGGGCACAGTCACTATTGCTCCTGAAGATTCTTTCAAACAGCCAAACTTAGTGGTGATACCCACTTTATAATTACCTGCCGACTTCGCTGTGAAGAAGGAGCTTGTGGCATTGCTAATTTTATTCACCCCCTTCTTCCAGTAATAAGTATATCCGGATCCGGTATTGGCCTGCAAGGTAACACTATCACCGGAACAAAATGAGAGCGGGCCGGAAGGTGTAATTACCGCTGACGGCTTGGATTTAACAGTCACCGCAAGAGCAGATGAAGTCGTCGAAGCACAGGCATTCGTCACCACAACTGTATACGATCCTGTACTTACAGCACCATAAATCGAATCGGTGGCACCTGCTATATTGGAATTGTTCTTTTTCCATTGATAAGAGTAGCCAGTGGTAGAAGGAGCTTTCAATGTGAGCGTCTCTCCGCTACAAATTTGTGGATATCCATTCGATGTAATTGTAGCAACTGGTCCGGTAGATGAAGTTAACACCACCGGCGAACTGGTGGCCGAACATCCGCCTGAAGTCACTCTTACCGTATATGATCCCGCTATTGTTGCTGCATAAGAAGACTGAGTAGCCCCACTAATGAAACTACCTTTATACCATTGATAGGTTGCACCTGCAACCGGTGTTGCATTTAATGTTAATGATAAAGGTGTACAAATTACCGTTGATGCAGGTGGTTGAATCGTTGCGACAGGTAAAGGATTCACAGTTAAAGAAACCGCATTACTAACTACTGAGCTACAGGCATTGGTAACCTGACAAGTATAGGAACCCTGAAGGGTGGCTCCATAAGAGGAGTTTATGGCACCACTGATAGCAGTTCCATTCCTACTCCATTGAAAAGAATAAACACCCGTCAATGAAGGGCTGCAACTCACATTGGAGGTACTTCCGGTACAAATTGCTGCACTTTGAATAGATGCCACTGCAACTGGAATACCAATATTAATATTTATAGTATTGGTAAATTTACTTCCACAGGCAGGGTTAGTCACATAACATTTATATACACCTGTTGTATTAGCTGTAAATGTTGCCGATGTTCCTGAACTCACCACCGTATTTCCGAGATACCATGAATAAGAGATACCGGGACCGACAGGTGTTGCAGAAAGCTGGACTCCTCCCGCACAGCTGGAAGCGCCTCCCGGAGCAGATATCCCGGGCGCCGTTGTATTAAGCGTTACTTGTAGGGGATCGGTGGTAAGAAATGTCATGCAATTATTATCATAGAAATTTACTTCATAGTAACCACTCTGCGTTGCGGTGAGTTGAGAAGATGTTGCTGCCAGAGGAGTGCCATTTAAATACCATTGATAAGGTCCGGAAGAAAATGAAGGAGCGTTCAGAGAAACGGATGACCCCACACCACATCCATTGACTGAACCGGAATACTCAATTGAATTCCCTCCAAAAACACCACCCTGGTAAACAAAATAAGGAGATGACATACTTGTCCCACAAGCTGTTGTTACACTACAGGTATAATCACCTGATGGATAAGGAGGATATAACATATTGCTTGTCCCGGTTGAATATAAATTATTGTCGACAAACCAACTGTATGTAGCTCCTGAATAATTTTGCACCTCCATTGGACCAGGCGGAAATCCACAACTTCCGGATCCGGAAAAACAATTTCCGGAGAGACAAGAGATACTCACTGTAGGAGATACCGTTGTATTAATAACTACAGGTGCTGAAACGGTAGATCCGCATGTATTACTGGTTGTTACCGTATAAGAACCGGAAACAGTAGGGGAATAGGAATAAATAGTTGCACCTGATATGGGATTGCCATTCAGGTTCCATTGGTAGCCAAAGCCTGTTGCGGTTGTTAGATTCACAGATTGTCCGGACGCCGCGCAAAACGAAGTGGCCCCTGAAGCAGTTATTGCGGCAGTTGGCAGAGGTGTTACAGACACATAAACCATGGCTGTAGTGCGCATACCACTATTATTCCATAGTGTACAAAAATAAGTTCCACCTGATGTAACTACAAGTGAATCGTTATTAATATTCATATAGGTAAGCTGGTTGGTGAGTGTCTTTCCCCAACTGTATCGGGTATAACCGGATGGCACTTTGAGAATAACACTTCCTCCGGCACAGAAAGAAAGAGCTCCTGTGGCAGTAATGGAAGGTACAGCTGACGTATAGGCCACACCGTTAGAATCCAATTTGGATATATATATATCGGAATTATTTTCCCTTAAATTACTGCTTCCTGTAATCAGGAGCTTTGCCCCACTGATCACTCTTAATCGTACCGGCTCTGAAAAATTGGCATATGATTGTCCTCCCGGATACTGGTAATTTCTATAGAGTGTTTCAGTCCCTGCCTGATCAAACTTTTAAAACTATTCGTGTTCCCCCCTTCAGCTAGCAGCATTGACCATTTCCGATAAACAGTATTACCATTAGCATCTAATCGCAAATGAAAAGTGCTGGAATAATTACCGATCCCATCCCAGCCGAACCCGGTCATCACCAAATTCTGGTCAGTGAGTTCAGCGATTCCTTCAGCTGCAGGCACCGTACTATTTCCACCATTTAAATAAAGGTTGAATTTTCTGGTCCATAATGTATCCCCTGAAAGATTGAATTTCACTGCATACACATTGAACCCTGTAAAACTGGCCGTTCTTCCTGCAACCACCAAATTGCCATCTGTGGTAAAGGTCAGCGTTTTTGCCTCTTCATCTGCACTGTAACCATGTGTTTTGTTTTGAATGATATTCCCTGCAGTGTCTGTTTTTAAAAACCATATATCTTTTGCTCCGGCTCCGGCACTTGCAGTATAACCTGTCATGTAAAGTCTGTTTCCACGGTATCCGATATCGGTAATTTCATCTGCACCGGCACCACCGAAAGTTTTCGTCCATGAAGCTACGCCATTTGCATCCAACTTCACCAACATCCCATCTTTTACTCCACTCACAGTCTTGTACCCGGCTGCATAAATTTCATCATTAGGACCAATTGTTATTGCTTTTCCGGCATCTTCTCCGGTACCACCAAAATATTTTACCCAAAGCAAGCTTCCATTTGAAGTGGTTTTCATCACGAACATATCATTCATGCCTGAGCCATATGAATTAGAACCACCAACGGTAACAATGGACCCATCTGATAATTCTGCTATATCATTGCCTATCTCATTCCCGGGCAAATTATAACTGTTTTCAAACTTCTGAGCAAGAGCAGGATTAAATAATGCTGCTAAGCAAACTGCAATAGGGATTAAAAAGTTCTTCATGGTGTGGGTTTTAGGTTAACCAAATGTAGGAGAAATTTCCAGATGCACAACTATAACTCTATGAATTTCCGCTAATACTAAGAATTGATGGGTAAATGAGGGCTGGAAGGGACAGCCGGACTTGCTCCACTGATCGAAATGTATTGACGATCTTTCTTCCTATGAAACTGCGTATTTTATCTCACATTATAACTCATTCCGAAAATTCATTCTACGCAATCCCTTTGCTTATAACTATGCAAAATACCAGTAAAGAATGTCAGAGATGTCATCCCTTTGTGTGTACTGTAACAATCAAAGTTTAACGATTCGTTTAGTAGTAATATGTTCACCTGAACTAAATGTCAACATATACACTCCTGATGCCATTCCACTAAGGGTATATTGATCCGAAGAAACTTTGTCCAAAGAGATTTCTATAGAACGACCTTGCATATCCGTGCATTCAATGCGTACATCGCCCGGGGCAACATTGGTGAAATCTACATTAAAATTACCGTAAGAAGGATTTGGATAAATCAACACATCCTTTAGACTGATCATTTCTAATGTTGATCCATCTTCACGACAAGGAACCGTAACAATGGCGCCGGAAGATTCCTTTAAACAGCCAAACTTACTGGTGACACCCACTTTATAATTGCCGGCTGTCTTTGCAGCGTAAAAGGAGCTAATGGCATTTGCAATTTTATTTACGCCCTTCTTCCAGTAATAGGTATAACCGGATCCGGTATTGGCTTGCAAGGTAACACTGTCACCTGAACAAAATGAAAGTGGACCTGAGGGAGTAATAATTGCCGGTGGTTTGGATTTAACAGTCACCGCAAGAGCAGATGAAGTCGTCGAAGCACAGGCATTTGTCACCACCACTGTATACAATCCTGCACTTACTGCACCATAAATCGAATCGGTGGCACCGGCAATATTGGCATTGTTCTTCTTCCATTGGTAAGTAAAACCGGCTGTGGATGGCGCTTTCAACGTGAGTGATTCTCCGCTACAAATTTGAGGATAACCACTGGAAGTTAACGTAGCAACAGGTCCGGCAGAAGAGGTTAGAACCACAGGTGAACTTGTAGCCGAACATCCGCTCGCTGTCACTCTAACCGAATAAGAGCCTGCTGTTGTTGCTGCATAAGAAGACTGTGTGGCCCCATTGATGATACTTCCTTTATACCATTGATAGGTCGCTCCGGCAACATTATTTGCATTCAGATTCACTGATAAGGGTGTGCAAACTACTGTTGAGGAAGGAGATTGAATGGTTGCTGAAGGAATAGGATTCACGGTCAATGCAACGGCATTACTCACTACAGAACTACAGGCATTGGTAACTAAACACGTGTATGAACCCTGAAGGCTGGCGTTGTAAGTAGGCGATATTGCACCGCTAATGGCATTTCCATTTCTTCTCCACTGATATGAATAAACCCCGGTCAACGATGGACTGCAAGTAAGGGTTGACGTACTCCCTGAACAAATAGCTGAACTTTGGATGGATGCCACTGCAGATGGATTACCAATGCTAACATTAATAGTTGAAGTGTATTTACTTCCACAAGCCGGGTTGGTGACATAACATTTATAAGCTCCTGATGAATTGGCTATAAATGTTGACGATGGCCCTGAACTTACTACCGAATTTCCGAGATACCAGGTATAGGTGATTCCGGGACCTACAGGCGTTGCCGAAAGCTGAATGCCACCTGAGCAACTGGAAGCACCTCCCGGAGCTGATATGGCCGGTGCGGTTGTATTTAGCGTTACCTCTAAAGGAATTGTATAAAGATTACCCTGACAATACGTATCAAAATAGGTGACCTGATAAGAACCACTTTGAGTAGCAGTATACACAATCGATGTGGCTCCTGCAATGGCAAAACCATTCAAATACCATTGATAATTTCCTGAAGAAATGGCAGGAGCCTGAAGCGTAACCGAAGATCCCACTCCACATCCGGTTACAGCGCCTGAATGTTCAATTGCATTCCCACCATAAAAACTGCCTGCAACACTAAATACCGGTGTAGAAATCATTCCACAGGCTGTTGTGATGTTACAGATAAAATCACCGGTGGGATAGGGTGGCAACAAAATATTACTACCGGAAAAATATAAACTATTGTTCACAAACCAATCATAAGTTGCACCTGAATAACCCGGAACCTGCAATCCTCCAATCATAGGCATAGATAATAAACAGCTTCCTGAACCGGAGAAACAATAGTCGGAATTGCAAGTAATATTCACATTCGGAGGAGTTGTGGTGTTAATTACAACGGGTGTGGAAACAGAAGTTCCACAAGTATTGCTGGCGCTAACAGTATAAGTACCGGCTTGTGAAGGTGCATGATAAAAAAGTGTTGCACCGGAAATGGGGTTGCCATTGAGATTCCATTGATAACCGGTGAAGCCGGTCGGGGTTGATAAACTTACCGATTGGCCAAGGGCTGCACAATATGAAGTGGGACCGGAAGCGGTAATCGATGCGGTTGGTTGTGGTGTAACACTCACGAGTACTATAGCTGTAGTCCGCATCCCTCCACTATTCCACATTGAGCAGAAGTAAGATCCACTAGTAGTTACCAATAGTGAATCATTATCAACATTCATATAAGAAAGTTGATTGGGCAGTGTTTTACCCCAACTATAACGTGTATAACCGGAAGGCACTTTCAATATAACACTTCCTCCTGCACAGAAAGAAAGAGATCCGGAAGAAGAAATGACAGGTGCAACAGACGTATAAGCTACACCACCGGAATCTAATTTAGCAATATATACATCCCGATTGTTCTCGTGCAAATAACTACCTCCGGTTATCAATAGCCTCGCACCGCTGATCACCCTTAATCGTGTAGGTTCAGAAAAATAGGCGTAAGAATTACCTCCCGGATATTGATAATTTTTATAGAGCGTCTCCACCCCTGCCTGATTAAACTTCTTCAAAACGATCCGCTCTCCAAAATTACCATATGAAATTAACAGATAATAGCTCCCGCTCTTTCCAGCTGCAACATCCAGTCCACCTTCAGAGAGTAAATTAGACCATTTCAGATAAACCGTATTTCCATTGGCATCTAATCGCAAATGAAAAGCACTTGGATAATTACCGATCCCATCCGATCCAAATCCTGTCATCACCAAATTTTGGTCGGTTAATTCCACAATTCCTCTTGCAGATGGAACTACGCTATTGCCACCATTAAGGTATAGATTGAACTTTCTTGTCCATAAGGTATCCCCTGCGAGATTAAACTTTACTGCATATACATTGAATCCTGTAAAACTGGCCGTTCTTCCTGCCACCACTAAATTTCCATCGGAAGTAAAAGTCAATGAATTTCCCTGTTCAATACCACTAAAGCCATGTGTTTTATTCTGAAGGATATTTCCCGCTGTGTCGGTTTTCAAAACCAAAATCCTGTCCTCCCGCACCGGCACTGGCTGTTGTTCCGGCCATGTAAATTCTGTTTCCCCGGAAACCGATATCATTAATTTCATCAATGTCACTTCCGCCAAAGGTTTTAGTCCAAAACACCACGCCATTCGCATCCAGCTTCACCAGCATTCCATCTTTTAAACTTCCTACTGTCTTGTAACCGGCAGCATAAATTTCATCATTTGGACCAATAGTCAAGGCTTTTGCAGCATCTTCACCGCTACCGCCAAAATATTTTATCCAGAGCAGGCTTCCGCTTGATGTGGTTTTCATCACGAACATATCATTCAATCCAGAACCATAAGATGTAGATTGACCAACCGTAACGATCGATCCATCGGATAATTCGGCAATATCGTTTCCTATCTCATTTCCGGGTAAATTATAGCTGTTTTCGAACTTTTGCGCCAGGAGTGCAGGAGGCAAGAGGGCGAAAAAAATGAATAAGATAAAGGTTGAATTTTTCATATTCCGGGTGGTTGGGTGTTTTCAAATGTATGGAGAAACCGTTAAATTACCAAGTCAACCTCAAGAATTTATGCTAAAATCATCATTCAATAGGTGAGTATACTTATTCATCGGATGTAGGCGAAAGATGCCTACTCAGGTGCTGTACGTTCGTATGGGAACTTCAATGGATAATTGGAGAATAGCCGTTTAACTATTGAATTACTACCAAATGTTTAATATAGGTGGACTTCGAAGTGGTAAGCCGGATAATTATTAATCCAAGGTCATTGGGATAGATGCGAATGCCATTGCTGAGCAGTTCGATTCGTGGATGTAATACTCGTCCGGCTATATCATTTACATGAAGTGTATAACCCGATGAAAGTTCATCATGAAGCAATGTAAAATCTGAATAAGTTGCAGTTGGGTTAGGTGAAAGTACAGCGGTGTTATTCTCATTACTCTCTTCTTCCACACGGCAAGGTATCGCGACCTGAAGGCTGGAAGTCTCCTTAAAACAACCATATGAACTGTATACACCAGCCTTATAATTTCCTTGTTGTTTGGCGCTAAAGGTGGATGAACTTGCCAATGGGATTAAATTGTTGTTTCGCTTCCATTGATAGCTATACGGATTTGTTGAATTCACCTGCAACTGAACACTGTCTCCCTAAACAAAATGATGTTGGACCATTTATGACTAAACTTGCAGTAGGCTTTGCTTGACAGTAACCGGAACTTCTTTTGTATCCACTACCCCACAAGTTCCTGAAATGCGTACAAAATATTTTCCCGAGTAGAAACCGAGAGGGGTACTATCAACTGCGCCGGGCAGCGCTAAATTATTTTATACCATTGATACGTGTTTCCCTGCCAGGGATACGCTGACAATTTTAAAACCTCACCATTGCAAATCTGTGGATATGCCGAAGTATAAAGATAATTGACAGAACCATTTAAAACAGTAATGTTTACCGGATTCATTTTTACAGTACACAACCCACGCTTAACTTCCAGTGAATATATTCCAGTACTTCCCGCTTGAAATTTATTTGGCAATACGGGGAGCAGTTCATCACCTGTTGAATCTGTCCATTTATAAATTCCTCCCGGGATATAATTTGTTGTTATCGTTGGCGGATTTTTTTTACAGGCCGTCAGTCCGGGCGTAACTACACTGATTAACGATGGAATTGGAATCTTGCCAACATAAACAGGATTACTTACTAAAGTCCCACAGCTGTTATTTATCTCACAGAAGTAATTTCCAGAATCTTTTACATATAAATTAAACGCTGTAGCCCCGGCCAACTGTACTCCGTTTTTGTACCATTTATATTGCGCATTTATCCCATAAGGGGCACATTTTAGCAAGGTGGAATCCCCTTCACATACTTCCTTCGAATAGGATTCTATAACAGGTTGAACAAACCCCGTAAAAATCTCTACTTCATTAGTAAATTGAGTACCACAAGATGGATTGCTTACCTTACATCGGTATTTCCCTGACTTTAGAGCAATGATGCCAGGATTTCCATTTGTCATGCCAAGAGAAATGTCATTTCTAAACCATTCATAAGTTATTCCTATACCGACAGGGCTTACGGCTAAAGGCAACCCACTACCACAGGACATCGTTCCGGATGGAGTACTTAAAACAGGGGCCGTTGTATTCAGCTTAATATTTAAGGGATAGGTGTCTAACATCTGCATGCAGGTTGGATTATAATACCTCAATCTGTATTCCCCATTTTGAGTCACATTTAAAACCGGGGCGGTTTGATTGGCAAGTAACACGTTATTTCTTTTCCATTGAAAAGGGCCCGACGAACCTGTAGGAGCGTATAGTAGCACTGAAGATCCAACCCCACAACCGGTCACCTGACCAAAATACTGAATACTGTTTCCTACCCTCACATTCTGAATTCCTGTATAAAGCGTATAGGGTTTAGATCTTTTAGCACCACAGGTATTTGTAATTCTGCACGTATATAGACCGGGTTTAACAGGACTTGAAAATAAATTGGAACTATTTGAATGGGGTATCTCGTCGATTGCCCAATCGTAAGAATAAGAATTATTTTTTTGTACTAGTAAATGCCCAATGGCTTGACAAAATCCAGCTGCCACTGCAATATTTGAATCTTTGATTACAGGCTCAGGTACGTAATTTGCATTTATATAAACACTTTTTGTTTTCCCGGTATCGCAGGTATTCCAGGGAGAAAGCACCCGGAGTGCATAATAACCACTCTCCTTCACGACCAAAGTTGAAGAAACAGCTCCGGAAAGGATAGAATCATTTTTTAACCATTGACATTGACTGGAAACTACATTTGTTGTGAGCCGAATCGAGTCCATACTCTTTCCGCAAAATTCATAGCGGTTATCTATTGAAGTTAGAGATAGGTTTTGTACTTGTGGTCGTGGACTAAAATAATACGCATTGGAATAACTGATTGCATTTCCTTGCCATGCAGAACAATAGTAATGCCCCTTGAATTTCACATAAAGCGAATCATTGTTCACATTCATATTTTTAAAAACACGATTCTGATTAATACACCATTCATATTTATCAAATCCCGGAGGTGCTACTAATAAAACAGAATCCCCATCACAGGGTATTCCTGAGGCCGGAGTACTTTGGAGTAAAAATGTTGGAGACGCATTGGTCAGGCCATTGGTATCGCATTTGAGTAATAGCATTTCTGTATTTTCCCCATAGGCATAATAACCGGCAACTAATAAATGGCTATTCGTTTTTCCACTCATTCGGGCAGCACCTGTAAATCCGTTATAAGAAGATCCTCCGGGGTAGCCCAAATTAACAATTACTGAAGAGTTCAGGAACTTATCAAACTTGAGCACATATCCGGAACATCCAAAGTTGCAATTCCCCATCAGCAAATAAAATGCATCATTGTCACAGGGTAAAATATCGCTACCACTATCCGACAAACCATTGGCGAATGTGAGTGTGGATTGATAACCGAGTGAGTCTACTTTTCACACAACTGTGCTCGGCCATGTTCCCGCATTCCAGCCGAGGCCGGTCATTACAATCTGACGAGAAGACAATTCTGCAATTGCAAATCCATACACGCCATTGGTGCTGTTTACAATATCAACATTGAAAAGACGGTTCCATATTTGTGTACCCATCGAATCAATTTTTAAAACAAAAACACTGTCTTTATTGAAAGCAGAACCCACTTCACCACAAATACCAATAGTGCCGTCTGACAACATGGTCATTTGATTGGCTTTTTCATATAATCCAATATTAAAAACTTTATTCAGTAGCGTTGTACCTGCAGCATTTACTTTAACGAACCAGGTATCTGAATCTGTTGTGCCAATCAGGTACAAAATTCCGTTCCTGAATTTGAGATCAGAAAAATTATCATATGTGGTTTTCGTGATCGTTCTTGTCCATAAAATAACTCCACTTGAATTCAATTTAATGAGGTATCCAGCCGATACAGTTGACCAATTGCTACCGGCAACATATATTTCATCCTGATCGCCAATTGCTAAAGCCATTGGAAATTCAGTTGATGTAATAATCCCTATTTTTTTTACCCAAAGTAAATTTCCTGCAGGTGTGGTTTTGACAACAATAATGTCCCTATTCGCTGCTTGATCTGCATGTGTTTCTCCAACCATTACTACACAACCATCCGATAATTCAGCAACATCTTTCGCCCAATTTACACCCCCCGCAAGTGCATAGCTGTTTTTAAAAAACTGAGCGTCTGTTGAATGAAAAAACAAACTAAAAATTAGAATAATTGCAGGATAAAAGTTTTTCATACGACAGATAGTATATAATCAAAGGTAAAAAATTACCTTTTACTGAATTTGATTCTATTAAATTCACAGTGATTTTTCGACATACTTTGGCATTTAAAGTATATAATCAATTTATAATCAAAGTATTAAAACTTAAAAAGCAACATATTTCCACATAATTGTTAATTTCTTTACCTTTGCACCCCTTGCAGCTAATCGTAACTGCTGTAATAATAATCGTTCTGAGATGGCTGAGTCTCCATATCTTATCCGGTTTATCCAGTTGCCAACCGGGCAGCATGAATATACATTCCGGATTGACGATTCGTTCTTTAAAGATCGGGAAGGCACTATTATACATGGTGCTTCAATTGAAGTAGATGTTGTTCTTCATAAAAGTTCCGGAGCTATGCAACTGGAATTAAAAATGAAAGGAGAAGTCACCGTAGATTGTATGCGATGCCTCGAAGCATTTATACTTCCTATTGAAATCAACAGAGTGCTTCTTGTCCGTATGGTCGAGACACTTACTCCGGAAGAGGATGATATAGATGCCATTCATATTGCTAAAACAGCTTATGAAATTGACCTTAAAAATCACCTCTACGATTTCCTCACCCTTGAAGTCCCTTACAGTCCAGTGCATGAGGACTTGCCGAATGGAAAACCCGGTTGTAATCCGGAGATTCTGAAGCATATTAAACAGTTGAATAAAAAAGAGGAAGAAAAGGAAGAGAAAAAAGGGGATGATCGTTGGTCCGCACTTCGAAAGATTAAATTAAACTAGTTGAATATTAATTAATTAAATAAAAATAAGTCATGCCAAATCCTAAACACAAACACTCGAAATCGAGAAGGGATAAACGCCGTACACATTACAAAGCAACTGCTCCTACTTTGGCTATTGATGCCAGTACAGGTGAAGCACATCTTTGGCATCGCGCCTTCTGGCACGAAGGAAAGTTAATGTATAAAGGCAAAATTGTAATGGAACGTGAGGCATAATGGTCTCATAGCTATTCTTAACCTTTAACAATAACTCTTCTTACAGACAGGCCTTGATGAAAATTGGGATTGATATAATGGGTGGAGATTATGCTCCGAACGAAATCGTTCTGGGTGTAATTCAGTCACTTCCCGAATTGGAGGGCGATACCACATTGGTACTCTTCGGTGATGAGGTAGCTATAAAAGACCTCTTTAGCCGTGAGAATGCCGATATCAGCAGGGTGGAAATTGTTCATACAACCGAAGTAATAGGGATGGATGAGCAGGCCACCAGAGCCATTGCAGGAAAACCCGATTCAAGTATTTCCCGCGGCTTTGAATACCTGAAAGCCGGTAAAATTGACGGATTTGCTTCTGCGGGTAACAGCGGTGCTATGATGGTGGGTGCCATGTTCAGCGTAAAAACCGTTCCCGGAATTTTGCGACCTGCCATTAGCTCAGTTATTCCGAAGGAAGATGGAAGTTGGGGGCTTTTTCTGGATGCCGGTGCCAATGCCGACTGCAAACCGGAACACCTGCAACAATTCGCCATCCTCGGTAGTCTATTCCTGGAACATGTGTATGGAGTGCCAAATCCTAAAGTGGGTTTGATGAATATTGGAGAGGAAGAAGAAAAAGGCAATATGCTTTGTCAGGCTACACACCCTTTGCTTAAAAATACCAGAGAAATAAATTTCATTGGCAACATTGAAGGCCGTGATTTATTCAATGATAAAGCAGATGTTATTGTTTGTGATGGATTCACAGGCAATGTTATTCTGAAGCTGGCGGAATCTTTTTACAGCCTCATCAGAAGAAGAAAAATAAAAGACGAATATTTTGATCGGTTTAATTTTGAGAATTACGGAGGTACGCCGGTGTTAGGTGTAAACGCACCCGTAATCATTGCTCACGGAATTTCGAATGCCCGTGCGATCAAAAACATGATTCATATAACACGGAAAGTTACCGCTGCCGGTCTGACCGAAAAAATCGCTCAGGCGGTACACGAAAGCATCACTCAATAAGATGACCAAAGTTAGAGCTGCGATTACCGCGGTGCATGCATGGGTTCCACCCGATCTGCTCACCAACCACGACCTCACGAAACTCGTTGACACCAATGAAGAATGGATTGAGACGCGTACCGGTATAAAAGAAAGACATATCCTGAAAGGGGAAGGCCTCGGCTCCTCCGACATGGCCGTTCAGGCTATTTTACCCTTATTAAAAAAGCGGGGGATTGGTGCCGATGAAATCGAACTCATCATTTGTGCGACCACCACACCGGACATGCAATTTCCGGCTACTGCCAATATCATTGCCGATAAAATCGGAGCTGTGAATGCCTGGGGATATGATGTCAACGCGGCTTGCTCCGGATTCATTTTCGCATTAACAACAGCTACTAAATTCATCGAAACAGGTACGCATAAAAAAGTTTTGGTAGTGGGTGTAGATAAGATGTCAAGCATCATTGACTATACAGATCGTGCGACCTGTGTCATTTTTGGAGATGGCGGGGGTGCGGTGCTGTTAGAGCCGAATGAAGAGGGAAACGGCATCATGGACTCTATATTAAGAGTAGATGGGTCCGGACGCGCCTTTTTGCACCAGAAAGCAGGTGGAAGCGTTAAGCCGGCAACGTTAGAAACTGTTGCAGCAAAAGAACATTTCGTTTATCAGGAAGGTCAGACGGTTTTCAAGTTCGCTGTTACTAAAATGGCGGATGTAAGTGCTGAAATCATGGAGAAGAATAATCTCACCGGCTCAGACATCTCCTGGCTTATACCCCACCAGGCTAACAAACGTATTATCGACGCCACCGCCCGCCGCATGGGACTTCCCGACGAGAAAGTCACTTTAAACATTGAGCGTTATGGCAATACGACCAATGGCACTATCCCACTTTGCTTATGGGAATGGGAAAAGAAATTTAAAAAGGGCGATAACATCATCATTGCTGCTTTCGGAGGTGGTTTTACCTGGGGAGCTATTTGGGTGAAGTGGGCGTATTGAAGGTTTAAGGTTTAAGGTTTAAGGTTCAAGGTTTAAAGTTCAAGGTTTAAAGTTCAAAGTTTAAGGTTTCAATGTTGGTTCCCGGCGAATGAAGCGAGCGTTCCCTCAAGCAATCTTGACAGAGTCATTGCGTCGTTGATGAAATGAGGATGACGAGAGTTCCTCCAAGCGAAGTGTTCCCCCTTTTTATATATTTCCTGAAATCTTTACTTTTATAGGAAGCACCCTTTATTGAATATTTGAAAAACAGCTTAAAATGCTCAAAAAAGCCTTAAAAACGCATATTTTTTAAAGAAATTTTGTGAAATCTGTTGGTTTTTGAAGATTTCTTCTATTTTTATCGATTCAAAATAAACATCCTTATCAACAAAAAGGAAATCGAAGAACTTATCAAGTTTGTAGCCAAGGCCGGAGTCAGTGAAGTGAACCTCGAACTGAAAGACTTTAAGATCACTATTAAAAATAGTCCGCCTAAGGTGGAACAAATTGTACAAACGATAGCTCCTCCGGTTGTTATGGCCGCGCCTGCACCTGCCCCTGTCGCAAGTGCCCCTTCCCCGGCTCCCGCCAATACTACACCGCCCCCTACAGCAGCTTCAGATGACGCAAAATACATCACGGTAAAAAGTCCAATGATAGGAACTTTCTATCGCGCAGCCGGTCCCGACAAACCCATATTAGCAAACGTGGGCGATGAAATTAAACCGGGACAAGTGCTTTGCATTATAGAAGCCATGAAGTTGTTCAATGAAATCGAATCGGAAGTTTCCGGCAGAATTGTCAAAGTACTCGTTGATAATTCAAAACCGGTGGAATATGATACGCCATTGTTTCTTGTTGATCCGAGTTGAAGTTTAAAGTTTAAAGTTTAAGGTTTAAAGTTTCACTCACCACGTGACTACGGGCGACGAATGCTTGTTTCGAGTTACACGAGATGAACACTGTAGCCCGCTAGTTATCGGGCCGATAACTGTCGAGCCTTGTACTGACGAGACAGGTTTAAGTTTTAAAGTTTAAGGCTTAAGGTTTGAGGATAGGATTTGGAAAAATTGTTGAAGGATTCAGCAAGATTTTAAATTCCTGGATTTATAATCATAAACTATACTTAATATGATAATTCTGCCTCTCATATGAGGTCATGACTAAATAGATTATATGTTTAAAAAAATACTGATTGCCAATAGAGGCGAAATTGCACTTCGCATTATTCGTACTTGCAAAGAGATGGGGATACGGACGGTTGCTTCCTATTCTACTGCTGACAAAGAAAGTCTTCACGTTCGATTTGCAGATGAAGCAGTATGTATCGGTCCTCCTCCAAGCCGCGACTCCTATCTTAATATTCCCCGCATTATTGCAGCGGCAGAAATTACCAATGCTGACGCTATTCACCCCGGGTATGGTTTCCTGAGTGAAAATTCGAGATTCTCCGCCATCTGTGCGCAGCACGGAATCAAATTCATTGGAGCTACTCCGGAACAGATTGATGCCATGGGAGATAAGGCCAATGCAAAAGACACTATGAAAAGAGCCGGTGTGCCTACGATTCCGGGTTCCGATGGGTTGCTGGAGAATGTGGAACACGGGAAGAAAGTTGCGAAGGAGATTGGTTATCCTGTTATCGTAAAGGCAACAGCAGGAGGTGGTGGAAAAGGAATGCGTATTGTGTGGAAGGAAGATGAGTTGCAAAAAGCTTTTGAAAATGCACAGACGGAAGCCGCTGCTTCTTTTGGCAATGATGGTCTGTATATGGAAAAATATATTGAGGAACCCCGCCATATTGAAATACAGGTGGCCGGTGATCAATATGGAAAAGCTTGTCATTTGAGTGAACGCGACTGCTCCATTCAGCGTCGCCACCAGAAATTGCTGGAAGAAACGCCGAGTCCTTTTATGACAGAAAAGCTGCGTGAGCAAATGGGAGAGGCGGCCATCAAAGCCACACTTGCCAGCAGTTACGAAGGCGTAGGTACTATCGAATTCCTCGTAGACAAACACAAGAATTTTTATTTTATGGAGATGAATACCCGTATCCAGGTAGAACATCCGGTTACGGAAGAAGTCATCAATTATGACCTGATCAAAGAGCAAATAAAAATTGCGGCGGGTGTACCTATCAGTGGAAAAAATCATTTCCCTACCATGCATGCCATCGAATGCCGTATTAACGCTGAAGATCCTTACAATGATTTCCGTCCAAGTCCCGGTAAAATAACTGTATTACATCAACCCGGCGGACATGGTGTGCGCGTCGACTCTCATATCTATGCCGGCTATACCATTCCACCTTATTACGATTCCATGATTGCTAAACTGATTACCGTAGCTCAAACACGGGAAGAGGCGATGCAAACGATGGAGCGTGCATTGAGTGAATTCGTAATTGAAGGAGTAAAGACAACCATTCCTTTCCACCAGCAACTTTTGCAGAATGAAGATTTCCGGAAGGGAAATTATACGACTAAATTCATGGAATCTTTTAAAATACGATAGGGGGGTTACGAAATACGAAGAGTACGAAAGTACGAAGGGTACGAAAGTACGAAGGGTAGGAAGTAGGAAGGGTTCGAAGGGTTCGAAGAGTTAGAAAAATACGAAAGTTGTGAATGAATACTTAGCGTACGAATTGGCGACAAACAAATCAGTGCAAATCCTATTTATCCGTTTGATCCGTGTTCAACGATAGTTTCCAAAAGGAGTAAAAATGTCATCTTTTAAGAAAATTTCTTTTTCAACGCGAGTGGGTAAGCTCGATTATTTATTGGGCATGCATTACGTGGAAGTCCCTGCAACTATCGTGAAGAAACTCGGCGGATTAAATAAACAACGATTGTATTGCAGCATCAATGAAAAAGTGCGCTACTCCTGCGGACTCATGGCGTTAAGTGAAGGGAGAGCCTATATCAGCATCAATAAAAAAAGGATGACTGATTTACAATTAAAGAATGGATCCATGATTGATGTTGTTCTCGAGCCGGACACGAGCACCTTCGGCATGGAGGTCCCTGAAGAACTGGAAGAATTATTAAAACAGGATCCGGAGGGAGAAGCACGGTTTTTAAAACTCAGCCCGGGCAAGCAACGAAACATTATCTATTTTGTAAGTGGAGTAAAATCCTCTCAACTTCGTATCGACCGCGCCCTAAAACTTATAAATAATTTAAAAGCATTGAAGGAAGGGAAGGAAACGATGCGTGAAATCTTTTATGGGAATTAGATTTGTCGGAGAATAATATTTGTTGGAGGATTACGAAATACGAAAGATTCACGAAAATACGAAATACGAAAGATTCACGAAAATACGAAATACGAAAGATTCACGAAAATACGAAATACGAAAGATTCACGAAAATACGAAATACGAAAGATTCACGAAAATACGAAATACGAAAGATTCACGAAAATACTAAAATACGAAAGATTCACGAAAACCAAATACGAAATATTCACGAAAATACGAAATACGAAAGTATTCACGTACCAAAGTATATCAACGTACCAAAGTAAGAATATACCACATACCAAAAGATATCACGTCAAAAGTATACCAAGTACCTAAAATTATATCCACGTACCTAACGAAAATACGTACGAAAGTATATCCACGTACCTAAAAGTATATCACGTACCAAAGTATATCCACGTACCTAAAAGTATATCCACGTACCTAAAAGTATATCCACGTACCTAAAAGTATATCCACGTACCTAAAAGTATATCCACGTACCTAAAAGTATATCCACGTACCTAAAAGTATATCCACGTACCTAAAAGTATATCCACGTACCTAAAAGTATATCCACGTTTCTCATCGCATCAGCATCACCGTCCCCATTTTCTCAGTAGTACGGTTTTGTGAGCAGGGAGTGAGGTAATTTACTTTATACACGTAGAGATCTGAAGGGGCTTCTTGTCCGTCGAACTTGCCATCCCATCCTTTGGAAGCATCATTGGTTTCAAATACTTCCTGCCCCCAGCGGTTGTAAATGCGCAGACTGTACACATCCAGCCGTTCTCCTAATCCAAAGAAAGCATCGTTCTTGCCATCGCCGTTGGGTGTGAAAGCCAGCGGCAAATAGACCTGACTATAACCCGGAGCTCCTTCTACCGTAATGGTATCTCTGACTGAACAACGACCTATCTTCGTCTCTACCCAATAAATACCCGTATCCGCAACCGTTATGGCATTGGTGGTGGCACCTGTTGACCAGAGGAAATTCGTTCCGCCCTTTTGTGCCTGCAGTATCACTTGAAACTCATTACAAATAGAAATGATAGATTGCAGATTATCAAATTCCGCCACAGTAACTTTCACAGTATCCGAACCGATACAAAAACCATCATCAACAAGAACACTATAAGTTGCCGTTGAAGTAACATATAAGGTTTGTCCACCTCCACCCTGCGACCAGGTATAACTTGCACCCGGGTTTCCTGCATCCAGTGTGATATTCTCCCCTTCACAAAGGACCGTATCTGGACCAAGATCTACTTCGGGTATCTCCAGCACCGTTAGTTGCACGGCATCACTTTGAACACAATGGGCCGTTGTTACTGTCAAAGCATAATTGCCGTCTTGCGTAATATTGATGGCAGGAGTAGTTGCACCGGTCGACCAGGCATAAGATAATCCACTGATAGGAGAAGATAGCGAGAAGCTCAGATCAGCACATATGGAAGTATCGGGACCAAGATCAAGCAAGGGTTCATAATCTACCACTAAGGTATCCCTGCTCAAACAACGGCCATAAGAAACATTCACCCAATACGTACCGGCTGCGTTAATCGTAAATACCGGATTTATACTTCCATCCTGCCAACTGTAGGTAGCTCCGGCATTGGTAGCATCTAATGTTAAGCTGGCAGCAGGACAAAGTGTGGTATCACCACCAAAATCAACAAGAGGTAAGGCACTGACATTAATTTGAATGGTATCTCTCTGAATACAATTGCTGTTTGTAACGGTAAGTATATACGAACCGGTTTGTCCAACGGTGATCGAGGCTGAAGTACTGCCTGTCGACCAATTATAAGAACCATTAATTCCGGCGCTCAGGGTGATGGTTTCCGGTTCACAGAGATTGGAATCCGGCAAGGATGTCAACTGTGGGATAAAATCTACAGTAATACTATCAACGGCGGCACAACGACCAATAGAGACATCCGCGTAATACAATCCGCTGCTCATTACTGTAAAATCAGGAAGCGTACTTCCATCCTGCCAGGAATAAACTGCTCCGGCATTGGTAGCATTCAGCACTAAAGTTGCACCCGGGCATAATGTGGTATCACCACCGAAGTCAACTATCGGCAAGGCCTGTACGTTAACGACCACAGTATCTTTTTGCACACAATTTAAGGTAGTCAGTGTAAGCACATAATTACCCGTTTGAGTTACATTGATGGAGGAAATAGTGCTGCCTGTTGACCAGAGGTAATTACCCGCCAGGCCGGTTGAAATCGTAATCGTTTCCGGTTCACACAAGTTGGTATCGGGCATCAGGACCAGTTCAGGTTCGGTGGTAATGATGATCGTATCTCCCGAACTGCAACTGCCCACCATCGCCTGTACAATAAATGTACCTGCAGTGGTCACTTCCAACTGAGAGGTGGTAGCGCCGGTGTTCCAGGTATAGGAAGCTCCTGTATTGAACGCATTCAGTACAATAGTATCTCCGGGACAAAGGACATCATCCGCACCAAAATTTACGGTAGGCAAGGCAGCAAAGGTCACGATAGTCGTATCACGTTGAACGCAGCCATTATCATTAGCTTCTACCCAATAAATACCGGTGGTACTGACCACAAGTGAAGTTGCAGAAGAACCATCCGACCAGAGCAGGGTACCTGTTCCGCTGGCCTGAATAGTAAATGTCTGACCCAGACATAAAGAGGTATCGTTAGAAGAGGATAAGGGCTGTGAATATGCAACTACAATAGAATCTCTGCTGAGGCAAATGTTATTCTCCACCTGCACCCAATAGGTACCGGCAGTAGAAACGTTGAGGGTTTGTGCTGAAGTGCTGTTTGACCAATTATAGGTGGCACCCGGATTTCCGGCATTTAGCAGCAAATTATTTCCGGGACAAAGTGTGGTATCACTTCCAAGATTCACTTGCGGTATGGCATAAACGTTAGCCACCATGGTATCGCGTAACTGACATCCGGCACTACTCACCTGCACCCAATAACTTCCGCTTGCGGTAACATTTATCGTTTGAGTGGTGGCAGTGGTTGACCATAAATAAGTAGCCCGTCCTACTCCGGGATCCAGCAAAATAGTAGCTGTATCACACACGGTAAGGTCAGGACGAATAGAAATAGAACTAAGCGTATTGACATTGATACTATCTCTGCGGCTACAACCTGTATAGCTGATGTCAACATAATACAATCCTGTAGTACTGATGTTAATCGTTTGCGTAGCGGCACCTGTGCTCCAGGCATAGGTCGCACCCGGATTCAAGGCATCTAAAGTGATATTACTTCCGGGACAAAGGAGTGTATCTTGCGGGAAGGGATCTATAGGACCGGCAAGCACTGTGATTTGAACACAAATGGTATCCCGAAGATTGCAGGTCAGCGAATCAAAGACCACCATACAGGCATCGTATACACCGGGTGTGGTATAGGTATGTGAAGGGTTCTTAGTACTATCTAACGTTGCTCCATCACCGAAATCCCAGGAATAAATCATTCCCGTTGTACCACTAACACTTTGATTGGTAAAATTCACTGTAAAGGGAACGCAGCCTGAAGTAGCAGGATTAGCTGTCACTGCCGCGGTAACATCTACCAGTTGCATATCAATTTTAAAGACGGCAATATCCCAACTGGCGCCTGCACCTTTGGTAGTAGCTACTGAACCCGGAAGAGTAGGAAAGGTATTTGAACCGGTGCAAACGCCCTGATAAATCATACCACGGCTATCGAAGCGGCTGGTACCACCATCCACATGATCACCCGGAGATCCATAATAAGTAGCAAACACGAGTGAAGTCGCATTCTGATCAATTACTGCTTCATAAAAAGCACCTGAACTGGGAATGGCATTGGGAGTAGTAGCATAACCGGCGACACCGCCAAAACCACTGATGTAAACTTTATTACAATTATCAACAAGAAAAGCAGTAGGTGAGAAATTAGCGGCGGTTGCACTACCTAGGCAAGTCTGATAAATGACCGACCCGAAGTTAAAAGGAAACTTCATAATAAAAATATTCCCGCTATTCACGCCATAGCAACCCGGCGTGATGGGAATATTGCCTTCTGTGATTCCATACAGGTAAACGCTGTTAGTGGCATCCAATTGCAGGAAATACGCCTGATCATAGCCAGAGGTTCCGATATAAGAAGAAGCCAAAGTAAAAATTCCATTAGATGCAAGGTACATCACCCATCCATCCATTCCACCTCCCAGAAATGTCGGATGAATGGCACCACCCTGCGTCGGAAAGTTAACACTTGAAGTAGCACCTGCAATATATAAACCAAAACCGGAACCATCTAATTTCAATCCCAATGCCGCATCATCTCCCGAACCTCCCACATAGGTAGCCCAATCGAGTGTAGCAAACGAAGGATTCAGACGAATAATAACTCCATCCTGCGCTCCATTAGCAGTGGCATCGAAGACCCCCGCCGTAGCCGGAAAATTATTGGAAGAGGTAAAGCTCGCGATATATACCGTTCCCAATGCATCTGCAATAATTTCACCTCTGTATGTATCCCCATAATTGTAAGGGATAGCATTTTGCCCGTCATTTCCGGAGCCACCGATATAAGTTGACCCCACTAATGCTGAGCCTGTGCTGTTTAGACGAGTAACAATGATATCATAAGATCCATTTTGCGTTGCATCATAGCAACCGGGGTAACAGGATAATCTGCGGAAGAGCAGGAGCCATAAATAAGCAGATCATTATTTGCCAATGAATACATACTGTGCACATATTCATCCGAAGTTCCGCCTATATAGGTGGAATAAATTCTGGCACTACCTGTTGGATTTAGTTTCGTAATAGCGATATCTACATTTCCTCCGAAAGTTGCATCAAAGGCTCCGGGAGTAATCGGATAACCGACGCCAAAGCATCTTCCTCCTGTTATAATATTTCCCAGGTCATCGTAAGCGGCGCTATGACCATAGGTAGTTTGATTCGATCCTGAGTAGGTAGAAGCGACAACGATGGGATCAATAATAAGTTCCTGCGATTGATCGTATTTACCAAGTCTGAAGGAAATCACATTGCCTTCCTTTCTGAAATCACAATCCACTTCTTTTTCTCTCCATTTATCAATTGATAAGCAAAAGGACGCAACTCTGTAAAATCAAAAACAGAGGTTTTGACGATGAGTTCTCCTTTTTTCCCAACAGTATACCATCGGCACCATCATATTGCATTCGGATCTGACTGAAATCGGCACCGGGTTGTACAATAAAATCATACTTCGCATTGTCCTCTTCGGCATATACTTCGAGATCGATACCCGGATACAAAGCACTATAACGGACATGCCTATACCCCATTACATTAGAAGACCAGCCGGCGGGATCATTACCAATGATAAAGTTGCTATAACCCGTCAATGGTTCACTTCCATTCGCATCGTTTTCCTGAGCATTAAGGAATCTGACTTTCAGAGCGTGAAAATGAATAATTTCCTTTCTGGCCTGTTCGGGACCTGATTCATATTCAATCTCATGAATTTCATTCAACCGTTCCGGATTAAACAACGAATAGGTGAAACCCTTTTCTTCCAGACAGAAGGTAGCACCGGGGAGGTCGGCACGGTACCGGACATTGGGATGCCATTGGCCCTTATTTTCTTTGCACTCAATGGACGATCTTTCTTCACTTCCATGCCCGAGAGCCAGGAAGCCGGATAGAAGAAAGGATACGAGGAGGTGGATGCGGATAGTCAAGGCGTGTGTTTTGAGACTCTTAAATTAGAAAATATTTCAAAACGAAACTCAAAATATTAATTTTAACGTGTATTTTTATAAAAAATCGACAAAACCTATTGAAATTATGACCTATTCCAATGAAATTGACATCGATTTACCGAGAGAAAAAGTAATTCTCCTTTTTGACAATCCGGAGAATCTGAAGAAATGGATGCCCGGATTGATCAGTTTTGAACCGGTGAGTGGTATTCCTGGTCAGCCGGGCGCCGTGGCAAAACTCAAATTCCAAATGGGAAAAAGAATGATGGAAATGACGGAGACGGTAACTGTTCGCCAACTTCCCGATGAATTTTCCGGCACCTACGAAATGAAGAATGTTTACAATGAAGTAAAAAATAAATTTATCCCACTGGGTCCTGACAAGACGAAATACATAACTGAAAGCACTTTTCATTTCAAAGGTGTCATGCGTATATTCGGTTTTCTCATGAAGGGAGCATTCATAAAAACCTCGCAAGGATATCTGGAAAAATTTAAGAAGTTTGCAGAAGAAGAAGGTTGATTTTTTTCAATAATAACTTCATTGAATAAGTGAAGGAGCAATGTTAAAATAAACAAATCACATGTATATCCAGAAAAGCTCTCTCTAAAAACCAACGGTGGTCGTAAAACAATAAGCCATGTGAAGAAAAAATTCAATTCCGCAATAGTAAAAAAATCCACTGCGGAATTGAATTTTACTACTATTACATTTTCATCAGACGTATTGTTTCCGTTTCTCCATTTCCATCAGTTACCTGAAGAAGAAATATTCCTGTGATTAAATCAGCCACATCCATTTGAATTTCATTTTTACCTTGAATAACGTACTGAATAAATTCATCACTCAATTTTCCTGTAGCATCAAAAAGTTTTACCGAAATGTTTCCTTCAGTCATAGCATTAACAACCAACGTAGCCTGATCAGCGGCAACCGGATTGGGATAAAAACTCAATTCTACTGAGCTACCTGTCTCGCCAACTTCTGAAGATCCCGCCACCCGGGTATTTGATCCACTTGCGATTGTAGTTGCCCAACATATTTTATTATCCAACACTGTTGAATTCTGACAGGTGAGACTATCTTTTGTATAAGTTTTAACAGTATTTATTGATTGTGAGGTATATTGCAAACTTAGGGTCTGAGATTGTGGATTATCCGACAGTTCACTACATCCGGAAACAAGATTAAAATAGGTTTTCGTTAACCAGGCCAAACTTCTTGTTGGGTTACCCGGAGCAATAATTTTCACATAATTTCCAAAGGCCGCGATACCATTCCCTGCTGCGCCCGCGTTGCTTACAAAATCAATCGCATTGTATTGCTCTTTTCCTATTCCGGAATATAATTTATGACCTAGTGGTGTACCGTTAATATCAGTTCTAAAAATTATAGCATCTGTTTGTCCGCTTGTATATTGATTGGCACCACAGACAAAATACTCTTTCTTGGTTGGCTCATTACGTGTCACCACATCATAGCCAAATTGATTAGCGACCGGGTAATTAGGAGTGGGACCTGTAGAAAACAACCCTTTTGCAAAAACTGTAACAGGAGTTGTACCGGAAGTATTCACAACATAGAGCAAAACTCTCCTGTTTAAACCCGGAAGTCCGACGCTACCGGTAATTACATATTGCTGAGCAACACCTGTTTCCTTTATAGACTGGAAGTCGAGATCAGTTGCATTGGTGGAACTGACAAATTGCACCCATAACGGAGTACCTGAAGCATTAAACTTGGCAATAAATGCTCTCTGGCAAGTGACACCTCCTGCAACCGGTTTTACATTTCCGACAATCACTACAGTATTGCTTGCAGAATCATCAATCACCGCGGTGGCTTCTGCATTTCCATTTTGACCATTCAAGCATTTCAAGTTAAAGGTCCGCACCCAGGAAATCGTACTCACTGAATTATTATGCTTCATAAGGAAGGCATGACTTCTTCCTGCAACTGTACTGTATCCGCACGTATAGAAATTAGAAGCACTTTTATTCGAGCGACGGGTACATAACGCTTCATCATATCCGGAATTCAGGTCAATTTTAAACAGATGAGAAGGTACACCGGCAGAAGATGCCTTCATCAACAAAATATCAGCACCACCCGGTACAGGAGAAGATGCAGCACCTGTTGTTGCACCGACATCATAAAATAACTATTGCCTTCGCCGATAGAATTCATTCTGGCGGCGAGTTCAATTCCATTTTTAAAAACAAAATACTTCCGGTTATTCTGCATGGTACCTCCTAAGCGCGCCCTTGTAAAACGTGCTCTTTCAAAATTCGCCGGCGGTGAGGAAAGTGTTCGTCCGGTTGCCGCATATACAGGCTCTCCGTTGGTGAGTACTAAATTCGTCATCAGTCCGTCATTGAATGTTTCATTACTGACGGAATCAGCATAATAATACCTATGGCCATACTGGGCTTGCAAGGATATAGATGAAAATAATATCATCAATAATAAGTTAATTTTTTTCATGTTTGTTTTGGTTTGGTTTTGTTTTAAAAGCTAAGGTGAAAGTACAACTATTTTCCATTTCTTCGGCACTGCCCATGAAAAAATCCGTTGGTAAGCAAATATCCGATGAATTTTGTAGCAATGAACGAATTATAACTTCATATTTTAAACATTTTCTGCCACATTTATCGAAGCAAGGAGCATAATCAAATAGATGTATTTTAAATTTCACTTAAAAACCGCTGGAATTAATATCAAATTTATCAACTGATAAGTATCCTTAATTCCCCATGAAAGTTACCTTTGCTCCACTAAAAAGCTGTGCATGAATCTATCAATGAAAGAAATCCTCTCCGTTACGATGATCCTTTTGCGGTTATAGATATCATTGGTTCCTTGCCGGTGATCATTGAAACGAGGAAAAGAGTAGGGTTTATCCATGCGGAAAAGGCCACAATTGCCTCCTTGGTCATTATGGTCATGTTCTTGTTTTTAGGAGAGAGCATTCTAAATCTAATAGGCATCGATGTTTCTTCCTTCGCGATTGCAGGGTCATTGGTTATTTTTTTCCTGGCTTTAGAGATGATTTTGGGCATTCGCTTGTACAGAGATGAAGTGCCGGAGACCGCCTCTATCGTTCCCATCGCTTTTCCGCTGATAGCAGGAACAGGCACCATGACGACACTGATCTCGTTACAGTCTCAATATTCCACACAAACGATTCTTATAGGAATTTTTGTGAATATGGTCATTGTTTATATCGTATTGCGATTGGTAGAACCGCTAGAGCGATTATTGGGCAAAGCCGGTATCAGTATCATTCGAAAAGTATTTGGGATTGTACTCATGGCCATCTCCATAAAATTATTCAGAACCAATGTTGGTTTTTAATTTCATGTTCCTCCTCCTTATTCCCAAAATATGACCAGACTAATTCATAGTTTCAGGTTTGCGCTGAAAGGGATTCGCATTTATTTGCTTTCCGAAGGCAATGTACCCCTCCACATTATGTCCACAATAATTGTCATCCTTGCAGCCTGGTGGCTGGATGTATCCTTCACCCAATGGTGTTTACTTGTTCTGGCCATGACTATGGTGCATGTTGCAGAAGCCTTTAATACAGCCATAGAAAAATTGGTTGACTTTATTTCACCGGATCACCATCAGCTTGCAGAAAAGATCAAAGACCTCTCTGCAGGAGCTGTTTTATTAACGGCCATTGGTGCCGCATTTATTGGATGCATTGTTTTCGGAAAAGCGCTGTTTGCTTATTTTTAACAGCATTTACCTTGCAAATACAACCTTCGTAACCGACAATTGTTCTTTTCCCTTCAAGGTACGCAGCAGATAAATACCGTTGCTGATGTTTTGATCCTTCAGCGCAGTTACATCTCCCATACAGGGGATGTTTATCCATTTCTTCCCGCTCATGTCATATAACTCAAACATTATATCATCATACTTTTCTACACCTTGCAGTTTTATCATAGCCTCATTGGTAATAGGAACCGGAAGGATTAAACTTCTTGTTGCAAACAACAGAATCAATGGAAAAAGGCCCACAGGAAGAAGTCACTTTCACAGAAAAAGTACCGGACTGCGTTACCTTATAGGTTCTGGATGTTGCTCCTGCAATGTTTACATTATTTTTCTTCCATTGAAATGTATATCCCGGCAAGCTATCTGCGGAGAGCACAACGGTATCTCCAGAGCAATAATTTATCACTCCGGAAGGGGTAAGATTTACTATCGGAGCAGCATTCATGGTCACTTTTCTGACGATCGAACTCACTGCACATCCTGCAGCATCGGTCAACATCACAAAATAATCACCGGCAGTGGTTGCTGTATATGTATTTGAATTAGCGCCGGCAATCGCAACGCCATTTTTATACCATTTATACGTATAGGGACCAACGTTAGTAGTAAAGGCAACATTTCCACCGGTACAGAGATTCATAGGACCGTTTGGAATAATATCGGCATAATAATATTTGACGGTCAATTTAGGATGATGTGAAGCGAAAGGGTTGTCAGAAGAAGCGATACTGGCCCAACTCAAGGCATGATTTTCTTCTTCAAACTGCATCATAAAACCAAATCGTTCACCGGGGACATAGGACCAGTGTTTAAGCTGATTAGCCACATTTACGTTTAAATAAGCCTTTGATTGAATTGTTGAACAAGGTATTGCTGATGCCTGATAATCATTGGCAAGAATTTGATTATTCCAGGTCACAGTATTTTCTTGCCAAGGCTGAATGCATCTTTTAAAGTACAACGAATTGGGAGGGTAATTGAATAATTTAGTATCAATGGTATCCACCCATAATTTTAATGTAGCACTTATAATTGGACTATTTGCAGGTAATGTAGAAAGATCAAAATCAAGAAAGCCTCTTTCTGCAGTTCGGAAATATTTATACCAATTTGACACTTCGATAGAAGGGGTATAGCCGAAATTAGTACCAAAAGATCCAAATGCAAGTAGTACATAGCATCTCTTCCATCGAAGCCGGCTTAAGTGTGAGGTTTTTACAGGCAAGGTTGATGAAGAAGCTTGAGAAGTAAAGTGACATTAGAGGAGGATTTTGCACAACCGATTACATTAGCAACTGTACATTTATACTTACCACTGCTTGTTGGCGTCAACGTTGATAACACGCCGCCTGCAAGCGCAGTTCCGTTTTTATACCATTGATAAGAGGAAATATTCGAGCCGGATGCGGTGATGGCTGCGGCACCGGAACATAGAGAAACATTTCCATTGGGAGAAACGGATATAGGTAGGATTATTAAAAAGGTAATATCTTTTAATAGAACTGGTATTACAAACAAGTCCGGAAGTAATTACCCTGTATTGACCGGAAGTTTTCACCCATAATGTCTGACCATTGGCTCCTGAAATTACATTACCGTTCTTTTTCCAGACATAACTATTCGCAGGTGTACACGTCAGTAACACAGAGTCACCGTTACATACCTGATAAATAGGTGAGGTAATAAACGCACCCGGGTTGACAGAAACGACTATCGGTTCAGAAAATATATAACAATAGGTTCCTCCACCGCTTGAATATCTGCCCTGAACACGATAACTACCAGCCTGCGTCGCTTTAATACTTGTCAAGCCGGAAGATCCGGGAATCACTACATTATCCTTGGTCCAGTTATGAATGGTTATGCTGCTATTTGCCGTAATCGTCAAGGTGTCGCCCTGACAAATGGTAGTGGAACCTTGTGTGGATATCGTAGGTTTGGAAGGTCTTGTAACGGGAATGGGGCCTGTAGTCATGGTATCACCACATGTCAATTTGGTTTTAAATTCATACACGGCTGAATCTGTCAGCGGGCCCGAAAAATAATAACTTTGCACACCGGTGGCTACGCCATTTTTGTACCACATCGCCCATCGCAGAGGGCTGGTTGACCAGGGTTCGAAATGGGGAGGCACCTGCAAATCACCACAACCCATATAATTGCTATATACCGGAATAAGGTTATTACCCACACTGGATACCATAGGTACGGAAGATGATCCAACCAAGTTAGCATTCATATCATACTGATTCAGACGAATCCTGCATCCGGAACCAAAACTTCCGGTATTTATACTAAAGGAAGTTCCGAAACCGGGCCCCAATATTATGGGTTGTCCGGTCCAATCAAAATCTGCGTAATCCTCAATGTACCACTCGTACGTATAGTTCGGATCAACGAATGAATTGGTATATGTTACATTTTGTGAAGTACAAAAATCATAATTGTTTGGTGTTACCTGAATCCATTGGGCGTTCAGATGGAATGAAAACAATAACATGAATGCCAATAAAATCTTTAATTTGAGGCTGGTCGGTTGTAGCTGCATAGGAGTTGGTTTTGGTTGGTATTTCACCCTTGCGGATGAATTGGGTATGGAAAAGTAAAAATAAAATTCAGAACCGCAATAGATAAATTCATTTTTTTGATGAAGGCAGTATTTTCACCCGTGAATTAAGCTACAACTACCTCTTCCGGCAGCAATAACACTTCATTTTTAAGCCGTAATAAAATCTGCATCACGGTAACCACATCCTTTTGGCAATACGTTACAATGCGTTCCAGGTCTTTTTCTTTCCAATACACAGTTCCTACCTGCGAACCATCGATATCATCCTTCGGACTAGGAATTCCCAATATATAGGCCAGTAAATTTAACGGAGTATAGTTCTTATAATCGCCAAATTTCCAGAGTTCCATCGTATCCAGATGCGGCACTTCCCAGGGTTTCTTACCATAGAGGTCAAGCTGAGGAGGAAATTCGATACCATGAACCACCATACGACGGCACATAGGGGAAATCAAATTCCCTGGCATTATGCCCGCATAAAATCATCGGAGCCCGACCGGTCTTTTTCCTTTGTTCGGAAATTTGTCTCAACAACTCCGCGAAATTCTCCAATAACACCTTTTCATCATCACCATAAAATGACTTCAATCGGAACATGCGTTGCCCTTCTTTATTAGACAAAAATCCGGTGGTAATGCAGATTATTTTTCCAAACTCTGCATAGATGCCGGCTCGTTCATATATCCTGTTTTCATCTGCAGTTTCGTCATGTTTCAGATTCGCCGCTTTTCGCATCCAAAGTTTTTGAAAATCCGGTGGCACTTCATCATAGGATGGAAATTGGGGAACTGTTTCAATATCGAGACATAAAACATCTTCCAGTTGAATGTTATTTAACATGATCTGTTTTTTACAAATATAATTGCGAGAAGATCTATTAGTCGTATTTAAACGGATATAAATATTTAGCTCTTTGCTGCCAGCTGCCGGCTACCGGCTACCGGTCAGGTGCTTTGAGGCAACCTGCGCCTGCATCTATCGCTCTATAAAACTTATTCTAATTTAGTTGACTTGTTTGTTTATTATAACACAACTTTGAAATAGTCCAACTTCCTCTCATTGACAGTTAAATAAAAAACTAAAATTTATCAATTCATTCACAAATCTTCTCAAAAATTCATCAACTCATCAATTCATCAACTCATTAATTTCAATTTATAGAAGTAAAATCTGATTCAACCCGACAGTTAAAAGAAACCAAAAATTATCACCTTATCATGACTCCCCGTTTCTCCAGCAGCGGTATCATCGTAAAATAAGATTCATTAATGGACTCCGGGAGGAAAATATATTTCTTATCGAAGATTTCGCGGTTGATGTAAAAGCTGAGCCAGTACTCATTGTTCAAACCGAAGACTTTTTCCTGAATAGGCTCAATGAGCATAAAACTCATCGGAGGCATATCACCTAAATAATGGCGCAATGTAGAGGTTTTTACATCTTCACCGTTAAAAACACCATACCCTTTGCTGGCAACAATTACATTTTCGATGGGATATTTTTTGAGATTCAGGATGTATACTTCCCATAAAGGTCCTTCTTCATCAGCAATTAAATCTTTTGGAACAACGGCTATGGCGATGTCTTCTACGGCCACACGCTGGATATCTCTCAACATATTTTTCTGCTCTTAATTTGAAACGAATTCCGTCAACTATTGTTGCAAAGATACGGCAAAAAAACGGTATTTAACATATAGATTTCCGACTGGTTACTACTTATTTGTCAATGACTTATGACTTAATTTTGCCATTGCTATTACCGGGTTGATCTATATTTTATAGGGAACGCTGATGCCCTTTGGGCATACACTGATTTTTTAGGATGAACGCGGATTTTACTTTCGACAAATGAGGAGCAGTATTCAATTGAGATTAGCCATTTTTATTGCACCACGAACATAAATGGGTAGATCAATCAGGGATTTATCCGGTGCCTGATTGCGGTGATGACCGAGGCGTACCATGATTATGTTTTTTGAAGGTACTGCAACAATGTACTGTCCAAGAATTCCCCGGCAATAAAAGATCTTATTCCCATCCACTTCGGATATCCACCACTGGTAGCCGTACTCGGTATTTGGTTTGCCTTCATTCAGTAAAGGGGCGGGCATAACACTTTCCAAAACAAAGGAAGTATCTACCAATTGATTTCCGTACATATTTCCAAGATGCAGATAGAGGGCTCCGATTCTCGCAAAATCGCGGGCATTGGAATAGATACAACAGGAAGCTTTCTCCATTCCACCTTCGCGGTCGATGGTCCACTCCCGCAGGGTACTCCGCACCGATCGGTTTCCATAATTTTTCAGAGCAATAATCACTCAGATTTTTTCCCGTTGCACGCATAATGACCATCGCTAACAACTGAGTTGCTCCGCCCTGATAATAATAGTCCTTGCCGGGAGTACCCACTACTTCAAGACCATCCATCAATGCTTTCAAATCCTTTCCATAATAGGCCTCGGTGGTCACGCTAAACAAACTGGCATAGGCTTCATCCCAGCTCAGTGCTGCCGACATAGTAATGAGATGGCGTAAGGTTAACTTTCCTTTACTATCACTTTTATATTCCGGAATAAACTCATCGACACGCTGATCGAGGCTTTTAATCGCTCCTTCCTTCAATGCAATACCTGTAAGCACCCCAATCACACTTTTCGACATGGAAAAGGAATTCGATAAAGCTGAATCACCAAAACCTTCCCAATAAGATTCATACAAAATCGAATCGTTATGAATCACCAGCCAGGCAACACTGTGTTCCCGTATCAATTCATTTTCGGTGGCCGTATCGGGTTTCACTTTATTGTAATTAGCAGCAAGCGGCCATGGACGAGGAGTGCCGTTCGGTACCTGACGTTGGATGAAAATCGCTCTGTCATCAATATCAACGAAATTATATACAAGTGCTTTATAGATCCATGTTTGACCGCTGATTAAAATCCAGGCGTTGAAAACAAGCAAAACAAGTAATATTAATTTACCAATTAATTTGAATATTTTCTTCATGCAGGATATATAAATCCGGAACCGAAAGTAGCGATTTACCAATAAACAAATCCGTGTAAATCCGCTTAATCAGTTTTATCTGCGTTCTAAACAAGTAGTTTTGAACCTAACTTCCGTCAGGCAAGCACGGATTAACCGGATGAAGGGATTTTCGCGGATGACGGGGTGCTGGCAATCGGAAGTTCTTCATTCATACCGGAGCGAACACTAAAGGGAAACAAGCTTTGCATATGAAGCAACACTTTCGCTTTCACCTCCTCCATATTCACTTCACGATTCAATTCCTTTTGTAGTGAGGTTACCCCTTTATCGGGGATTCCGCAAGGAACAATTTTGTTGAAGTAAGAAAGGTCATTATTAATATTAAAAGCGAACCCATGCATCGTGACCCATCTGCTGCAGCGCACACCAAATGCACAAATCTTTCTGGCTTTTATCGGATCATCTTCATCCAGCCATACTCCCGTCAATCCGGGAATGCGACCTGATTTGATACCGTAATCAGCACATGTCAGAATGATGGCTTCTTCCAGCAAACGCAGGTATTTATGAATATCATTAAAGAAATGATCCAGGTCGAAAATGGGATAGCCCACCAATTGTCCGGGACCATGATAGGTGATATCTCCTCCACGATTAATTTTATAGTACGTTGCACCAATGCTTTTCAACAAACGCTCATCCGCCAGTAAATGGGCTTCAGCACCACTTTTGCCCAGGGTATATACGTGTGGATGTTCGCAAAATAGCAGAAATGCCGGGATGGAAATTGCGGTCTTCAGGCAAGGATCTGTTCTCCACTTTCTGACGCACTGTTTCGGCCAGAATTTTTTCTTGTAAATCCCAGGCATCCTTGAAATCTATTTGGGGGAAATTGTGGTAGTGAACTACTTGCATTGTGGGATAACGAAATA
>JADKIC010000029.1 GCA_016721435.1 Bacteroidota bacterium
AAATCATGTTTAATAAAACATATAGCATATCTCCACATGTGGAGACTGGCATCGGATCATATATTTATCATGAACACAGGAATAGTTTTTCTTAACTGTATATAATATAGAAGACACAATTTCGCTCTTGCGTGTTCCTTATATACTTGAAATAAATAAACTAGGCGATATTCTTAACAAATGGCAATTGCAAGATACTATGGAGTTATATGTGAGTTCAACTGCTGGATTAATTTACAATAATCTCACAAAGGAGTTGAATATTTTTTACGAAGATCTAACGACAACCAATTATATCCGTGATGGATTTGTGATATGTGTATTAGACTCCAATTTACAATAAAAAACAGTAATAAGTATTATAATAATTGGCTTCACGTTTCTAAAGCGACCTTAAATTCTGTCAATTCAACAATTATATTTTTTAGCAGCTGAAATATATTTATTGTTGATTCAACGGGATACATGTTAAGTAATAATACTACAGCTCAACCTTTCCTTTTCTGCAAATAAATAATCAATCAGCGACTGTTATAAATAATGATCTATTTATTGTTGGTTTAACTCAATATACATTGAATGGAAAACAAGAGATGTTAATTTCAAAATGTGATTTTTCAGGTGTTGGTTGCTATATTAACCCTGTTCCCTTTTCTTCCACACCTATCTTTTCAAATGACTCCAGCATCAACGCAATAACCGTAGACTCTTCAATAATAATTTATAAGCAACTACATTTAATATTCAGTCGATCGTTTTAAATCGCTTTGATCAATGTATCCCAAATGCTGTTTCAGATGATATAAATAAACAAGAAGAAGTAATTACTGTATTCCCAAATCCATTCCACTCTTCAATTCAATTTAAAAATTTATTTTCCTCAATAAAACATGTTCAAGTTCTTTCATTGGAAGGAAAGACAATACTTACACTTAATTATTCAATTGACAAGATCAATTAATTGATTTAGGTTTCTTAGTTCCCGGGAGTTATCTTCTGAAATTGAATTTGTCCAACGGCTCTAACACGTATCTAAAAATTGTAAAATCTTAAGGAATATGAAAACTAAAATAAAAAACTGGTGTATTCCTATTCTCTTCATGTTTATTTTTAATATTAAATCCCTGAAAGTCAAAGGCAAATAAATGACCAATTCATTTATGCTTTCATTTTCTGAAATGATGTTAATGCAAGGCAAAACTATCCTAAAACATCCTTCCCGGAAAAACCACCAATTGAATAAAATTAAATTCCAATTGCTCGAAGGAGATTTTTTTACCATCCTTCATTGATAAATTTAAATTGGGAATCCAGCGGAGGTTGGTGCGGAGCAGCATCGACTGAATGCGGTTGGGTCGGATATCCCAGCCAAAGGTGATGCCGGGACGGATGTACTCTTTCTCCTTTTTGTACGGGGTTGCTTGCGCTTCTTTTTCATGGAGAGAAAGATGTTCATAGCTTACCGAAGGTCCAACGAAAGGCACAAAGCCATGGTAATCGCCGATAAACTTATACGCCTCCAGCGTAATTGATTTACGATGCAACTTTTGCTCGTAACCATAGGCCTCCAGCTCACTTTTTACAGGACGATATGCCAGACTCAATTGCAAATCGGTCTTGTGCCAATAGTAACCGATGGCCAGATCAGGAAATACTTTTGCGCTTTTATGTTGTCCGAGGAACGGGTGCTCGGAGGCATTATGATCAGATAATTTTAAATAGAATGCGGAAGAAGGTCCCGCAGCAATCGTGAAGCCGTTCAGCCTGTTCAATGCCGCCAGTGTATCGGTGATGCGTTGGGTACGACCGCTCTGCCAGTCTTTCTCCGCACTTAAAGTGACATCAAATAAATATTTATAGGAAAGACCAAAACTCATTTTATGCAGTGAAACAGTTGTCGCTACATCTCTGCTGATATAATAACGTTGCGCCTTACCGAAATCCATCGCTGCAGAGAATTCAATGAGATGATTGCGTGTCCGGAAGCTTGCGCCGCTGCTGATAGGAGCCGTAAATCGTGTTTGTTTGGTTCCTTCTCCCTGTTTGTACGAGGTTGCTGCCAGTGAAATGCCTAACCAGGGCCGGAGTTTCCCCTTCTCTATCTTCCACGGAAAATAGCGTCCTCCTGTTTCTACGCCGGTGCTCAAAGCAGCTTCTTTAAAACGAGTGACGGGAATGGCCACAAAGAAATCTGCATGTCCCCAGAAATGAGTAGCGCCGATGAGTAACCGGTTCCCGGCATAATCATCCAGCTCCCGGTTCTTCAAAGCACCCTCTGCAGAAATGATCTTCGTATGCGTTCCTGCTCCGGGAAAAAAACGCATATCCGCTCCAAGGTACATCTCCGCAAAACGATGACGGGTTTGGGTGCCCTGCTGATTTTCCTGTGCGGCAACACCGGTAAACAGGCCTGTCGATAAGGCAATCAGCAGTGTGATATGTTTCATCAGACCCATCGGTTAAATGATCGTAAGCAGAAAGTTCAAAATCGAAACGAGAAGTTCCAACAAAAGATAAATGAGAGATCGTACATCTCCCGGAATGGGGGAGACCATCAGCAGCATGGAGAGAAGTGTCAACATTTTCTTAACCTTTGATTCGACAAAAATGCAATCGATATTTTTTCCGGTCAAGTAAGAAGGGGTTAACTGCAAAAAATGGGAGAAAATGTAATCGTTCAGGGATAAAATGCATTTGCAGGGATGAAATGCAGGGCTATGAAGAAAGGTTTCGGGTTAAAAACGGAAGATAGGAGTACCGGGAATCAATTATTTACTCTGCTCCTCGGGCCAGTTTTCCGTGTTCTGAAAAATGATGCCGGTCTTCCCTTCATCCTTCACCAGAATAAATGTTTCCTTTAAAACAACTCTGCTGCAAACCACCTTATAGATAAGTGTCAATTGATTGTACCCCGATGCCTCATCGTACTTTTTATCCTCGCTTACATATTCATAGCTTTCTATCGGACCGGTGGTATCCTGCAAACGAATAAATTTCTCCATTTTGGCTTGCAGGGGTTCGCTTTGATTGGACGAGGAAGTATAATACGTATCCAACGCATCGTACTTTTCGTTTTTCAAATCTGTCAGCAATTGCTCCACGATTTTTTTGGCTTCCGTTCCATCCACTTCTGATGAACAAGAAGAAAATACAAATGCGAGGATCGCTAAGGCAAGACATGTAATTCTATTCATCTTTTTAGAATGTCGAAGGATAAAAGTAAAATCAATTCTTTATTTGGGCAGAGCTACCTTAATCTTGAACAAATGGTTGGAAAAAATTAAATCATCAACTGCACTTATTTACTTCAGGTCGTTCACCAGATTATTAATTTTCTCAAAAGCAGTCGCGTCCTTCACCACATATTGTTCCGCTCCTTTCTGAATACTCTGCAAAGCGATACTGTATCGTTCCTGACTGCTGAGCATGATAATATGAATATCCGGATTCGCTTTTTTAATCACAGTCAGGATTTCCATTCCGGTTGCCGCATCTTTTTTATCCTTGTTCAGGTGATAGTCCAGAATTATAATTTCCGGATTTTCGTGGATATGTTTCAAACAATCCTCGCCGGTGGGGAAAATGGTTACTGTATGTGGAATATCCCTCGTCAGGCGGTCCATCAGCAACGAGCTTTGTAACTCATCATCTTCCACAATAAAAATTTTTCTGGCTTTTCCGAATTTCATAATTATTAATCAGTTAGGATCTTGGAAGGAAATTTCCCCGACCTGTCAATTACAGGGCTAAAGTAGAAAATAATCTGCTGATCTATTCGTAGTCCGGTAGTGCAGGGACGTAAACTTTATTCATCACCAACATTCACACAATATCTATTATACATTGAAATCGTAACCCTTAGGAGATTTCCAAATTCTATTTTACAAAATGCTGAGGCTTCTTCCTTATTTTTGCACCGCTATGACCATACAAATTTTAAAATCTAAAATACATCGTGCCCGAATTACTCAGGCGGAGTTAAACTATGTTGGTAGCATTACCATTGATCCTGAATTGATGGAAGTTGCCAATTTGATAGAAGGGGAAAAAGTGCATGTTTTGAACGTCAACAATGGTGAACGACTTGAAACATATGTGATTACAGGCAAAAGAGGCAGTGGTGAAATCTGTATAAATGGACCGGCTGCGAGGAAAATGTATGTTGGCGACCTCGTTATAATTGTTTCCTTTGCTGTTATGGATTTCGAGGAAGCAAAGACTTTTAAGCCTTGGATTTGCTTTCCGGACCCTGAAAATCATCCAATAAAATCCTAAACAGCTGATTGATACCCGCTTTACGTAACTTGTTCTTCCTGGCAATTGGGGCAACCCTCTTATGGCTCACCTTCCGTAACCATGATTTTTCATTGGTTTGGGAGAAAGTGAAAACAGCCAATCCCTGGTGGCTCGGATTATCCTGCCTTTGTTCCATGGCCGCTTTAATCAGCCGCGCGATGCGATGGATACAACTCATTGAACCACTAGGTTATAAACCCCGACTGAGTACTACTTATCATGCCGTTACCTTTGCCTATCTGGCCAATATGGCGATTCCGCGATTGGGGGAGATTTCCCGATGTGGTGCACTGAAGAAGAGTGACGATGTGCCTTTTGAAAAGTTGGTAGGCACTGTAATCATTGAACGACTGGCGGATGTTTTCATGCTACTCGTCTGCATTGCCATGACGGCTTTTCTCGAATTCGATCTTCTGGGAGGATTTCTCTACAAACAGATCATCGGACCGGCGATAGAAAAAGTAGGGAATGGTACATTTCTAATTGTGATACTCCTGGTTATTGCTCTCATCGCCGGAGGTTCACTGTATGCATTGTTCAGGATGTCGAATCCCCCTGCATTGATTCAGAAAATCCGCGGGTTTGCATTGGGTTTAGGAGATGGATTGAAGAGCATAACCAAAGTAAAAAACAAAGGACTCTTTCTCTTTCATAGTTTGTTTATATGGACCATGTATTTTATGATGAGTTATCTCTGCTTCTTCGCTCTACCGGAAACCACATCACTCGGTCCATCAGCCGCGCTCTTCATTATGGTATTGGGTGGAATTGGTATGACGGCACCTGTTCAGGGAGGAATCGGCACGTATCATTTGCTGGTTTCGCAAGGACTCTTATTATATGGACTAACTGAAACCGACGGATTAGTATATGCCACCATGAGTCATGCGATCGCTACATTATTATTAATTTTACTCGGTGCGCTATCCATGATCAGTTTATTCTTTTTTGTAAAAAATCGTAATTCAGCAACAGCATGAGCCATCTTCAACAGCTGGAAAGCAAATTAATGGATGCCCTTCAATTAACAGAACAACTGAAGAAGTGGAAAGATCAGGGATGTAAGATTGTGTTTACAAATGGCTGTTTTGACTTATTGCATTTAGGACATGTGGACTATTTATCACATGCTGCCGACTTCGGCGATAAGATGATTATCGGACTCAATACTGACCAGTCGGTTTCCCGATTAAAAGGACCAACGAGGCCGATCAATGATGAGCGTTCGAGGGCATTGGTCCTGGCTGCATTGTCTTGTGTTTCAGCCGTTATCCTCTTTGATGAGCCCACTCCCCTTGAATTAATTCGTTTGGTCAATCCCGACGTACTGGTAAAAGGAGCCGATTACAAGATAGAGAATATAGTGGGTGCAGATGTCGTTATAGCAGGAGGAGGAAGTGTTAAAACCATTCCCTTTGTAGAGGGCTATTCAACAACAGCCATTGAACAACGCATACGGCAGGCAAAAATCTGACATTTGTAATACTTTGGAAGTTTTTTACTGTATCTTTGATTAGTAGAGAAGGTATAAAGTCTATAAAAAATCGAAATACGCATGAAAAATATTTTATTTATTCTGGCCGGGTTGCTTTCAATGACCTTCATTAGTTGTGAGCAGAACGACTTGCTGCTTTCTGAGAAAAAATTGAATGAGAAAATCCAGAAAACCTGGAAAGTACTTTACGCCAACAGTAATGACTCCCGAGAAAAATGGACATTCAGTAATGGAGAAGTATTGTTGAATTATGATAAAGATTATCCATCTTTAGATACTACTATTAATTATACTTTTATAGGGAACTACTCTATCGATGCCCGTTTTTCAAAAGCATATGTAAAATTGAGTGGATTCTCATTCCCTGACTCTTTGCAATATACTAATTCAGCATTTACAGATGAAGATCTGAACCGTGCCTGGACCATTGTCATGTTGGATGGAGATGTACTTTATTTATCAGCTACTGATAACAGAGGTGCTATCCGTTCACTTGAATTTGTGAAGGATTAGTTTCCTTATTGAATACGTCTTCGTGCAACTGAATGTATTAGGCCGATTTGGCTTCTTGCTTCTTGCCGCTCGCTTCTTGCTTATATATTCATAACCGGAAGTTTAATACCGGAAAAAAGGCAGACAAAATTTCCCGACGAAACCAAAAATTTATTCAAGACCCCCGCCCTACAGGACGCGTATCTCATATTCTCAACTCTAAAGATTGCAAGTACCGGCTAAAAATAAGCGAGTAGCCAGAAGCGAGCAGCAAGGCAATTACTCTACAATATCCATTTCATCCACGAGGTGTTTCGCACCGGCGAATTTATCGATGATAAAAAGGGTATAACGAATATCGAGCGTTACATTTCTACAGATATCCGGGTTAAATAGCATATCGCTCATTGTTCCTTCCCAAACCCGATCATAATTGGTGCCGATGAGTTGGCCTTTTGCATTCAACACGGGACTTCCGGAATTACCACCCGTGGTATGATTGGTAGCGATGAAAGCGACAGGTACAGATCCTTTCACCATGTATCTTCCATAGTCTTTGTTGCGATGTAATTCGATTAAACGCGGAGGCAAATCAAACTCTTCATGTCCCGGAATATATTTTTGAATGACGCCATCGAGATTGGTTTGATACTCATAAAAAACAGCATCTCTGGCATCATACCCTTTGACTTTCCCATAGGCTAAGCGCAAAGTACTATTGGCATCGGGATAAAATTTTCGTTCCGGTTGCATCTCTCTTTGTCCGGCCATGTAGATGCGGTTCCATTTTTGAAGTTCAATATTGAAACTTACTAGCTTAAGCTGAATTTTTGAACGGAAGAAGGTTAACAGTTGATCCGCTAACTGATAAGCAGGGTCCTTCTTCAGGGATTTCGCTTTAGAAGTGTTGAAAGAAGACAGTGCTTTCTCCATTCCGGCCCGTTCGTCAAATTTACTATCTTCAAAAATCTTTTCTGCCATTTTATTAAAATCCGATTTATAACGGTTTCGAAGTAACGTAAAGTACTCTGGTTTCAGGGAGTCGGAAACCCCTTCGTCAAATAGCTTGAATAGGCTACTCATCATTTTTTATCGGTGCTCGCGTCATAATCTTTGAAGTAATCTGAAACTCCGGACTTCAGTTTCGTTGCTTCTATCCTGACTTTAGCGGTGTCCGGCTTCTCTTCCAGAGTAGCATCAATCAATTTTTATAAGCGTTGGCATAGGAAATGATTTCCACACCAAAGACCGCTTCAGCATAATAGTCATTGGCTGAAAGATAAGGGAGGTGCTGAGCATAAAGTTTTTCAAGAGTAGGAGTACCTGCCCGTACTTTATTTTGTTCGCCTCAGTGGCGTTACACCAGTTGCTAAAATCTATTTCATAGTCCTGTTTTTTCTTTAAACCGTTCGATAATGTCAATCCTTTAATCTCCCCTTGCCATTTCTTCCAGGCATTGTTGACTCTACTGTATTTTGCGGCATATTGAAGATGCAGTGCTTCGCTGCTTCTCCTTGCTTCATTCATGATACGCAAACGCTCATCCCTAACCTTAATACCATTAGGATTGTTCACTTCAAGGATTGTTTGCAACTGATAAGAGGAAATATACTGCTGTGTACGACCCGGAAATCCATACACCATGGTAAAATCTTCCTCCTCTACACCTCTCATGCTGATAGAGAAATGATGCCGTGGTGTAAAAGGAATATTGTCCGGACTGAATTTTGCCGGCTTATTATCCTTATCTGCATAGATACGAAAAACCGAAAAGTCGCCGGTATGCCTTGGCCACATCCAGTTATCGGTATCTCCTCCAAAATTTCCAATAGAGGAAGGAGGTGCGCCAACAAGCCGTACATCCCTGAAAGTCTCTGACACAAAAAGAAAAAATTCGTTACCGGAATAAAGCTGCTTTACAGCTGCTTCATAATGAGTCCCTTCCATAGCTTTTTTCTCAAGACCGGAAGCAATTTCTTTAATTTTCACAGCCCGCTGTTCTTCACTTAGACCTTCCAGTGCGTTAGTGAATGAAGCCGTCACATCATCAATACGGATAATAAAAGTGGCTGTAAGTTCCGGACAAGGAATTTCTTCTTTCATTGACATAGCCCAGAAACCATCTCGCAGGTAATTATGCTCCAGTGTACTTTGTTTCTGTATCTGGCTAAAACCACAGTGGTGATTTGTAATCATAAGACCTTTCGATGAAATAAGCTCGCCGGTACAAAATCCGCCAAACGAAACCACCGCATCTTTCAAACTATTTTTATTGACGTTGTAAATTTCTTCAATCGGAATCTGCAAGCCTTTAATGCGCATTTCGGCTGCATTCAGTTGCTGCAACAATTGTGGCAACCACATCCCCTCATCAGCAACAGCAACGGAACAATGAATAAACAGATAGAAGATAGCGACAAGCCTGCGTAATACCATGATAGAATGATTTGAGGCGTAAAAATAGGAAAAGGTAGGAATAACAAAGGTTGAAAGGCTATCTTAGCTTTCAGTGCTATATTGTAGGGGCGAAACCTCTGTAAGCCCTGTAGGGGCGAAACCTCTGTAAGCCCTGTAGGGGCGAAACCTCTGTAAGCCCTGTAGGGGCGAAACCTCTGTAAGCCCTGTAGGGGCGAAACCTCCTCAGTTACGGCTACCCCAGCCCTGTTAAATAGCCTTCTAAGCTAAACACCTAAATCGGGGTCAGCATCATAAAACTCCGGCAGATATTTTTCTGTAAACTCAATTTCATTTTCTTTCAAAACTGTTACATACTCTTTTTTAAAAGAGCTCTTACTATGATGCTCCTTTTGGTTTAAAATATACTTTGAAATTACAGGAACAGCAGACCTTGAAGCGGAGAAAGCACCGTATCCTGACTGCCATTCAAATTTTCCTTTAATCATCTTTTGCTCGTGGATGAATTTGGATGCGTTACCCTTAACTAAACCGGCCATTTTAGAAACCGAAATTTCAGGATGTAATCCAATTAAAATGTGAACATGATCTGGATTACAATATATCGATAACGGCTTTGATTTATTTTCTTTGATGATACCACACATATACTTTTCGATAGTATCCTTTATATTCCCATTAATTAGGTTGGATCTACCTTTAACAACGAATACAAAATGGATAATGATTTGTGTGAATGTGTTTGCCATAAATTATTTTTTTTAAAATGATTTCTTTGAAAAATTACTTGACAAATATATTTCGAGATTATTTCGAAAATTATTATATTGTGTATGAGATTTCAACATATCAATATTGAAAACTCCAACCAAGACTTAGCTGCCGAAGGAACCGATTGGGTGTGATGAAATGTAGAGATTTCATATTCATCATGATGTCGAACACACAAAGAAACAGAGATGTCGCCCCTACAGGGCTGGAGGGAGAGAGGGGCTTTCGGGTTACAGAGATATCGCTCCTACAGGGCTGGAGGGAGAGAGGAGCTTTCGGGTTACAGAGATGTCCCCCTACAGGCTCGAGGGAGAGAGGGGCTTGTTACAAGAGCCTGGGGGGGGCGGGGGAGGCGGCGGGGGGGCTGGTTACGGGCTGAGGAGAGAGGGGCTTTCGGGTTACAGAGATGTCGCCCCTACAGGGCTCGAGGGAGAGAGGGGCTTTCGGGTTACAGAGATGTCGCCCCTACAGGGCTGGAGGGAGAGAGGGGCTTTCGGGTTACAGAGATATCGCCCCTACAGGGCTGGAGGGAGAGAGGGGCTTTCGGGTTACAGAGATGTCGCCCCTACAGGGCTCGAGGGAGAGAGGGGCTTTCGGGTTACAGAGATGTCGCCCCTACAGGGCTGGAGGGAGGGGCGCTGCGGGTTACAGAGATCGCCCCCTACAGGGCGAGGAGAGAGGGCTTTCGGGTTACAGAGATATCGCCCCTACAGGGCTGGAGGGAGAGGGCTTTCGGGTCAGAGATGTCGCCCCTACAGGGCTGGGGGAGAGGGGCGCGGGTTACAGAGATGTCGCCCTACAGGGCTAGAGGGAGAGGGGCTGTTTTGCCCCGCCGAGGGGGGCGGCTGGGGGGGGGGCTTTCGGGTTACAGAGATATCGCCCCTACAGGGCTGGAGGGAGAGAGGGGCTTTCGGGTTACAGAGATGTCGCACCTACAGGGCTGGAGGGAGAGAGGGGCTTTCGGGTTACAGAGTATCGCCCTCAGGGCTGGAGGAAGAGGGGCTTTCGGGTTACAGAGATTGCCAGGGCCGAGGAGAGAGGGGCTTGGGTTACAAGATGTCGCCGGGGGGAGCCCCTACAGGGCTGGAGGAGAGAGGGGCGTTCGGGTTACAGAGATGTCGCACCTACAGGGCTCGAGGGAGAGAGGGGCTGTCGGGTTACAGAGATGTCGCCCCTAACAGTGCTGAGGAGATCAGATGAATTCCCGGCTGACTTTGATGTCGGCACTGTGGGTTATAAAAAACTAAAGTCGCTCTAAAATAAAAAGCCCCCATCTGAGGAGACAGGGGCTTTGATTGAGTTATGTTTTTCTAGAATGGAAGATCGTCTGCTTCGCCGGATGAGCCTGACATTGGATCTGACATTGCTCCTGCTGCAACAGGTGTATTGTCCATCGGTGTACTTGAGGGTGCAGAACCATCTACTGTAACGCGCCATGGACGAACATCCGTGTACCAACGACCATTGTATTCGCGTGATTCCACACGGAAATTAATTTTTAAACGGGTTCCGGGTGCAAATGCCTTAAAGGTACTTACCAGATCGCCCCATGCACTCATACATATTTTCTTTGGATATTGATCTTCCGTTTCAACGATAAAATCTTGCTTCACCCATTGGCCATTTTTGCCAGTACCCGTTTGCTCCGGAAGTGAATAGAGTAATTTTGCTGTGATTTCCTGACTCATAATTATTGCTGTTATTTGATTTTCAAAAATACTGATTTAGACGGTTTCTACACTTATTTTAACACCGGTTTTTCATTCCTGTAACGGAAATGTTAATAAGTATATTATCACCGAACTGAAGACAAAATTAAAGAGTAGCCATCGCTTTAGTCGTATATTAAACGTTTATTATCGCTTAGGACAACTAACCTGCTGAATATTAATAAGGTTTAATACTCTACCGAATATTCCGGTAAGAAATTGATATTTTAACGCTATACCTAATCACAACTACTCTTATTAAAACTCTGTCCTTCAGCGCCACAAGTTCATTCATCCTTTCCTAACATCTCCACACTCCTGCGCATGAAGTTGGACATTGCCTCTCCTTTCAATAAGCCCTGCCCTAATAAGGCAAGATCTATGGCCTGCTGCATGAGTTGCGTCTTCTTCACCGCATTCTCTTCGGTGAGGATTTTACTCATAAGCGGATGATTATTGTTAACGACAAGATTGTATTGGTCCGGCATTTCTCCCATGAAAGAATACCCTCCGCCGGTTGCCGACATCTCCTTCATGCGTCGCATAAACTCGGGACGTGTGACCATTACAGGTGCATCCTTTTCTGTTAATGACTCAAAATTTACATGATAGATTTCCTTATTTACAACGGATTCAGCAATTTCTTTGAGCGCATTTTGCTGCTCTTCATTAAGTACAGAAATTTTGGATTCTTCCTTGTTGATCAACTTATCCACTGTATCCGCATCTACTCTGGCAAAACTGCTTCCCTCTAATTTTTGCTCAAGGAAATTTACAAAATGTGTGTCAATCACTCCATCCATCCAGAGCACATCGTATCCTTTATTCTTTGCTCCTTCTACATAAATATGCTGTTCTTCCGGCTGTGTTGAATAGAGATAGATAAATTTCTTGTCCTTGTCTTCCTGATTCACTTTTACTAACTCACGATATTCTTCAAAGGTGAAGTACTTTTTGTCTACATTTTCAATAAACAAAATTTCGCGGCTCTGTCGTAAAACTTCTCTTCACTCAGCATTCCATATTTGATAAACACACCTATATCGTCCCACTTTGCTTCGAAATCCGTACGGTTCTCTTTAAATAACTCTTCCAGCTTATCGGCTACTTTTTTCAGGATATGATTACTGATTTTTTTCACATTCGAATCACTCTGTAAGTAACTGCGGGAAACATTCAATGGAATATCCGGCGAATCAATAACCCCGTGAAGCAAGGTCAGAAAATCCGGAACAATTCCTTCTACGGCATCGGTCACAAAAACCTGTTTGCAATAGAGTTGAATTTTGTTTTTCTGCACTTCCAGATTCTTCTTTAGTTTAGGGAAATACAGTATTCCTGTAAGGTTGAAAGGATAATCCACATTCAGGTGAATCCAGAAGAGCGGTTCTTCTGCAAAAGGATATAGTTCTTTATAAAAAGCGCGATAGTCTTCGTCCTTTAAGTCAGCCGGTTTCTTCACCCATGCCGGCTCAGTATTATTTATTTTCTCTCCTTCAAATCGAATTTCCACCGGAAGAAAGCCACAATATTTCTTCAGCAATGTTTTTATTCTGGCGGGCTCAAGAAACTCCGCTGACTCCTCATTGACATTTAAAATAATATCTGTTCCACGGTCCGGTTTCGGCTCTTTATCGAGCGTATATGACGGACTTCCATCACAGGACCACCTCACCGCATCGGCTTCTTCGGCTTGCCATGACCGTGAGTGAATCTCCACTTTGTCCGACACCATAAAGGCCGAGTAAAAACCGAGTCCGAACTTCCCAATGAGTTGCGCGGTTGCCTGATCCTTGTACTTATTTACAAATTCTTCCGCACCGCTAAAAGCAATCTGATTGATGTATTTCTCAATTTCCTCACCCGTCATTCCAACACCACGATCTCTAACCGTTAAGGTCTTTTCATCTTTATTGATGATGACTTCAACAAAAAGCTCCCCGGTTTCCACCGGTTTTTCGGCTATCGTATTCAGGGTTTTAAGTTTCTGCGTCGCATCCACCGCATTGGCTACCAATTCACGGAGGAAAATTTCATGGTCGCTGTAAAGGAATTTCTTAATAATAGGGAAGATGTTCTCTGTTTGAACATTGATTTTACCGTGCTGTGTGCTCATATTTTCAGTTTTCTGCTTATTTTTTTATGGTTTCGGCTCTGCCGATGTCAATTTAGGTGCCAAATGGAAAAACTGACATTTTGACCATTTTTTATCCACTATCTTTGTCGTATCATCTTAATACATTTTAATAATTTTACATAGAGAATGCTGCGTCACACCCTGATTTTAATGAAGGAGATCATGGTCATTTTCACGAGCGGTTCTCTGTCTGCAACTGGATGAACATCTCCGGCAAACCTAAATATAAAAGCCTGAATTATAGAGATAAAACTTCAGAAATTTGCGTAACTTTTATCCTTGAGTTCTGTATAATGTTAATGAGTAAAAATCACGTAAACAGAAACAATTCACACTTTTAATCCGACAAATGTCCACCTCTAAAACTATACATCAATGGGTCGAGTTTCGAGCTCAACAACATCCGGAACGTGCTGCTATCCTTCATGATGGCAAAACACTGTCTTACAATGAATTAAACGAACAATCGAACCGTATTGCCCACCAGCTTTCTGCCCACGGCAATGTGAAAGGTGGTTATGTAGGGATTTGTCTGGAGCGTTCTTCCGACCTAATGGTTGCCATTCTCGGCGTTCTGAAGGCCGGGGCTGCCTATGTCCCTTTCGATGTGGAATATCCTGCTGAGCGTTTACAGTATATGGCAGAAATCAGTGACATCCCTGTGATGATTACTTCTGATGCGCTGGGTCGACGTTTACCGAAGGGGTCCTTCGAAGTCCTGGACATTAATAAAGTTAAAACAGAAGGACTTTCGACCAATCCCAATTTAGAAATTGCTGAAAATCAGCCTGCTTACGTACTTTTTACTTCCGGATCTACCGGATTACCCAAGGGCGTTGTTATGCCTCACCGCGCGTTGGTGAATCTGGTAGACTGGCAAATCAGCCAAACATCCATTCATGATGAAGGGAGAACTTTGCAATTTGCACCTGTCAGTTTTGATGTTCACTTTCAGGAGATTTTCAGTACCTGGTGTGATGGCGGATGCATTTGTTTGATCAATGACGAACTGCGGTTGAATGCACTCGCCTTGTTGAAATTCATTGACGAAAACCGGATTGAGAGATTGTACCTGCCTTTTATCGCTCTTCAAAGCTTATGTGAACTTTCCAAACATGCGGATTCTACGTTACCCTCACTCAAGGAAATTATTACGGCGGGTGAACAATTGCAGGTAACTCCGGCGCTCGTTGATTTCTTCAACCGTATTCCGCATTGTAAATTATACAATCATTACGGTCCTACCGAAACACATGTCGTTACCTCGTACCTGTTAGAAGGCACTCCTGATACATGGCCTGCATTACCTGCTATAGGCAAACCGATTCAGCAGTCGGAAATTTATTTGCTGGATGAAAACGGGAATTTAGTGAAAGATGGTGAAGAAGGCGAACTCTTTGCCGCCGGTCTTTGCCTTGCTGATGGTTATCTGAAACGCGACGATCTCACCACTGAACGCTTTCTGGAGAATCCATTCCGAAAGGGTGAAAAAATGTACAAGACCGGTGATCTCGCCAGGCGAATGCCGGATGGAAATATTCTATATCTCGGCCGCATTGACGGACAAGTTAAGGTACGTGGTTACAGAATAGAGCTCGGTGAAATAGAAGTAGCTGCAGGACGTTTTGAGTATGTTTCACAGGCTGCTGCCACTGTGAGAGAAGATAAGCCGGGCGAGAAAAAACTGGTCGTGTACCTGGTCATGGATCCGGGACATACACTAAACGTTAAGGATATACGCAATTTCCTGCACACCCGCCTTCCTGATTATATGATGCCCTCTGCTTTTGTTCAGATGGAAGCTCTTCCCCGAACTCCGAGCGGAAAAATTGACCGCCGTAGTCTCCCGAAACCGGACACTAAAAGACCCGAGCTGGACGTGCCTTTTACAGCGCCGTCATCCCCTTTAGAGAATAACATTTGTTCATTGTGGTCCTCCTTACTCAATATTGAACCCATTGGTACCAAAGATAATTTCTTTGACCTCGGAGGAAACTCATTGCTCGCACTTCAATTTGTGGCGTACCTGAAAGCGGAATTTGGTATAGACGTATCCGTTATTAAAGTATACCAGCATCCGACAGTAGCAGGTCTCAGCGCCTCCATTGAAGGAAAAGATACCGGCAAACAGCTTAAAGTTTCCATGCGTGAACGTGCCGCCGCGCGCCATACGAAGGGTGCGAATACTGCGAATGATGCAATAGCCATTGTAGGCATGTCGCTTCGCGTACCGGGTGCGGACACTGTGGAAGAATTCTGGAATAACCTGCGTAATGGCGTTGAAAGCATCACCTTCTTTAAACCGGAAGAGCTGGATCCGTCTATTCCGAAAGATGTGATTGATGATCCGCAATATGTACCGGTTAGAGGTATAATGAAAGATGCATCCGGATTCGATGCACCATTTTTTAATATGAATCCTAATGTAGCGAAGGTAACTGATCCGCAACAACGTGTCTTACTGGAATTGGCCTGGAACGCCCTGGAGCATGCCGGCCACGCCTCCTCCCGCTATGAAGGCATGATAGGTGTCTTTGCCGGTATGGGAAACAGCACCTACTACCTCAATAATGTACTCCCTAATAAAACGGCTGTTCAGCGCGTAGGATCTTTCCTCGCCATGACGCAGAACGAAAAAGATTATATCGCCACCCGTATTGCTTATGAACTCAATCTGAAAGGACTTGCCGTAAGTGTACATACCGGTTGTTCAACCTCCCTTACTGCTATCTCTCAGGCATGCAATGCACTTTGGAACAGAGAGTGTGATATGGTCCTCGCCGGTGGTGTTGCCGTCACCTCGCCTGTAAACAGTGGTCAGCGGTATGAAGAAGGTGCCATGTTTTCTGAAGATGGCCATACACGAACGTTTGATGCAGGTGCTCGTGGTACAGTATTTAGCGACGGTGCCGGCATGGTCGTTCTCAAACGCTATGAAGATGCACTTGCTGATGGCGATACCGTGTATGCCTTGGTGCGTGGTGTTGCATTGAATAACGATGGAGGTGACAAAGGCAGTTTTACAGCGCCCAGCGTTGAAGGTCAGGCCGGAGTGATCAGCATGGCTCAAGCCATGGCCGGCGTAGATCCGTCTACCATTTCGTATGTAGAAACTCACGGTACTGCGACACCGTTAGGTGATCCCATCGAGATTGAAGGGCTCACCAAAGCGTTCCGCGAACATACCTCTGAAAAACAATATTGCGCATTAGGATCGGTAAAGACCAATATCGGACACTTAACCTCTGCTGCAGGTGTGGCCGGCTTTATTAAAACCGCTCTTGCCCTTTACCATAAGGAGTTACCTCCCAGTCTTCATTATCAATCACCGAATCCACAAATCAATTTTTCCGATAGCCCCTTCTTTGTCAACAACACACTTCGCCCCTGGGATACTTCACGTTTACCACGTCGTGCGGGGGTGAGTTCATTTGGTGTGGGTGGTACCAATGCACATGTGATTCTGGAAGAGGCTCCTGTTCCTGTCCCCTCCGGACCTGCCAGAAGTAAACATTTGCTGCTCTTATCTGCCAAGACTGAAAATGCACTTGCGCAGCGACAACAAGACCTCCGTGAATATGTCCATAATAACCCCGGGCTGAACGCCGCCGACGCCGCATTTACCTTACAAACCGGAAGGCATGATTTTGCCCAGCGCTGGTTTGGTGTGGTAAATGATAACGGCGATGCCACTACGCTACTTGAACAAGGGGATCCTAAACGCAGCTCCCGTCATGTCTTGCAACAGCAGGCCGAGGGAGTTGTGTTTATGTTCCCCGGTCAGGGATCACAGTATGTAGGAATGGGAACAGCGCTTTACCGTGATGAAATCATCTTTAAAGAAGCTGTTGACCGATGTGCGGCTATCCTGACACCATTGCTGGGACGTGATTTAAGAGAATTACTCTTTGCTGAAGAAGGCAATGCAGATGCGGAAAATTTGCTAAAGCAAACTTACTATACACAACCTGCACTCTTCACCATTGGCTATAGTCTCGCGCAATTGTGGATGAGTTGGGGCATCAAACCGGCTGCTCTCATTGGACATAGTATCGGTGAGTTCGTGGCTGCTACCATCGCCGGAGTATTTACCGTGGAAGATGCGTTGACGATTGTTGCCGGGAGAAGTAAGCTGATGCAGAATTGTCCGGGTGGCGCTATGCTATCGGTACGCCTGTCCGAAGAAGCGATACGTCCTTTATTGAATGATAAAATATCCATAGCCGCAGTAAATGGTCCGCAATTATGTGTCGTAGCCGGACCCTATGATGAAGTAGAAAAATTACAACGTAAATGGGAAGCGGAAGAAGTCATCTGCAAACCATTGCATACTTCTCATGCCTTTCACTCTCCCATGATGGAGCCGGTTATCGCCCCCTTTGCTGAGCTGGTAAAAAAGATTGAACTCAAAGCACCGGCTTTACCTATTCTTTCAACAGTCACTACGAAATGGCTCAGTGATGAAGAAACTAAAGATCCTATGTATTGGGCAGGACATCTGCGGGCCACAGTTCGGTTTGCAGAAGGGGTGAAAGCTTTGTGGACAGACAAGCCCCGCATGGTCATGTTGGAACTCGGACCGAGAAATACAGCGACGACATTGGCACGACAACAGGCCATTGATCCGAAATCGCAAAAAGCTATTCCTTCGCTGGGTGATTCATCCCTCAATGATGCTGAATGGACAGCATTACTTGGTGCCATAGGTCATTTATGGTTAAATGGAATTTACATAGACTGGAAAGCCTTCTATGCGCTGGAGAACCGGCAACGAACAGCCTTGCCCGGATATCCTTTTGAGCATAAATCCTACTGGCTGGATCCTCCTGCGCAAACGGAGCTTCCAACCTATTCATCACAAGAAACACAACAAGAAACAATAACAGAAAACAATTCCGATTTCCAAACTATTGCAGCTATGTCACAACAACGAAAAGAACGATTAGTAAAAGAAATTTCCGATATCCTCGAAGAAGCTTCAGGGATGGAACTGGAAGGAGCAGATCGCAACGCCGGATTTGTAGAACTGGGGCTTGACTCCCTCTTCCTGACTTCGGTAGCGTTAACGCTTACCAAAAAGTACGGTGTGAAAGTAACCTTCCGTCAGTTGAATGAAAGCCTTTCCACACTCAACAGTCTCTCTGATTATTTTGATCAGCAGTTACCACCGGATGCTCCGGCTCCTGTTGCTGCTCCGGCTGCACCGTCTCAACCGAAGCAAGCCACTGCTGCACCAGTTGCGCAAAATGCTCCGGCATTTAATTTTCAGCCCGTCGCACAGATGCAAAATACCATTCCAAACGATGGTAGTGTGCAAGCAGTGATCAATCAGCAATTACAGCTCATGCAGCAACAACTCATGATGCTCAGCGGACAAGTACCTGCAGCAATGCCTCCCGGTCCGGTAGCAGCAGCTATTTCGAATACTCCTCCTCCAACAGCAGCACCTTCTGTGAACGCCACGAAAGATGCCCTCATCACTCCTGACGAAGAAAAAGAACTGAAGAAGCCTTTTGGTGCTGTGGCGCGTATTGAAAAAGTGTCAACAGTCAGTTCACCGAAAAACAGGTGCAATGGCTGGAAGCATTTAAATCAGCCTACGTTCAGAAAACAAAATTATCGAAAGCTTATACACAACAACATCGGCCGCATTTAGCAGACCCACGTGTTGTTACCGGATTCAAACCTCATCTGAAAGAGATGATCTATCAGCCGGTGGTCAATCGTTCTTTGGGTTCTCGTATCTGGGATATCGACGGAAATGAATACGTGGATGTGTTGAATGGATTCGGATCAAATATGTTCGGACATAATCCACCCTTTATCGTGGAAGCCATTAGTGAACAATTAAAACGCGGATATGAATTGGGCCCTCAACATGAGTTGGCCGGAGAAGTGGCGAAGATGATCTGTGAGCTAACCAATTCTGATCGCGCAGGATTTTGCAATACCGGATCAGAAGCAGTACTCGGTGCAATGCGTATAGCCAGAACCGTTACAGGCCGATCTACTATAATTAGTTTCAACGGATCCTACCATGGCATCAACGATGAAGTCATTCTTCGTGGAACTAAAAAATTCAAATCGGTTCCGGCGGCAGCAGGTATTATGCCTGAATCCGTTCAAAACATGCTGGTACTGGATTACGGCACACCGGAATCGCTCGAAATCATTCGTCAGCGGGCACATGAGATTGCGGCGGTCATGGTAGAGCCTGTACAAAGTCGTCGTGCTGATTTTCATCCGAAAGCATTTCTTCAGGAAGTTCGTAAAATTACCAGCGACAATGGTTGCTTGTTGATTTTCGACGAGGTCATTACCGGTTTCCGTACTTTACCGGGTGGAGCACAACAATACTTTGATGTAAAGGCGGATATCGGCACCTATGGTAAAGTTGTGGGTGGCGGTATGCCTATCGGGGTTATAGCAGGTAAAAAGGAATATATGGATGCGCTCGACGGTGGCTTCTGGCAATATGGAGATGGTTCAGTGCCTGAAATCGGGGTGACCTATTTTGCAGGAACCTTCGTTCGTCATCCTTTCGCACTTGCCGCAGCAAAAGCAGTACTCCTTCACATGAAAGAAAAAGGACAAGCGCTTCAGGAACATCTGAATGGAAATACTGCATGGCTCGCAAAAGAAGTAAACGATTTTGCCGCTTCATTAAATATTCCATTCCATCTCGTTCACTTCGGATCATTGTTCAAACCTAAGTACGATATTGATCTGCCGAATGCTGATTTAATCTATCTGCTACTTCGTCAGAAAGGCATTCATATTTATGATGGGTTCCCCTGCTTTCTAACGGAAGCGCATAGCCGAGAAGATATTGAGTTTATCATCAGAATGTTCAAAGAAGCGTTGTCAGAACTGGCTGATGCCGGGTTCATTCCGGGTTTTGGCAATAACACTTCTTCCAACGGCGCTTCAATGAATGGCAACGGACAGAAACAGAATGATGCCACTCTGCCTCCTGTTCCCGGTGCCTTGCTTGGGAAGAATCCGGATGGTACACAAGGCTGGTTTGTACCGGATCCTGCTCGTCCGGGAAAATATCTCAAACTAATGCTTAATTAATTACTACCTTTATTAAATATGTCTACATTACCTCCGGGTTATCACTTTGAAGCAGTTGATTTCGACCCATTCGGTTCTTCTACAATTACTGTACCTTCCACTGAAGTTCAGAAGGAAATGTTCATGTCTGTACTTCTTGGCGGAGATCCTGCCAATTGTGCCTACAATGAATCGATTACCTTACACCTTCAAGGACCGGTTCAAAAAGATAAATTAAAAGAAGCCTTCAGGCAAATTATTGTCCGTCATGAGAGCCTACGGTCCACCTTCAGTGAAGATGGCTTGTTAATGCATGTCTTACCTTCTATTGATTTACCCTGGAGGGAAATTACGAATCTGGACACGGCTGAAAAAGCAGCGATACTTGATAAATATGCACGCGAAGCAACGCTGCATGTCTTCGATCTTATAAATGGGCCTTTGGTAAATATGTTGTTGCTTCATTTTAATGACAACAGCCATGCATTGCTGATAACCGGGCATCATATCGTTTGTGATGGATGGTCATTGAGTTTAATGATCAAGGATCTCAGTACGATTTATTCTTCATTGGTAAAAACGAGCAACCGGATCTGGAAACAGCAATATCATTTATATCCTATGCCAATGAACAGGAACATTACCTGAAAAGTAAAGAACATGAGGAAGTAGAAAAATTCTGGCTGGATCAATACCAGGGGGAGTTACCTGTTGTTGAATTTCCTCCGGATAACCATCGTCCAACAGTGAGAAGTTTTTTTGCAAAACGGATTGATGTCATTGTTCCTCCTGAATTAGTCAATAGACTACGACAACTGAGTCGGAAGAGTAATACGAGTTTCGTTACGATAATGCTCAGTTCCTTTGAGACTTTTCTTTATCGTGTTACCGGACAAGAAGATCTTGTTGTGGGATTGCCTGCAGCGGGACAAAATGTAGAAGGCTATTACAATCTGATCGGACACTGTGTCAACTTGCTTCCATTAAGAAGCAAAATAAAACCGGAGCAAGCATTTAGTGATTACCTGAAGGATCGAAAAAGTTATCTCTTCGACGCTTATGATCACCAACAATTCACTTTTGGCAGTTTGTTACAAAAACTAAGTATACAGCGTGATCCGTCAAGAATACCGCTAGTTCCTGTAGTTTTCAATGTAGATATTGGCTTTACAGAAGGCTTTTCCTTTGAAGGATGTACATTTGATGTTTCCACCAATCCCCGTCATTTTGAAAATTTTGAGATATTTTTAAATGCCTCCGGATCCGGAGATAGGTTGGTGCTCGAATGCACTTTCAACAATGACCTCTTCGACGAGGATATGATGAGATTGCGAATGGAAGAATACGTACGTCTAATGACGAGTATTGCCGATGATCCCAATTGCAAAATCAGTCATTTGGAATTAAGAACGGAAGAAGAAAAAGCATTCTTAAATTCCATTAACGATACAGATGTAAATTTTAACAAACCATCCGGTATCCATGAATGTATTGATCAAATAGCATCCACATTAAAGCCCTCACAAACAGCAGTAGTTGCCAGAGCGAAAAGCATGACATACCGGGAGCTCTCGGACATATCAGACCGATGGGCGAGCAGGCTTCAAAAGAAAGGGCTGAAAGAGGGGGACTTCGTGGGGGTATGTCTGCCACGAACCATTGAATTGCCTGCCGTATTGGTGAGCATTCTGAAAGCCGGAGGTGCTTATGCGTTGTCATAAAACATCATGGAGTAGTTAGCGTGCTCACTGAGCTGGCAGGCAAATTCGGGATGAATATGGAAGATCGTTTCCTGGCCATCACCACCATTTCTTTTGATATTTCAGTTCTCGAAATATTTATGCCACTGATGCATGGAGCAAGTGTGCATTTAACTACCAAAGAGGAGTCTTTTGATCCGATTTGGCTGAAGATTACATTAATAAGAATTCCATCCGGTTCATTCAGGGTACTCCGGCTACTTTTGAGATACTCTTTTCTGCAGGATGGAAGGGAAATAACGAGCTGGTACTTCTTTGTGGAGGCGAAGCAATGCGCATAGAATTAGTAGAAAAAGTGCTTTATTACAATAAAGAGATATGGAATCTGTACGGTCCTACTGAAGCTACTATCTGGGCTACTGTTCAACTTTTTAACAATGAAAATCTCCATTTAATGCGAAATGGTGCCATGAGTATTGGAAAGCCCATCGCCAATACCCGCGTATTTATCATGGATGCAAACGGTCAGCCCTGCCCGTTAGGTGTATCCGGTGAGTTGTGGATTGGAGGTGAGGGAGTGGCACTTGAGTATAAAAATCTGCCGGAGATGACCCGTGAAAAGTTTATCCCTTCACCTGACAATAACGGAAGAGTTTATCGTACCGGTGACCGTGTGGTAATGGATCAGGATGGTTACCTGCATTTCATGAATCGATTTGATCATCAGGTAAAAGTAAGAGGCTATCGCATTGAACTCGGTGAAATTGAAACCAATATCAATGAATGCCATGGACTCGCACAATGTGTAGTCATGACAGTCCCGGATGCCACTGGCAGCAATATGTTAGCAGTTTGGTTTACTACAAAGGAAAAAAATATAGATGAAAAAGATTTTATACAGAAATGTAAGAGGGCGCTTGCATTAAAATTACCGGATTATATGATTCCTACTTTATGGATGAAGATGGATAGCTTTCCCTTACTCCCAACAGGAAGATAGACCGTAAAGCATTCCCCAAAACAAACTGTAGCAAAACCTGTTGAACGAAATAACGTTGAATTGAAAAATTAAGTCCACTTCAACTTCAGATTTCAAAAGTATGGAAAGACACTTTGCATGTGTCTGAAGTTACTCTTGATGATAATTTCTTTGAACAGGGAGGCTATTCCATTCTTGCGGTAAAATTAATGGTTGATCTCGAAAAAGAAACGGGTATTCGTCTGCCTATAGCTGTTCTTTTCACCCATTCAACTATCAGGAAACTCAGTTCACTTTATGATAAACCTGCAGAAGAGGATGTTTGGAGTCCTATTGTCACTATAAAAGCGGAAGGAACAAGGAAGCCTATGTATTTTGTACACGGGGTAAGTGGGAATGTATTTAAATATTTTGCATTGGGTAAACTCCTGCATCCGGACCAGCCCAGTCTTGGCTTACAAGGCTTCGGGTTAAATGGAAAAGACATTCCCTTTACCAATATGGAAGAGATGGCAGCGTATCATATCGAGGCCTTATTAAAATTTCAACCGAATGGACCTTATATGTTAGGAGGAGGATCCTTTGGAGGTTATCTCGCCTATGAGATGGCCATTCAACTGATGGAGAAAGGCAAAGAAGTTTCATTTCTCGCGTTGTATGACCTTGATGCGGCAAAAAAAACCGACTTTCTTCCGGGCGGAGTAAAACAGCTCATGGGAGCAACACTTCTTGCCAGCAGATTTATAAAACGAGCAACGGTACTTGCCAAGGCTGATAAAGAAGAACGTAAAAATTATTTCGAAGCCCGTAAAAAGATTAAAGAAGTGGGAGAATTGGAATCATGGCTCGATATTTTTAATGTGACTGAAATGATTGGTGAAGATGCTGCCACCTATTTCAAGAGAGTGGAAGAAGCCTGTTACGAAGCCTTGATGAATTATAAAATTAAACCCTATAAAGGCTCATTGGTATTGTTCAGTGCAAAAGATGGACATTATAATAATGAATACGATGAAGATCTCGGCTGGGGAAATTTTGTGAAAGGGAAGACAACTGTGATTACGGTTCCCGGTGATCACAATACTATATTTGAAGAACCGAATGTACCGGTACTTGCTGCTAAAATGAATGAAATCCTGAATAAGATGCATGGTTGATCAGACGAGTCAGCTATCCATGGTTTCCGCTTCTGTATTTGATCCGGCTAAACATTTTCCGGAGAATAAGATTATCATTGTTCTCGAAAAAGTTCCTGCAATTTTACCAGCCGTTTTGAATGTGAACAACAGCGAAATGGAGCGATCGGGAAAGTTTGCAAAAGAAGAAGATCGGCAAGCGTTTCTTTATCGCCACCACTTACTCCGCACATGGTTATCTCACTGGCTGAACAAACGGCCCGCAACACTTTTTTTTGAAGCCAATCCATTTGGTAAGCCCCACCTTTCAAATTCGGAAATTCATTTTAACATGAGTCGTTCTCAGGATCATCTGGCATTTATCTTTGCCCCGGTGATGGCCGGAATTGATATAGAAATCTTAAGAAATCCAACCCCTTTTTTACCTATCGCCAAACGTTTTTTCCATCAGGAAGAACAGGAGTCTATCTCCAATGGTATAAATTTCTTCGACATTTGGACCCGCAAAGAGGCTGTGTTAAAAGCACAGGGTATCGGACTTTTTGATGGTCTGGCTTCCGTTGATTGCTCTAAAAACACAGTTCTTCTTCATGGGCATAAGTATTTCCTTCGCACCTTTAAAACAGCCAATGCGGTTTTCAGTGCTGCTTTTGAAAATAAAGATTTACCTGTGGAAATTTTTGAGGAAATGGATTCAGCAACCGTAACGAACATTTAGACATTTCCCGAAAACGACAGACAGAAGTGTGAATATTGGATGGATTAAACACTTTCTACTTATATTTGTTGATGTATTATTGAATAAAAACAGAACCATTTCTTTCAAAAACTAAGTTGATATGATCTCTAAGAAAATCGAAAAATTATTAAATCAGCAAATCGACCTCGAGGCTGATTCCTCGTCCTTCTATCTGGCGATGGCATCCTGGGCAGAGCGCTCCGGATACAATGGTGTTTCCGCCTTTTTATATCGTCACAGCGATGAAGAGCGTTTACACATGCTGAAGCTGATAAAATTCGTAAACGAGAGAGGTGGTGCTGCACTCATTCCGGCACTTAAAAGTCCTCCCATAAACTTTAAAGGCGTCAGTGAGGTGTTCGAACTCCTGCTTAAACATGAAGTGAAGGTGAGCAACGAGATTAATAAACTGGTGGAACATTGTCTGGCAGATAAGGATTACACTACCCATAACTTCCTTCAATGGTATGTAGCTGAACAAATTGAAGAAGAACGCCTTGCCCGAAATCTCCTGGACAAAATCAAACTCATTGGTTCCGATAAAGGTGGTATGTACCTCTTCGACAGAGACTTGGAAACTATGCAGCCGCATGCGGATCAGGGAATATAAAATGACAAAGCCCTGACCATTTTCGGTATCATCATTGATAAAATTGCGAAAAGCCGCCACGTCTTACTTGTGGTGGCTTTTCCTTGCTTATTTACGAGAACAAAATAGGTGCCTCAGCGTACAATAAAAAGGTGATGAATCACGTCAATACTTCTACAAAACAATAGTACACTTAAGTATTTCAGAAAATGATGAAAATAAATAAATGGATGCGCTACCTCTTGCTTCCGGCAGTTATTGTAAGCCTGAGCTTAAAGAGTAATGCGCAAGATAATCCCAACGCACAGAAGCTCGAAGCTCTTCTCAATATGGTGAGTTGATCCTCACTCTGTTTACATTCCGGCGGATGAACTGAAGAGCGCGAACGAGCCATTAGTTGGAAAATTTGAAGGAGTAGGTATTCAATTTAACATTCTGGATGATACCATCATGGTCACTCAAACTATTGCAGGTGGACCGTCCGAAAAATTGGGTATTCGTGCAGGAGATCGCATTGTGTTGATCAACGATTCCACCGTGGCAAACATTGGTATCAAGAACAGTGATGTATTGAAAAAATTGCGAGGCGACAAAGGCACCAAGGTAAAAGTTAATATTTATCGTCGCGGTGTCCCGGAATTAATGGTCTTTACTATTACCCGTGATAAAATTCCACTCTATAGTCTGGAAGCATCTTATGAGGCGGCTCCCGGTGTAGGTTATATAAAGATTTCCCGTTTCGCTGATACAACCGTAGAGGAGTTCCGTGATGCACTGAAAAAATTAAAAGAAGAGAAACAGATTCATAGTCTGGTACTTGATCTGAGTGGTAACGGTGGTGGCTATCTGAACCGTGCTATTGAACTGGCAGATGAATTCCTGAGCATGGGTAAACGCATCGTTTATACAGAAGGGAAGAACAACCCGCGCCAGGAATCATTTTCGACTAACACCGGTGGATGGGAGAAAGGAAAATTAATTGTTTTAGTAGATGAGAATTCCGCTTCTGCTAGTGAAATTGTTACCGGTGCTATTCAGGATTGGGATCGCGGTTTGGTAATCGGTCGTCGTACATTCGCGAAAGGTTTAGTTCAAAAACCGTATCCACTTCCCGATGGCTCTGCCGTTCGATTAACGATTGCAAGATATCATACTCCGAGCGGAAGATGTATTCAAAAACCCTATGAGGCAGGAGATGAAAATTACGATATGGATCTCAGCAAACGCTATGAACATGGTGAACTTTACAATGCCGACAGTATTCAATTCATCGATTCTTTGAAATATGAAACCAATGCCGGTCGATTGGTATATGGCGGTGGCGGAATTATGCCCGATGTTTTTGTACCACTGGACACAAGCATGACCAGTAAATATTACGATGACCTGCGGAGAAACGGTATTCTGAATGATTTTACTTTGAGTTATGTCGATGAAAACAGAAATGACTTAGTGGCACAGCATAAAGATGTTTATGCCTACAAACAGCAATTTACTATAACACCTGAATTCATGAACAAATACATCGCTTATGCAGAGAAAAAATCAGTTAAGAAACATGAAGCAGGTTTTAAGACCTCTGAAAAATTAATCCGAACGCAATTGAAAGCTTTAATCGCCAGAGACCTTTGGGGCATCAATGCTTATTATGTTATTATCAACGATATTAATATTTTCTACACCCGGGCGCTTGAAAGTCTGGAAGATAATACATTTGAAAAAATGAAGATTGCAGGGAACTGATGATCATTAAATTTAATAAGAAGGGGCGTAATCATAAGGTTACGCCCTTTTAATTTAATGACTTTTTGACAATAATCATAGCCGGCATATAAATAATTTCCTATTTTTCAGACATGCCTGCACCCTCCAAATTAATAGCGGAACTCCACTCCCTTCGCGCTGCATTTGATGATGTTTCACTACGGAAAAAAGAAAACATCATTCAGGAACTCTCCTTGTAAAAATCACCAAATCGAAGGATCTGCTGGAGTTGAGCGAAACACTACTTTTCTGATGGCTTATCCGCATCATAAATTGTTTTTAAAAACTAACCTTGCTTCTTGAAAAACAAGGACCAGGAACAAAGACGATGATCCGTAAAACAAAAAGAGCAGGATCCTTAGAAAATACCGGATTAACCGGAACTCATGTCAAAGCTTGTTTTAGTTTTGAATTGATTGAATGGCTATTGCACAAATATCCCAATTCGCTTACATTAGACTCCTTTGGGAGTGACCCCGAATTGGTTTTTACGTTAATCTCGCCCTTGTTACCTGCCTCATTACGCGAACACTTCAATGAAGGCGGATATGAAACGGTGGAACAATGGCTTACATTTACGGTAAGCAAGAACCGTTATGAACAGTTACTTTTCATTTCACGTCTTTTCACCGATGCGGCTCTGCCAATGCACATCAGGAACCAGCATTTTGATCAACTTGAAATGTATGTAGATGTTGATCTGAATAGCGTACCGGGCCGTCTGGATATCAGAGGACACAGCGCCCCCTTTATTTTCACAAATCATCTATAATAAGGAAAATCGACTTACCCCAACTTCTGAATGAACCATTACCTGCGCCAGTGGTGTTGAATGAAAAGAAAAACAACACCTGATCACTGCAATGAGATTGCAATTGCTCACTCTCTATCGTGAAACAGATCCTGCTACCTACGCTGACGAAAATGATTTGCATGTATATGACGCAGGACGGGGTATGGACATTGTTTTGATTGGAATGGATGCTGATCACCGACAGCCCATAGACTCCTATATTGGCTTCATGGCTTTTAAAAACCGATTACCTTATGCTTACGGAGGTGCGTGGCTGTTAGGTAAGATGGCCAAAATCGGGATCAATGTTTTTCCTTCCTACAGAGGTGGTGAATCGGCCTGGTTCTTTGCCCAGCTCATGCGTGTTTACAAACAGGTTTTTCAACCGGCCTATTTTGTAGCAGAGCCCTATCAGGTAGGAAGAAATAACCCCGAGGGAATTGAAACGGGCGCTTTTTGGTTCTACTATCGCTTGGGATTTCGTCCGGTTCAAAGAAAACTGCAGGATCTTGCCAAAAAAGAATTTGAACGCTTGCTTCAGAACAAAAATCACAAGACATCGAAACGGATATTAGAGCAACTGGTCGAGGACGAGATGGTGTTATTGATAAATAGTGATTCCGGAATACTTAAATTCAAATACGATACTGCTTCCCTTAGCGCAGCATTAACAAAGTATATTCGTCAACGATATAAAGGCGACACAAGAGCCGCAGAACAAGAAGCTGTTTCAACGCTATGTGCAGATCTCCACATCTCCGATGATGCCACCTATGCCGCTTTAAAGCCCGGTCTTGAAAAAATAGCTTTGTACATTCAAGCGGGAGGAAGTATTAAAAAATGGAATGAATCAGATAGACAACTTTTGTTGAACATGATTGCAGAAAAGGCTATTGGCCGGGATTCGGAGTATGCCATCCTCTATGCTAAACATGAAAAACTGGAGCAGTTGCTGAGTAAATTAGTGTAAGATACTATTCCACTAAACTAACGTTAAATTACATATTCAAAATAATTACCTCATCCGATAACGGTAGCTGCGCTATATGTAAAACAGCTACCGGTCTCATTTAGGGAGTTTCCGGGTGATGCTTGTTATGCCGGCTGTCGATTAAATTTTATGAATTCTTTTTCTGTCAGTCCCCAATAATTTTTGTCGACCGAAATTTCGCTGATGTCAATTTCTTGGATGTGTTCTGTCGGCAGGTCCCAACCGCCCTCCCAACAACAATAATATTCTATGTCCTCTGTCAATGTCAATTCTTTAAGCAGTTCAATGAATCGCGTCGGAGACTTTTTATTAATGGCTTCGTCAGGGTCGGCAAAGGTGGCACTTTCAAAAGCAAGTCCGCAAGAACAGCCTGTGTCCGAACCAACATAGTAAATATTTCTTTTAGTAAATTTTGGTCGTAAAAAGGTTTGTTCTTCTTCACTAAGTTGTTGCAGGAAGATGTCGGTCTGTTCAGGGACGAAATTACCTAATTCTAATTGTCTATTTGTCCCTAAGTAAACGCAATAGCACATAGTAAATCGTTATAGTCATTGTTATTACGTTTGTCAAGTCAAAGTAACTGAGTTACCAGTACCCGACAACTGGTTTCGGCTTCATTTTGAATTTGGCGAAGGCCTGGTTAATCCTTCGAAAAATAATCACCACTCTGATAAACGCCGGACATTTGCTTTACAATTTGCATGAGGAGATCGTTAGCGAGTGAAGAGGCCCCGAAACGGAAATAATCCGGATTCATCCAGGCTTCGCCCAGCGTTTCGCGGAGAACAACAAGGTATTGAATGGCCAGTTTAGCGGTACTGATTCCACCTGCAGGTTTCATTCCAATCATCTTTCCCTCCTTGTAGTAAAAATCACGAATCGCTTCCAGCATGACTAATGTAACCGGAAGAGTAGCAGCTGGCTGTACTTTCCCTGTAGAAGTCTTGATAAAATCTGCACCTGCATACATAGCAATGTCGCTGGCTTTTCTAACGTTATCGTAGGTACTCAGTTCACCGGTTTCCAGAATAACTTTCAGGTGTGCTTTACCACATACTTCTTTCACAACAGCAATTTCATCGAAAACATAATTATATTCTCCCGCGAGAAAATGACCACGCGAAATCACCATATCGATTTCATCAACTCCTTCATTCACCGCATATTTCGTCTCTTCCAACTTTACCTTACGGGTACTCATTCCACTCGGGAAAGCTGTGGCTACCGCGGCTACCTTCACACCACTATCTCCCAAAGCTTCTTTTGCGATACGCACCATGGGCGGATAAACACATACCGCTGCTGCAGAGGGTAAATCCGGCAATGCCTCATGCGGACGAATGGCCTTTGCACATAACTGCCGCACCTTACCGCGAGTATCCTTGGCTTCGAGGGTGGTAAGGTCCATCATACTGATCGCCAAACGCAAGGCATACATCTTGGACTCATTCTTAATAGAACGTTTCGTAAGGCGGGCAATGCGTTCGTTTATGGAGGTGGAATCTATGGGTGGAGATACGTGCATGAGGTTACGAATTTACGAATCAGTCTCGCCCTGCGGGCGAGACTACGAATATACGAAATACGAATTTACGAATTCGCGAAGTTTACGAAAGTTCGAATGGGGCGATGGGAACGAATATTACGAATGCTACGAATACTACGAATGCTACGAATGCTACGAATGCTACGAATGCTACGAATGCTACGAATATTACGAATACTGTGATTACTATAAATAGAATGTATGACGAGAAAGAGAAAATGAATGAGAAGGAATGAGTATTTAAGAATTGTTGCATGTATCTTCTGATGCAAATGTGAAAGGCTATATTTATTGTTGAGCGATATGGGTTTAGATCGGGTTGGTGGGGAGGAAATGGGAGTATTTCATTTTTAGGAAACTGAAAATTTATATTGCTTATGCATCAATAAATGTAATTTAATTAATTAATAATCAATGCCTCCAAAATAAAAATGTATTTACAAACGAATACAATTATCTTTTATACGATTAGCAAGAAAGGAACATACTATGATTGCATTAAAATTGAACAACATGAAAAAAGAAGTACATCGAAATGATTTAATTTTTCCGGACCTAAGTTATAAAATTATTGGTTGTGCATATGATGTTTACAATGCACTGGGGCCTGGTCATTTGGAAAGAGTGTATCAAAAAGCACTTGCAACTGCGTTAAAAGATGCAGGGATTGTTTTTAAAGAACAAGCTCCATTAAATATATTTTTTAAGGGGGCTTCGGTTGGAAAATGCTATGTAGATTTCTTAATAGAAAATGAAATTATTCTAGAATTAAAAAGAGAGATTCGTTCCGGAAGAGCTTATTTAAAACAAATTCTGAACTATATGCATAGTGGCAAAATGGCTCTGGCAATACTAATTAATTTCGCTACTGATGGTGTAATTACAAAAAGACTGGTGCTTGAAGAATATTACAATCCAGCGTCTCAAAATTCGTCCCAAACCCCAAAACCATCTTAGTATTTCAACGCATACGCACCCTTCGTTCATTCGTACCATTCGTACCATTCGTTCTTCGTACCATTCGTACCATTCGTACATTCGTACATTCGTACCATTCGTACATTCGTACATTCGTACATTCGTAAAATTAGCGGATTCGCCCTATTCGAAATTCGTAAATTCGTATCCCTGAAGCAGAGAATGGAAAGATGAAGGCTCATCTTTCCATTCTCTGCTTCAGGGAAGATTCGTAAATTCGTAACCTATTGAAAAGTTTGAAGCTCGTAAAGTCTCTTATAATACCCGCCAAGTTCCAACAACGCTACATGTGTCCCTCTCTCTACTATCTCCCCTTTATTCATGACGATAATTTCATTAGCGTGTACAATTGTTGAAAGCCGGTGTGCAATGACGAGGGTAGTACGGTTTTGCATGAGGTGAGTAAGGGCATCCTGTACCAGTCGTTCGGATTCTGTGTCGAGGGCGGAGGTGGCTTCGTCGAGGATGAGGATGGGTGGATTTTTTAAGACGGCACGGGCGATGCTGAGGCGTTGTCGTTGTCCTCCACTGAGTTTGCCGCCACGATCGCCGATATTAGAATGGTAACCATCAGGCATAGCCGAAATAAAATCATGGGCGTTGGCTACTTTGGCGGCGTTAATGACCGCTTCCTCTGTGGCATTGTCTACACCAAATGCAATGTTATTGAAAACCGTATCGTTGAACAAAATCGACTCCTGAGTGACTACGCCGATCAGCTTTCTCAAATCATGAATGCGAAGTTCGCGGAGATCATGACCATCCAAAAGGATTTGTCCTTCTGCAGGATCATAGTAACGGGGAAGCATATCCGCCAATGTGGTTTTGCCGGATCCGGATTGTCCCACCAGTGCGATGGTCTTGCCGAAGGGAATGTCAAGGCTGATATTTTTTAATACATTATCGGGCTCTCCTTTGCGGTAAGAGAAGGAAACATTCCGATAGCTGACCACATTAGTGAAGGTGGCAATATCTTTAGGATGCTCTGCATCTTTTACTGCAACGGGAGCATCGAGAATATGATAAATACGTTCGCTGGATGCTAATCCTTTTTGAATATTGTACCAGGCAGTCGTGAGCGATTTCGCAGGGGGGATGAGTTGTGAGAAAATGGCGATGAAGGCGATGAATTCAGATGGTTCAAGGCTCGAGCCAGGACCAAGTACTAATCTTCCTCCGAAGTACATGACGATAGTGAGCACTAATGCACCCAGAAATTCGCTCAGCGGTGAAGCTAAATCGCGACGTCGACCGATTTTATTTAATAGTCTAAAAAGCTGTTGATTAATATCGCCAAAACGCTTCTTCGATTTTTCCTCTGCAGTAAACGCATGAATGATACGTAATCCGCCGAGCGATTCATCCAGATTACTTAACAACTCTCCTACTTTAATCTGGGCCAGACCTGATTTTTTCTTCAGACTCTTCCCTATACGACCAATGATGAGTCCGGCTATCGGCAATAAAACGAGAACGAAGAGTGTGAGTTCTGAACTCATCGTGAACATGGTAATCAGGAAAATAATAATATTGAGCGGCTCACGAAAAGCTGCTTCGAGCGAATTCATAATGCCCCACTCCACCTCCTGTACATCATTGGTAACCCGCGCCATAATATCCCCTTTGCGTTCATCGGTGAAATAGCCGATGGGTAAAGAGAGAATTTTTGAATAGACATCCCGCCGAATATCACGTACCACACCATTACGAATAGGTACCAGATAGTACATGGCCATGTAGCGGGTGAAGTTTTTCAACAGGAATAAAATAACGACCAACAGACTAATCAACGACAACGCTTCTAACTGACCATGACGAACAACAAAGTCGCCGAGATAATAATTGAAATTGTTCAGCAAGGTCTTTACGGAAAACGTCCAGGGTTGTAAAGTATAATTACGATCCTGACTGAAAAGAACATTCAGAAAAGGAACAATCATCGTAAGTGAAAAAAGAGAAAAGACAACAGTCAGGATATTAAAGGTAACGCTGGTAATGGCCCGGCTTTTATACGGACCAATATAACGCAGGAGGCGAAAGTAATTTTTCACAGGCTGGTAAAGATAGTTATTACTTGCGGGGCGATCGGATGATCATAGAACACTAACTTAAAAGACGCTGGGGAGGTTATGATCTTTTATACCCACTCCCATTATTGATGCGACCTCCGTGTGAATCAGTTTTGCTCTTTTAATTGAATTGACCCCCTCTAAGTACTCGTTTGAAAACGGGTGTAAATGATTGTACCTGATTCCAAGTGTCATTTCCTATTAAAGTTTACGTACTATTTATCAATGCTTTACGTTAAATTTGGCTACAACTGTTGTATATACAACTTTTAATACTGTATATTTGTATCAACAATTGATGTTAAAACATGTTACTATGAAAAAGGTTCGCAAAATTCTGGTTGCGGTTGACAAACATATCGGCAACGGCAACTTTGTAAAGAGTCCACTTCCCAATGAATGGGTAGAACAAATTAGTCCCTTTCTGATGCTTGATCATTTTGGTCCGGCACATGTCAGTAAGGAAAAGCCTTTTATGTTCCTCCACATCCACATAAAGGATTTGAACCCGTGACCCTACTTTTTAAAGGAGAGGTACTTCATCACGATAGCATGGGCAACACCGGCAACCTGAAGGCAGGAGATGTACAATGGATGACCGCCGGAAAAGGTATTGTTCATTCTGAAGGAGTACCTCCCGCATTTCTGGAAAAAGGAGGAGAGATGGAACTCATCCAACTTTGGGTAAACCTTCCCCGTTCGGCAAAACAGCACGAGCCCCGCTATCAGGATCTGCGCGCAGAGAACTTCCCGTTGGTGAAAGCAGGGGATGCAAGTCTGAAACTCATTGCCGGATCGTATGATGATAAAACATCTCCGGCTCAATTACTCACTCCGGTGTTGATCCTTCATGGAAGACTGGATAAAGATGGGAAGAGCATTATTACCATTCCAAATGAATATAACAGTACCGTATATACGTTAAAAGGTTTATTGAGCACAGATGGCTATGAAGTACATGAACGTCATTTGATCTGGTTCAAGGAAGATGGAAGCACGATTGAACTGGAAGCGAAAGAAGACAGTGAGTTTATTGTCCTGGCGGGTTTACCGATACAGGAACCGGTAGCGAGTTATGGTCCCTTTGTGATGAACAGTAAGACCGAATTGATAGAAGCGTTGGAGGAATATAGAGAGGGGAAGATGGGGGTGCTGGAAGGATAATTACGAAATACGAAAGGTTACGAAAATACGAAATACGAAATATTACGAAAATACGAAATACGAATATTTACGAAAATACGAAATACGAAAGGTTACGAAATGCGAAATGCGAAAGGTTACGAAAATACGAAATACGAAAGGTTACGAAAATACGAAATGCGAAATGCGAAATGCGAATAATTACGAAATACGAAATTTAGACGTTGGAAATGAATAGTAGAATTTTTTATGATATATGACATATGACTTCTGCAGCTGAAAAATGAATAAATAATTAGAGATAAACTTAAAAAAATTAAATAAGATGACAACAGTACTTGAAAAAACAAAGTGGGCGATTGACCCGACACATAGTGAGGTAGGTTTCAAAGTGAAGCACCTTATGATTACAAATGTTTCCGGCAGCTTCTCGAAGTTTAATGCGGAAGTGAATGCTGAAGATGATTCTTTCAGCAATGCAGATATTGTATTTACTGCAGATATAGACAGCATCAGCACCAACAACGAGCAGCGTGATACACACCTGAAAAGCGTGGATTTCTTCGATGCGGAAAATCATCCACAACTTACGATAAAGGCAGACGGTTTGAGTGGTGAAGGAGAGAGCCGTAAACTGAATGGCACGATCACTATGCGTGGAGTAACGAAGCCCATCGTAATGCATGTTGATTTCGGTGGTGTGGCTAAGGATCCCTGGGGAAATACAAAGGCCGGATTCACACTAACGGGAACGATTAACCGCAAAGACTTTGGCTTGAACTGGAATGCCCCTACAGAAGCAGGTGGACTATTAGTGAGTGAAGAGGTAAGACTGCATGCAGAGATTCAGTTGGTGAAGCAAGCTTAGTTATTCATCTACTTCATCTTAAAATTAAGCCCTAATACCACTTAGGGCTTAATTATTTTTTTAGGATCCTATATACCAGAGTTAAATCCTTTTATTTGCTCTAAAGGTTTAAGGTTAGAAATATGAGCTCTGACTATTGAAATTCTAATGTTTTCCAAAAGTTCCTGACGATACCATTTGCACATTAAAACAATATTTTTCATCACAGCTTTTCAATAAGAATTCCATCGCGATTTATGGAATATGTAGATTTATTCGTTTGAATACCATAAAATTACATGACTTAAGTTAAGAAACAATCAAATTTCATTTCACTCTTTATGGGGATAAGTGTTTCCTTTATATTTGTAATACATAAGCAAACGAACATGAGAAAACTTATACTTATACCATTTTTAAGCCTACTTTTTACTGTGCATACAGTAAACGCTCAAAACACGCCGGCTTTATGGAAACATTCTTGTAACTGTGGGGCTATGGAGATGATGTTGCTTGACACCAATCAGAATGTATATATCTTTAATGATGGCAGTAATAGTAATGGTATATCGAGCATGATCAAACTTTCTCCTTCCGGCGGACAATATTTCAACAACACGTATCTCCCTGCCGGGTACACTGCTATGCAGTTCAACAATAGTATTTATAAGAACGGGAATATATACATAGCCGCTAACGTGAGTAATGCATCCCAGTCCCAATATAACCATTTATGTCTTCTTAAAATAGACACGCTGGGCAATTTGATCAACCAATTGGTAATCGACACTGTTGAAACCACGCGGCTTATTGGTATTAAGTCTCAACCTTTCTACTCTTATGGTCTTCATATTGATCAATCCAATAATATTCATACTTCATTTATAAAAGTAAATGCGGGTTTATCTATATATTCATTTCTGAAATTTGATTCTAATTTAAACCTGATTGCCCAATTTCATGACACGCTTGGTTTTGGAGTATATCCCGGGCCTTGTTATTATTTACCGAACGGGACAGTTTACTATGCAGGTCCTGGAAGCATATCGAAATTAAACTTCAACTACGCCTCTAAAATGTGGACCGCTCCCCTCTATAGTTCATTTGCTGACCCACAAATGATTCATGTAGAAAACGGAGAAGTATTTGTTTTAACTAAACAACTCAGCGGTGTGCCGGATCCGGTCAATGTACTAACACGAATATTAGATGCAGGTGTCATATATATCAATAGTTATGATACGATAACTGCCGAAGGGCCAAATCTTTATTTTACGCAAATGCTCGTTGATTTGAGCAATAATGCCGTTTATCTTGCCGGAAACAATTCCAACCTTCCTCCTACCAAGCGTTATGTTAACAAGCACAACTCCATGGACGGTAGTATTGTCTGGAGAGATTCTTCCTTCGCCGGAGGGATGATTCAGGATTTACTGTTGAGTCCTCAGAAGAATGTGATTGCTGTTGGCGGAGGTAACAACTTTAATGTATGGTTTTACAATGCGCAAGGCACTATTAACAATACCTTTGTATATGATGGTCCCTGCGGTTCCAATGATGGTATTGCGGCAGCACGCCTGGATGCTTTCAACAGACTTATCGTAACCGGAAGTTCTTGTGAAAATAATAATACGATCAATTATGGAACTACTTTGAAATACAACATACCGATCATTACCACCGGCAGTTCAGAAGCGCAGGTATCATTACCAATCTCCATTTCACCTGTTCCGGCCACTACCGAAATTTATTTATCAGGTGGAGAAAATTTACATTCAATTGCTTCCATTGATGTTACGGGAAGATCTTTTGAGCTAACTATGGATGGGGACAATCGCATTGATATTTCCATGATTCCTGCCGGCATATATCAGTTGGTTGCACATGGTGATAAACATGTTTATAAAGGTAAATTACTGGTTACGCGATAGGGAGGGGAACACCACTACGATGTGGTTATAATCATGTCGCCACGATGTGGCTATAATCATGTCGCCACGATTTGGCTATAATCATGTCGCCACGATGTGGCTATAATCATGTTACCACGATGCGGCTATAATCATGTTGCCACGCTGTGGCTATAATCATGTCGCCACGCTGTGGCTATAATCATGTCGCTCCTGCGAAAAATTTGTAGGAATAGAAATTCAACTTGCTTGAATAATTGGAGGAAATGGTAAAAGGGAAATTGCAACGTCCCCTTCAAATCTTTCATCTCTGCTTCCATTTTCTCAACGCGTTTGAACACACGGTCCCTGGTCCAGTATTCTTCGGGGCTTTTTTGTGAATTGAAGTAAATCATTATCTTCGTTCTGCCTAAAACCCTACTCATGAAAAATTTACAGTTAATTATCCTGTCCTTTTTCCTGTTTATTTGTGTAAGCAATACGCTGAACGCACAGGTGTCCACGGTCCCTTTTACTGCCGCGCTCGACACTTTTGCCCCATTACCGGCATTACGATAGACGGACCCAATGCGGATGATATAGCCTATAGCAACATCCCAATTGGTTTTAATTTTGATTTTGCCGGAAGCACACATAGCTCCATGATTGTAAGTTGTAATGGTTACATTCAACTGGATACTTTCCTACAAGTCTTTTTGTAAATATTCTGGGAGGGAATTACAATAACAGAATTGCTGCTCTGGGCGCGGATTTGAAACATACCAATTCAAATGCGAGCCTTCAATATACTACCATCGGAACTGCTCCCGACAGGGTTTGCATAATACAGTGGCTGCATTACTCTTATTTCGGAGGGATGACCGGTGATCTTAACTTCCAGATCCGCTTGCATGAAACGTCAAACTGTATCAGCTTTGTGTATGGTGCCAATACTTATACTACCAATAGCCTTCAAACGCAGATTGGATTAAGAGGGACCTCAGCTGCTGACTTCCTTGTTCTAGGGGATACGACCTGCAATTGGGCCGACGCTTACCCTTTTCCAACGATTACTACTACATTCCCGATAAGCACCAGTTGCTCCATGCCTCCGGGATTTGCGTTTCACTTTGGTGCTTGTGGAAATACACCGGGTGTAAAATTTTCATACATGACAGGAAACGTGTTTAACGATGCGGATGGAAATGGGACTAAGGGGATCGCAGAACAACCCATCGCCAACCACCTCGTAAACATCAACCCCGGAAATTACTATGTATCTTCTGATTTTTGTAATGGATTCACTGTATAGTTTCATCAGTGCCAATCCCGCACCGCTCTCTGTAAGTGGCCAAACTATTACCTGGATCTATTCATCGCTCGCTCCCGGACAAAGCGCAACAATTCAACTGATGCTGATGCCCGATTCTTCAGGTGTCCTGGGGAATTACATGAATTCAACCTTAAGCATCGGTCCTCTGAATGACACCATTCCCTCTAACAATAGTATCAATCTTCATCAACTGATTACACTTGCCTGGGATCCGAATGATAAAATCGCTATGCCATCGGGCAGAATACAGGCAGGAGATGACATCACTTATACCATCCGCTTTCAGAATACCGGAAATGCAACGGCCTATAATGTCACCATCAAGGATACGCTCGATCAAAATCTGGATCTCATGAGTTTTGAGATACTCGGTTCTTCACACCCACTGAACTTTAACATGAGCGGTAATGGCATCGCCACCTTTACATATTACAATATTCAATTACCCGACAGTGGCAGTGACTATGAAGGCAGCAATGGTTTTGTGACGTATCGTGTTATATCCAAAAGCAACTTGCAGCCAATGACGGTCATTAACAACAGGGCCGGAATTATTTTCGACTGGAATCCACCGATGATGACCAATACAACCAGTGATACAATTGATTTTGTGCAGGGGATACATCAGCCTGCTCTGCCTGATTATTTTATCAAAGCGTCTCCAAATCCAACCAACGGACAGGTTGTATTTCGTTTCTCTGAAAACAATACTGCAATTGGTGAGCTGAGCATTTACACCCCACTAGGACAATTGATATTTAATGAAAACAACATTACATCTACCCGAGCGGTTGATCTCTCAACGCTTTCAACAGGTATGTATACTGCCCTCATCAGGTCAGCCGGAACTGTGTATAAAGTCAGGATCATTAAACAGTAGTTGCAGGTAGATCTAAAACCGGAAAAATCATATAAAAATACATTTGCAGATACATTGCCTCATGGGTTGAAATCAGATCTAAGGTAAGAAATTTTTATTTCTTCTCCCAATTCGACAAACAATCACATCACCCTATTTTTCGTGAGGCTTTGCTCGCGATCAGGATCTTGCTGCCTGAAAAATCTTCAACTCCCTACTCCACCACTAGTTTTCCGGTAAAAATTTGTTTGTCTTTCACCAACCGCACAGTATAAAAGCCAGAGGTAGCATTATTGATTTCCAATTGTGGGTTCTCCTCCGTATTTTCTAAATTGAAGCGGGCGACTTCCTTGCCCTGCACATCGTACACCGTGAGTAGGGCGCCACGTAAATCGGTAATAACATCCGGCAACTGGACCCGGAAGCTTCTTTTGTTGGGATTGGCATAGATGATCAGTTGATTGTTGTAAATCCTTTCACCACCTCCCGAGCCGGTGATGGCGCTTAGGTTGGCGAGGAAGATGTCACTGGAATTATTGGTGGTTAACGTAATGCTTCCAAAATGTGCAGTGTTACTAAATCCTCCTGTCAAATAAACATTTGAATTGTTATTCACTTCCATTTCGTTGGCTTGTACATTATCCGCGCGTACCGCACCGATACAATTACCACTTGAATCAAATCGAGCCACAAATGAATTGTAAAAATTTCCTGGAAATGGAGAAACCAGACTTACACTACCGAATTTGAGACTGTCTTTAAATAATCCTGTGATATAAAAATTATTTTCCAAATCTACTTTACCATCATAAGGGAAAAATGATTGGCCTACATCAATAGACTTTATCCATAACATCGTTCCAGCATTATTGTACTTTAAAATAACGCCACCAGTATTAGCAACAGAATAGATTGTATCAAGACCATAAAGAATCCAAGGTCCCTTAAAATAATTGATCACAAATAATTCACCTGCGTTAGTGGCGACAAATGTACTGCCAAATACATCACCTTCTAATGAATGACTTTCCCAGAGTATACTTCCACTTGTATCCCAACATGTAATTATTTGTGTGAGTGAATCAATATTCAATATCTGAATACTATCAATTGTTAATGTATCATTATTGCCGCCATTAATTATTAAGCGTTCATTACTAAATTCAATAGATTCTGGATAGAAAGAGGGACCATTATAAAATGTATTCCAACTACTTATTTTTTAATATAGTCAATATCTCCATTTGATTTTATCTTTGCTAAAAAACCTCCATCAAGAACAGAATTTGTATCAATTAACCCACCACTACTAAAGCCACCAATTTGGTAAATATTACCATTTTTATCAACAGTCATTTGAATTGGAAATTCTTTACCCCATTTATAGCACCATAATTTTTTTACCCAAATACAGTTTCCATTCAAATCCACCTTGCTAAAAATAAATTATCATCTCCGGGAGAAGTTGAAATAGTAATGGTGTCGAACTGACAGCTTTCATAATAAATGCCCGAAATAAATAAACAATTATTAACAGAATCATATGCCATATCTGAAACATCTTCTCCTTTGTATGGATTAGTGCTCCAATTATTTCCACCAAACTGTTTTGTCCACATTTGATTACCACTTTGATCATACTTTATTAAAAACATATCATCCTGGCCATTCACTATAAATGTATCATTGGCTATGATTACATTATTTCCACCACCTCCAGCTCTGGCAGCAACATAAATATTCCCTGATAAATCGCGGCAAATATTAGAGCCAATATCATATCCAAATCCACCCTCTTGATGTACCCAATTGAAGTTCTGTGCTTGTGTTTTATTTATAAAAAATAAAATAAATATTGAAAGACAAATACTATATAAATGCTTCATTGTATTATAATTTTTTGAACTTGGTTTGAATTTGATGCTTTTACAAAATAAACCTCCTCCGAAGAAACAGGTGTAACATATCCCCGCTCCAGCATTCCATAATGATTCGATCCGGGCTCGGAGGTGTTCCAATACCCATCCTGAAACCACCACCAACTGAAGCCGCTCCCGCCGCAGTTGCAGGTGGTTGGACAATTGTATACGTCCCATAAATTTTTTGCCCGTTGCAATACCCAATGATTTAAAACATCCCTAAGGTAAGCATTTTTCCATTATTTCAACCACAACATGAATGAACAACATACAAAATCAACCCTACTGCAAGAAACTTTTATAGTGCTGTAAACAAACATCTACCGACACATCTTTCGCGAGGCTCCATCTTCTTCCGGAGATTTTTGCCCATGAAGATCAATCCATTTTCAAATCATCCCATCTTCAAATTTTCAAATTATTCCACTACCAACTTTCCTGTAAAAACGGTATTCTCTTTTACCAAACGCACGGTATAAAAGCCAGAGGTAGCATTATTGATTTCCAGTTGTGGATTCTCCTCCGTATTTTCTAAATTGAAGCGGGCCACTTCCTTGCCCTGCACATCGTACACCGTGAGGAGAGCGCCACGTAAATCGGTAATAACATCCGGCAACTGCACCCGGAAACTTCCCTTGTTGGGATTGGCATAGATGATCAGTTGATTGTTATATATCCTTTCACCACCACCCGAGCCAGTGATGGCGCTTAGGTTGGCGAGGAAGATGTCGTTAGAGCCGTAGCTTGGAATGGATATAGAACCGAAAGTAGCAGTGTTGCGTAAGGAACCGGTAACGTAAAGTTCTCCGCTACTATTAACCAAAATATCATAGCCAAATGAGCTTCCTGCTTGTCGGACGCCGATACAGTTTCCACTGGTATCAAAGCGTGCAATGAATAACTCCTCAATACCAGAGCTGCTATACAAACTAAAGTTATCAATGATCAAACTATCCAAAAAAGCTCCTGTAAAATACACCTCTCCTTCAAAATCAAGTATAGCACCATAGCTACCCAAACTACCAGTTGAGAATGTTTTATTCCAAAGCAGATTTCCAAACTTATCATATTTAAGAAGGAATGCACCATAAGTGTTGCTAGTGAACAAAGTATCGCTGCTGAACGTTATAAATGGAGAGCTAAACGATGACATAACATAAATATTGCTTTTACCATCAGTGCACATTGTACCATTTCCTGTTTGGGAATGACCTGATTGTTTTGCCCATAAAATAGACCCACTCGTGTCCCAAACAGAAACAACCTGAGAATTAAGATCCGTATAGTGCAACAAAATTGTATCCAAGGTGAGACTATCATAACTTGTCCCAAAAACATGCACCATAGCATTTATCATTTCGATCTTTTGGAAATTATACACGGACCATGGATATTGGGGTGATAACCCGCATATTCTTTTAATAAAAATCAAAGCCCCATCAGTATTCATCTTTCCCAAGTAACCCCCTGTAGTGACCGGAATAGTGTCTATTGTACCTGGTGTCGAAACACTAAAGACCATAAAAAGATTGCCAGTATCATCTGTATCAAAAAGTGGAACTGATTCGATGTTTCCAAAGTTTTTTGCCCACACAACACTTCCATTTACATTAATCTTTGCTAAAAATCCACGCGATACTCCAGGAGCTGCCGATAAACTAATGGTATCTATGGTGCAGGTTTGATAATAAATTCCCGAAACATAAATACAATTACTACTGCTATCATAACTCAGTGAGGTAATCGCTTCCACAAATGCAGGAATCCAACTTGTGTTAGGTCCACCTATTTTCAATTTCCAAACTTCATTGCCAGTAGCATCATATTTTGATATAAAAAGATCATTCAAACCACTCACTTGTACTGTGTCCGTGTTAAAATAAATTTGAGGTCCACCTCCTGAAAAAGCAATATATAGATTGCCGAAGAGATCTGAACACATTTTCTCATGTCTTCATCACCGGGTCCACCAACTCTTTTGACCCAATTAAACGATTGGGCTTGTATAAATGAGACCATTATCAACATGCAAATTAATGCAGTTAAAAATCGATAAATCTTTTTGAATGTGTTCATTGTAGTATAAGTTTTTTAACTTCACTTGTTTGGGGTTCCATAAGAATATAAACACCTTTCGAAAGATGTGATATGTTGATTGGTTCGGACATATTTTTAAACCGAATAGACGTGATGAATTCTCCTAACATATTTAACATGTTAATCTCCTTTTCTTCATTTGATTCACTATGCAATTGAAAAACGAATTGGCAGGGTTCGGTGTCGCTGTAAAACCTGAGCTACCTTTCTTAATATTAAATTGCAATTCCAGAAAAAGCTTATCGACCTCTTCATTATAAAGCGGATTTCCTGGTAATTTGTATTCCATTGTATAACTATTGTAATTAGTGCAATTGATATTTGTTTCTTCACAATAAATATGTGTTAAGCTACCACTTTGAGCATGAACACTAGATTTTAAATGAACTTCACTTTTAGCTCTGATGTTTGAAGTTGCTCCAGCATAAATAATGGAATTTTCTATTGTCAATTGGTTCTTTGCCTCTACGTCTCTGTATTCTCCATTCACCACATAAATATTTATAAATTCTCCAATGTAAGCAAAATTTGTCTGCTTCATCTGCCAAGTGTGAGGACTAGTACCAGCCGCTGGCATTGAACTACTACATGTACTCGATAGCCATTTCGCGCTAAACTTTCGTCTTTCTCCACCAGCAGATGTTAACAGTAAAGTATGTAACTCACCGTAAAAGAGTGGAAAGGGAGGATTGATTAAAAGTTTGGGAGCTGGTATGATCTCGAAATACCCAATTGCATCGGTGAAAAAACGATGAAATGAATGGATTTCATTTCCTGAAACTTTACCTACAAACGTATGCCCCCCCACATAAGCATTCGCAATCGGATTTCCATCCTGATCTAATAAAATCCCTTTTATAGTTTTCGATGGATATGCCGGATGCTGATAGGGGTTAAAATAGGTTAATGTAGGAATGTATGATTGAAGTGATGATGTACTTATCGGATAAGGTCCACAAGAACTTACAACGGAGGGTAGCGTATAATTCATAAAAGTATTTACTATTGGCTTTTCTGCAATAGCTACACCCGTAGCATATCCTCTTTCCAATATTCCCCAATGGGCGGGATGAGGTTCTGAAAAATCCTTAAGCCACCACCCATCCTGAAACCACCACCAACTGAAGCCGCTGCCGCCGCAAGAGCAGGTTGCATCCATAATTAATTGTGCATAATTCGACTGGTCAGCTAGTGTACCATTGGCCCCGCCTTGAGGCAGCACCTGTAAATTGGCACTGGCAGCTAAACTTGTTTCACCTACAATCCAAGGGTAGGGTGAAATTTTATTAAACCAATACAATTCATCATAAACTCGACTTATTGCACGTTGTTGAATTGCTGGATCAGTTTTGTCTTCAAAAGCTCTCCACTCCGGATCAATATGTAAAGAAAAAAAATCTACTTTCAATACTCCTGGATCATAAAACCAAATATCTCCGGATCCACATGTCCCTAATGTTACCAATGGTGTTGTTCCAAAGCTTTTAAAAGTATTATACCAGGTCGATACAATTTCACATGTTTCTTGCTTGTCTTTTTTATTTGATTCATCCTCGTAACACGGTTCATTCCATAAATCGACAGCTAACACCGAATTTGCAAATGGTGAAATTGAAATCCTTGACGCCAGCAAATTGAAAAATGCATTGTAAAACTCAATTTCGTCATTATTATTTTCAGGGAATTGAGTAAATTGTGAGTTTGTTCCTATTAAATTAAAAATTAATTTTACTCCTGCTGCTTCTGCAATTTGCATTAAATTCTCGTATTGATCCAAAATAAACGTACACCCTGGATCTACGGGCGTAAAGTGATCAAGATTTATATAATATTCTAGATCCATATAAGATTCCCTGCATTTAAAAAATAACTTATTAGGATTATCTTGAAATTTAGTATAAAACCCCGCCACCCGAATTGTATTGAACCCTTTTGAAACCAGATAGGTCCAATCAGCAATAATATCATTCTTACATTGATTTAAATTATTACATTCGAAGAAATAAGAATTAGGTCCTCCATTCGGGCCCGCATTTACTCCATATTCAACATATGGAGTTAAATAACTATTGTTCCAGTTCGTATTTTGTTGTCTGGTCAACTCAACTCCATAATTCATCACCATTGGATAAAAGTTTGCTCCATTCAGTTTAAACTGTTTGCCCTCTATTGTTACAGGACCATTCACCTGTGATAATAATGGGGATGTGCAGACTATCAACAAAACGAACGATAAGAAGAAATTTATCATTTTCATCTCTAAGCTATTTATGTATTTCCTGATTGTTTGCCTTGAGTGCGTCGATTTCCTTCTTAAGGGCAATTGCTTCCAGCTCATATAAAGTTCTGAGCTCATATCCTTCTTCAAATACAAAGTCCGGAAATGTTTGTGCATTGGTTACAAGAACATCACTGGTAACAATTCCATCTTCCACAAACAAACGATAGAGCGGATTTGGTGAAGGTATAACACCGATTCCCACCTTTCCATTCCCATCAATATAAACATCGGTTGTGAAATCTCCTGTTGAGGGGTTTCCCGGAAGAGAAGTGGTGTTCACTCTTCCTATCTCAAAACGCTGATTAGCGGTGCGCCAGATTCCTGCTTCCCGACCAGAATACTTGATCAAACCAATACGCTTATTTGTTTGATCATCTACTATCAGACCTTGTGTTTCTCCCTGGAGATAAATACTCCCATCTAAAACATTTAATTTTTCAGTAGGATTTATCGTTCCTATTCCTATATACCCCTGATCATTGATGATGAAACGGGTGGCTCCCGTATGCTGTGGATTTACATCTTGATCATAAATAAAAAAATCTCCTTGCCCCGTATGCGTTATATCTGTCCCGATGGCCCAAAGTAAATCATCCTGTGTACCGTTAAAATGATTAAACTTTATTTCACTGTTAAAATTGCCCGTTGCTTTATTTGATAATATCATACCATTGGCTAAACCCTGAGCTGTATTATGACGGATATCCAGAATGGAACCGGGAGAAACTGTGCCAATTCCAATGAGGGAAGTAGTATTGAAAACATTATTTCCATTTACCTGCCATGCGCTTGCTGAAGAAGGTAAACCACTAAATACACCAGTGCCATTTAGGAAAGTAGTTGGATCTCCATTGTAATCCTCTTTATAGATATCCCCCAAATTATCAGTATATAAAAAACCGAAAGGGCTATTTTTAAACTCATAAATAGAAATTTTCTTATATGTTGTTAGCGTCAACACCGGATCCTGATGCAATGGTGAATCTGTAAATACTTTAAAATTTATGGGTTCATTGTTTTTGGTTCCAAAATAATTGGAAGTTGCAATGGTGTTCCCGCATTCCACCCACGGATCACAGGGAGCAACTATGATTTTTCCAACTGCATCCGCAGCCAAAAATTTATCACCATTTCCTGTAAATGCATTCAGTTTAATATCTCCCCCAGCCAAAATTCGCAGCCGCTCCGTATTGTTTGTTTTAAATACCACATCTTTATTATCGGTTGTTCCTATAAAATGAGCTGTAGGATTACTACCCGTGTTGCCGTTCATGGTCCAGTCGGAGCGTTCGGGTTCAAATAAATAATACTGTTCCGGTGAAAGCAGGCATTGATTAGCGTCGGTGATTTGTAAAGCATAGGTCCCCTTTCCTAAATTGAAGCGATCCTGTGTTGTTGGACCATCTTCCCAATTATACGTATAAGGAGCTACTCCTCCGGATGGCAGGTTGATAATACTGCCATTAAAGCAATTGTAACAGCTTACATTGTAACCGTTGGGATAGGAACTGATGATGAAATCAACTCCAACAGCTTCCGGCTCTCTAAGTGTAATACCAATTTCGGCTGCATTATTACCCGCATCAGTTACAAGTACCTGATAATATCCAGCTGCTAAATCAATTAGGTCTTCGGTTCCATTGCCGTCAGACCATTCATAGTTATAGGGTGGATGCCCGCCGGTAACCGTTAAATTGATGGAACCGTCGCGACCACCAAAACAGGAAATATTGTATCCATTGTAATTACTACTCGCAAGGGATAATGACAGCGACTGAGCATTAACCGATGTGCCATACATTCCCAAGAGTATTATCCCTGCAAATCGGAAAACGGAAAAGCGAAGCAGGAAGCAGGAAGCAGGAAGCAGGAAGCAGGAAGCAGGAATTTTTTCATATCCTATAAAATTAAAATGCAATGTAAATGTACACTTTATTTTTTCTCTCGCAAGTTAAATTTACAATATATGAGAAAAATCTTTACGATTCAGCAAGTAAACCTCCCGGTTGTTTTCAGCGAGATGTTCGAATAATACAATTACAGTTTACTTTGTTTAGAATAAGGACGTATAGATGTTGGTTAGCAGAATACAATTTTAAAGGAAATTATTGGTGGAATGTAAAATTAAGGATGTAAATTTCTTCTCTCAGCATATTTTAGCTGCCAGATAGTTATAGCTGATACGCTCGTGTGGGATTTGACAATAGTATTTGGATCTAACCCCGGGAATCTCATCGCGAAACCATGAAAGATTCGGCATTACTGGAATTCTACTCCCACTAAGTGTCTGCAATTAATGTATGGTTCGACGCTTGATTCATGATTTCATGAAAGAGAAATCATAACAATGTAAAGAACACTTAAAACTTCTATTTTTCAAGATTCTTCTTAACTTCACGTTTCCAAAACATACTTATGACTCATCCATTACTAAAGTATTTCTATTCGTCGCTGTTGCTTGTATTACTTCTTATTTCTCCAAAATATTTATCCGCTCAGGCCACCTGGATGAACATCCCCACCGGCACACAATTTACGATTCATGAACTGAGTTTCCCGAATGATAGTGTCGGATACTTTGTTTGTGATACCGCCGATTTCAATCCACAAGGTAAAGTATACCGTACACAAAACAGGGGACAGATTTGGAGTTTCGTGAATTACACTTCTCATAACCTGTTTCATATTGATGCGCCTTCTCAAAATACAGTGTACGTGAACGGAAATAACGGTAGCTATTCCGTGCTACGCCGCAGTATTAATGGCGGACAAACATGGCTGAACATGAATGTGAATAGTCCGGAGGGGCCGATGGATTTCGTAAATGACAGCCTGGGTTTTATCGGGAGCAGCGGTGGTCCCGGGAATATAATCTGGCGTACCACCAACAATGGCAATAGTTTCGATTCCGCTTTGATAGGAGGATCTCCTTCCGCCATGTTTGACCTGCAATATGTAACGGATTCGATCGCCTATTCGGGTGGACTCTATGGTCCAAAACTTTCAAAAACCACACAACAATTGGGTGGCTGGTCTGATCAGACGAATGATTACGCAGTACGGTCCGTTTGTTTTCTCGACCCTGATACCGGTTATGCCACTGCTGAATTTGTTGCCGTATCCAGTCCCCTTGCTGTGATCAAAACGACGGATGGCGGACTCACCTGGACGCAACTTCCCAATTCCATAGACCCTGCCGGGAATGGCTGGGCGAAGATACACTGCCGAAATACGCTCGAATGTATTTGTGTGGGAGGCGGTGGTTCCGTTGCTTCCACCGATGACGGCGGTTTTACGTGGAATATCGAAAATTCCGGAACTACTAATAACCTCTCCGATGTATTTTATGGTAGTAACTATGCAGTAGCCGTTGGTGAATATGGAACTGTTTTACGAAGAGTAATCGTTCCCACAGGGACTGAAGAAACTTCCGATGTACCAATGATCAGGCTTTATCCCAATCCTGCAAATGATCGGCTGAATATTACTGCAGATATGCATGGAGGATTTGATCACGATACTGGATGTATCCGGCAGGACCATTCACATGGAACTGATTTCCGGAACAACTTCTTCCGTTGCTATAAACATCGCTTCCTTTAGTGAGGAATCTATCTGGTGAAAATGAATAATCGACCTCTAGATAAAGGCATAAAATTCTCCAGAGTTCATCATTAAGAAATGTAGAGAGTAGAAATTCCTTCTCTTTCTTAAAGTGTCCCTTTCAAATCCTTCATCTCTGCTTCCATTTTTTCGATGCGTTTCAGCACACGGTCCTTGGCCCAGTATTCTTCGGGGAGTTCGGCGCTGATGTAATTGCAGAAGCTCCATACTTCCGGCGGATATCCGTGGCCGGTACCTCGTAGGGATCGTAATTGGGATTAGGTGATTTTAAAAGTAAATTCTTTTTCTTCCGAATCTGGGTTATACGCCACTTTAAAAACAACACCATCTTCCTGCGTTAATAACACATACGCGTTACCGTCTTTGATGTCGTAAAAATTTTCCACGTACTCCCCGATGACCCAGCTCTTGTCGGGAATGGGCATCATGGAGTCGCCGGAAATCTGGAACATGCGGTATTTGCGGTCGCCGAATAGGATGGGCAATTGGAAGGTGGGTAGTTTCTTGATGAACTCGGGATCGGCAAAACCATTTTATATCCGGCTTTCGCTTTGATGGGAACGACTTCGATATTCTTCTCCCTTGTTGTTGCTGTCGACGGTAGGCGATGACGCGCAGGCGGGCACCGGTGACGTACACATCGCCGGCCACGCTCAAGTTCTGAGAGTTGGAATTCACTCAGCTTGGTGAGGTCGAGTTTGACGAGGGTGTCGATGCTGACGCGGAAATACTTTGAGAAAGACATGAGCATCTCGAGTGTTAGGGTTCTGGACGCTGCCGTTCTCGTAGCTGTTGAGGGTGGAGCGACTGATGCCGAGTTCACCGGCAACGTGGTCCTGCGTCGGCTTGCGGCGCTGGCGAAGAAGTTTGATGTTAGCGTTAAATGTCATGGGCTTCGGGTAATAATCCTCTTTTAAACGCGGCGATAGCAGCGGTTTCGCGGCGGGAGCAACGTTCTATAATTTATTTACAACTCTTCGGACACCATCCATCACCTTCATTGAATTGAAGTTGATTAGTAGTCCAAGTTTACATCCTGATAATCTTAAATACGTCATTACTTGTGCCAGATGTACATCGTTAAGCATCTCTACTGATTTCACCTCACTATTACTTTCTTCTCAAACCAATATATCTACCCTATATCCGGCTTCTGGTTTCACCTCCTCATATACCAACGGAAGCGCCTTTTGGTGTTCTGCTCTTAATCCGCTTCTTCAATAATAAATGCATCATTGTAGCCTCATATGCACTTCCAATAATCCGGCACCCAGATGTTTCGGTGCAATTCTACTGCTACAGTCACGTATATCTGTGGTAAATTCATTTTCATTCATCGCTGCGTTCGTTGCGTATGATCGCTGCGCCCGCCGCGTTTGAACGGGAATTGACTTTCTTCAACAAGTTGTTTTCCATACCAAAGGGTGTTTTTTGATAAATAGTTTGCAAATATATGTTTATATTGCAGTCCTTCCAAATGATTGTAACTAGCAGTCAAAGGGTATAAAAATAATTTAACTTCCAAATGGCA
>JADKIC010000030.1 GCA_016721435.1 Bacteroidota bacterium
ACTCTTATAAAACTCATCCTTATTCTTAAAGAACTGATCACAGGAAGTTTTGAATTTATGCCAGATGGAATCGTTATGCTCCTTCCCTGCGGGACCAATTTTTCTCCATTCTCCCTGCAGTTCCAGTAAGCGCTTCAAGCCATCCTGCCAATGCTGATGCTTATCGAACTTCTCCTTTAAAAACTCCTCCACTTTTCCAACCAGCTCATTCTTTGCATTAAAATTATCATCAAAGAATTTCTTTTGTGAGTCGAGGTAGGAACGTTTATTTTCAAATATTTTATCGACGGCTGCTTTAAAGCGCACCCATATTTCCGTTCTCTTCTCTCTAGGAACAGCACCAATTTCGCGCCATTTATGTTGCAAGGCCTGAATATCCTGCAGGGCTTTGTTCAAGGATGGCTCGAGCAGCAACTCTTCTGCTTTTTCACACAAATGCATTTTCATTTCGAGATTTTTCTTCATCTCGAGATCCTGCAACTCCCGATTCAGACGGATAAACTCATAAAATCTATCGCTGTAGAGTTTATAGGTCATCCATAAATCATTCACATTTTGCGGAGGCACAGGACCGATACTTCTCCACTTCGCCTGCAGGTCATGAAATTCATTAAAAGCCTTCGACATATCTTCTTCTTTCTGCAAGATATTTTTCATCTGTTGCAGAATCTCATTTTTTTGACGAAGATTCTCTGTGCGAATTTTTTCCTGACCGAGGACAAACTCAGAGCGACGTTTCTGGAAATATTTATAGGCTTCTGAAAGGCGTTCTTCCAGCGCATCTTTATAATCAAAATCTTCTTTCACTCCACCTGCTTCAATAAAAGAGGCAAAGGCGAGATCTTTTTCCTGATTAAAAATTGTTAAAAAGGCTTCACGGGCTGCATACACACTGTTTTTAACGGCATTCAGGTCATTTTCCTTACTAAAAACTTCCATTTTACTCACCAGATCTTCCTTGGACATATGACCAAAGTTCTCCAATGGAACAGCTTCAACCTCATCGTGGTGTTCAGCAATCACTTCGAGATGAGTTATTTCCTCATCATGATGTGGCACCACTACTTCTTCAGCAGTTTTTTCAACCTCTTTATGCGATTCCTCCATCGGAGCATCGGATACCTCCGAAACCGGTGTCCTCTCAGCAATTTCTTCTTCCTGCAGTACCGGTTCCTGTGTCATTTGCACATCCGGCTCTGCAATTTCTGCAGCTGGAACTTCAGGATTCGAGGTAAGATTTTCTTCTTGTAATTCAGACTTTTCATTTGATAAAGCAGCTGAATTGTCTGCTGTGATTTCCGGATTCATTTGCTCCTCCGGGTTAGTTGGCTTGCTATCCATTTTTGTTGTGTGAGTTCTGTTCGCTGTTCTTGCGAACCTATAGATCAATACTTATTTAATAGAGTTTAGTACATCGGTATGGCATGACAAAAAAAGCTCCCCGTTTATTGGGAGCTTGTACAAATATACTTCAAATGAAAGCCCAATGCAAGTGTTTCATGTCACGGTATCATTATTTTTGTATTTAGAAAATAATAAGTGCTAATTTTTAAGCTTTTAACTAAACATTCGGGGTGTAGCGCAGTTGGCTAGCGCGCCACGTTCGGGACGTGGAGGCCGGAGGTTCGAATCCTCTCACCCCGACATTACACCCACAACTTACTGTTTGCTAAAATCTTTTTACTAAAACCCGGAAGAAGAATTCTTACTTTTCAGAACCGACAGTATCTCTAATTAAAAACAATGGAGTAATGATCATTCTTACAATTTAACGGAAACACGATCTTCATTTCATCAATATGATTATCTTCGTTTTATCAACCCTCCATAAAATGAAAAAAATTCTATTTCTATTCGCGATGGCCGTCATGGTCATGACGTCTTGTCAATCCACAAAAACAGCGGCTGTACGTAAACCACAATTTAGCGGAGAGGGTTCTGCCGAGAATCTGAGTGCGAGGAAATTATGGGAGCTGGAACGTCAGGCGGATCCGAAAACCGGAAAGATTCCGTTTATGATGAAAGAAAAGGAGCAGGCTTTTGCGGCAACACTTCCGGGAAATTATACTACCGCACGATCAAGTACGCAACAAGTTCCCTGGCAATTCCGTGGTCCATCTAATCTGGGTGGTCGCACGCGGGCTTTTGCGATTGATGTGACCAATGAAAACGTCCTCTACGCCGGAGCCGTTTCCGGTGGATTATGGAAGAGCATAGATGGTGGCAATACCTGGAACAGAGTCACCTCCGTGGCAAGTTATCAGGGAATTAATGCCATTGCACAGGATACCCGTACCGGCCATACTGATACCTTGTATTATCTGACCGGTGAAGCTTACGGAACCTCTGCCAGCGGAGGTGCTGCATTTTATCTGGGAAACGGCGTTTATAAATCTACTGATGGCGGTTTAACATGGAACTCACTCGCCTCCACTACTTCAAATACACCACAAACCTTCGATAATGTTTGGGATGTGACCTGGAATATTGTCACTGATCCATCCAATACCACACAAGAAGAAGTGTATGCTGCCATGTATGATGCCATCTACCGCAGTGTCAACGGGGGTACTTCATGGTCTTTGGTAAAAGGAAATGCCGGTACACAATCCTTGCAGGCGTATTTCACCGATGTGGCCGTTTCGCCTACAGGAGTTGTATTTGCCACTGTCAGCAGTGATGGAACCGTTGCACAAAAAGGCATCTGGCGGTCACCCGATGGCGTTACCTGGACCAACATACTCCCGCCTAACTTCCCTGCAGTTTATGATCGACAGGTAATTGGAATTGATCCCAACAATGAAAATACAGTTTACTTTTTCGGACCTACTCCCGGCTTCGGCAGAGTCAGCACCGACTTTCAAGGCGACACTTTATACAATAGTCTATGGCGTTATGAATATGTATCGGGAACCGGTGCGGGTGCAGGGGGAGTATGGACGGACCTTTCACAGAACCTACCCGGAAATATTGATGTTTTCAACGGGATGAATACTCAGGGAGGATATGATGTAGTAGTAAAAGTTAAGCCGGGTAATCCGAATATAATTTTCCTTGGCGGTACTAATATTTTTCGATCCACTTCCGGATTCAACGATTCATTAAATACAACTGTTATTGGAGGATATGCTATTGGTGCGGCATTGCCTTTTGTAGATGAATATCCCGGTCATCATCCGGATCAACACGGACTATTATTTCTACCTTCCAATCCGGATGTGATGTATGCCGCCTCTGATGGTGGTATTTCAAGATGCGACGACAACACAGCATCTACAGTAGTATGGACTGACAAAAACAACAGCTATATCTCCTCACAGTTTTATACGGTGACATTGGACATGAATACTACAAGCGATTTAATTTTAGGAGGATTGCAGGATAACGGTACCTACACTACGAACTCCGTGAATCCTCTTGATCCATGGGTACATTCCTTTGATGGTGATGGTTCTTATTCTGCCATCGGCAACAGCACGGATTATTATTTCTCAAAACAACAGGGACGTGTGTATAAAACATTGCTTGATGCCAACGGAAATGTTACTTCCTATCGAAGAATAGATCCTATCGGTGCCACGAACTATCAATTCATCGCTCCTTTCGTATTGGATCCCAACAATCAAAACATCATGTATCTCGCCGCCGGAGAATACATCTGGCGCAATGATGATCTCAGCGGAATTCCGTTGACGAATGAATTTGATACCATCTCCATCAACTGGACACAGCTTCCCGACACGCTAATTACTTCAGGAGAGGTGATCACAGCGGTCAGCATCAGCACGGTTCCGGCACATCGGCTCTATTATGGCACTAACAGAAAGAATATTTACCGTCTGGATAATGCAAACACCGGAACACCGGTTCGTACTACCATTACTTCTAATTTATTTCCCGCTTCAGGATATGTGAGTTGCATTGCCGTGAACCCGCAAAACGCTGACGAGCTGATGGTGGTCTTTAGTAATTACAGTGTGTATAGTCTTTGGCATTCTGCAGACGGAGGAACTACCTGGGCAAAAGCAGGTGGAAATCTGGAAGCAAATGTTTCCGGCACCGGCAATGGACCCTCTATGCGTTGGGCAAGTATATTACCATTGCAGAGCGGTGGAACGGTATATTTTGCAGGAGGAAGTACCGGATTGTATGCAACGACAACGCTGAACAATACATCCACTGTCTGGATACAACAAGGCGTAGGGAATATAGGCACCTCCATTGTGAATATGATTGCAGCGCGTTATGCAGATGGATTGGTGGCGGTGGCTACACATGGAAATGGAATGTACAGTGCAAATATTACTTCCCTCAACGATATCACCTCCTTGAATTCAACCGACGATTTAGAGACGTTTCAACTTTTTCCCAATCCGGCAGCCAGAGAAATAGCTGTTCTACTTCCTACCTCTTTCAACTCCGGTCCATTACAGGCACGCATCACAGATGAATTAGGACGTAACGTTTGGCTATCCTCACCCACTCCCTCCGCAGAAGGAAAATTCACCGTTCCCGTTCAAACACTTCGCAGTGGAATTTATTATCTGATTCTGGAACAGAATGGGAAGAGGTTGGCTAAAGGTTTTACGAAGAAGTAGGTCGATAGCTCAAGTTCTAATAAATCAGCAAAGCTTCATCAATTGATTGTGCAAACTCACTTTATCATTCACCATTGCTGATAATTGCTCAATGGAGATCCTTTCCTGCAACATGGTATCGCGATCGCGGATGGTCACCATATTGTCTTCGAGTGTCTGATGATCGATGGTGATGCAGAGCGGTGTGCCGATGGCATCCATTCTTCGGTAACGCTTACCGATAGAATCCTTCTCTTCGTAAATGCAGAGATGGTCGAATTTGAGGCGATCTAAAATTTCACGTGCTTTCTCAGGGAGTCCGTCCTTTTTCAAGAGAGGAAGTACAGCAACTTTATAGGGAGCAAGAAAGGGAGGTATCCGCAATACTACACGCGAACTTCCGTCTTCCAATATTTCTTCAGCATACGCCTGAGACAATGTAGCCAGGAAGAGACGATCCAAACCAATAGACGTTTCTACCACATACGGAATGTAGTTTTCATTGTCCTCCGGATCAAAATACTGTTGCTTTTTACCGCTGAACACTTCGTGACTCTTTAAATCGAAATCTGTCCGGGAATGAATCCCTTCCAGTTCCTTAAATCCAAATGGAAATTCAAACTCGATATCACAAGCCGCATTGGCATAATGGGCGAGTTTGATATGATCATGAAAACGATATTTATTATCCGGGAAACCAAGACTGCGGTGCCAGTTGATCCGTGTTTGCTTCCACTTCTCATACCATTCGAGTTCTGTTCCGGGTTTTACAAAATACTGCATTTCCATCTGCTCAAACTCCCGCATGCGGAAAATAAACTGACGCGCCACTATTTCATTGCGAAACGCCTTGCCGGTTTGCGCGATACCAAAAGGAATTTTCATCCTGCCGGTTTTCTGCACATTTAAAAAATTCACAAAAATTCCCTGCGCTGTTTCCGGACGCAAATATATCGTACTCGAATCTTCACTCACAGAACCTACTTGAGTACTGAACATCAGATTAAACTGACGCACGTCGGTCCAGTTACGGGTACCACTCACCGGACAAGTAATTTCAAGGTCGATGATGATCTGTTTTACTTCCTCCAGATTATTCTCCTCCAGCGCAGACTTAAAACGGACATTAATTTCGTCGATCTTCTTCTGATTCTCGAGCACACGTGGATTGGTAGAGAGGAACATCGTCTCATCAAAATTCTCAAAACGCGCACTCGCCTTATCTACTTCCTTCCGAATTTTGGCTTCTATTTTTGAGATGTATTCTTCAATTAACACATCCGCACGGTAGCGCTTTTTTGAATCTTTATTGTCGATGAGCGGATCATTAAATGCATCCACATGTCCGGAAGCTTTCCAGGTGGTGGGATGCATAAAAATAGCAGCATCAATACCCACAATATTTTCATGAAGCTGCACCATCGACTTCCACCAATAATCACGGAGGTTCTTCTTCAACTCTGCTCCCTGCTGCCCGTAATCATATGCAGCACTGAGTCCGTCATAGATCTCACTGGATTGAAAAATAAAACCATACTCCTTACAATGGCTGATAATATTCTTGAAGAGTTCTTCTCCTGTAAGCTTTTTAATAGTGACTGTAGACATAGCGGCAAAAATAGCACTTTATAAAGATTCAGGAGTTTATCTCAGTAATATAGTGATGTCGAAAAGCACAACTACAGTCAAAAGAGCCCTAACAACCGGATCCAAAAAAACCCGCTAACAAATCCGTGAAAATCATAATAATCAGTGTAATCCGTGTTCTATGATAAAATATTATAAGAGTGGATGAGCATTTTAGCACCTTTGCAGAATGCATTCGATTTACCTGGATTACAACAGCACCACCCCGGTCGACACCAGGGTTTTGGAAGCCATGCTGCCCTACTTTAGTGAGAAATTCGGGAATGCAGCGAGTAAGACACATACGTTTGGATGGACTGCCGCTGCTGTTGTAGAGAAAGCCCGCGCAGAGGTGGCTGAACTCATCGGTGCTGAACCTTCGGAAATAATTTTCACATCGGGAGCAACGGAATCATTAAATCTGGCCATTCGTGGCGCCATGGAAGCCTATGCCCAAAAGGGACGACATATGATTGTATGTGCCACTGAGCATAAAGCGGTATTAGACACGGCGAGAGATTTAGGATTTAAAAATATTGAAACGAGTTTTTTATCGGTAGACCGTGAGGGAAGCATCAATACGGATGAGTTAAAAAAATTAATTCGTGAAGATACGGTGCTGGTAGCGGTGATGATGGCGAACAACGAAACCGGGGTAGTGCAGGATAGTCGGTGGATTGGTGAGATTTGCCGAGAGCGAAAAGTATTGCATCTCAGTGATACAACGCAGGCCATAGGTAAGATCAGAGTAGATGTGAATGAGCACCGGCTGGACCTTTGTACCCTTTCTGCACATAAGATATATGGACCAAAAGGAGTGGGTGCACTTTATGTACGAAGAAAAGACCCCCGTGTAAAATTAATTGCTGAAATCACCGGAGGCGGACATGAGCAGGGACTTCGTTCAGGCACTTTAAATGTTCCGGGCATCGTTGGAATTGGAGAAGCCTGCAGGTTAGCCGGAGAAAATTTATGGGACTATGGGATCCATACTTCGCGCTGGCGCACACTCCTCGAACAACAGCTCACCCTTCATCAGCGTGGCTACATCAATGGGAACATTAAATCACGCTTACCCAATACCACGAACATACACTTTCCCGGGTTAAAGAGTGAACAGCTCATCAAAGCTTTACCTGATATCGCCATCAGCATGGGTTCTGCCTGCACTTCTGCACTTCCGGAACCGAGTCATGTACTTCAGGCGATGGGAATGAATGAAGATGAAATTTATGGAAGCATCAGAATCAGCATTGGCAAAGATACTTCTGAAGCAGAAATACGAGAGGCGATATTGCGTATAGGCACAACGTTAGATACAATAATTGTCAAAAAGAAGAATTGATACACCGAATTTTCCCAATGGACCTGACTACATTTTTACCAATTGAACACTATTGTCTAAATTACTATTTATCAAGCCATTGCTATTCTCCTTTGTTTATAATTCATTAAGAAGGTTAATAAAACCCATAGATAAATTACCATTTGATCCCTACCTTTGTCCTTACAGTAATTAGCCATCCACCCATGTTTCCGACACAGTATACCGGACAAATTCTTCAGCGCTACCCTTATCCGAATATCATTACGGAGGAGGAAAAGCGACGCGGATTCAACGACCTGGTTCATGAACTTTCCGTAGCTTTTGAACTTCCGGCAGAATTTAATCCCAAGTCGTTCATGCATTTTCCGTTTGATTTAATCATGGATTACATCCGAAGAACGCATCGACTTTACATTCACAGGAAGCTTCCTGAAATGGAGCAAAGCATTCATTTGCTCTTGCAGGATTATTCCAAGAACCATCCCTTACTGTCTATCTTACTCGATTTTTATTCTTCCTACAAAGTAAACCTGACTCTCCATATTTGTGAGGAAGAGCAACACCTCTTGCCCTATATAGATTTCCTGCTTCACGCTGAAAAAAGCGAAATGGATTTATATCATTTTTATCAAAAAAGTGAACGCTATTCGCTTCAGGAATTTGAAGAAGATCATCATGATGATACAGAAAAAGATTTGCAGCAAATCCGCGCATGTAGCCGCGTTGCATGCAACGCGGCTACATTTTTTGCAACGGGACTACCGTTTTTCGTATTGGCGGGAATTAAAAATCTTCGTTGAATTTCAGTTCCTGATCGGCGCGATCTACACCAACACCGGCTTTTTTATATTCGGAAACGCGTTTCTCGAAGAAATTAGTTTTACCTTCCAGAGAAATAGTTTCCATAAAATCGAATGGATTCTCGCTATTATAGATTTTCGGATAGCCGAGAGAGTTTAGAAGACGATCAGCAACAAACTCGATATACTGACACATCATTTTTGCATTCATGCCAATTAAGTTCACCGGTAATGCATCTGTCACGAACTCCTGCTCAATCACCACAGCATCTTTGATAATAGCAGTGACTTCTTCTTCAGTCAATTTATGTTTCAGCATACCATAAAGCAAGCAGGCGAACTCACAATGCATACCTTCATCACGAGAGATGAACTCGTTGGAAGTGGCTAGTCCCGGCATGAGACCGCGCTTCTTCAACCAGAAGATGGAACAAAAAGATCCACTAAAGAAAATCCCCTCTACGGCTGCAAAGGCAACAAGGCGATGAACAAATGAACCATTATCAATATAACGAAGCGCCCAATCTGCCTTTCTCTTTACGCAAGGAACTGTTTCAATGGCATTAAAGAGTTTACTTTTTTCAGCCGGATCCTTCACATAGGTATCGATGAGGAGGGAATACATCTCTGAGTGAATATTCTCCATCATGATTTGAAAGCCATAAAAGCAACGTGCTTCAGGAAGTTGAACGGCATTCATCATATTCACCGCCAGGTTTTCATTCACAATTCCATCGCTGGCTGCGAAAAAAGCAAGGACATGAGAAACAAAATGGCGTTCTCCGTCATTCAGACGTTCCCAATCTTTCAGATCAACAGAAAGATCAACTTCTTCGGCTGTCCAGAAACTATTTTCAGCCTGTTTATACATTGCCCAGATTTTGTCGTACTTAATCGGGAATAAAACGAAGCGTTCTTTGTTTTCCTGCAACAGGAGTTCGTCGTTGTAATGGTTGTCGCCCATGAAATTTTGTTTATTTTGATTGGTATAAATGAAATGAGATTAGCAGTACAAAAGAAGCGAAAACTAATTCCTTAGACAAAGAAAGTGGCTTTATCTTTTGAACAGAACGGCAGGTGTTTTGAACAATTGAGGTTGATACAGTTGGGATACAGTTGGGATACAGTTGGGATACAGTTGGGATACAGTTGGGATACAGTTGGGATACAGTTGAGATACAGTTGGGATACAGTTGAGATACAGTTGGGATACAGTTGGGATACAGTTGGGATACAGTTGGGATACAGTTGGGATACAGTTGGGATACAGTTGAGATACAGTTGGGATACAGTTGAGATACAGTTGAGATACAGTTGGGATACAGTTGGGATACAGTTGAGATACATTTGGGATACAGTTACAGTTGGGATACAGTTGAGATACAGTTGGGATACAGTTGGGATACAGTTGGGATACAGTTGAGATACAGTTGGGATACAGTTGGGATACAGTTGGGATACAGTTGGGATACAGTTGGGATACAGTTGAGATACAGTTGGGATTGTGGAAATGTGGGATTGTGGAAATGTGGAAATGTGAGGTGATTTGTGGATTGGGTTGGAATTTGTGGATTTGTGGATTTGTGGATTTGTGGATTTGTGGATTTGAATTAAGATTAGGTTATATAGTAAATAGTAAAGTTATTTATTAATTTAAATAAAAAGGGGTTCGCTGATGCGAACCCCTTTTTATTATTTTGGATAAAATATTTATTAACCGAGGTAAGCTTTGAGCAGTTTATTTCTGGAGTTTTGACGTAATGTTTTAATTGCTTTTTCTTTGATTTGACGTACACGTTCGCTAGTGAGGTCAAATTTTTCGCCAATCTCTTCTAAGGATAAGCCATGCTGGATGCCAATTCCGTAGAACATTTTAATGACATCCTGTTCACGCTCGCTAAGTGTAGCCAGGGAACGGTTGATTTCTTTTTGAAGAGACTCATTGATTAACGCAGAATCTGCACCCGGACTATCCCCATTTTCCAAAACATCCAAAAGTGTAGAATCTTCACCCTGAACAAGTGGCGCATCCATTGAAACGTGCTTTCCGGGCATTTTCATGGTGTTTGCTACTTTATCCATGGGAAGGTCGAGGACGGCACTCAGTTCTTCGGGACTTGGCTCACGTTCAAACTTTTGCTCTAATTCAGAAAACGCCTTTTTTACTTTGTTGGCTGCACCTAACTGATTGAGCGGCAATCGAACAATACGAGCTTGTTCTGCTAATGCCTGCATGATACTTTGACGAATCCACCATACTGCATAGGAGATGAATTTAAAACCACGGGTTTCATCGAACTTCTTTGCAGCCTTTATTAAGCCCAGATTGCCTTCATTGATAAGATCCGGAAGACTAAGTCCTTGGGTTTGATATTGTTTTGCAACTGATACAACGAATCGAAGATTGGCCCGAACTAACTTTTCTAAAGCGCGTTGATCGCCTGTTCGGATCTTCTGAGCAAGTACAACTTCTTCCTGGGCAGTATAAGTTCTTCTTTTCCAATTTCCTGTAAGTACTTTTCAAAAGAGGCGCTTCGCGGTTGGTAATGGATTTCGTAATTTTTAGCTGACGCATATCTTTCTATTTATTAATACTTTACGCACAAAAACTCCGCAGAGATGTCTTTCAAACAGGGGTCCAAGTTACATAATATATTCTCTTTGTCAATACCTTTTCTTAATGTTCTGGTAAAATAACTAACCAAGGGATGTTGATGGCTAGCATCTCAGGGAAAATCAAACGGATAGCTTTTCAAATTAGTATTGGAATACCTAAATTTAGTTAAGACGGACCCAAACTGCATTCCCACATAATAAACTAAGGCTTGTTGAAAACCAATATTGAAGACCCGGATTTCAGATAAAGTACTTGTTAAATTAGCCTTGCACTAATTACCAACTTTTATATGAAAATCAAAAGAGATCAACAAAAGGAATTAAAGAAAATCGAGATGAACCTACATCAACTCGAACGCTTGTCAACGCAGTCCGGATTTATACTTGACGATCTGCTAGAAATGAAGAACTTCCCAGATATTTCTGAGCAGCAGCGAAATGCCGCTTTTCATCAGGCTGCCAGCCGTCAGCAGGTTTTTGAAATTTCCAGACGCATGTCTGAAAAGAAAGACCGTGAAAAGGTGGTGATTAAGATGGCCGGAAGAAGATAAGCATCCCTCTACTTATTTTTCACTATTTTACGGAGCTCAAATTCATTCACTATCCGATGACGGGAGTTTCCTCAATAGTCAGTCTGCACCAATATTTTACAGTAAAAAGATTCAGACTTTTCCTACTTCCTTTCTTAACATTGATGACTTTTTTTTCCGCCGCTACCGGACAGGAAGGAGATTTTTACCAGTTTTTATCGGAAAATAATTCCCTCAACGAGTTTCTCAAGCCACAACTCTCGAACCGTTTAATTCCATTTGCCGGTAATGAAAATGTGAACAAAAAAAGATTGCAGTCTGCGGTAGCTAATAAAAACGACAAAGTAATAGTGGCTAGTGCCGGAAATCTGGGTCTACTCTATTTAAAAAAGGAAGATCCCGCCGCAGCTTATAATTATTTTAACACTTCACTGGAGGCCGCAAAAAGGATTAAAAGTCAAAAAGCTATAGGTATAGCCCTCCTTCAATGTGCATTGGCTCAACAGGAACTTAAAAATTACAGTACCGCCATCTCATTTTACAATGAATCCTCCACGGTAAATGGTCAGGGTAAATTACCCAAGGTGAATGCTTTTATCCTTGCGCAAACCGGACAATGTCATGTTTCTTTAAGAGAATATGAAAAAGCGGAGATGTCTTTTAGAAGAGCGGCAAATGCTTACTCCGGTCTAAAAATGAATTCACAAGCTGCAGTTTGTTACAATAGTATCGGCGAAGTCTACTTGCGACAAAATGATTTTAAACGTGCTCAGGAAAATTTTAACACCGGCTTGACGATCATTGCAACAGAAAAAGAGCCAAAATTAAAAGCACTCCTCCATAGAAATCTGGGTTTAACAGAATTTAAGCGCGGCCGTTTTGAAATGGCTTTAGAATATTTCTATAAGAGTCTTGACTACGAAAATCAATTAATCATACACAAACTGATCAAAGACTCCTATTTGCAATTGTTCACTTATTTCAGCTTCAGCGATAATTTTACGAAAGCAGATTTCTACCATGAAAAGTATCGCGATTTAAAAGATTCTCTTAGTACCGCTGCCAAAAAAACTCCATCCGGAAAAATTGCTTTAAAAACAGAACTTGAAGAAAAGGAAAGGGTAATTGACCTCTTACAAAAACAATATCAGGAACAATCCCTGGCAAGCAATGCCAAACAACTTGAGCTCAGTCAGATCATCACCAAAACAGACATTGCTTTACAGGAAAAAGATCAGGCTCTCGAGGAAAAAACGGCAGAAGTGGAGCAACTTACCAGGGAAAAAGCCATCAGTGAAAGGGATCTGGCTTTGAAAGAATTGATGATTAGTAAACAAAAGAATTTTAGAAACCTGCTGATTATTCTTTCTGCATGCGCCATTTTCTTTGTCCTCCTGCTGTACAACCGTTATACTTTTAAGAAGAAGTCGAACGTTAAACTGATACAATCCAACTCTGAACTGGAAGATACCTTGAAACGTTTGCACGCCACCCAGGATCAACTCATCCAAAGTGAAAAGATGGCTTCTCTAGGGCAACTGACAGCTGGCATTGCACATGAGATTCAAAACCCCTTGAATTTCGTAAATAATTTCTCGGAAGGTGCTCTGGAAGTCATTGATGAATTTACAGCTACGGAAGATCCCTTGGAACGGAAAGAACTTGCCGATGAATTAAAGGGGAGTTTGAGTAAAATTCATGAACACGGTAAGCGAGCGGAACGCATTGTAAAAAGCATGTTACAACATAGCCGGCAGGGCTCTGATGAAAAAGAAATCGCCGATGTCAATCAGCTCTTGCATGAGGCTGTTAATCTGGCCTATCATGGTATGCGTGCTAATCACAAAGACTTTCAATGTGCGATTGAAGAAAACCTGCAAGCTGATTTACCCAAAGCCGAAGTTGTACAGCAGGATATGAACCGCGTGTTTCTGAACTTAGCCAACAATGCCTTTTATGCGATGCGTGAAAAAGTGCAGAAAGAAAATGGAGGCAAAAGCCTGTTAAAAATTTCTTCAATCTTGAAGAAAGATAAAATTGAAATCCGATTAAGAGATAACGGTCCCGGCATACCTACAACCATTGCCGAGAAAATTTTTGAACCTTTCTTCACCACAAAGCCCAGCGGTCAGGGAACAGCGCTAGGACTCAGTATGAGTTTTGACATCATCAAGAACCGGCATCAGGGAAGCCTGCAGTTAGACAGCAAGGAAAACGAATACACTGAATTTATAATTACCATTCCGCTTAAAGGATAAAAGTCTTCAAAAATGTCCATTAAAATTCTGATTGTTGACGATGAAAAAGATGTGGAGCTGTTGTTCCGGCAACGCTTCCGCAAGGCCATAAGGGAAGGGTTGGTAGAACTTGAATTTGCTTTCTCTGGAGAGGATGCCTTAGGTGTTCTAAGAAACCCGGACAGGGCCGATTATGCATTGATTCTCTCTGATATTAATATGCCGGGGATGTCGGGATTTGAACTCTTGCAAAAGGTAAAAATTGATTTTCCTGAATTAAAAGTCATGATGATATCAGCATACGGTGATGACGAACATCAGACAAAGGCTAAAAATCTGGGCGCCGATGACTTCATTACCAAACCTGTTGATTTCAAAGATCTGGAAGCACGTTTACGTTTATATCCAAACATCAATGAATAAAAATCCAGTGAATATTCAATCACGAGTAACGAGAAGCGCTTTTATGCTGACGACCATCCTTGTACTTTTGGGATTAAATCATCTCCGCGCACAATCGGTTCCGGTTTTAATAAATGCAAACCTCACCCAACCGGATTCAGCAGTGATGTACACGTCTGTAACGAATACACTAGTTCTAAAAGGGATAGCTGAGAGTGACAACATCCGTTTGGAAAGGACAGGTGGTCCTATTGAAATGAGAGCAGGTACCGCTATTCGGGCAAGACTTGTTTACCGGGAAAAAGGAAGTGATACCATCCGGGTTTACAGTGATCAAAAAATACTCCTTGAAAAAATATATGATGTACGTCTATTGGGTAAACCTATTGCTGCACTCAAAAACTTTCGCGATTCGATGGCAAGTGTCGCGGAAATCCTAACAGCCAATGAACTGGAAGTTTACTTTACCGGCAACATGTACAAACCAATTCCGGCTAGCAGAGGGTTTACGGTTGATATATATAATAAAGATCGAAAAAAAATAAAATCACTTCGGATGGAGAAAAATACCTTCAGCGAAGAACTAAAAGAACAATTGAAAAAGCGGAGAGCGGTTACTCTGTTGTATTTTCGTAACATCAATGGCATCTTTCCGAAAGACGAGCAGATCGTTGTTGAACCATTGACCATCTATGTTAAATAGTGCAATTAACTTAGTTCACATTCAATTTGTTGGTTAAAAAGAATATTTTTTAGTATATTAGCGATCAAAGTGATAATTCAGAATTCAGAATTCAGAATTCAGAATTTAGAATTTAGAATTTAAAATGGAGAATGGAGAATGGAGAATGGAGAATTTGAAGAATGGAGACTGAAGAATGGAGACTAAAGATTGAGACTGAAGATTGAGACTGAAGATTGAGACTGAAGATTGAGACTGAAGATTGAGACTGAAGATTGAGAATGAAGATTGAAACTGAAGATTGAAACTGAAGATTGAAACTGAAGATTGAAATTAAAGACTGAGATTAAAGACTGAGATTAAAGACTGAGACTAAAGACTGAGATTAAAGACTGAGATTAAAAACTGAGAACGCAGAAAAATAATTCTGAATTCTGAATTCTGAATTCTGAATTCTGAATTAAAAAACACGGATTTGCAGCGTAAATATTAAGAAAGTAAAAACATATTAAACACTAAAAATAAAATGTCTTCCTCCACCCATATACTCTTTGTTGACGATGAACCGGATCTGGAAATTCTGGTCAAGCAACGGTTCCGCAAGCAGGTAAAGAAGGGAATTTCAAACTCAGCTTTGCCCAAAACGGAGAGGACGCATTGGGTAAGCTTATGGAAGATCCCTCCATTGGTATTATTGTAACGGATATCAATATGCCCATCATGGACGGATTGACTTTTCTGAACGAGTTAAAAGCCGTCCAACGTCCTACTCGTGCAATTGTCGCCTCGGCTTATGGTGATATGGGAAATATCCGGACAGCCATGAATCGCGGGGCTTATGATTTTGTAACAAAGCCCATCGATTTCAGTGATCTCGAAACTACGCTGCAAAAAACCATTAATGATCTTCAATTATTGATTGAAGGAATTCAGGCAAAGGAGAATTTAAATCAGGCTGTTGAAGAAAAAGAAGTCGCTTTGCAAAGTGCAGCTTTCAAACAACAATTTCTGGCCAACATGAGTCATGAAATCAGAACACCATTGAATGCGGTCGGGTATGACCAATCTTCTGCTTGAAAAAGGTCCGAGGGAAGATCAGTTGCGCTACCTGAACGCCATGCGACAAGCGAGTAAAAATTTGCTCAACATCATTAATGATATCCTGGACATATCAAAATAGAAGCGGGAAAATTGTCCTCGAAGAAATCGACTTTGATCTCACCGAAACGGTGGATAGTGTCTATCAGACCCTGCATCTCCGTGCGGAAGAGAAGAAATTAAATCTCCTCTACACCTTTACCGATGAAGTACCAAAATGGATAAAAGGCGATCCGACCCGTTTGACTCAGATTCTCATCAACCTTACGGGCAATGCAATAAAATTTACTCCTGAAGGAGGAACGATCACCATTCAAATCAGTGAATCTCCGCTGACCAGATTCATAAAATCTTTGAAAGTTTCTCACAGGAGAACAGCGAAACGACTCGTAAATTCGGAGGTACCGGATTAGGATTAAGTATCAGTAAGCAACTGGTAGAATTGCAGGGAGGAACCCTGCAGGTATCGAGTACGAAAGGAGTGGGAACTACTTTTTGGTTTCTTCTCCCCTATCCTGTGGGCAAACCCATTGAGAAAACAGAACATCAAGAAACCGAGACCTTATCACGACCCATCCATGTATTACTGTCGGAAGATCAGCCGATGAATCAGATGGTCGCCATCGATACGCTGGAAGGAATGTTTGAGGGCATCAAAATCGATGTGGCCAACAACGGACAGGAAGCAGTAGACAAGTCGGCGGAACAAAAATACGACCTGATCTTTATGGATGTACATATGCCGGTGATGGATGGTTATACCGCCACCAAACTGATCAGAAGCTCCGGAAATATCAATGCCTCCACTCCTATTCTGGCATTGACTGCCAATGCGGTAAAGGAAGAGATTGATAAGTGCCTGGAATCGGGTATGAACATGCATATGGCCAAACCTTTTGAACCTGAAAAACTGAAAAAGATAGTCATTCAATTGGTGGGGTAATACTCGTATCTCTTTCACGGTACAACAGGTCATCCTTGAGGATATCGCTTAAAATATCGCTAATTCTTATGATGATAACCCTGTTAAATTTTAACTTTCCCTATAAATAATATACTTTTACCCCATGGATCAACTATCCCAAATTACGGACCTGAGCTATCTGCGCAGCCTCACCGGAGGAGCGAATGATAAAATGATAAAATACATTCGCATGTTTCTGACCGGCGCGCCAATCAGCATTCAGCAGATGGAATTATACACGATGAGTAAGGATTGGTCGGGGCTGCGTCAAACGGCACATGCACTGAAACCACAGTTGGGTTATTTTGGCGCAAAAGGTTCAGAAGAACTGGTGAAAGACATTGAAAAAATGGCCGGTGAGCAGTCTAATCTTGATCGTATTCCTGTACAAATTGAAAACTTCAAAAAACAATATGAAATCATCAGTGCTGAATTAGAGAAGGCACTTCGTGATTTAGGTAATTAATCCCGCCATGGCACAGAAAACGCTTATTTATATCGTCGATGACGAACCTATGCAGCGCGAATTGCTCAAAGATAATCTGGAGAAATGCCGGCTTATGAAATACATGCTTTCCACCGGAGAAGAATGTTTAGCTGCATCTCAGGTTAGAATTTCTCTATCGTTTTCCTCGACTACAATTTAAATTCGCAAGTGCGGGACCATGGACGGATCGATATCCTTAAAGAACTAAAAAAATCAGGCGAAATTGAAGTGGTGATGATTTCCCAGATCAGATTAAGTGGCCGGAACACCAGGAATATGGTGCTTTTGACTATATTGTTAAAGGAAGTATTTTTAAGAGCGGAAAACCGTATTTAATATTTACCGCTATCATAAATGGCAGGCGATGCCAGTCGCTATAAAAGCTGATGATATTTTTTTGGCGTAGGCATGCTCATTATGATTGCCGTTGTGTCATCCTTCAAACAAAAGGATTATTCGTTCCAGTCCGAGTTGGTATTGATTCGCTGCCGGCTGTGAGCTACCGGCTACCGGCTTATTTTAAATTAGATGAAATTTTTTCTACATATTACAGAACTTTCCTCTAAGTGGAGAGGAGTTGCTTCATAGCAAGCCAAAATTCCAACATTGGAAATAGTATTAAGCATTGAACCCACAGCTGGTAGCCGGAAGCCAGCGGCTTATTGTTGAAACCCTGCCGCGAAATTCAGCTTAATTTATAGAGTAATATAAATTAGCTATATAAATCAAAAGGATTACCATCGTATCCCAGGCGAGAAGATGCTTTTTACCAATGGATCTGTACGTGAGTCCAATAATTACTACAGCCGACATAAGTATTGCAGCAAACACAGATGTTAAATTACTTTCTGATGCATCTTTCAGTAAATGCCCCTTCGTATAAAACAGATCATCAATAAAGAGAATAAGGATATTAAAATATTATACCAAGAAGATTTCCAACGGCCATATCCACTGCTCCAATTCTAAGTGCAGCAATTGAAACTGCAATTTCCAAAGAAGTTGAAATGGCCAGAAATAAGGTACCCACAAATGATTTTCCCAAACCGGTATGAACGGCAATTCCTTCAGCGAAATGAGGAAGAAACAAAGCTGCGCCAATGATAATCAGCGCAAATCCGGCGTATCTCCATGCGGCCTGGCTCAATGTTAATTGTTCATGAGGTGTACAATTTCATCTTTCTTTGGCTGGCGACTGTTGTACTGAAAAATTATTCTTATGGAAAGCAAATAAACAACCATAAAAAGTATACTTGTTATTCCAATCCCCGGAGTTAAAATAAAATCGACAGGCAGGTACAAAGCTAATCCTGTCATAGTAAGTAAAATCAATCCAAAAGACGCTGCCAGCACATGGCTTTGCGAAGCCTGTGAAAACAATGGTTTATTTTTAGGGGTGAAAGCATCTAATACTGAAAGAATGCCCAGGTTAAAAGCACAACTACCTAAAATATCTCCTACTGCAAGATCAGCCGATTCTACAATTGCTACAGAGCTAATACCCACCATTAGTTCCGGTAAAGAGGTGATGCTTGCCATCAGAATTAAACCTATCCAGGCCTTTCCAAATCCGGTGAGTTCTGCAATTATATCGCCATAATAGGATACTCGTTTCCCGGCAAAAAAATGATTGCCGCGCAATTATAAAGAGGAAACTATCAGTAAACAAAGTTTTCAAGATTAAATATAAGAATTCCCACACCATTTTCTCACACATTCATTACATATTTAGTCCAACGTATACTAACGCACCCGCTGCATATCCAATCATTGCATAAAGACTAATTTTTCGAATGTACCAGATAAATGAAATTTTCTCCATACCCATGGCTGCTACTCCTGCTGCAGAACCGATGATGAGAATGGCCGCCTGTTCTGCGCAATAGGCCATGTATTCCCAGAAAATCGTCCATGGGATAAGTAGCTAGATCATACATTCCCATACTTGCCGCTACCAGCGGAACGTTATCTACAATGGCAGATAAAATCCAATACCTGTAATGATGAGCGTAAGATTCCCGATTTCATCATTCATCCATTGCGCCAAATGACCTAGAATATGGGTACTTTCCAATGCACCGATAGCAATTAAAATTCCGAGGAAGAACAATACACTGGGCGTGTCGATGCGTTGCAAGGCTTTCGATACAGAATAGTATTCTTTTTGCTCATCTTCTTTCCTTCGGTGAATGAACTCCACTACGGCCCATAAAAATCCGAGACCAAATAAAATTCCCATATAGGGTGGGAGATGAGTAATCGTCTTAAAAACCGGTACAAAAACCAAAGCACCTATTCCCACAAAGAAAATAGTATTTCTTTCACGACGTGTAGTGATGGAGACTTCTTCCTCTGCAGTCACCACTTCCTCCACCTTCCCTTTCATCGTTCTGCCGGCAAAGTAGAGCGGAATAAGCAAACAAACAACGGGTGGTACAAAGAGATTCTGAATAATTGCTGAGGCGCTCACCTGCCCGCCTATCCAAAGCATCGTTGTAGTTACATCCCCAATAGGCGACCAGGCACCGCCCGCATTGGCAGCGATCACAATCATCCCTGCGAACATCATCCGGTCCTCCTGATTTCGTAAAATTTTCCGGACAAGAGAAACCATAACAATGGTGGTCGTCAGATTATCCAGTACTGCTGAAAGAAAAAAGGATATCATGCAGATGATCCACAGCAATTTTGCTTTATCACGCGTATGAATAGCAGAAGTAATAATCGTAAATCCATCATGGGCATCAACTAATTCAACGATGGTCATGGCGGCCAGAAGGAAGAAAATGATAGCTGCAGCCCCACTGAGATGATGTGACAACTCCTGCTCCACTAGCAATACATTGCCCGGACTCCATAAAATCCAGATGGTCCACACCAACACTCCCGTTAGCAAAGCTGATGCTGACTTATTGATTTTCAGTGGTGCTCTAAGGTAATCGCTGTATATCCCAGAATAAATATCGTAACAATAATCGCTTCCATAATGACTGCAAAATAAATAATTTCAATCGTATGAGGGCGTTACCCGGAGGAATATCTCACCAAATGTGAAATGATTTGCTATTTGTAAAATAATTTCTATGTTTGAAGAAATATGAACGGATCTATATGAGCAATAAAGAAAACTGGGGCTCACGTGTTGGACTCATCTTAGCCATGGCGGGGAATGCTGTCGGGCTGGGTAATTTCCTGCGTTTCCCTGTTCAGGCTATCCAAAATGGCGGTGGCGCATTCATCATTCCCTATCTGGTTTGTTTTCTCGTGATGGGGATACCTTTATTATTTATAGAGTGGTCGATGGGGCGATTCGGAGGGAGACATGGTCACCATAGCACTCCATTTATTCTTGATTCGATGGATCCGAAAAGGGTCATCTGGAAGTACATTGGCGTTTTTGGAATTTTTACCAACTTAGCCGTTGCTGCTTATTATTGTTATCTTGAATCCTGGACATTGGCCTATATCTGGCATTCTATAAGTGGATCTTTTAGCGGACAAACATCTGCACAAATTGCATCCTTTTTTGATAATTATGTTAATTTACAAGGAGGAGGATTTGAGCCTGTTATAGTATGGTTATTTTGTCTGGCATTGAATACATGGATTCTGTCGAAGGGACTCAGTGGTGGTGTGGAGAAAGTAGCTAAAATCGGAATGCCACTATTAATCCTCTTTGGAATTTTATTGGCCATCAAAGGAGTAACAATTAAAGCAGGAGAGCAGGGTGCCATTTTCGACGGAACTGTTGGACTAAATTTCCTTTGGACACCTAATTTTGATTCGATATGGTCGGCGAAAGTTTGGTTGGCGGCAGCGGGACAAATATTTTTTACACTATCTGTTGGTATGGGATCTATACAATGCTATGCGTCTTATGTAAAATCTAAAGATGATATTGCATTGAATGCGATGAGCGCAGGCTGGATGAATGAATTTGTGGAAGTAGTATTGGGTAGCTCAATCCTGATTCCTATTGCAATCGGCTATCTGGGCATTGACAAAGTAGTGGAGATGACACAATCCGGCGGACTTGGTTTAGGTTTCCGAACTCTTCCTTATCTCTTTCAGCAATGGGGAGATACATTGGCTGCTGTGGCCGGTGTGTTTTGGTTCGGATTATTATTCTTTGCCGGTATCACTTCTTCCCTCGCGATGGGAACGCCATGTATGGGATTTTTAATGGACGAATTCGGATGGAAGAGAGCGCTCAGCATGGACATTTGGTCTCGCCATTCTTATTTTAGGCTTACCCACCGTATTATTCTTTAACCACGGCGTCTTTGATGAATACGATTACTGGGCGGGAACCGTTTCGCTCGTCGTCTTTGCCCTGGCAGAAATTATTCTCTTTGCATGGGTATTCGGTATGGATAAGGGGTGGAAGGAGATCAATATGGGTGCAGATATAAAAGTGCCTCCCTGTCTTCCGTTTCATCATTCAGTTTATTACGCCATTGATTTTAGGATGGGTTTTCATTGCCAGCTTGCCGGATATATGGAACAAGATTAATAATACAGCACTTAAAGCAGAATTAGCCTTGTCGACAGATCCGGTACGAATAGATGCCATCAATGAACAAATGGCCTATTTAAATGGAAGTCGGGTATTATTATTGGGCATATTCGTAGCCGTTAGTTATCTTGTTTACATTGCCTACAAAAAACGCTTAAAAGAAGGGAGGAAAACCGTATGAACGCAGATGCAATTCTAATGATGGTAGGAGCAGAAAGTATCATCACAGCTGTGACAGTTTATTTCTTCTGGCGCGTGCTCACTATGCCCAAGAAGAAAGAGCCGGATTCCTATTCTGATAATTAGTTTATAATTCAGTTAAGCGCAGCGTAACGATTACGTTGCAAACGCTTGCGCTTGATTATCATTGGTACTTTTAAACATAAAATTTTTCAGAACTGAAATCTCAACGTCCCGAACACATTTCTTCCCGGCGCATTGATCCCACTGGCAAAGGTCCGGTATTGTGTATCGAAGATATTATCCTACACCTGCCTGAATCGTTATCAAGTTATGTAACCGATAACAACCGCAGATTTATGGTAAACCAGGCCGGCACACCTTTCGGAGTAGCATACTGCAAATTATCCTCTCCACTGTTAGAATAATCTTTCAGTCTTTTCCAGCCGTTGTAATTGACATAAAAATCGGAGCTGAATTTGTTAAAAGTATAATTGATACCAAGGCGCATAACGAATGGAGGAATATGATCCAGCGGCACATCAGCACTATCTGTTTTCACCCGGCCATAAGTATAACTTGCACTCAGGCTCAACAGTAAATCTTCCATCAAGCGTGTACGGAAACTTGTCGAGAAACCATAGATGAAAGCTTTGTCCCGGTTCTGATTGGCGAGTACGCGGCTCAACACACCGTCATACACAATCGAATCTTTCCCCTGATAACTGAACACATCGGTGACAATCGCGTCAAAAAATCCGGTGTAGTAAAGTGTATTCTCCCAACTCGTTTTCCCATTATAGATTTTAGTGATACCTATTTCACCGGTAATGGTTTTCTCAGGTTCAATATCTTCATTCGGTACAACTACAGTACCCTGTGCCGTTTCAAATATTTTCGATAAGTCGTCTACGTTAGGAACCCGGAAGCCTGAACTCAACAATACTGAGAACTTCAAATCATCATTGGGGATATGTATCAATCCGATACTACCCGAGTACACCACATTGTTCTGACTGACTTCACTGAATGGAAATTTAAAAAAAGAAGTATCCACGAAGGTCGATTTCAGTTGACTCATGCCCACACGTACTCCATCATTTAAGGTGAGGTGTGGATTGATTTTCCAGCTATGTGAGAGATAAACCGCAGCATTGCTCATGGTATTGTCACCATCCGGATAACGGGTATCCAGTGCCGAAGTTTCTCCGGTTTCGATATTTTCTTCTTCAGCGGTAGATGTTAATGTGTTGTACTGTGCATCTACACCCACCTGCAACACCTGATTCCCTGCGATATGTTTCAGATCGAAATTTAGTCCCGCTATTCCCACTTCCTCCACTCGATGCTGTAGACCGTTACGACCAAACCTGCGTTGATGACGACTTTCTTCTACCGCCTGATAATTCAACCCGGCATGGATATATTGAAAAAAACCGATTCCATTATTCACATTCAAATCATACGCTACCATCATACGTTCACCAGGACCATAATACCATTCTGCATTTCGCAATCCATTTCCATCGGGATCTGTTAAACGATCGTAACGCGGCACATCGGTGGTATTTGAATACTGAATGTTCAGACCATGTGTCACCTTATCGTTTTGTTTAAATGCAAACTTCTGTACCAGATCATACTGACTATAGCCGCTTTGCACTTGCAGATAACGATCGTCATTTTTCAGCAGTGAATCGACACCATTTATTCGGTCTACATAAAATGGACGTACACCGACCTCCTTATCATAAAAAGGATTCTGATTTTCTCCTCCACGCAAATCACCGAAGGAAGAATAAGTGAAGGAGGTAAAGGAGGCAAATTTTTGTCCGCCGATATTTACATCCACATGTCCGGTAAATTCATCATTGGCCGTACCAAAACGAGTAAAGGCATTCACTTTCAGATGTTGCTTGCTTCCCTCTGCTGCAAACACCGGACGTTGCGTATACATATGAATCACACCTCCCAATGCATCACTGCCATACATCGTAGAAGAAGGACCGAACAGTACTTCTACTCTATCCAAACTATTATTGTCAAGAGAAAGGATATTTTGAAGATGTCCGCTGCGGTAAATCAGATTATTCAACCGCACACCATCTACTACAATCAGGATACGGCTGGCTTCAAATCCTCTCAACACAGGAGAGCCGCCTCCCATTTGGCTACGTTGCACAAATATGCCCGCGGTATTGGAGAGAAGGTCGGCTGTGGTTTGAGATTGAGCTGCTCTGATCTCCTTCGCTGTCATCAATTGCACCTGCTGCGAAACGGTTTTTCGTGTTTCTTCTCCTTTAGAGGCTGAGATAATCACCTCATTCAGCGAATTGATGCTGGAATCGGGAGAGGTGGTCTGGCTAAAAGAGAGATGAGTATATAACACTGCTACTACAAGCAGTACTTGTTGTTTCATAAGATTATTTTAAGGTAAGATAAACGGATGCCGGGATCACTAAATGCAGTTCACAACCACATCCAAAGCCCGAAATAATAAGCCATTGATATACTTAATCAACAAAACGACCGCTCAGGGGGGGGAGCAAAAACAACATGTATTCCAAATGTTAACTTAACATCATCATTGGATGAAGAACTATTCATTAATGTTAAAACCTCAGGAACGATCCCCGAAAAAGTGATCTGATCATAAAATACCGTCAATAATTTATTCAATAATTGTGGGTAGGGTAAATGTTTATCCGAGCTATTACAGATCAATTTTCGAATTTCGACTAAAATATTCTCTTCTTCTTCATCATGAATGGCCAGGAGTTCTATTGATTCTTCCTGCATGACAACCGACTTAATATCATACATCTTCCGATCCAGGCAAATTTCAAAATGATTTACTTTAGAGGCATAATACACTTCTTTTGTCAAAATTAATTTTTCAAGTCGATCATCATTCCCACTCAGTGCACTTAGCATTCTATGTTGGATATAATGCTGCTGAACGCAATAGATAAATAATAATCCTCCGGCCGGAAAGCCAGCAGCAACAACAGGAAAACAGATAATGTACGTTTCAAGTAATTTATTTTCAATTATTTCATGGGTATGCGAAAATCAATGTATACAAATGTACTTTTTATCTAAACACAAAATTCAATTCGCCTTTCCGGAATTGAATTTTCTGATCCTATGTTGTGAATAATTTTCATTTTTTATTTCTGAATTTAAAACACAATACCCATACCTTAGCGGGCATACACCACAAAAAACTACTATGAAAAAAATACTTCTGTTTTCATTACTTCTTATATTACCCTGTCTGACAATTGCTCAGCTCACGGTTCAACCGGCATTATTAAAGGATCCGGCCTTACCCAATTGGGCAAAGGAGATGTACAGTCCCAACCCGAATGTGTATGTAGTTGAAAAACTATATACCGCATTTTATGGGGCGCATCCCTTTGAAAAAACCAGACATACCAGTTACTATAAACACTGGAAAAAATTTGTTCAGCCTTTTGTTAAGGAAGACGGTACTATTCATATTCCTGATGCTAACGAAAAAAGTTCACTGAAGCATGCCCGTGCAGCGTTTAAAAATCCGGGAACTCTGGCAGGCGGTCCCTGGTCATTTGCGGGTCCGGAGAAGCAGTACAACATTCGCTTTAACCCCGGTGATTCTATAGTTCAGATTTCCTGGCAAGCGAATGTTTATTGCATCGATCAAAGCATGAGTAATCCGAATGTATTGTATGCGGGATGTGAAAACGGAGGGATTTATAAGTCCATTGACAAAGGATTAACATGGCAATATAAATCTTTACAGGAAGACATGACCTCTGTCACAGCCATTGCTGTTCACCCCACCGATGAAAATGATGTCATTGCCTGCTCTGATTATGTCACGTACAGATCTCTTGATGGTGGTACTACCTGGAATGTCATCAATAATTTGAACAATCAGATTGTTTGGCAGTTTCAACATAATCCTGACAATCCCCTCATCGTTTTTGCCGCAACATCCAATGGACTGGAGCGCTCTCAGGATGGAGGAAATACATGGGCGAATGTTGTTCCGGGCGGATGTATGTCGCTAGAACATAAACCCGGATCAAGCGATGTCGTGTATGCCTTGATTCATGATGCGGTGACCAATATTTCCTACGTGCATAAATCCATTGATAGTGGATTAACATTTACGATCAAGCCCAACGGATGGTTCACTATTCCTCCTGCTGATTCGGGATTGATAGAAAGTCTGGGAGGAAGAATTGCTGTTACTGAAGCTGATCCAAATAGAGTATATGTGCTATTAGTTGGGGAAAGTCAGTCCACCGCTTCACTTACGTTGAATGGACAGATTGGCATTTACCGCAGTGATGACAGTGGTGAAAACTGGACACATCCTCATAATCTCATTGGCGCACCTTATAACGCTGCCACACATCCGAACATGATGACTTTTTTCAGGCGACAATAGTACTTACAGTCAGATTTATTATAATACAGCATTGGCGGTTTCGCAACTCGATGCAGACCGCATCATCATTGGAGGAATGAGCATGTGGCGCAGTGATGATGGCGGTATCAATTATCAGCCGGTGGGTGGATATATTGGTTCTGTACCACGTATTCATCCGGATGCACAGGAATTCAAAATCTATAAAACATCACCCACAACCGAAGAATTCTGGTTCGCTACCGATGGAGGCATCAACTACTCTACTGATTTTGTCTCGACACATGAATCACGCTGCGTAGGAATTTACGGAAGTGCATTCTGGGGATATGATCAGGGATGGAACGATGATATCAGAGTAGGTGGACGTTATCACAATGGAAATGCCGGTCGACGCGATGGATTTCCTGCAGGAGAATTTATTGCACTGGGTGGAGGAGAAGCACCCACCGGGTATGTCAACCCCAGCGATGAAAAGAAAACGTATTTCAGTGATATCGATGGCATCGTTATTCCTGATACCATGAATGGTCTGGCGAAGAGATTTTCTGCCGATGTCTTCCCGAATGAAAGTTACGCTGATAATTCCAGCTCAAGGGTTATGTTTGATTGGGATTATTGGAATGTGGCTTACATGGGCAGTGAGAATAAAATTTATAAGAGCTATAATGGCGGAGGTTTCTATTCCATCCTGAACACCTTTGGCACCAGCATTGGCGATAAAGTGTTGTGGATAGAACAAAGCAGAAGCAATACCGATGTGATCTATGTTCAACAGGTTGTTAGTTTGGAAAGTAAAATCTGGAAAACTACGGACAGGGGTTTAACCTGGAATCAGATAACACTTCCACAAAACAGAAGAGAGATGAACTTTACGGTCAGCTATAACAATGCGGATGAGTTATGGATTAGTTATCCCAAAGGAGCAAATGGTGACAAAGTATATCATACCATTGATGGCGGTATAACCTGGACAAACATCACCACGGCCTTGCTGGATGACCTGGAGATTGAAGCAATGGTGCATCAGTATGGTACGGACGGCGGAGTTTACCTGGGAACTTATCATGGTCCGGTTTTATACAGAAATAACACAATGACCGACTGGGATATACAGGGTACCGATTTACCGTACATCTCCTATCCCTTACGTTTAGTTCCCTTTTACCGCGACAACAAACTGCGCTTAGCGACCTGGCATTTGGGGATCTGGGAAAATGATCTCTACGAACCGGCTGCCTTAATTGCAGATTTCTCCTCTAACTACGAAGCCTTTTATTGTCCGGGTGATACCATGAAATTCATTCCAAGAAGTGTTGCTTCAGCAGCAGCCACATATCAATGGATATTTCCCGGTGGAAATCCGGCTTCTTCTACACAGATGTATCCCTATACGGTATATGCATCCGGAGGCAGTTATGATGTCACCTTAATCGTAACGGATGGAGCTAACGTTGATACCATAACGAAAACGAACTTCATCACCAATATTCCGAACAGCACTATCCCGGTTTCGGAAACCTTTGAAACAGGATCCGTTCCTTACGACTGGAAACTAAAAGGACAGGCATCAGGATTCACCAATTGGAAAGTCATTAACAACAATGGCGGGTTCGGACAAAGCAGCGGTTGCCTGCAAAACGACAACTGGCGTTACGATGCCAGCGGTGCACATGACGCGGTATGGACAGCAAAATATGATTTCACTACTATCGCGAATGCCAGTCTTACTTTTGATGTGGCCTATGCACAATACAGTAATACTTATAGCGACTCCCTCGAAATACTTGCTTCGACCGATTGCGGGGCTACGTTCACTTCCATCTACTTAAAAGGAGGAGTGACATTAGCTACTGCTCCTCAAAACAATGCTGCTCCCTTCGTGCCCGGTCCTTCCGAGTGGAGAACGGATACCATTGATGTGAGTGCTTTAGCGGGAAATCCCGAAGTACTCTTCTCCTTCGAAAACATCGGACGCTACGGACAGGTACTGCATATTGACAACATCAATGTGAGTGCAACATTTACGGGTGTAGAAGAATTCAAGGATAATTTCAGCTTCGACTTGTATCCGAACCCTACCGGTGATCTGGTAACGCTGACGAGCAGCACACGCCTCTTCACTAAAGATGATATTATCACCATCATTGAAGCCGGAGGGAAAGAAGTCAAACGTCTTCCTGCTCCTGCCAATGCATTACAATTTACCTTATCGCTAAGAGACCTTAAACCGGGAATGTACTTTGTTAAGGTGGGAAATGTAGCGAAGCGAGTGGTAAGATGATTAAAGCAGAAGGTAATTCGCTTCTGATTGAATAAAATCAGGTCAGTACGTATTTAACTTCTGCATATTACTTCTCATTAATTACAAAAGTTTTATCTAAAGAAATTGCCGGGACGCAGAAACATTCAATTGTTATGTGTCCCGGCAATTTTAATTAGCTATTCGAAGAATAAGCACAACCACTTTTTGGTGAGGAAATCCCTGTTTTATCGAATTAAATACTTCCCCTACTCCAATACTCCTTACATTTGACATTATGAAAAAAAGTATATCCATCTTATTTCTCTTTGCCTGTATTAACGTATGTAACGCGCAGTGGCCCACCCCATCCTTTCCCATCTGGACCGGAATAAATGCCAGTCACCTGAGTGAAAACTCCATTTCAAAAGCAATAGATGCCAATGGAGCTATTTTTATCGCCACGCTCGAACCTAATATTAACGGCTCTGATGTCTGGATTCAAAAGATGGATTCTTCGGGTAATTTACTGTCGGGGTTCGCAGGTGTGCAGGTACTACCATCTACAAATACACAAAAAAATCCGGTAGTACTTCCTGATGGTAGCGGGGGCTGTTTCCTCGCCTACTTCGATGACAATGCTCCCTTTGGTGCATTCGTACAACATTATGATATAAATGGACTACCCCTACTCCCCGGACGAGGCAAAAAGCTGGTTTCCCATATCAGCAACTTCTGGGATGATCTTTCGATGGTCACTGACGGACAGTTTTTATACTGCACCATGACGCTCGATAAGCCGGCTACTAACGAACAGGTCTATGCGCAAAAACTAGATTTGAATTTGAATCTACTCTGGGATACGACCGGCATTGCAGTATCTCCTTCAGCGAATGAATATCAGAACCGATCTTGTCTGCCTGATGGGCAAGGAGGTTTGACCGTCTTATTCACACGGTATTCTTCCAGTATAAACCAATACCTGCGTGTACAGCATCTGGATGCCACCGGGAATCTGCTATGGTCTGCAAACGGCACAGAGGTAAACACCGGTCAACCTACAGGTGAAGGAAGAAGTATCCTCGAAAAAGGTCCTCAAAGCAGTTATTACGTTTGTTGGGATGGGGGCACAAATTCGCTTTTTACCGGAATATATTTGAGTAAAATTGATTCGGCCGGAGTGAAAAGCTGGGGAAATACTCCGGTGACGGTTTTCGACACCATCAACAAGCAGGACCTGCCTGACATCGAGGTAGACACTAACGGTAACGCCTATGTTACCTGGAGAGATTTTCGGTCCGGAGTGGGATTTAATTGTTTTGTACAGAAAATCAGTCCGGCAGGAACCCTTCTTTGGGCAAATCCAACAGCCATAGATACCTTACAGCAACCTCAATATGTTTTTCCCCGGATTCTTTTCCTGAGTAATGGACTCCATGTTTACTGGGGTGCATATACGAGCAATTATATATTAAAGAAACAAGTGGTAGATGGGAATGGAAATTTACGTTGCACGCCCTCCGGCTTCGACCTCTCCTCCCCCGGATTCACACCGGTTATTGATAATTATCTTATTCGTATGCCTCAGGGAGGAATATGTTTCCTGCTCACCAACATGATCGGAAGTCTAAACAACGTTTATCTTTCATCCAACCATACCTCTTGCGTCTTCCCGGTGGCGGTGGAAGAAATCCCGATCGTAACTTCATTTGCTTTGTACCCGAATCCTGCAGAGAATATTATCACATTTCAGCAAACCAATGGATGGGGCTCGGTAAGATGGGTACAACTATTTGATATAAACGGGCGCTTGCAAATGGAGAAATCTGTTACCCCGGACATGAATTCCATTACATTTTCAATCGCATCATTGCCGGCGGAGTATATATTTTAAAAGCAGGAAATGAAGTCATGAAGTTTGTAAAATGAGAGGAGAAAGGAGGTGTGGTCAATACTATGAGTTGCGTAAATTACTAACTGCTTTCGAAAGAGCTATCGTATAAAAACAACTTATAACGTATTGAATAATTTTCATATAAGTCCGAGGTCTTTGCAAACCTTTTGTGCGGCGATCTGTTCAGCTTTCTTCTTCACGTAATCTGTGGCGAGTGCTTTCTCCTCTCCGTCAATCAGGAGTTTGATGGTAATCAGGCGGGTTCTACTGTCTTCGCTCACGGTATCAAAGGCGACGAGGTGCTTTTCCCGCTGACCCCAGTTTAAAATCAGGCTCTTAAAATTCTTTTCTGTGGATTCAATTTCTTCCAGGTCCACATGTGGACGAATGATACGGGCGAGGATATATTGCTGCGTCAGGGCATAGCCTTTATCGAGATAAATGGCGCCGATAAAAGCTTCGAAGGCATCTCCGTACATACTCCTATAACTCCCCGGACCGGCATCTTTCTTCAGGAGTTCATCAATACCAATCTTCACTGCCAGTTGTTTCAGATTCTCACGACTCACAATTCGGCTACGCATCTCCGTTAGGAAGCCTTCATCCTTGAACGGATATTTTTTAAAGAGGAGATCGGCTACAACAGCACCCAGTACGGCATCGCCCAGGTATTCGAGGCGCTCATTGCTCAGCCGATTTCCGCCCACGGTTTCGAGAGCCAGGGAGCGGTGACTGAAGGCCAGCTTATACAAGGAGAGATTACCCGGATAAAATCCAAGGAGACTATGCAACGAAAGGATAAATGATTTTTCCTGTGCGTCCGCTTTTAGAAAATACCGGATCAGGGTACGAACTGCCAAAACTCAGGACTTATACTTTTTGATAATGATAGAAGCATTGTGTCCGCCAAAGCCGAAAGTATTGCTCAGGGCCGCATCGATGGTACGCTTCTGCGGCTTATTAAAAGTAAAGTTGAGTTTCGGATCGAAGGCAGGGTCGTCGGTAAAGTGATTGATAGTCGAAGGTACTTCATCCGTCACGACAGCCATCACTGTGGCAATCGCTTCGATGGCACCTGCAGCACCCAGCAAATGACCGGTCATGGATTTGGTAGAGCTGATATTCAATCTAAAGGCATCCTCCCCAAAAGTTTACATATCGCTTTCACTTCACTCGGATCACCTACCGGAGTAGAAGTTCCGTGCACATTAATATAATCGATATCGGCCGTAGTCATCTCCGCATCTTTCAATGCATTTCGCATTACGTTATAGGCACCCAATCCTTCGGGGTGAGTAGCAGTGAGATGGTAGGCATCCGCACTCATTCCACCACCGGCCACTTCGGCATAAATCTTTGCACCGCGGGCTTTGGCATGCTCCAGTTCTTCGAGGATCAGACATCCGGAACCTTCACCCAGCACAAAACCATCCCGGTCCAGATCAAAAGGACGAGAGGCCGTAGCCGGATCATCGTTTCGTTCACTGAGGGCATGCATCGCTCCGAATCCACCGATACCGGCTTCATTCACAGCAGCTTCACTACCACCGCATAGAATGATATCCGCCATACCCAATCGGATATAGTTGAAAGAATCAATGATGGCATTGGTAGAAGAGGCACAGGCAGAAACCGTACAGAAATTAGGACCGCGATAACCATAGCGCATCGAAATATGACCGGCTGCGATATCGGCAATCATCTTTGGAATGAAGAAAGGATTGAAACGAGGGGTACCATCGCCACGCGCATAGCTCATCACTTCATCGAGGAAAGTTCTGAGTCCACCGATTCCTGAGCCCCAGATCACTCCGGTACGGTCAGGATCAGGCTTATTCTCGAGGAGGCCGGCATCGATCACTGCTTCCTCACAAGCCGCGACGGCCAGTTGAGAGAAACGATCGAGCTTCCGGGCTTCCTTCCGGTCAAAATACTTTCCCGGATCAAAGTCCTTTACCTCACAGGCAAAGCGAGTCTTAAATCTGGAAACATCAAAAAGGGTGATAGGAGCAGCACCACTCACGCCGGAGAGAAGACCTTGCCAGTAATCGGCAACGTTATTTCCGAGCGGGGTTTGCGCCCCCATTCCTGTGATGACTACGCGTTTAAGTTCCATGCGCGCCTGTTAGGAAACAGATTATTTTACGTTAGCCGAAATATAATCTACGGCTTGACCCACAGTGGAGATCTTCTCCGCCTGATCGTCAGGAATAGCAATATTAAATTCTTTTTCAAACTCCATGATCAGTTCAACTGTATCGAGAGAGTCAGCACCAAGATCGTTGGTGAAGCTAGATTCGTTAGTAATTTCGCTTTCGTCGACGCCTAATTTGTCAACTATGATGGCTTTTACACGTGATGCAATGTCAGACATTGTTCTGTAGAATTGGTTTAGACAGGGGGCAAAAGTAATAAATAATGACAACGCAGCCACTATTGTTTTATGTTATTGATTTTCAATTGCAAATATTGATTTGTGTATTGAAATTGGTCGATTTTAGTAGAAATTGTCTTGGGCTACCGGCTTCCAGCTACCGGCTGCCGGCTTTGGGATGAGGGCTTTGGGCTGCTTGCTTGATTTTGGTGGAAGGGAGACGATTAGGGATTTTTGCTGCTTGCTGCTTGCTTGATTTTTGGAGGAGGGGAGACTATTTTGAAATTTTTGCTGCTTGCCGCTTGCTTCTGGCTGCTTGCTGGGTTCACTTTTATTACGTTTCTGTTTATTATAAGTAAATTAGCCGGTGGATGTGAAATTGTTCGGTAGCTTTTTATGCAATCTAAAACCTTTTGCGCTACGAGCATTAGTATTGCTTATTCGACAGTTATGAAAAAATCAAGTTTAATACCAATTTTATCATGATACCCAATACTATTATTTACAAGCGAATAATTATATATATAGTTTCAAGTATTTTTTCAATTACAGGTTACTCACAAAGTTGGGAGAAAATTTGGGGCGGTGTAGGCTTTGATGTCGGTCGCTCGGTGAGACAATGCACAGACGGAGGATATATTTTCACCGGAGAAGGAACTAGTTATGGACAAGCAATTTTTGTAGGTAAATCGGATATGTTTGGAAATATTGTTTGGACAAAGTCTTTTGGACACCCGACATATAATCAATGGGACAATATAAATTCAATTATACAATCTAATGATGGAGGATATGTCATTGCAGGTGAAGCATGGAGTTTTGGAGGCGCTGCAAACACTGGAGATGCCTTTTTAATGAAGTTAGATTCTTCCGGCAATAACCTATGGACAAAACTTTATGCAAACAACAATGCCATTGATGTTGGCACGGCGGTTATTCAAACATTAGATGGAGGATATATTTTAAGTTGCCGTGGTTCCCATAGTTCACCAAACCCTACCCTCGATTACTTCCTTATAAAAACTGATTCGCTGAGTGATACTCTATGGACAAAAACTTATTTTGGATTAGGCATGGTGAGCGGACAAACTGTTCAGCAAACAAACGATAGCGGATTTGTTATTTCCGGTTATATCCAGACTCCATTAGATACTACTGGTGCTTTTGGTGATACGACAGGCCTTTTTGTTATGAAAACTGATATTCTTGGGAAACACTCAATGGGTAAAAATCTTTTCTTATTTACAAACTACATGGACTGAAGCAAAAAATTCCATTTTTCAAACAACTGATGGAGGATTTGTAATTGCAGGTGATAAAAAAGATACTGCACAACTATCAAAAAGTTATTTATTAAAATTAGATGCTAATGGTGACACTTTATGGTCAAAAATATTTGATTTACAGGGGGTACATAATTATGCAGAATATGCTGTAGAAACTTCTGATGGTTCCATAGTTTTGACCGGAAGTAGTTTTGATTCATTACTAATTATACGGATGTATCTTTTAAAAACAGACCAAAATGGTACAATGCAATGGATAAAATATTTTCAGGATTATACTTCGGGTTGTGAAGTTCATCAAACTACTGATAAAGGATTCATAATAGTTGGAGGGAAACTCCAAACGCAAACTAACTGGGACTTCTATTTAGTCAAGACCGACAGTATGGGAAACCTAATATCAACAGGATTATCCACTATTTTTCAAACATCTGAGCAGGTAATTGTTTATCCAAATCCATTTGTAAATAATGTTTCCATTCTAATAAATAAGTCAAACTATAAAGAAGCAAACATTTCTATCTATAATCTATGGGGCCAGACATTATATACAGAACAAAAAAATACTCTTCACGTTTCTTACAGTCAAACAATTGATTTAAGCTTTCTCTCAAGCGGAATTTATTTTATTGATGTAATACTTGATGGAGAACGAACAGTTAAGAAACTTGTGAAAGAATAAAACAAAACTTAAGCATATGTCGGATGAGAAATACCATAACATTTAGAAAAAAGAACATCTTTGTTCAGTATTTAAAATGATGTAACGATTACAAACAATGGTGAGTTAATGAGTAAAGGTAACTCTAATCCAAAAATACATTCAGGTACAAATGTCAATTAAATACACAGCACACATGATTTCAAACTACTCCATTTTGGTCTGCAATCCTATTTTCTATTCCGCATTTAGCCAGGACACCCTCACCCTCCAAGAAACATCCGAGTTCAAACGGCTAGCAATTGGCGTCAATATTTCCCCTGATTATTGTTACCGGACATTGAAAAATAATAATGGTAACTCTACCAGTGACATGATCATTGATTTGAGGGAGGAAAGTGAAGGTCCGAAGTTGGGTTATACGGCAGGCTTAAATGCAGGCTACAATTTTTCGAAGAAGTGGGGCGTTGAGATGGGTATTCAATATTCGAACAAGGGTTATGAATTCAAAAATCTGCTTTGACTTTTGGGGATATGATTGATCCACGGTATGGTTTTGTTTACACTTCCAACCGTGCAGCGACACCCACTCATGCGAAGTTTGTTTACCATCATCATTATCTTGATGTCCCGGTAAGAGTGCTCTATCGTTTTGGAAAAAAGAGATTACATTTTGTTACGAGTGTTGGAGTTACCACAAATATTTTACTCAATGCCACGATGACCAGTGTAGTCAAATACGGGAATGCAGCTGCCAAACGGCAAACCTATGATCAGCCCTATGACTTCAATACCTTCAACATTTCACCGACCATCAGTGTGGGTGTCGATTATAAAATCAACAACAAAATAAATTTAAGAGCAGAACCCACCTTCCGCTATGGATTGCTTAAAATAACTGATACTCCGGTCACCGCCACTTTATGGAGCGGGGGATTGAATTTTAGTTGTTATTATTTATTGAAGTAGATTTATTCATCCGTTATCTTTCCAATATATGCCCATATTGCCCTGCACTCCATTTATCTTTTGAATGTGGTTTGGCTAAATATTCCTGAAAAAGAGAATCTAATTATGCTAATTTAGCCAAATAATACCCAAACAAAAAAGTCTCAACAACAGAGCTTTCATGGAATGAAAGGAAAATTAAAGATCATACCTATTGATTTGTTGGAGCAATACAATTTACAGGTAAGTAAAGACCTGGAAACTGACTTTAGCAATTTGCAGGAGGCAGAAATATCAACTGAAAGTTTTAGTTTCTATACTTCAGTGTCCTCCGTTTATTCCAGTAAAATAGAAGGCGAAGAAATTGATTTAGATTCTTATATCAAGCATAAAAAATATGGCATTGAATTTTTACCCGATTATACTAAGAAAACAGATGACCTGTATACTGCCTACACATTTGCAAAAACCAGTGTGCTTAATAAGAAAAACATAGAAGAAGCTCACAAGATTTTGAGCAGGCATATTGTAGCCAAACACCTGCAAGGCAAATTCAGAACACAGAACATGTATGTGAGTACTTCTGAGGGAAGAATTGAATATGTAGCTGCGCTCCCATCCCAGGTAAAAGGCGAAATGGAAAAATTTTATCATGACCTGGAAATATTGCTTCAACAAGAATTGACAACAAGTGAAGTATTCTTTTTCGCAGCAATGATTCATTTAGTCTTTGTAAAGATTCACCCCTGGAATGATGGAAACGGACGAAGTGCACGATTAATCGAGAAATGGTTTTTAGCTCAAAAATTGGGTGATAAAGCCTGGTTAGTGCAAAGCGAGAAGAACTACTACCTGCAACATCAAATTTATTATAAGAATATCCGACGACTTGGTTTGGAGTACCCTGACTTAGATTATTCGCAAGCATTACCGTTTTCATTAATGCTCCCAAATTCACTTCAACTTAAATAAAACAGCGAGCAGAGTCTCACCTCCTCCCTCATCTCGAAGTTTTCCTTTCGCAAGAATAATTCTACTCGCAACAGTCAACTTCGTTCTACCAAAAAAAGCAAGCAGCCAGAAGTCGCGAGGCTCTATCTCCTTGCGGAGATTTTCGCTCGCGATGGGGAGCGGGGTCTCCCCACGCATAGAACGAAAAAGCCGGCTTAGGCGGCTTTTTCGTTCTATGCTTTTACATGTCCCCAGTTTTCACCGCTCTTGATACGGTATAACTGCATTTCGCTGATGTCAAAATGATCAGCGATTTGTTTCATGGTTTTTACACGCTTTTTGTCGTTGATCATTTGTTTGATTTTTTTGACGACGACATCTGTGAGTTTATGCCCTTTCTTGCGGTTGACGGAACGATAGGCCAACACAGCAGGACTTTTCTGCTGGTGCTTTTCCATATCTTCCTTGGTCGACCAACGGAGGTTGGACATGGTTATCTTCTTTATTGTAATTTAAGTGAATGACAAACTCGTATTTTTCGCTTCTTTTCGGAATAAAGCCTCGGCCACTAAACGATGGATAAACAAAGTCATGTTCCGGCCTTCCGGTTTTAATTTAAAGTCGGATAACCTCCCATAGGGGTTCCTTTCAAAAGATTCCCATCCTGAATACTGGAGGTATAACTAACAAGACGTCCGTGATCGGAAACGGCATATTCACAGCGAAAAATACCCTTGCTGAAATTGATCACTTTCCATTTTTCATTTTTTAGAGGCTTAATCATTGGGTTGATTTTTAGGTAGGACTAAAATATAAAAATTTAGTATAGGCATACGTTAGTATAAATTATTGCTGCGTTCAATTAAATTCAGATGTATTTCATTGAATATCCGCTACTTGTAAAATTAATAATCGATCTTTGCTGCTTCCAAATCTGGCCCAAAATCAGCTGGCTGAATTAAAACGTGCTCCCTAATCGGCTTATTTTCATGATTCTGCGAAGTCGATGATAGAAAGAATGGCAAAATCATCATATACCATTAAACCCGACTCCTCTTCCTTACTCCTTCCTCATCAGCAAGGAATAAATCTACTCTCATTTTAATGCATAAGATGAGGGATTTTCCTTCCGGTTTTCCATTCCTCCGGCACTTAATCCGAACGCTCCCCTTCTTCGAAGAAGGGATAAGAAGCTAATTCTTGTAACTGCAAGCCTACACATCATTAAATCTTCCGTTCGTACCTGTAAATTCCATTTTCACCATCCGGCGGACTGCGTTCATCAAAGGGAGGTAGTAAAAATGAGATGCGGCTCTATCTTGCCTTCAACAAAGAAAATACTATGAAGAAACACCAGCACAATCACAAAAGAATCTTCATTGCTGTGCTCATCCTGCTTTCAGTGATCTTCCTGATTGTAGGCCCGAGGGCGAAGGCGGATACGGCCGAGAAAGCGACTGCCAGCTATATCGTTCAGAACAACGTTCATATTGTAACTGTTATCAAATCAATACTCACCAACTAATTATGAAAAAACTAAGTCGTCGCATTTTGGAATTGACATCAAGCTTCATTGCTTTGCACCATGGAGCAAATCGCCATACTGGCATCAGGAAAGGGCAGCAACGCGGATCGTCTCTGCACTCACTTCAACCATCACCCATCCGCACGCATACGCCTCATAGCATGCGACCGCGCAACGGCTGGGTTTACGACATAGCCCGGGCGCACAAGGTCCCGGCCATCCATCTCACGAGTGAACTCCGTAAAGACGAACAGGCATTACTGAAATTATTTCAGGATCACGGCATCACCTTTATCGTGCTGGCAGGCTATCTGCGCCTCATTCCTGCTGCTATCGTTGCCGCCTATCCGAAACGCATCATCAACCTCCACCCTGCACTCCTGCCTAAGTTTGGCGGTAAAGGAATGCATGGCATGCATGTACACGAAGCAGTTGCCGTGGCCGGTGAAGCGGAGACAGGAATTACGGTTCATTATGTGGATGAGCAGTATGACGAAGGGGATATCATCGCTCAGTTTAAAGTCGCTTTGGAAAAATCCGACTCACCGCAACGCATAGCCGAAAAAATTGCAAAACTGGAAGCGGAACATTTTCCGGAGGTGGTGGAAAAAACTATAGCATTTACTAAATAACAAAAACTTTAAATTGATGATTAGCCAATCAGTAACACTTCCCATTAGAAAAAATTCTATCTGCTCTTCAAATCAATTATTGAATGACAATATCATTCTCTTCTGAAAGGCAATTGTAAACATAGTTTCCAGATAAATTTGTCAATTATCCGCTTTAACAATTTTGACCCGGAAGGGTTTAGTTCCGGAAAATAATTTCAGCAAATAAACCCCGGGCAACAAATTCTCCGCGCGTATCATCGCATTGTTTTCGCCATCAATTCTTCCTTCTCCCACTTTCTGAAACAGCATATCATATATTTCATACTTCGTATTCGCTGAAAAAACACCATGAATCGGTGTCACTTTAAATTGATCTTTAAAAGGGTTGGGGGCCACTACTAGTTGTTCTGTCGCTTCATTTTCTATGATCCCCACTGAAAGTGTATCACAAGGGCTTCCAATTACCGGCCCTAAGGTGTAATCAGGATTATTGGGTAAACCCAAATAGGTTCGGCAACCGGGCAGGAATACACTGAAAGGCTGATAATCGCAGACCAGTCCGCCACTGTCGGGATAATTGATGACACTGAGATGGGTGTTGTATATATTCCATGCTGTATCCGGATAGGGATAATTAAAACTCGTTCCATTGTTCCAGGCGATGGATCGGTAAATACGATTATCGGGTGCTCTGCGAATGGTACTGGCTGGGGCAAGTGGAACATCTATAGAATCTAACAACACTTTGCTTTGCCAGGGTTGAGCGTTTTGCAAATCAAATTGAAACAAGTAGCTGGTCCAATCCGCAGTAGCTACATAAAGGTATCGCCCGCTGCTGCTAAATTCCACGCTCCAAAATCGCTCTTTCAAATCCGTGGAACCAATATTGTTTCTAATATACCGGTGATTACTTAATAATCCGGTACAACGATCAAAGTCAAATAACTCGATGACACTCCGAATACTTATTCCTGCTAAAACAGTTCCACCGGGATTCATCGCAAATCGATAAAAGCCGGACTCAATAAAAGCTCCCAATGGTTGACCAGCGGTAATTGTAATACCATTTGGAGTTACAAGTAGTGTTTGTATCGTATCACTTTGAAAATCGGAATGCTTATAAATTAACCACCAGTCACGACCATTCCCATGTTTTATTGCCAACAAGCCATCATTTATGGGATTAGGGTATAGTAATATGTTTTTTTGAGTTACGGCTCCCAACCCACCATTCTGACTTAAATCCACTTTTGAATACCGCAATCCCGGATTAATAGTGGAGGTAACACCTGATGTAAATATATAAAATTCATTTGCATTTCCCGGATCAGGAAGAATCACCATTTCATGATACCAGGCTGAAGTTTTAATATATAATCCATTTTGCATTACCTGATGATTGTTATTATAAACTGCTCCTCTTTCATAGTTAAAACTATTCCAAATATTATAATCCGGAGAAGAAGCATAAAATAATAAATTATTGCTTGCATCTGAAATGGAAGCACATGTCCCCCGTGCATTTACCGAAGTAATATAACTTGAATCAATGCCTGTGCTATTGAATTTTATTCCACAGCTATCACCAAACGCCCAGTTCCAGTTGGTGAACTGGGCATTCGTAACTGCGCATGACAGTAAAATGAAATAAATTACATGTTTGATCACTTTCATTTTGTAAGGATCCATTTTCCGGTTTTATTACAATTACCTGATGTGATTCGATAAAACCCAATTTGGGAATATGCTGACAGATCAACGATGGATTCCTTCCGCAAAACCAATTTCGCCAATTGTACTCCGGTTAGTGTAAACAACTCCAGGAAGGCCTCTTCCCCGATGTTTAATAAAAGAAATTCGCCTTCGACATTCGCTGCAAGTTCACAATTGGTTATATGCTTTTTCTTCTCCACTTATCCTCAAACCCAATACCTCATCATCCACTTCCTCCTCCAATAATCCTCTTACTAAGAAAACGGCACTTGTCCCTAACCAGGCAGACGTATATGCTATGGCATCCAATTGCAAAGTGTCGTATGCTGCTTCCTCCTCATCTGACATTTGATTAGCAAGGGCATGAACATATAAATCGCGCTTTAATTCATATTCCGGAAGCCTGAATGATGTCAGTTGTTGCAAACTTTCAATAATTAGATAGCGATTATAATTTGGGTCAGTCAGATTAGCATAGGTTCTCGACTCTGATCCTTCCATCTGCTGGTACCATAAATTATAATCCGGTATTTGAAGGAGTGAATCGTTTACAGACAAACATGCGGTCCAGCGCCGGCGTTCTTCTGCCAACAACGAATCATTTGCAAAATATATAGAATCGTTCAAAACATAATCAAGCACTTCTTCCCAATCATCTTCCAATTGTTGATTGTAACAAGGCCCGCAAAACAGCCATCATATGTATTGCAATAAAATTTCGTTAATAACATATTATCCACACAGCGGATGGGGCGTCCGGTTTGCTTTATTACATTTGAAATAACTTTAGAATTGGTCACACTCTTTAAAATCAAGCCTCTTACATCCTGTGCAATCGTTGCACCGGCAGGAACCGCGGCTGCCTCAATACTATTGTATTCTACTAAGTTGGTATATATTTGTACATCATCACTATAATCCAACCAGATGCCCGCATGCAATTTTCCCTGCATCAATGTCCAAATTTTATTATACAACATTTCATTGTTTGTAATCCGGGCACTTGCTATTCCATTGCCATAAATGCCAAAACGAAGGTTCTCAAAATAATTATTGAAAATGTTTGCTCCGCTATATCCAATAGGTGTATTGACTATATAAATGCCCGTTTCTTCAAAAATTTAGACCAAAGAGGGGCAAGCTATAGGTAAAAAATGTTGTTGAAAATGGACAAGCTTAGATTGTTTATCAGTCCGTAATTACCCGTGCAGGAAATTATATATTTCATTTCCCTTTGGATGTTCCCTCTTCTTATTTTACTCAGTTGTATCGGTGTCACCACTTCATCAACAAATTCGTTATTTACTATGTAGACATCTGATGACCCATTCACTTTAATTCCTGTTCGGCAATTCTCAAAAAAACAACGATCATTGATTGTAGCGCTTAAATCATCCCCTACGAAGCATTTTACAATTGTTGCTACTAAGGTATTAGTCGGATACAATGCTTCCATTTTAATAGCAATACCTTCCGGATTCATAAATCCCGGATCAGGTTGAATATCAAAAAATCGTGAATTTAAAATATTCACATAGGAGTTATTGCCTTTGATTCCCACATCCAGATTTACAAAATAATTCTCCGATTGACCCACCGTTGTAAGGCCAATGCGCGGCATATGGGCTTGTGACATATCGTTTACTACTATGCCAGCTTTACTGTGCAAACCTGCGAGTGGTGCATTTAAAGTGGCGGGCAAATATGGAGCTGACGGATTAAAAGATACGGGTGTTAAACAGGATGGATCAACACATGTAAAACTTACACGCTCAAATACCGGGCTGGTTGTGGCTCCGTTCAGAAAGGTTCCATTTATTACAGGACCGTTGGTCGCACCTACATCATTCTTATTAAATAGGGACTGATTCCGTCAAGAAATGGAGAGTTACCTGTTCCTCCTGTCAATGCATCCTCATTTTGTCTCCTAAATTTCAAACCTTCTTCTGCTACAATACCCTTCCATTGGTGGCGGTTTCAAACAACAGTTGTGCTGACAAAGTCAAAACTTTACCATCTCTGATGATAATCCTTGCATTTGGCCCCATTTTTATCTCTGTATATTGAATCGCCAGGTTTTCATCAATAATAAAATCACCATCAATAAATACTTCTCCAAGGTTCTGGGTAGCTATATAATTTTTAGCCGTAAAACCATTATAATTGGTGTTGCCACTTGCAAATGGATTACCAGATATTGGGATACCTCCACTATTAATATACAGCACTACATTGTTCAACCATGTTTCCATATTAAAATTATTAAACCACCATCCGGTTCCACCCGCTTGTAAAATAAATAATGGTTGAGCAGGAGTTTGCAATACTTTATATGCTAATAATTTTCCTGAAGTATTATTCCAACATGTTTGATAAAAATAAAGTCGGTATTGGAGAAGGGGCAGGGAGCAATAAAGACTGCGGGACAATAAAAGGATGAAAAGAACATAAACAAAATTACAATGCTTTGTTATTTTGTTTATTTTCGAAAACTGCAAACCACATCCAATACATTTTTGCTTATTCCTTTTGCAATTAGTTCTCATATCTTAAATTAAAGTTTAAAAGGAATAGTACTTGCAGGGGAGGGGTAACAAAATTTTCATGGTGGTTTAAAATTGGGTGAATTCAAATGTACTCCGGTCGCGCTTTCAATTCTGAATTAAAATCTACTTTATGGAATACAAAACTATATTTTCTTCAAAAATTAAAACGATAATTAATTTTTTCATCAGTATGTGAAAATTAATTAATAAACAAAAAATCATCAACAAAAAACTAATTCTCAATTTCATTCTAAATTCTAAATTCGGTATCTAACGAGTCGGGAAGGTCTTTTCAGCATCTCCCGCACGGTTTCCATAATGGCTTTCGCATCAAAATTGCATTCTCTGTAAAGTTCTTTTTGCTCCCCGTGTTCAATCCATTTGTCCGGAATTCCAAGTCGGGTGATTTGCGCCTGATAATGATTGTCTATCATAAATTCAGCGACTGCACTTCCAAATCCTCCCTGAATACATCCATCTTCCACTATGATGGATTTAAACCGCGAAGGAATTTCATGCAGCAATGCACGCTGTCGGGAGAGTTCACAAAACGCATATCAAAGTGCGCCGGGTACAATCCTTCTTCGGCTAATTTATCACAGGCTTCTACAGCGAAATTGCCGGGATGTCCGATGGTGAGAATAGCCACCTTCTCTCCTCCGCGAATCTTTCTTCCCTTCCCTACCGGAATGGCTTCAAAAGGTTTTCTCCAATCCACCACACTTACCTCATTTCTCTCGGATAACGAATAGAAAACGGACCCATGCCGGCATGAAGAAGCCAGCCACATCGATTTGCATGTTCCCTGTTCGTTCATGGGAGACAGACCACCAGGTTGGAAACACATCTGGAAGAAAGGCCAGATCAGCTCGTGATGTGTTGGCCCGTCCGCACCGGCTACACCTCCTCTGTCGAGACACAAAACCACGTGCCATTGTAAGGCCACCGTGCACCACCCGGTTATAGGCGCTGCATAATTTCGGGTAGAATTACAAAACGGAATCATGCCTTGCGTGGCCATCCCTGCGGAAAAAGTCACTGCATGTTGTTCGGCAATTCCTACATCAAAAGCACGATCGGGAATGGCCTTCATCATGATGTTGAGCGAACATCCTGATGGCATTGCGGGAGTAATCCCTACAATTTTATTATTCATCTCCGCCACTCTACATGGTGTGTCCGAAGACATCCTGACACCTCCGGAGGCTGAGGTTTTTCAAACTGTAGCTTTACTATTTCTCCGGTGATTTTATCAAAGAGTCCGGGAGCATGCCATTGGTTTTGATCTCTCTAAACCAGCTCGTAGCCCCTTTCCCTTCACTGTCAGACAATGATACCAAAATTTTAGGTCCGGGAATTTTTTTAAATCATTCACTTTTTGCACTTTCGCCAGGAAGGATTCACATCGTGACCATCTATAGGTCCGAAATACCTTGAACCCGGAGCGACTCAAACACCACCTACTCTGGATAGTAAGGCACTCTTCATGGCATTCTCCACCTTCTGGGCAATTGCCTCGCTGTTGGGACGGCACTTAGAGATCACACCGAGCATCTTCCACAACTCGTCCTTCATTTTATTGTAGGTACGCTTCCACGGTAATGTCGGTGAGATATTCCTTGAGTGCCCCGAATTCGAAAGGTCAATACTCATGCAATTGTGGTTGAGGATAACGAGAAGATTGGAATCCTCCACCCTCCGTGGTTGGGCCCGTAAAACTGCAATCCTGCTGTCATGGCACCATCGCCGATCACGGCAATATGCTGACGTTTTTTATCGCCTTTCAAGCGGGAAGCCACTGCCATTCCCAAGGCCGCGGATATAGATGTCGAGCTATGACCGACACCAAAAGTATCGTACTCACTCTCCGAACGCTTCGGAAAACCACTGATGCCCTGATAAATCCGGTTGGTATGGAATAGACTCCTTCTGCCGGTCAGAATTTTATGCCCGTAAGCCTGATGACGGACTTATCCCCAAACAATCTGATCCTGAGGGGTGTTAGAAGAAGAAATATAATGGAGAGCCACGGTCAGTTCCACCACCTCGAGACTTGCGCCAATGTCACCGTTAACCGAAACAATATCAATGATATACTGGCCGCAATTCTTGCAACCAACTCAATTGATCTTCCGGGAAAGTTTCCTGAGATCGGAAGGAAGTATTTATTTTATCGAGTAATCGGTCCGGCTTGTACCTGTTGCATGGGAATCGGGGGAATGGTCCACAAAGTTAAGGAATTGTCAGGAACGGCTCAACTCTTTCTTTGTGATGGAGTTGAAGGAATTAACAAATCTTTAGGAAAATAGTTTTG
>JADKIC010000031.1 GCA_016721435.1 Bacteroidota bacterium
TGGCGAATGGGGTTTATCTTGTGAATCTTATTACTGATTCAGAAAGTGTTTCGTCGAAAACAATCAAATTTTAGTTTGCCTATAAACTTTTAACTTCAAAGGAATTTTCCTCAATAACCACTTAGGCACTTAGGACACGCAGAGCACTAAGAAAAGAAAGAATCCTTAGTGTTTTTGTGCTCTTAGTGACTTAGTGGTAAAAGATAGTTTTTTTATTTAGTTTCTATGATGACGAGGTTGTTCATTTCCGCGAGGGTTTTGACGTTGCCGAAGAGGACGGTTACTTTTTCTTCGCGGATGGATTGTACGATGCCGGTTACTTTTCCGTTGCGAAGGCGGACCTGACACCTTTCTTTAAGTGAACTTTGTTGTAGGCCAATGTCTCTTCTAATTTGATGACATCTTTTTGGCTGAGGACGTTTCTTCGCTCCTGCAATTTTTTGTTGTACTTTTCGAGGACGACTTTTTTATTTTTGCTTCCTTCCAGTCTTTTACAAAGCGGTGAAATTTATCTTCGAGTTGTTTGGCGAGGCGAAGTTCTTTTTGTCGCACCCTTTCCTCCTGCTGCTCGATGCTTTGCTCCTGGTGCACAACGTTCTTTTCGTATTTATTGACGAGTTCGTTCAACTTTTTTTCCTGCGCCTTATTCATCTCCACCAAGCGCGCCACTTCACTTTTTTCCTTCTCTACTTTATTGAGCAATTCATCCAGCAAGAGCGTATTCTTTTTTACTTTCTTGCGGGCTTTGTTGATGACAGAGAACGGAAGTCCGCTGCGTTCCGCTACCACAAAGGTGTAGGAACTCCCCGGCTTACCTACTTCCAGACGAAAGAGCGGCTCGAGTTTCTTCGCATCAAATGCCATTGATCCGTTGATGATGCCCCTTGGTGCGATCGGCCAACACTTTCAGGTTCATGTAATGGGTGGTGATGATTCCCACCGCCATTTTACTGTTCACCTCTTCGAGTATCGCCTCTGCCAAGCACCGCCCAAGGCAGGATCAGTTCCTGTGCCGAATTCATCAATCAGGAAAGTGAATTGGCGGATGCACGTTGCAGAAAAATTTTCATGTGTCGTAGCCGGGAGCTATACGTACTCAACTCAAATTCCAGCGACTGTGAATCGCCGATATCTACCAGCAAATCGCTAAAGATTCCAAAGCGGGAATTGGCATCTGCCGTCACCAACAATCCGGATTGAAGCATCATCTGCAACAAGCCAATGGTCTTCATGCAAACGGTTTTTCCTCCGGCATTGGGTCCGCTGATGACGAGAATACGTTCCTCGCCCTGCAATTTCAATGTAAAGGGAATGGTATTTTTTCCCGCCGACTTATTGTACATATACAGCAACGGATGTCGCGCATCACGCACGTCAATTTTCGGAACAGGGTCGACGTACGGCAGGGAAGCATTCATTTTAATCGCGAGTCGCGCCTTGGCATAGACCACATCGTAGACTTCTGCTAAACGATAATACGTTTTCAGGATAGGATGATACTTTCTCAAAAAAAGCTGTCAGTTCATGCAGGATACGTTTTATCTCTGCCCGCTCCTCCTCTTCTAAGGAGAGCAGAAGATTATTTATGCCGATGGTTTCTTCCGGTTCAATGAAACAGGTTTTTCCAGTGGATGAAATATCGTGTACAATGCCTTTTGCACTTCGCTTCTGTTCTGCAACAATCGACACCACGCGTCGTCCGTTGCGCCAACTCTCCTCTGCTTCGGAGAGCCAGCCACTCTTACGGTATTTCTGAATGACGGAAAGATAAATCTGCTCCGACTCCACCCTCTTCCTCGCCAATTGCTTACGAAGTCTTGCCAATTCGTTAGAAGCACTCGACAACACCGTTCCTGTATCGTCCATGATGGCATGAATAGCTTCCGGAATTTCTTTTACATAGGGTACATCTATCAAATGACGGTGCAATAAAGGATACTTCACATCTCCCGTTTTAAAAAAATTGAAAATAGCTCCGGTCAATGTGACGATGCGATTGATCTGCAGGACCTGCACAGTCGTCAGCATGGAATTCGGGATATAAAGCAACTTGAGCTCGAGGGAAATATCCGGATAACGCTCAGCAGGAAAGGGCTCGCCATTCGACAATACCTTCCTCATCTCCTCCGTTTCTTCAAGATGTTGCAAAATCTGCGCGAAATCGACTAAAATCGGAATCTTCTGCACCGCCTTCCTTCCCGCTTCGCCGTTGCATTCCTCTACGGCAAGTAGCCGAATTTTCTCAAACTCCTCCTTAATCAGGGAATGCTCCGGGAATATCTTCATCTGCTGCAAAAGTATACTCCAAAACGCAGTCATCCTCAAAATGTTCACAGGATTGTACTTAAATGCTGATATTCTTAATGATTTATCCACAAATACAATTCTATTGTTGAAAAGATGTATTTCACTTGATGGAGGAAGCTATTTTTGCATCATAAAATCTGATCATGACTGAACTCTCTATTTTGAAAGACTTAACCACGCAAATCCGCAGGGATATTGTGAGGATGGTATTTGGTGTACAAAGCGGTCATCCCGGTGGTTCTCTGGGTTGTACCGAGTTCCTTACTGTTCTCTACAAAGACATCTTGCGTCATGATCCTGAAAACTGGAGCATGGATGGTGTGGGACAGGATTTGTTCTTCCTCTCCAACGGACATATCTCTCCGGTTTGGTACAGTGTGCTGGCGCGTCATGGTTATTTTCCGGTGCAGGAACTGGGCACTTTCCGAAAGCTCAATTCGCGCCTTCAGGGTCATCCTGCTACTCATGATCATTTGCCGGGTGTGCGTGTTGCCTCCGGTTCATTGGGACAGGGTTTATCGGTCGCCATTGGTGCGGCACAGTCGAAGAAGCTGAACAATGACGATAGCCTGGTTTACGTTCTAATGGGTGATGGGGAGATGCAGGAAGGTCAGGTATGGGAAGCAGCGATGTATGCCGCAGCGAAAAAGGTGGATAATATCATCGCCACCGTTGATCTGAACGGACAACAAATAGATGGGGCGACCAATGATGTCTTGCCTTTGGGAGATGTTAAAAGTAAATGGGAAGCCTTTGGCTGGCAAGTGCTGGAGATGGAAGGGAATGATATCGAAAACGTAAGAGCCACGCTGTTAAAAGCAAGAACCCTAACCGGATTAGGTCAGCCCACCTTGATATTGATGAAAACCATGATGGGAAATGGTGTCGATTTTATGATGCATTCACATAAATGGCATGGCATTGCTCCAAACGATGAACAATTGCAAAAAGCACTTGATCAAAATCCCGTAACCATAGGGGATTACTGAAATTGAAAAAGAAGAAGTCCATTTAAAATTGTATTGTGCCTGTTGCTCGCCATGCTACTGGCAGGAGCTCATACGGCTATAGCACAACGTGGCGCGCCGGAACAATCAACACGTATCCTCTTCCTCTTTGATGCCTCTCAAAGTATGTATGCCCGCTGGGAAAGCAATACCAAGTACGAGGTGGCGAAGAAGATGTTGGGTGAAATGGTGGATAGTTTACAGGGACTGGAGAACCTCGAACTCGCCTTGCGTGTATACGGACATACCAAACGCTATCCACCTCAGGATTGTGACGATACCCGGTTAGAAGTGCCTTTTGGAAAAGGAAATAATTTCGCCATTAAGAAACGATTGGAAGAAATTAGTCCTTCCGGCACAACACCCATCGCACGCTCTCTCGAAGCCTGTGGCGGAGATTTTCCCAAAAGTCCGGCGAGGAATATTATTATTTTAATTACAGATGGAATTGAAGAATGCAATGGCGATCCCTGTGCGGTTTCTGCCTTGTTGCAACGAAAGGGAATTATTTTAAAACCATTTATCATCGGTTTGGGATTGAATAAAGATTTTATCAAATCCTTTGACTGTGTCGGAAATTATTTTGATGCTACGGATGAAACGCAGTTCAAGAATGCATTCAACATCGTCATCACGCAGGCCCTCAACAATACCACCGTGCAGGTAAATTTATTGGATATCACAGGCAAGGCTACAGAAACAAATACGAGCATGACTTTTTACGACCGTCATACCGGAAATATCCGTTACAATCTCATGCATACGATCAATGCCAAAGGTGTTCCAGATACGGTGCAGATTGATCCGCTGGGCGCTTATCGCATGACCGTCCATACCATTCCTGAAGTGACAAAGGATAGTATAACACTGACGCCCGGAAAGCATAATATCATTGCGGTAGATGTACCCCAGGGAGATTTGCAATTTAAAATAGATGGCGCGAATGAGTATAAAAAACTCAAAGCCATCATTCGTAAAAAAGGAGATAAAAACACCTTACATGTGCAGGATTTTGAAGAGGTGACAAGATACATTGTTGGAGAATACGATCTTGAAATTCTCACCACACCCCGTATTTACATCAATGGTATTCATATTGATCAAAGTAAAACCACCACGATTCAGATTCCTTCTCCGGGATTTGCGACTATCGTTTGCAATGCGCCGGGCTATGGCGATATTTTGCTGGAAGAAAAAAATCAATTGCAATGGGTGCATCGAATGTCATTAAATTCCATCAAGGAAAGCATCGTACTGCAACCGGGTTTATACCGTATCATCTTCCGACCGAAAAATTCACAATCCTCCTTATATACCATTGAAAAAACCTTCCGCATCGGATCGGGAAGTAGTATTAGTGTAAATATTAATTGATTCGAATCGCCGGGAAAATTCAGAATTGAAATAATCAACTTATTTAAAATCATCCTCGCCTACCCTACGGCACTAAAATAAAATCTTTGCATATGAAAAAATATACCTACTCCGAAAAAAAAGATACCCGTTCCGGTTTCGGCGCCGGACTCCTCGAACTTGGTCGTAAAGACACCAGAGTGGTCGCTCTTTGTGCTGATTTAACAGGATCGTTGAAGATGGATGCTTTTGCGAAAGAGTTTCCCGATCGCTTTTTTCAGACCGGTATTGCAGAGGCCAATATGATGGGTATCGCCGCAGGTATGACGATAGGCGGGAAAATTCCTTTCACCGGGACCTTCGCCAATTTCAGCACGGGAAGAGTCTATGATCAAATCCGTCAATCCATTGCTTACTCGGAGAAGAATGTTAAAATCTGTGCTTCACATGCCGGACTGACTTTAGGTGAAGATGGTGCCACACATCAGATTTTGGAAGATATTGGTATGATGCGTATGTTGCCCGGTATGGTGGTGATCAATCCCTGCGATTTCAATCAGACGAAAGCTGCCACCATCGCGATCGCTGCACATGATGGTCCGGTTTACCTGAGATTTGGTCGTCCGGTGGTTCCGAATTTTACTCCTACTGATCAGGTTTTTGAAATTGGAAAAGCCATCCATCTCAACGAAGGAACCGATGTTACTATCATAGCGACCGGTCATCTGGTATGGAAAGCCATTGAAGCCGGTGAACGATTGGCAGAAGCCGGTATCTCCGCTGATATCATCAATATTCATACAATAAAACCTATCGACGCCGCAGCAATTATTCGTTCCGCAAAGAAAACAGGATGCGTGGTAACGGCAGAAGAGCATAATAAAATTGGCGGTTTAGGTGAAGCCGTCGCGCATGTTTTATCTTCCTCCTACCCTGTTCCGCAGGAATTTGTAGCTGTGCAGGATTCGTTTGGAGAAAGCGGTACGCCGGAGCAGTTAATGGTGAAATACGGACTGGATACCGATCATATTGTTGGAGCAGTGGAGAAAGTGATGCAGCGGAAAAATGTACACGCCTGAATGCCGTAATAAGCGGGGTATTGAACTCAGGATTTTTATTAAAAATTTCTGCTGTCGCTTAAACTATGGGGAAAGATGGACATCTAATTTTTTCAAATCAATAGCAATAAAGCAATGTATGGCCGAATTCAGTGATCAGGAACTTTTAGAACGATTTCGTGATCCCGATAACCATAACCGGCATTATGCTTTTAATTTATTGGTAAAAAAGTATCAGCAAAAAGTCTACGGACATGTGAGGAGGATGGTGATCGACCATGACGATGCCAATGACCTTGTTCAAAATACCTTTATTAAGGTCTGGCAGCATTTGGATGGTTTTCGTGAAGACAGTCAACTGTACACCTGGATTTATCGCATTGCCACCAACGAATGTCTGGGTTTTCTGAAGCAGAAACGGAAGCGGTTCTTTCTCCCCATTGGTGATGTGGAAGGAGAATTATCACAAAAGCTGGTACAAGACCGACCTATGGACGTGAATAAACTGGAACTAAAACTCCAGCAGGCCATTCTCAGCTTACCGGAAAAACAACGTACCGTATTCAACCTGCGGTACTACGACAACATGAAATACGAGGAGATGTCGGAGGTGCTGGGTACTTCAGTAGGTGCATTAAAAGCATCCTATCATCATGCCGTAGCGAAAGTGGAGAAAATAATACGAGGAGATTAAACCAATTGATGAAATACCTATCCTAATAGAAATGAAAAAGCCAACGCACTCTTCTGCTGAAAACGAAGAACTGAAGATGCTCCTTTGTTGCGATCACTACAATCTGCTGATCCCTACAAAGCGCCGGAAGGATATTTCGATGCATTGAGTTCCGAAATACAACATAAAATAAGTCAGGGACAACAACAAAGAACTGTATCCGTAAAAATCCTGAAACCTGTATTTGCTGTAATGGGTGTCTTGATTATTGCTCTTCTGATCGGATATTTTAAAAAGGAGGCCGGCAACACTGAAAAAATGCAGGTAGCCACAATGGAAGAACAGTTTTCCTGTGACGACCTTCTCGAAAGCAATTATTACCTTGAAATAGATGAACAGCTGATCGCAGAAGCCGTTGAAGAACTCCATATCACTACAATAACTGCCGATACCATTACGGATCTGGAAATTGAAGATTACCTGATCCAATCCGCCGACGAAATCTTATTAACCAATGAATTATAATACCATGAAAACTATCGTTTCCCTTTGCTTCCTGTTGCTGTTCAGCATCCTATCGGTTTCTCCTCTTGCCGCGCAACCTCCGGGTGGTCGCCCGAAAATGGACCGTGAGGATATTGAATCCATGAAAATTGCATTCCTCACCCGAAAACTCAGCCTTTCACCGGAAGAAGCACAGAAATTCTGGCCGGTTTATAATTCCTTCGCTGATGAAATAAAAAACATCAAGGAAGGTCGGGCAGAACGAATGAAAGACAGCAAGGAAAGTTTCGCCAATATGCCAGATAAAGACGTGGAGAAATTAATTGATGCAGAAATCAGCTCCCGTCAGCAGGAATTGGATGTGCTGAAAAAATACCATTCGCAATTCAAACAAACATTGCCTATCAAAAAAGTAGCCATGTTGTATCGTGCTGAAGAAGATTTCAAGAGAGAATTGATTGAAAAAATTCGCGAAAAACGCATGGAAAAAAGAGGACCCGGCAGAGACTAAACTTGAATTCTCATTTCAGCGTAAGCCCCACTTTAGGTAAAACGTGCTTTATATCGGACTTGAGTTTGTTAAATCTCAATACAAAATCTGTACTATTTTTTAAAATAAACAACCGGCTATTCATCGTCTTAAAAGTCATATACGGTATACATTTATAACCAATTGCATACTGTAAGAGCTAGCAGCACATTCGTTGTAAAAGCCCTGTAGGGGCGGCATCTCTGTAACCGAAAAGGTCCTCTCTCCTACACCACCGGCACCCGACCCAGGGTCGGGTGCCGGTTTTAGGGGGTAGCAGATACTCTTCGTTACAGAGATGCCGCCCCTACAGGGCTGAGAATAATCCTATAACTTCAGCAGTTTTTTTGTCACTTTACCTTTCTCCGTCCATACCGTTATAAAATAAATGCCGGCTTTGAGATATGAAATATCCAGCCGGCATTCTTTTGATCAAATCCTGAGCAAATAATTTTCGTCCATTAATGTCTGCAATTTGCAAAGACAATAAATTTCCATCTGTAAGTTGCACCACCACATCTACCTCTGCAGGATTCGGGTACAGCAGCAGATCATCTTCTACCATTTGCGGAGCGAGACCAACGGGTGCATAACATAATTTACAGAGCCAGATATCACCGCCGCCAAGATTATTATGAGACCTGTAGCCACCGGTATCCGCAGCCGTATAAGTAATTCCCATAAAGCAATGATCAGCGGTAGGAATTGCTTGTGTATACTCATCGTGGCCGGTAGTAAAAAATGTTTTATCGAATAGCAGTTGTCCGGTAGTATCTACCAGTATCATCCATATTTGCTCGGCACCCAGATTCGGTTCTGACTTCTCCCCCGAGACAGGCGAATAAGATTCTCCACTTAGCAAGATTTGTTTATTCGCAGTGGTACGGATCGAATTGAGTTCATCATAATCTGTTCCACCAAACGTTTTATCCCAGACAAAATTTCCGTTCGCGGCCATGTAAACGAGCCAGTAATCGTCGCCACCTCTGCACCCTTGCGATTTCTCTCCTCCTGGTCCTGAAAAAGAATCTCCACCAATTAAAAATCCTCTTGCGGTTCCGGGATGCTCCGCAACAGCAAATGCAAAATCGTCACCCGGACCACCAATAGTTTTATCCCAAAGCCTTCGTCCCAGGCTATCGACCCGCACTACCCAATAGTCAAAACCACCTCTGGAAATCTCCGTCTTAGAAAATGAAATCGGACTATTGCTGTATCCGGCCAACAATGCTCCACCACCACCTGTCGGAACCATGGCATAGCAATTATCTGCCTGGATACCGCCGAGTGTATTTTCCAGAATAAAATTTCCGGAAAGGTCCATCTTCACTAACCAATAATCAAAATCTCCCAGTAAAGGAGAGAGTTTATCGCCACCAACTCCGCTGAGGGTCCAGCCGGAAAGAAATAATTTAAAATCAGAAGTGAGCACCATCGCATTCAGTTGGTCTTGCAATGGACCACCAATAGTTTTATCCCATTGCACGATGCCGTTTGTATCTACGGCGATGACCCAATAATCAAAAACGCCTCTCAGACTATCCGTCTTTTCTCCTCCCACACCGGAAGAAGAAGTCCCTGCCATTATAAAGCCATTGGGTAAAACCACGAGTGCTGAAGGAACATCATTTCCTGAACCGCCATACGTTTTTTCCCAAATGATATTTCCTGATTTATCAAGTCGGATTAACCAAAAATCACCCGTTGAGCCTGTGGAATCACGGTTCGGTTGCGACTTATCAAAACCAATTCCGGAACGGAAATTAGCAAGAAGAATAAAACTACTATCAGCCAATTGCTGAAAACTCACCGGAACATCGGAGGAAAAGCCGGCAATATTCTTATCCCAGCTTTTTATTAAAGGTTGCGCGAAGATCGCTCCTGCGAAGAAAGACAGCCATGCATTAACACATAAAAATAATTTCATACCGTCTAAGTAAGTTAATTATTGGCAAACCGGAAATAAAAATCCCGGGATGGATGGTGTTAAACCGTCAGATACATCACTTCTTTCACTGCCTTAATCACCCGTGCCGGATTTGGCAGGAAGGCTTCGATTAAAGTCAGGGCATATGACAGAGGAACATCCCCACCCATCACCCGAAGAATCGGTGCATCAAGATAATCGAACGCATCTTTCTGCACTTTAAAACTTACTTCAGAAGCAATAGAAGCCAGTGGCCAGCTCTCCTCTACGATCACCAGGCGGTTTGTCTTTTTCACGGAATTCACAACAGTGGGATAATCGATCGGGCGAACGGAACGAAGATCGATTACTTCTGCACTTATATTTTCCTTCGACAATTCTTCTGCCGCCTTCAAAGCTACCTTCATCATTTTACCGAAGGAGACGATGGTGACATCCTTTCCTTCCCGCTTCACATCAGCCACGCCAATCGGCATCAGGTATTCCCCTTCAGGTACCATGCCCTTATCTCCATACATCTGCTCCGACTCCATAAAAATCACGGGGTCATTATCACGTATGGCAGTCTTTAATAATCCTTTTGCATCCGCAGGGTTTGAAGGAACTACCACTTTGAGTCCGGGACAGTTCGCATACCAGCTTTCAAATGCCTGACTATGCTGAGAGCTTAACATACCTGCAGAACCGGTAGGACCTCTGAATACAATCGGAACATTAAAATGACCACCACTCATACTCATCATTTTCGCTGCAGAATTGATCACCTGATCGATGGCTACCAACGAAAAATTAAAAGTCATGAATTCAATAATGGGACGCAGACCATTCATAGCTGCCCCTACTCCAATACCCGCAAAACCGAGTTCAGCGATGGGCGTATCGATAATTCTTTTCGGACCAAATTCATCCAGCATCCCCTGACTCACTTTATAAGCGCCGTTGTATTCAGCCACTTCCTCTCCCATGAGGAAAACACGTTCGTCGTTCCTCATTTCCTCAGCCATAGCTTCTCTTAATGCTTCTCTAAACTGAATTTCTCTCATTGTTTTGCGTTGGTTTGTTTGACAAAAATATGCTTTTCATGAACCGAAAATGCGCGACGACCTTCATGTCGGGTCTGAAATTTTAATTTTGAAAAAACAGCCGGAATATTAAAGTAAAAAACCGATTTTATAGTCTAAATATCAGCAGATTACAATCACTCCAACTCCTCGAGCAGAAATTCAAGTTCCGCAAAAGTATGTTTATTATTTTGTGCGTTGGCCAGTTGCATCCCTGCCTGAACTACTTTTCCGGAGGCTGCTATTTCCCCCTTAGCACGCAGATGAAGGGCCAATTGATAATAAGAAGGTAAATAAGCAGGATGTTGAAGAATCAATTCCTTTAACAGCTCTAAAGCCTTGTCTTTCATTGATTCATCACTCCCATACTCGAGAGCCAATGCATATTTACAAAAGGGATCACCGGGATCCTCCGCCATCATTGCCAGAATTTGTTGAACTCTTTTAGGATTCATTCCAATAGTTTTGACAAAAATACGTCTTAAGTACAAAGGCTATAATATATAGCCCATTACATGATTAATGTAAGCAAACTTGCAAAATCATATTGGCAAATTGCCCCGTTTAAAGTAGGTTTGCACTTTCTTAATAATTTCTGAAAACATGAAAATACTCGTCTGCATCAGTAATGTTCCTGATACAACCACTAAAATAACCTTCAGTGATGATCTGAAGTCTTTTAATCCGGCCGGCGTACAGTTTATCATTAATCCTTATGATGAAATTGCATTGACGCGTGCTTTAGAATTGACTGAATCACAAGCTGGTACAGTTACCGTAATCAATATTGGAGATGCAAGTACCGAACCTACCATTCGTAAAGCGCTTGCTATTGGGGCTACCGATGCGGTCCGGATCAATGCTACACCACGTGACGCCTACTTTGTTGCCGGTCAGATTGCTGCTTATGCAAAAGATAAGGGCTTTGATTTGATCCTTACAGGTAGAGAATCCATCGATTATAATGGCTCACAGGTGGCGTCCATGTTGGGTGAGAAACTCGACTTGCCTGCCGTTTGCATCGTAAAATCACTCATGATAGAAGGATCAACCGCCACCCTTGAACGTGAAATTGAAGGTGGTAAAGAAGTGTTGACTTGCCCGCTTCCATTGGTAGCAAGTGCCACAGAAGGAATGGCAGAACCCAGAATTCCAAACATGCGTGGTATCATGAGTGCCCGTACAAAACCCTTAACCGTTGTTGAACCCGTTGATATTCCGCAGTTGCAACAAATTATTAAGTTTGATAAACCTCAAAGCAGGGGGCAGGTAAAGCTCGTTGCTGCTGATGAAGTCAATAAATTAGTGGATTTATTGCATGGCGAAGCCAAAGCGATTTAATGCTATCAATTACCTCCAAAAATTAATAAGATGTCAGTTTTAATATACGCAGAAAATACAGGTGGAAAATTCAAGAAATCCACTTTTGAAGTGATTAGTTATGCCAATGTGATCGCCAAAGAACAAAAGACAAATCTGGTGGCTATTTCCATTGGTAATGTGGAAAATGCTGAACTGGAAAAATTAGCCAAATACGGTGTTGACAAAGTACTTTCCGTCACCGGAGAGCAATTGAAATTATTTGTTAACCAAGCCTATGCTTCCATCATTGCTGAAGGTGCAAAAGCAAGCTCCGCTGATACAATTGTATTATCTGCTTCTTTTAGCGGAAAAGGATTAGCACCACGAATTGCTGTGAAGATGGATGCCGGCTTTGTGGATGGAGCGATCGGCTTACCTTCTTTCAACGGTAGTTTTACAGTCAGAAAGGGGGCATTCTCCGGAAAGGCATTTGCGGATGTTAGCCTGACAAGTACTAATAAAGTAATAAGTCTGGTGCCCAATTCCTATAAAGTTGTAGAAGACACCAAGCCTGCTGCAATAGAGACCTTTGCTCCTGTAATTAAGGAAAGTGATTTCCGGACCATGGTCAAAGAAATTGTCAGAGCAGCAGATAAAGTATCGCTCCCTGAAGCTGAAATTGTGGTTTCCGGTGGCAGAGGTTTAAAAGGTCCTGAAAACTGGGGGATGATTGAAGAATTAGCTGAACTACTCGGAGCAGCCACCGCCTGTTCAAAGCCGGTCAGTGATGCACATTGGCGTCCACATAGTGAACACGTTGGACAAACCGGAATTGCTGTAAGTCCAAATCTTTATATCGCGATCGGTATATCGGGTGCTATTCAACATCTTGCCGGTGTCAGCGCATCAAAAACAATTGTGGTTATCAACAAAGACCCTGAAGCACCCTTTTTTAAAGCGGCTGATTATGGTATTGTTGGTGATGCTTTTGAAGTGATTCCCCGATTAATAGAAGCGGTGAAGGAATTCAAATCGGCACATGCCTGATTTTATTTATCTTCACATAGCAGTTTATGAAAAAAATTAAACTTGAAATCATAGGGCTCTCCTTTAGTCAAACACAAAGTGGAGCTTATGCACTTATACTTGGCGAAGAAGAAGGTAAGCGCCGTCTTCCTATAATAATTGGAGGATTTGAAGCACAGGCCATCGCTGTCGAGCTGGAAAACATGCAGCCCAGCCGGCCGCTGACACATGATTTATTTAAAAATTTTGCCATCGAATTCGACATTCATATTGATGAAGTTATCATTTACAATTTGAAGGAAGGTATTTTCTATTCCAAATTAATTTGCACCAACAAAGAAGGTGAAAGTAAAGAGATTGATGCGCGTACTTCTGACGCTATTGCGATGGCAGTACGATTCAATTGTCCGATCTATTCTTTTGAATTTATCCTATCCTCCGCCGGAATGGTTCTCGATGAGACGGAAGGTGCAGCAGAAGAAGAAAAACCAAAAAGTCTACCCAAGAAAAGTGCCGCTAAGAAGGTCACAGAGGTCGCCAACGACTATACTTCTTTATCCGTTGATGAATTAAAAGAGCTGTTGATGAAAGCGATTGATGAAGAAGCTTATGAAACGGCCTCTAAAATAAGAGATGAGCTAAGCAAACGGAAGAAATCTTCGGAGCAGTAAAACTTTGGCTTTACCACCTTGCGAAAAAGATTTTCTCTTTTTATCCTTTCTCTCTAATTTCCATCTCCTTTTTTTCTCAGCCCAACACTTTTTACTTTTTATCTTAATACGATACAACCTTTTTCTCTTACTTTCGTAAAAACATGCTCAATATATTATCATGAAAAAGGAATTATTCGTCGCATTACTTCTACTGCTATTGGTGACTGTTAACGCACAAGCCCAATGGAGTTGGCTCCATCCCAATCCACAAGGAAACAACCTCAATAAATTAAGTTTTTAAATACTTCCACCGGATGGGCTGCCGGAGATAAAGGCGCATTGATTAAAACTACTAATGGGGGCAGTTCCTGGGCATTGCAATATCCCGGACATATCGATGACATCACCGAATTGCAGTTCACCGATAGTTTGAATGGATTTATGGCAGCCGGTAGTGATTTATATTATTCCTCCAATAGCGGTCAGTCCTGGAACATCCGATATCGTTTTCCATCCTATACCATCAGTGCCTTGTGCATGGTGGATGCCGATAGCGGAGTGCTGGCATTGAAAAACAGCAGTTCCTTTGGTCAGTTGTTTAAAACCACAGATGGTGGACTATCATGGCAGCAGATATTACCCAATACACCCGGAGATATTAATGATATTGCCTTAACAGCAAATGGCAATGGAATGCTCGTGGGTTCGGGTGCATTGTCCATGCGTACAACAGATTTTGGGACTACCTGGAATTTTGTTGGAATAGCAAGTGCGGTCGAATTTATAGATGTCAGCATGCCCTCCGGACAAAACATTTACATAGCTTCAGCTGCTCAAATTTTCAATCCACTGATGGGGATTAAGCTTTACGCCCATTGGCAATCCTGCATCAACAGCGGGGACTAACCTGCTGAGCATCGACTTCGTCAATCTCAATAATGGCGTGGTGGGCAGTGAGGCCGGGAATATATTTTACACTTCCAATGGAGGGGCCAACTGGAACAGCTATTTATCCAATGACTGGTTCAATGCGCTGGATGTGGTGGCTAATACATCGAATAACTTCATCGTTGCGGGAACCAATGGTTCGATACTAAAATCAACAAATGGAGGAACTGCATGGAATGAACTCTCTTCTCGTGTATCTGAAACCAGATTAAATGGGATTGAAACAATATCGTCTACAGAAGCCTTTGCAGCCGGAGTTTCCGGAACTATTTTACATACCACCAACAGTGGAGTGACGTGGACACCACAGGCCAGCAATGCAGGTGGCGAAGATTTACAGGATATTCTTTTTGTAAATGCTACTACAGGATTAGCTGTAGGTTCCAGCGGAACTATTGTAAAAACTATTGATGGAGGGGCGAACTGGAATTTTATTTTTAGTGGTATCGGAGAAAATTTATTTAACCTTCATAAGACTTCAGGCAATAAAATATATGTCTGCGGAGCGAATGCAAAAATTGCCTTTTCCAATAACAATGGCGATACCTGGACAGATGTTCCCAATTCATTTCAGGGCTTAGGATATGACTTTAAACTCATACAAAGCTTTGGCACCGACACCCTCATCATTTCTACCAACCAACCTTATCTTGTTACTACCTATGACAATGGATTAAGCTGGAATTTGGTCAACAACGGTGGGGCTACAGATAATACAGCGATGTATTTCAGCAACAGCATGACCGGATTTACAGGAACCAGTATAGGAGAAATATATTCGACCGTTGACGGAGGAACCAATTGGTCACTCGAATTACAAACAAATGGAAATGATCCTGTCAATTGCATTAAATTTACGGATCCTTTGAACGGATGGTTCTTTGCCGGCAATGAAATTTATAGAACAGCCAACGGAGGAAGTGTCTGGGGAAAGGAAATTAATCCAAGTAAAGCCCCATTATACGACATAGATTTTCTTGTTGGCAATAATGCGCTGGCTGTCGGAGATGGTCTTTCCACTATTCTTGCAAGGAAAAATGATATGCAGTTGAGTTTACCGACCACTACTTTTTGCACAGATAACGGCTATACGCTTGCCATCAATGCGAATGGAAATTGGAATCCCGGTAATCAGTTTCGTATTGAGTTATCAGATGAATTCGGAGAGTTTATATATCCAACAACACTCGGATCTGTTACTGCAACAGGAACAACACCCGTTCCTATCAACGTACCCAATGGACTCATTGATGGAACAGATTACAGGATTAGAATTTTTTCTACCAATCCCCCTATGTGGAGTCCGCTCAATTCTATTCCTATTGAAGTACGAACTTCGCCTGATGCCTATATCGTTGCCGGAGGACCCACAGCCTTTTGTGCAGGAAGTTCTGTCACCTTGTATGCGTTTACCGGAGCGAACTGGGTGTATCAATGGTACAAAGATGGAGTGATCATTAACGGAGCTACAGCCGATACCCTTTTCGTTGATTCCACAGGGAATTATACAGTTAATGTAAGCGATGGTATATGTGATCTCACCTCTCCGATTACGGATGTACTGGTGATCAACTGCAGTGGAATTGCAGAGCAGTTATCTGCCTCAAATTATCTTTTGTACCCAAATCCATCAAAAGACATCATTCGCATCACTTCAAAAGATAGTCGTGCGATTAACAAAATGACCATTACAGATATCACCGGAAGAATTATAGATGTGATTACCCCGGGAGATGCAACAGCTATTCAATTGAATGTCGAAAGTTATCCCCAAGGAATGTATCAGGTGATCATTGATGGAAATAAGCCGGCGGTATTACGATTCATCAAACTCTGATACGAGTCCTGAATTCCTTATCTTTTTCCATTGATGTTGAATCCTTTTTTCTTTCTTAAGAAGAACAGGGCTCAGTAACAGTAATAATTTCCTTTTACGAGGTGGGGTTAACTTACCGTCTATTATGTGTTGGCGCAAGGCGGTCAAGTCATGCCATTGCCCGAGTTCCTCTTGAAGTTGATCAAAGAAAGGATGACGCACATCGACCTTTAAACCGCAGTACTGTTTAGTGGTTAATAGTGAAGATAAATACATTACTCTTTTTAGATGAATTCTGGATCTATGCCATTGGGTAGTTTCAGGAAGAGTGTTTATACATTCAGCGAACTTTGACATTTGCTTATTCAGAAATTTCACTAAATCTTTAGTATCTATTTTTTTCATGGTGGCAGATAGTTCCATCCTGCTTTCTTCAAGAAATTTTCGCGACTTTATAAATCTCTTTTGCAACGTTCTCCTCGTCCCGCGATCACTTTTTCAGAAATTTTAAAGTCATTCAATTTTGGGTAGTGGAACAAATGTTCATTTATAATTCCTGCAGACCGGACTTCCCCCGGCTAATGAGGAAATGTGTTTCCATTCTTTAAAAAAGTTATTTCCTTTTCCCGTAAGATGTGAGAGCAATTTGGCGGATGCCAGGATCTTCTTCATCAACACACGTGCTTTGTGCAAATTTTCAGGATGAGAAGTGTGGATAAAGAGATGCAGCTGCTGTAAAGCTTCATCCTGCCACGATTCAATTTTCTTATACCTAATTTTAGTCATTATATAAAGGAATAAAAGTGATTTTACCGGGATGCCTTTTATATCCACGCTGAATTTACGATATTCGTTCCATAAAACACTCAAATTTTAAATATCCACTGTTTATATGAGCGGAAATTACTTCCCTTTCCAATTGAGCATCGTTTTCCTTTTTATGACTTCAATCACCACCTTGAATGGTCAGGTTTTAATAGAATTCAAGGGAGATGAAAAAACAATTTATTCTTATAAGGGAGGAGATGAATTCACCGGTGAAGGCCTCAACAAAGAAAAATGGATGACTGCCTATCCATGGGCCAGGCATTTGTATTGCAGCATGGATGTCAACTACTATTCTGACGGTGATGATCTTATAGAGCAAGATGGAATATTATCCATCTCCGCCCGAAAAAGTAAGATCACCGCCAGAGCAATACCTTATGAAAGTGATAGTTTCCTGTTGCAATGCCCGGACAAACCAACTGTCAGCAATCTAATGACATTTGATTATCAAAGTGGGTTGATCTATTCTAAAGAAAAGTACACGTATGGGTTATTTGAAATTCGATTCCGAACGGACGCTACTTCCGGATTATGGCCGGCATTCTGGCTGTTTGGCGCAGATAATCAGGAGATCGATATTTTTGAAATGGGTGGATCCAGAGCGGGTGCTTTTCATGTGGATGTGCATTGTAAAAGGGCTGTAAAAACTACCCTGTATTTTTAGGGTTATTAAGAAAAAACTGGGGATCCCATTTATATACAACGGCTGACTGGAAAAACAATTTCCATACCATCAGCATCGATTGGGCGAAGAAGGAATCACCTGGTACCTGGACGGACTGCCTGTCGCCTGGTGGAAGGGAACATTCAGTGATCCACTTGCTTTAATCGCTAATCTTGCCGTCACCAATAAAGAAGGTACGATTGGAGGAGCGATCACCGAAAGCACAAAATTTCCTGCAAAATTTGAAATTGATTACATCCGCATCTGGCAAAAGAGTAACAGTAAAAATCATCACTTTACACAGAAGGCAACTTCAACTCCCCTCAAGGTATCATCGTCGGAAAATACTGCTAATACAGTTGCTTCTCTAACAAAAAAGAAGCGACCTGAATACAAGAGAAAAATAATAAAGACTCCCATTCAAAGGATCGGCATCTTCCTTTCATCAGTGGACAAACTCCTGGTAAGTATGGAAGGGAATATGAGTGGTTCAGCAATATTGGAGCTGCAAAAAATGGGAAGTCCGGCAGCCAAACAACAACACGAAATAAAAAACGGAACTTCCCTCCTCCCCTTATCCGGGAAGGGAACATACGCCATTAAAGTAAAATGTGCATCGGAAATGTCAGAGGTATTCATTGAAGTGCAGTAGCCTATTCCTGAAACGGTAAATTCACCTTCTCAATAATGTAAAGTTCAACACTATATTTGTTTAAAATAAACACTATGAAGCAATTCTTTAAAATATTCTTTGCCTCCATGCTCGGATTCATCTTCGGACTTGTTGTCTTGTTCTTTCTTTTTATTGTAATCATTTCCATGTCGGTCTCCTCATTAAAAAATGATGAAGTTATTGTTTCAGAGAACAGTATTCTGCATATCCGGCTGGATTTCCCGCTAAAGGATCGCAGTTCAAATAATCCATTTGAGAATTTTAATTTCAGTCAATTAGAGGCAAAACATTCCATTGGATTAAACGACATCTTAAAAAACATTAAGAAGGCATCCAAAGACGATAAAATAAAAGGAATATACCTTGATGTTACTTCACTTCAAGGAGGCATAGCCAGCATTGATGAAATTCGTAATGCACTATTGCAATTCAGAAAATCAGGTAAGTTTATATATGCTTTTGCGGATTACTATACGCAAGGAGGCTACTATCTGGCTTCGGCATCCGATAAAATATATTTGAATCCGGAAGGATCGGTGGGCTTAACAGGACTTGCAGCACAACTGATGTTTTTTAAAGGCACATTGGAGAAACTGGAAGTAGAGCCGCAGGTCATTCGTCACGGAAAATTCAAAAGTGCTATTGAGCCTTTTATTTTGGATAAGATGAGCGATGAAAACCGTGCTCAGATCCGTGCATTTGTTGATCCGATGTGGGAGCACTTATCATCATCTATTTGCCTGCAACGTAAAATGAGTACTGAAGATTTCAAGATAATCGTTGATTCCATGAAAGCGAGAACAGCAGCAGATGCCAAGGAGTTGAAACTGGTAGATGAACTGGCCTATTTCGATGAATTCACTGCAGCTTTGAATAAAAAAATCGGCAAAAAAACAGATGAAAAAATTAAATTAGTTTCACTCGGACGTTATAAAAAATCACCCGAACCAAAGGGTTCAGGAGCTACGTTTCCTAAGGATAAGATCGCAGTAATCTTCGCATCCGGTTCTATTTCTAATGGAGAAGGTGATGATGAATCCATAGGTTCTGATAAATTATCTGAAGCCATCCGTTCCGCCAGAAAAGATGAAAAAATTAAGGCGATAGTTTTGCGCGTCAATTCACCGGGTGGAGATGCCCTCGCGTCTGAAGAAATCTGGAGAGAAGTACTGTTGGCGAAAAAGGCGAAGCCTGTTATTGTTTCTATGGGTGATGTGGCTGCTTCCGGAGGATATTATATCAGTTGCGCTGCGGATAAAATTGTAGTGCAGGAAAATACACTCACAGGCTCAATAGGTGTTTTCGGATTGCTGTTTAATGCGGAGAAAATGCTGAAAAACAAATTGGGTATTACGACTGATGTATATAAAACAAATCCTTTTACAGATATGGGAAGCATCGCCCGGCCGCTGACTCCATCGGAGCAATTGATACTTCAGCAAGAAGTTGATCGTATTTATGATGTATTCACACGACGTGTGGCAGAAGGTCGCAAGTTGACACAACCCCAAGTGGACAGTATTGGTCAGGGAAGAGTTTGGGCCGGTGCAAAAGCCATTGAAATTGGATTAGCGGATACACTCGGTGGACTTGAAACAGCCATTGATATAGCTGCTGCAAAAGCAGGAATAAAAGAATATCGTATTACCCAATTACCGGAACAAAAGATCCGTTTCAAGCGATGCTCCAGGATTTTTCTACCGAAGTGAGCACCAAGGTTACCATGGAACAAACCGGAGAATCGTATAAATACATCAAGGCCATCAAGGAAATTCTACAGCTGAACGGTGTGCAGGCATTGAGTCCCTACAGTGTAAATTTCTAAGCGATAGAAATGGGCAGCGCCTGAAAAGAAACCAACATCAATGTTGTCGAAATATGAAACAACCTGCTAGCCACGTTGGGCTTTCAACAAATGCAAGGCCATCAATTCCGAAACATTCTCCTTTGAAAGTATACCCGTCACGACTCCATCCCGGTAAACAGGTACCAGAGGTAAATCCGACTCCATCATTTTCATCCAGACTTTATCCAGCGCATCATTTTCTGTCACCGCATAGTCCACTTTCCGTATGGAATGGCTGATTAAAGTATCGGGACCATATTCAGCATATCCTTTCAGTAATTCATCACGTGTAACATAGCCGACAACTTCACCTCCTGAAAGCACGAGGAAATCCGTTACATAACCGGAAAGCAAGGCATTCACACCCTCCTGATAAGTGGAAGAATCGGATAATGCGGTATAGGTACTGATCATCGCTTGCTTTACAGTAACATTTTTGAAAACACTCTGTTGCTGTATCATTTTATTTTCAGTTTGTGCTCCGAAAAACACAAATACACCAATGAGAATCAGGAAGGGATTAAAAAACAAACCTGCAGCTATAAACAGCACCGCGATCGATTGTCCGACGGCAGCAGCAATTTGAGTGGCACGGACCCTCGACCATTTCATCGCCAGTAAAGCCCTGAATACTCTTCCTCCATCCATTGGGAATGCAGGAATCAGATTAAAAACGATCAACGAAATATTCACCAGCATCATGTTCACGGCAAATCCATTCGCAGAATAATCTTCCATATCGAAGGCGATGGGCATTCCCTTCCCCAGGGAAATAATAATTAATAAAACACCTACAATCGCCACATTCACCATGGGACCGGCAATTGCCACAACCAACTCTTGTTTGGGATCTTCCGGCATTTTCTCCAGCCGTGCTACTCCACCAATGGGTAGGAGCGTAATATCCCTGGTTTTGATATTGTATTTAGCGGCCGCCAGGCATGGCCTAGTTCGTGAAGGAGCACACAAAAATAAGGAAAGCATAAAAACAATTTCATTCAGTACATCAGCTACCGTTCCATTTGCGCTCATGCGACTGTAAGCGATCCAGATAAATAAAATGAAAAAGGTCCAATGGATAAAAATCCTGATCCCTTTCACACTTGCAATTTGAAATGCACCTTTCATATTTTGATTAAAGTAATTCGAACTCTTTCATTTATTGAAACATGAGGAGAAACTCTAAGTTAACATATAAAAACGAGATTTTTCCACATCCGGTAAAAATACTACAAAAATTCAGGGAGAGAGAAGGATTATTCTTCTAATTTTAGACGTAGAATAAATCATTGAATGGAAAATTATCATATAGCTGAAATTCTGGAAGAAACAGCAAAGCTGATGGAGTTGCATGGAGAGAATCCTTTTAAAATCCGATCGTATCAGAATGCTGCCTTAAAAATTGAAAAGAGTTTGGTGAAGCTGGAAGGAAATCCATTGAAGAACTTGAGGCGATTGGAGGGATTGGAAAAAGTCTGAGTCAGAAGATTCATTATCTATTAGAGAAACAAACGCTTCCTGATCTTGAAAAACTCCTTCAGGAAACTCCTGCCGGTGTCAGGGAATTACTAAAGATCAAAGGACTGGGACCAAAGAAAACCGCCTTACTTTGGAAAGAGTTGCAAATAGAATCACCCGGTGAATTGTTATACGCCTGCAATGAAAACAGGCTGGTGGAGTTAAAAGGATTCGGAGCAAAGACACAAGAATTAATCAGAAAACATTGAGTTCATTCTTTCAAAAAAGGACATTTCCATTTTGCCTTTGCCGAGCGGGTCGCTAACGATTTCATGAATGAAATTCAACGGGCCAACAATAACATCCGACTTCAAATCACCGGTGCCTTGAGAAGGAAATGTGAGACAATAGCAACTATTCAGCTCCTTGCCCCTTCCTCCTCGGCTACCGCGCTGCAACAAGCCATCTCCACGCTTTCAGCAGGAGGCTACTCATCTCCTGTTATCACTGGAGAAAATCTTCAATTTACAGGACCCGGAGAAATAAAAATGCAGGTCCTGTTTTATGAAGAGCAAGAGGAAGCATGGACACTCTGGAAGACGACCGGAAATGATGCGCATATCTCCAACTGCTTTGCCCACACTTCCATCCCAGAAGACCTTCTGAAGAAAGAAAAAACAGAAATGAATTTACGAACACTTTCATCTCCCTTATTTCAGAGCCGGAGTACAGAGAAGGATTGAATGAAATTGAAAAGCTGTTTCCAACCGATTACCAACGACGCTCATCACGGTTGACACACCTCAAAAGGCATATACATAACCATTCCACGTATAGTGACGGGAAGAATACGCTGGAAGAAATGGCCATCGCTTGCCGTGATAAAGGGTATCAATACCTGGGCATTTCTGATCATAGTAAAACCGCAGTTTATGCAGGAGAATTAAGCATCGAAAGAGTGATTGCCCAGCAGGAAGAAATTGCAATATTGAACACTAAACTGGCTCCTTTCGAATTTTTTCAGAATTGAATCCGATATATTAGCAGATGGAAGTCTGGATTACCCGGATGAAATTTTAGCGCGTTTCGATTTTATTGTAGCCTCTGTTCATTCCGGTTTAAGAATGGACCGTGAAAAGGCAACAGCACGACTACTCAAAGCCATACGCAATCCATACACCACCATTTTAGGACATCCCACCGGTCGTTTACTGCTCGCCAGAGAAGGTTATCCCATAAATTATGAGGAGATTTTGAAAGCTTGTGCTGAGGAAAATGTCGTAGTAGAATTAAATGCACATCCCTACCGTCTGGATCTGGACTGGAGATGGATCGACTATGCTGTACAGCTCGGATTAAAGATTTCCATTAATCCTGATGCTCATTCCATTGAGGGTTATGGTGATATGTATTATGGGGTGGCTGTGGCGAGGAAGGGCTTTTTGAGTGTTCAAGACACTTTTAACTCGCTCTCGCTGGAAGAAATCACGGAATGGTTCAAAAAGAAAAAATCAGTCCCGGGAAGTATTAAATAATATTTCCTAACTTTAGGCTTCAAGTTCATCAACTGATTCTATGCCTATTATCAATTCGGTTTTATCATGGATAATGAAGCAGCGATTGCATCAGATCGAACTATTCATGAAATTTCCGAATGAAGTTCAGCAAGATCTCTTAAAGAAACTGATTATCGCTTCCCGCTATACTGAATTCGGCAGACGATTCGACTTTTCATCCATTTCAAGTTCCAGAGAGTTCAGAGAGCGAATTCCAATTCAGGATTATGAAAGCTTGAAACCTTATATTTTCAGATTAAAAGCAGGGGAACAGCAATTACTATGGCCGAGTGATGTACGCTGGTTTGCTAAATCAAGGTACAACCAATGATAAATCTAAATTCATTCCTGTTACTTCAGAAGCGTTAGAGGAATGCCATTACAAGGGGGAAAAGATTTACTCTGCATGTATTTTCACAATAATCCGGAGACACAATTATTTAACGGGAAGTTATTGACATTGGGTGGTAGTCATCAGATCAATTCACTCAACAATGATTCCTTTTATGGTGACCTGAGTGCTATACTCATTCAAAATCTGCCTTTCTGGATTCAGTTATTCAGAACGCCGGAGCGGTCTATTGCGCTTATGGATGAATGGGAGGAGAAAATTGAAATGATGGCCAAGACCTGCATGTTTGAGAATGTCACTAACATAGCAGGTGTTCCTTCCTGGACATTGGTATTGCTGAAACGCATTTTAGAAATCAGCGGCAAAAGTGATCTCACGGAAATATGGCCCAATCTGGAATTATTTGTGCATGGTGCAGTGAGTTTCACGCCTTATAAAGATCAATTCCAAAAGTTGATTCCAAAATCAGATATGTTTATCTGAAACATACAATGCTTCAGAAGGTTTTTTGGTATTCAGGATAGACTCTATAGTGAGGATATGTTGCTCATGCTGGATTACGGCATATACTATGAGTTTTTACCGGTGAGTGAATGGGAAAAAGAAAATCCAACTACGATCACACTCGATGAAGTGAAATTAAATGAAAACTATGCGATCATCATTACCACAAATGCAGGTCTCTGGAGATATAAAATCGGAGATACAGTGGCTTTTACCAGCTTAAGTCCTTTCAGAATAAGAATTACCGGAAGAACTGCGCATTTTATCAATGCCTTTGGCGAGGAATTAATCATCGAGAACGCTGACAAAGCCATTCAGGCTGCATGCCATGCCACCGGTGCTATTATCAAGAGAATACACTGCAGGACCGGTTTATTTCAGTGACAAAAGTAGCGGTGCTCATGAGTGGATCACTGAATTCGTCTCACCGCCGATTGATATCCATGATTTCACTGTTTTATTGGATGATGCGCTAAAATCACAAAATTCTGACTACGAAGCCAAACGTTACAAGGATAAAGTTTTAGCACTTCCCATTATACATAATGTTCCTCCAAATACGTTTTACGAATGGATGAAACGTAGAGAAAAATTAGGAGGTCAACATAAAGTTGCCTCGCCTGTCAAATAACAGAAATTATCTCGAAGAAATTTTAAATAATGTACAGGTTGGCGAATAGGTTTTCATTCCTGTTGTTTTTCTATTGACTACTTTTTCTGCAGCCGGGCAGATGAGGCAAGACTCCATTTCTGGCGTAAAAGACCTTAACCTCGATCCTCTCGGCAACTGTTACTACCTGAAGGGTGCAGATATTGTGAAGATCAACAGCAGAGGAAAGGAGCTCGTCCGTTACAGCATGAAGAATATTGGAGCACCCAGCTCCTTTGATGTCAGTAATCCCATGAGAATTCTCATCTTCTATGCGGAGTTTGCCACTATTCGAATCCTTGACAATAATCTGGTAGATCAGTCAGAAATTGATTTGCGTGAACTGGGACTTCTTCAACCACGGGTGATGGCAGGGGCTCCGGATCAGGGGATTTGGGTGTATGATGAGATCCCGGGTACTTTGATGAAAATAGATGTGAGGTTAAACAAAAGCAGTTTCTCGGTCGACCTCAATCAGCTCCTTGGGCGAAGACCAAATCCCACACTTCTGCTGGCCAATCAGGAGTGGCTTATTCTCAAAGATACCTGGGAAATCATGGTATTTGATCAATTTGGATCAAAAGTAAAATCCATTCCCTTCGAGCAGGAACCCCATCTTATTCAACTCAAGGATAACCTACTGATGATTAACCTGAAGAATGAGCTAATCACCTATAACCTAACCCTAAACGCCGAAGCGAAGACCGCAGTGTTCTGTCCTCCGGGATGCAGCAAATCCCTCCTCTCAGCGGATAAATGCTGGTATATTTTGGATCAAAACCTCTATATTCCTCAATGAACTTTTCAACAGCCTTTGGTTGACTACTCTACAGAAGCTATTTTTGGTCTCTCGATACGATTATCTTTCATGTTTCATTCTTAAAAAAATAAAAAATTGGCTACAAGTTCCCCTACTAAAAATATGCACATTGCAGTGGCTGGCAATATCGGCTCCGGTAAAACCACATTAACAAGTCTGCTGGCAAAAAACCTGAAATGGGAACCACATTATGAAGATGTTGACGACAACCCCTACCTCAATGACTTCTACGAAGACATGCAACGCTGGTCTTTTAATTTGCAGATTTTCTTTTTGAACAGCAGGTTTAATCAAATACTTAAAATCAGAAAAAGCAATAAGACGGTAATTCAGGATAGAACCATCTATGAAGATGCTTACATATTCGCACCGAATTTGCATGCCATGGGTTTAATGACTACCAGAGATTTTAATAATTACCTGGAGTTGTTCAACCTCATGAGTAATTTCGTTCAGCCACCTGATCTTATGATTTATTTGAGAGGCACCGTTCCTGCACTTGTCAATCAGATTCAAAAGAGAGGAAGAGCGTATGAAAACTCCATTCGTCTGGATTATCTCAAGCGCTTAAACGAACGCTATGAAGCCTGGATTTCACAATATGAACAAGGGAAAATATTGATCATCGATATTGATGATATCAACTTTGCTGAAAATCCTGAGCATCTGGGAATGGTCATCAACAAAATTAATGGTGAAATCAACGGACTTTTTTAATCTGCAATACATACATTATACCCATGTAAAAAAAGGCTGCTCTTATGGAACAGCTTTTTTTTATGGATAATTTTTTCTCAGTTGCGAATCAGGTTACTTTTGATTCAATCCATTCACCACCTGCTTAGTGATGTCAAGGGAATCACTGGCCAGCAGGATGCCTCCTCCTCTGGAATAACCCAGAATAAAATCATAACCATGCTTCTTATTGAACACTTTCAGGTACGACATCAAATCAACATGGATACTATCTGTCAATTGCGCTTCTTCTTCTTTGAGTGATTCAAGGAGATTATCACGCTCTTCCATGAGCGCTTGTTGCTTTTTCATTAAGGACTCTTCTCTCAACTGCCTTTCTCCCGCACTCATCCCCGCGGCTCTTTCCTGATACTCCTTGATCTCCTTCTCCAGGTAACTGCCCTTATTCATCAGGACCTTATCCAAACTATCCCTCTTCTTTCCCATAGCTTCCAGCATATCTTTAAAAAGGGTATAATTATCCATGAGGGAATCTGAATCAACAAAAACGATTTTCGAGTTCAATGCAGGACCGGAAACGGGAATGGTTTCAACAGTATTTCCATCATTAAATTTGAGATAATAGAGATAGGCCACTGCCAGGAACAGTATTACATTGAGAATCAGAGAGGCTTGTTTCAAGACGGTATATTTTTTCCAAAGATAGAAAAGCCTGACTTAATACAAGTTCAATCCTCCTGCTGTGTACCTTTGCACACTTATTTTAGGCCAGCATGAGCATACATCAGGAAATCAAGAAACGACGCACATTCGCTATTATCAGTCACCCGGATGCGGGTAAAACCACGCTTACCGAGAAATTTCTTCTTTTCGGAGGTGCCATTCAAACGGCAGGTGCGGTAAAATCGAATAAAATCAAGAAAAGCGCCACCTCCGATTTCATGGAGATTGAGCGGCAAGAGAGGAATTTCTGTCGCTACATCGGTCATGAATTTTGAATACAATGATACTTTAATCACCTTATTGGACACACCGGGACATAAGGATTTTGCTGAGGATACATACCGGACACTCACTGCAGTGGATAGTGTGATCCTGGTCATCGATTGCCAGAAAGGGGTTGAGGAACAAACCTACAAGTTGATGGAGGTCTGCAGAATGAGGGATACTCGGTCATCATTTTTGTGAATAAGATGGACCGAAGGAAAATATCCATTTGATCTCCTTGATGAACTAGAAGAAAAATTAAAAATAAAAGTTCGACCCTTAAGCTGGCCGATCAGTATGGGATCCACTTTCAAAGGTGTTTACAATCTGTACACGAGAAGTCTGTATGCCTTCACCCCGGGCACTGAAAAGAAGCCGGAAGGCATTAGCATTACCAGTTTAGCAGATCCGGCTATTGACAAGCTGGCAGGACAATATGCACCACAACTTCGCGAAGATGTGGACCTCATTGAAGGGGTATATGAAAAATTTGACACCAAGGATTATTTGAGTGGACAGCTGGCACCGGTATTCTTTGGATCGGCGATCAATAATTTTGGCGTGAAGGAAATGTTGGATGCGTTCATTGAAATCTCACCGGTTCCGGGAGGTAGAACGAGCGATAAGCGCGATGTAAATCCTGATGAAAAAGCATTCACCGGTTTCATCTTTAAAATACATGCCAACCTCGACCCCCGCCATCGCGACCGAATTGCTTTTTTAAGAGTCTGCAGCGGAAAGTTTGAACGCAGTAAATTTTACCATCATGTTCGTCTCGATAAGGATATCCGCTTTAACAATCCTGCTACCTTTTTGGGACAAAGCAAGAGCATTATTGACGAAGCTTATCCGGGAGATGTAATCGGTTTATACGACTCCGGCAATTTCAAAATCGGAGATACTTTATCGGAAGGTGAGCAATTAAATTTTCAGGGGATTCCTAGTTTCTCGCCTGAGATTTTTAAGGAACTGGTGAATACCGATCCGATGAAAACGAAGCAACTGGAAAAAGGAATTACTCAATTAACGGATGAAGGAGTAGCGCAGCTTTTCACACAGTTTGGCGGAAACCGGAAGATTGTGGGTACCGTTGGTGAACTTCAGTTTGAAGTAATACAATACCGACTGGAGCATGAGTATGGTGCTTCCTGTAAATTCAATATGATTCAGGTGTATAAGGCTTGCTGGATTACTTCAGAGGATAAAGTGAAGCTCGATGAATTCATTCGTTTCAGACAACATCAGGTAGCTACTGATAAAGACGGAAATCTCGTTTACCTTGCCGATTCACAATGGATGCTGGATCAGATGATAAAAAATTATCCGGACCTTCAATTTCATTTCACCTCCGAATTCAAACGGAAATCGCTCAGCGAATAAAAGACTTCAACATTACAACCTGACTTTTCCTCTGCCAAAAGCCCATATTAAAAAATCGGGAAAAACTTTAGCCCAGGTTTCTTCATCATGCCTGTTACATATTAGTGAACAGAGGGCTTGGTAGAAGACATTACGTAGCTTTTGCTGATAAATAAAATCGCTTTTTCCCGGATAATTCGACTTTATTTTTCGACCATAAATAATCTCAGAGTTTTCTATTAAAGAATATTTCTGATAATTAAATATTCTGTTTAAACGCCGCGAACCCGCCGCGAACGCAGCGCCTGCCTGCCGAAGCTTCAGCGTAGGTAGGTTTAAGTTTGGAATCGATATTGCTCTGAACGGTGCTTTAATCACTCTAATTTCCATTAAACCTGCTCTTAGTGTCGTTAAAGTAGAAAACCATTCAGTTAAGCGATTTAGGAACTTTAATTTCACCCGTGAATGGTTCAAGTTAGTAGCTATCTTCCTTACAACCTGACTTTTCCTCTGCCAAAAGCCCAAATTAAAAAAATCGGGAAAAACTTTAGACCAGGTTTCTTCGTCATGCCTTCCTCCTAACACTTCCACGTACTCGATGTTTGTTCCTTTTCATAGCCGATAGCCTGTAGCTCATCTATCAGATCCAGTGTATCTTCAATGGAATCAATAACGCCATTGTTATTCCGGTCGGAAAGTTCATCTTCTGTACCGCACTGAAACCAGAAACGCTGATTGCTCACCGAATCCGTTCCGCGTACTAATTTATGAATGATACGATCATTGGCTTCATCATAACCACCATCGTAACTCTTACTTCTCCACCAAAAAGAACCGGAGAAAACACCGGTTGTCCCGAAGAAATGTGGATAGTTCCAGGACAAATCAAATGCAGAGAGTCCACCGAGTGAAAAACCTGCAATGGCCGTATGGGCAGGTCCCTCGAGCACTCTGAAATTTTTCTTCAGCAAGGGCAAGAATTCATTCACCATAAAGCGGCTATACTTCCCTGCTTTATTGCCCCTGCTCTTATAATCAGGTACTCCTGCCACTCCATATTCGTGCAAGCGGTTATGCGCATGAATGCCGGCAATGATCATGGGCGGAATCACATTTTCATTGTACAATTTCAACAAGGCTTCCTTCACTTTTACCTTATGCAGCAATTGTCCGTCATTTAAAATAAGAACAGGAAATGAAAATTGCGGCGTTTCCTTATACCAGGGAGGCAATACAATTTCCACTTTCATCTGACGCTTCAAGGCAGCAGAAAAAAAATCCTCAATAAAAATTGTTTGCAAGAGACCTTCCGGTTTCTCACTCTCAGGTTTCGTTTTTAGTAAGCGGACGTTTACTGGAAGAGTGAGTTGACATTCTTTTAATTTCAATACAAAAGTAGAGTTATAGAATGAACAACGATGGAAAAATTTTACAAGACCTCTATAACTTAAGAACAGCAGGTTGTCAATTTTATTAGGAACTTCTACTTGGAAACAGTTTGGAATTTCAATTCTCCCCGTTCGATTTGTTGAACAATGGATTCAATGAGTTGATCTTCTGCATCTGCCTTGTATTCGGATTTCAGGTTGGATCCGAAGAGTCGGGCGAGCCCTTGCCAGAAAAAGGCCTGCAGTCCGCCTCGCAATTCCTTCACCAATGCATACGAAGTTGAACCTGTTTCCCTGTCGATTAATTTGATCAAAATACGACCTTGTGTGACCGTCAGTTTTTTCAGATCCCTTTCAAACTGATCTTTAAGCTCTGCTTCGGTCTTCTTAATAAATTTCTTCTTCGCTCTTTCATTGGAGATATGAGCCACGCTATCATTGATAAACTTCAACTGCACTGCTGCCAGTTTTGCATAGGGATAAGCTCGTAAAACATCGCGTCGCAGCTTGAGGAAGGATTTCATCTTCGCCGCTGCTTCCGGAGAGATGGAGGCATAAATTTCGGCGGGAGCAAGATGAATAATCGGCATGGTATCACCATTAATTACAGTAGCGAGGACTTTATAACCACCACCGGGCATCTCCAGTTGAGCGGAAACTTTTAATGAAAAGGCCAGTAATAAGAAGAGGAGACTACGAGATTTCATGCGACTCGTCCAAACCAAATATGTGCCAAAATCATGACCTTCTGATTTTCCATGCGGACCTTTCTGTGCCATTGGAAGTACTAACGACAGGCTTCCTGTTCTTATTGCTTTGATCCTGCAAGAGGTAGGAAAGAATTAATCCGGCTTGCTGTTCTTCTTTTGACAATTCCTCTTTTAAGACAGCCGGGGTAAAATAATGCTTCACAAAATGGGTATCGAAATTACCGCTGGTAAAGGCATCATGTCGGAGGACATAATTACAAAAAGGCAATGTGGTTTCGCAGCCCACAATCACATATTCACGAATAGCCCGTAGCACTCTGGAGATGGCCTCTTCCCTATCCTTGCCATGGGTGATAAGTTTAGCAATCATCGGGTCGTAGTAAATCGGAATATCCATTCCCTCTTCAAAGCCATCATCCACTCTCACTCCCGGTCCCTGCGGACGAACATAGCGAACGAGTTTACCGATATCCGGCAGGAAATCATTGGCAGGATCTTCCGCATACACCTCACTTCAATGGCATGCCCTTCGATTTTCAAATCCTCCTGACGGAATGACAATGGATGCCCTTCTGCAATTCTGATTTGCTCTTTTACAAGATCAATTCCGATGATGTTCCACTTGCAAGCGGGTATTCATTTCAAGGAAATAGAAATTCTTATTTTCATCCAGGAGAAACTCCACGGTACCGGCACCAACATAATTGGCAGCTTTCGCCACGAGGACAGCGCATTTCCCCATCTCTTCCCTGATGGCAGGGGTCAATACAGAGCTGGGTGCTTCTTCAATTACTTTCTGATGCCTCCTTTGGATGGAACATTCGCGTTCGAAGAGGTAAACGATATTTCCCTGCTGATCGCCTAAGACCTGAATTTCGATATGACGGGGGGAGCCCACATATCTTTCAATAAAAACTGAACCATCACCAAAGGAAGAGGTCGCTTCACTTACGGCCCGTTCCAGCATCTCATCAAACTGATCTTCGTGCTCCACAATCCGCATTCCCTTACCGCCACCACCGGCCGAAGCTTTAATCAGGATGGGGAAGCCCACTTCCTTGGCCACCTTTCGGGCTTCCGCTACATCTGAAATAGCATAATCGGTACCGGGTACCAATGGAATGTCGTATTTCTTGGCAGCCGCTTTAGCAGCTAATTTGCTACCCATGATCTCCATGGACTCCGGTGAGGGACCAATCAAAACCAGACCCTTTTCCTTCACCGCTCTGGCAAATGCAGGATTCTCTGATAAAAACCCGTATCCGGGATGAATGGCCTGAGCACCTGTTTTCAGGGCGGCATCAATAATTTTATCAATCACCAGATAACTTTGCTGAGAGGGTGCGGGACCGATTAAAATAGCTTCATCCGCATAACGAACGTGCAAGGCATTTCTATCTGCCTCGGAATAGACTGCCACGGTCTTGATCCCCATTTCTCGGGCGGATCGCATAATTCTTAACGAAATCTCCCCCCGGTTAGCAATAAGGATTTTTGTAAATTTCATGGGATAAAACTACTAATTGTTCGCTAATAATTCATCCCATTCTATTCCTTCAACAGCCTATTTATACCATGGAAAAAAGATGATTTGTTAAAAAAATGGAGGAGATTCAATTCTATTTTCAGGATTAACGAAACCAGTCGATGGAAAAGCTTTATTCTGAACTTGATAAATATGTCCGCTTTAAAAAAGAAAAGACAGGCTATTGCTTTAATTGATTTTCAGTAGTTCTTTGAAGAAGCTTTCTCCGATTTGGCATCGTACCAAAAAGGTAATCCCAAAACGGATTAGAAACCGCGAAAGCTGCATCATCCGATTTATAATGGTGCAAGGCATGATGTGTCCACCAAAATTTCAGAATTCCTTTGGGAGGTCTATAACGATGCACGGCATAATGAATGAGTAAATAGAACGAATACCCCCCGGCAAACCCCCGAAAAACCAACCCCCGAAGTAAGGGTTCCCGCAAAAACCCCCAAAAAAAAAAATGGCCAAAGAAGGGGGGGCCGGGGGTACCCCCGGGGGGGGGGGGGAAGGGGGGACTCTTGTAAAGTCCTTATCTCTTGGATATTCATGATGTTTTTTTATTTCACTTCCAATGCTTTCCCAGCCGGGGAAAGGGAAACCCCAGAAGAAAAGACCCACCAAAAAGGAAACGGCCGGGGGGGAGATAACACACTTCCAATTCGAATACAGGACTCTAGGTTAACATTGAAAGGGCAATCAGCAGATAGAGGATCACGGGAGGTCAATCCTTCCAGCAAACGGTTTTCAAAAATGACACCGGTGCCCTGGTTTTTTATATTCGCAGATCCCATCTTCAACAAAATAGCTGAACAAATATATATTGAAAAATACCGGAATTCACAACGGGTCGGAAGCTTATTTTTCCGATTCGGAGTGTAAATTCACATGAATAAATAAAAAAAGGGAAGCCCTGTAAAGACTTCCCTTTCTATTAAAACTTTTTCATATTAGCCGACCACTTTCTTCACCAGATCTGCTGCTTCAATTAATTCAATGGCAGAGAATACTTTCAGACCGCTTTCATCAATTAATCTTTTTGCTTCATCGGCATTGGTACCCTGCAGGCGAACGATGATAGGCACCGGTATTTCACCGATATTTTTATAGGCGTCCACAATCCCCTGAGCTACCCGGTCGCAACGCACAATCCCACCGAAAATATTCACGAGAATTGCTTTCACATTAGGGTCTTTCAAGATAATTCTGAATGCTTTCTCCACTCTTGCTGCATTGGCTGTTCCACCAACGTCCAGGAAATTGGCCGGCTCACCACCTGCCAGTTTGATGATATCCATTGTCGCCATCGCGAGACCGGCACCATTCACCATACATCCTACATTCCCGTCCAGCTTCACATAGTTAAGTTCATGCGCCGCAGCTTCCACTTCAGTAGGATCTTCTTCCAAAACATCTCTCATCGCTACAAAATCCGGGTGACGGAATAAAGCATTCTCATCCAGATTCACTTTTGCATCTACGGCAATAATTTATCATCCGACGTTTTCAAAACAGGATTAATCTCAAACATGGAAGAATCCGTTTGATCATAGGCTTTATATAAAATTGCTGACGAAACGTGTCATTCTTTAAAAGCATTTCCGGACAAACCGAGATTGAAAGCGATTTTACGTGTCTGGAAGGTTGCAGACCCACACGCGGATCCACTTCCTCTTTAAAAATACGCTCCGGTGTCTTTTCTGCCACTTCTTCTATATCCATTCCACCCTCTGTAGAGTACATGATAATATTACGACCGGTTTGACGATTGAGCAATACGCTCATATAAAATTCGGCTGTTTTACTCGGACCCGGATAATAGACATCCTGCGCGATCAACACCTTATGCACTTTCTTTCCGGCGGGACCTGTTTGCGGAGTCACCAGATTCATACCAATGATCTGATTGGTACGCTCTCTCAGTTCATCCAGATTCTTCGCCAGCTTCACACCACCCCCTTTCCTCGACCACCGGCATGAATCTGAGCTTTCACCACCCACCATTCGGTTCCGGTTTGTTCCGTCAGTTTTTTCGCGGCAGCAATGGCCTCGTCGGCATTTTCCGCTACGATACCTTCCTGAATGGCTACACCAAAACTCTTTAGAATTTCCTTACCCTGATATTCATGTACATTCATAATTTCTTTCTTGAAGGGCAAAAATAATAAAATAAGGGGTACTCAAAATCAAATAATCAAATGAGTTATAAATTTATTTGATTATGAATGGTAATAGATTAAAGTATATAATCAACCCTTCACCGCCGAAACAAATCGATCATTCGCTGCCAGATCTCTGTAAATACGGACGTCTTCAAATAGCTCTTCCTCAAGCAGGGCCGCTACATGCTCTGCATATTCCCTGTTGATTTCGAACCAGAGAAATCCGCCCGGCTTCAACTGCCTTTTTGCAAATGCCGCAATGTATCTATAAAACAATAAGGGCTCATCGTCAGGAACAAACAAGGCCAGATGCGGTTCAAAACCGGTCACATTAGAATGAAGTGTGGAAAATTCATTCATGCAGATGTAGGGAGGATTACTGACAATTACATCAAAAGCAGGCAATGGGATCGCCGGCATAGGCTCATTCAGCACATCCCATTTTAACCACTTGACCGGCAATTGCAGCAATTCACTATTCCTTTGGGCTACCTGCAAGGCCCCCTCTGAAACATCAACTCCATATACAGTTGCATCAGGAAAGGCCTGTTTCAAGGCCAAAGCAATACAACCACTGCCGGTGCCAATATCAAGCAGGTTCGCATCGGCTGTTAAAGGATAATCCTGAATGAAGGCAATCAACTCTTCGGTTTCAGGTCGGGGAATCAACACGTCCTTACTCACTTCTATCCTCATCTCATTGAACCAGGTATATCCCAGCACATATTGAACAGGTTCTGATTTTTTAAGTCGGGTGAGATCATTTACTAAAATACCCGTAAGTTCTTCATCGATCACTTCCAGTTCTTTCATCCTAAGTTCACTGAAAGAATAACCTAATCGTTCCTGGAGCAGATGACTGGCTAACGCATTGGCTTCGGAACCCTCATAAATGTTTTCCAACTCCGCTTTCACCAAATTTAAAAAGTCTAAAATCGTCATAAAGCAAAAATACATTAAATCTTTCCTTCACAAAAATGCAGGGAGAACAATCTGTAATACTATTTTTGCACGACGTCCATGTCCAACGATCAACTTTATATTCAACGCTGTTTACAATTAGCTGCCCTCGGGTCTGGTCAGGTTTCGCCTAATCCATTGGTGGGTTGTGTTATTGAAGCGAACGGTAAAATAATTGGCGAAGGCTACCACCGTAAGTTTGGAGAAGCTCATGCGGAAGTAAATGCCATCCATGCGGTGGAAGATAAATCACTGCTTGGCAGAGCGACACTGTATGTAAATCTGGAGCCCTGTTCTCATTTTGGTAAAACTCCTCCCTGCACGGACTTGATCATTTCCTCCGGAATCCGGAAGGTGGTGATTGGCATGCAGGATCCCTTTGCGGGGGTCAATGGTAGTGGTATCAGGAAATTAAGAGAGGCGGGCATTGAAGTGATTTGCACTGTTCTAGAAGTCGAATGTCTAAAACTAAACAAACGCTTTGTCTGCGCGCATACCCGAAAGAGACCTTTTCTGATTTTAAAATGGGCTCAAAGCAGCGATGGCATTACCGGAAACGGAAAAGAGAGAGTGCAAATCAGTAACTCCCTCAGTAAAATCATCGGTCATAAATGGAGAAGCGAAGAAAGCGGTATTCTCATCGGAGCCGGAACTGCAGCTATTGATGATCCTGAACTGAATACCCGGTATTGGCAGGGTGCATCTCCGGTAAGAATCATTTTGGATCGATCCGGAAATCTTTGCGGGAAAAGCAATTTAAAAATTTTCGATGGCAAACAACGTACGCTGATCTATACGCAACAGGAAAATTATAATTATTCCAACGCTGAAGTCATTCCTCTTTCGGCTTTCACGCCCTTCCTTCCTGCTATCTTAAGTCACTTGCACCAAAACCGGAATTCATTCGCCCTGGTGGAAGGTGGACCTCTTACCCATCGCCAATTCCTGGAACAGCAACTTTGGGATGAGTGTCGGATTTTCATCAGTAAGGAAACTCTTGGTCAGGGAGTGGCTGCACCGCCGTTTCCGCAGGGTACAATAAATTTGACAACTATCGGTGATAATCAACTGCTGGAAATCGTTAATCAGCATCCTGCATGAGTATTTCCTTCCTGATTACCATCACGATTGCAGCGACATTAATGGCATTATTATATGTCATCTTAAAATACTTTCAGCGGTTCGAAGTGAACAATGTGCATGGATTAACATTCAATTATATCACAGCTTCCTCCTTTTCATTTTTAAATAACTATACACAAAGCTCAGCTGCATTGGAGCATGTGGGCGATATCCTTATATATGCTTTCGGAATCGGATTGCTCTTTATTGTCGTTTTTTATATAGCCACCTTAACCGCACAATATTCCGGAATTACCATCACCTCAATAGCCGGGAAGATGTCGATGATCATTCCGATTGCAGGAGGTATCCTTCTCTTCCATGAACTTTTAAACCCGGCGCGGATTATCGGAATCGTTACTGCTTTGGCGGCTGTAGTATTGAGCAGTTATCCCTCCACAGAAAGAAAAGAAGAAAGTCCGGCGAATAAAAGACCCGTTTGGATTCTTCCTTTGTTGCTCTTTATCGGAAGCGGCATGGTGGACCTTTGTATAAAATTATCAGAGCATTATTTAATCACGACAGAGAACAGAACACTTTTCATCTCCCTTTTATTTGGTTCTGCCGGAATCATCGGAATACTCATGACCCTATTCAATTATTTCAAAAACAATATCCGGATTAAAGCCATCAGTATCATTGGCGGCATTGTGCTGGGCATCACCAATTATTATTCACTCGAATTTCTCATCACCGCGCTATCCTTTCCGCAGGCCGATAGTTCTATGGTATTCTCTATCGCCAACGTCTTTGTCGTGCTGATATCCGTTATTTTTGCATTGGTGCTATTCAAGGAAAAAATTAGTCGCATCAATTTTGCCGGTATCTTTCTGGCCATTCTCAGCATCATCATCCTCAGTGCTTAAATGTTATTTGAAGATACCTACCATACCATTCAGTCTGCTGCCGCATCAGAAGTCCGTGAGCGGGGAAGTCGTTTTCTTGGACTGAGTTATCCGGTGAAGTCGGAGGAAGAAGTAAAAGCCCTCCTTCAAAAAATTAAAAAAGAACATCCTCAAGCCAATCACCATTGCTATGCATTTCGTCTGACCACCGATCCCACTGTATTTCGATTCAGCGATGACAGGGAGCCTTCGGGATCTGCAGGGAAACCTATTTTGGGTGCCATTCAATCGAAAGGGCTAACCGATATTCTCATTGTAGTAGTCAGGTATTTCGGCGGAACTTTATTGGGTGTACCCGGATTAATCTCCGCCTACAGATCGGCTGCCACTCAGGTCATTGAACAATCTGCCATTATTGAACAGACCATCAACGATCGTTTTTTGCTCACTTGTCCCTATGAGCTGATCAATGAAGTACATCATCTTTTTAAATTTTTTCCGATACAAATAAAAAAGCAGGATTACAGTCAGCCGTGTACGATCATTTTCGATATTCGCAAAAAATTAAGCCCCGACTTCGAAAAGAAATTCAAAGAACATCCGAAGCTCAGCTATCAATCTACGCTTGAACCTATTTAACTATGCAACTCCTTAAGAATCTTTGCGGAATTCATGCGCCCAGTGGTGATGAAGAAAAGATGCACGCCTTTTTGATGGAATACATTCAATCCAACATGAACAGTTGGGTCCAACAGCCGTTGGTGTTACATGGTGAAGATTTCAGCATTGCATTGTCCTTGTTTTTGGAAAACCAAGGACAGCAGTTTTTGCTCATATGGACAATATTGGTTTCCATGTGAGATATGAAAATGAAATTGTAAAGATAGGTGGACCGAAAACGGTAAGTGGATATAAGCTCGCAGGTACCGACTCAAAAGGTTATGTGGAATGTGAACTGCATGTGAATGAGGAGGACAATAGTCTCAGTTATCAAAACAGCCGGCTCATCGATAGTGGTACTGCACTTAGCTTTAAGATGAATTTCAGAGAAGACAATCAATGGGTACAAAGTTGTTACCTGGATAATCGTCTGAGAGTTTATGTAGCATTAAAACTGGCGGAAACACTGGAAGATGGTATCATCGTTTTCAGTTGCTGGGAAGAACATGGAGGCGGCTCTGTCCCCTATCTCACCAAATACATCTGGGAAAATTATAAAATCCGACAAGCCCTGATTGCTGATATTACCTGGGTGACGAATGGAGTACAGCCCGGGAAAGGAGTGGCTGTTTTCCTTGCGGGACTCCGGTATTCCGAGAAGAATTTTTATCAATAAAATATTGCGTATTTTAAAAGACAAAAGCATCCCCATCAATTGGAAGTAGAAAGCGGGAGGCAGTGATGGCAACGAAATACAGAAGCAGCCCCTACCCCATCGACTGGTGTTTTATTGGAGCGCCGGAAGACTTTGTACATAGTCCGGATGAAAAAGTGAACAAGGCCGATATAGATGCCATGTTGAAGGCCTATCAGGTGTTGATGAAGGAATTATAGGCAATCTACCGTTCGTTGATTGAGCCGGGTAAAACACGATAAGGCTTTTTCAGAAATACTTTCGAAGTTTCGCTAAGAGTTCTTCAGGGGCTTTACAGGGCTTATTCGTTTCATTACTCATAAAAACCAATGTCGTCCGGGCTTCAGAAATCTTTTCTGCTGCTTCATTAAATATTTCATAATCAAAAACAATACGCACAGAAGGCAGCACAGGAACCACAGTCTTAATCAATAGCACATCGTCATAAAAGGCCGGCTTAAAATATTTGACGTTGTACTCGTAAACCGGGAGCAGAAAACCTTCTTCCTCTATTCTCTTGTAACTCATCCCAATACTTCGCAACGCTTCCACTCGGGCTACCTCGAAATAGGACGCGTAATTTCCATAGTACACATAATTCATGCGATCTGTTTCCGCGTAGCGAACTCGGACTGTTGTCTCGGTACTAAACATGGCAAATTTTAAGCGAAGATGCTAAAAATAAAAATGCAAAACCAATCGCGTTTTTTCTATTCAATTTGTATTATTGTACAATGAAGGTATCGTTTCAACCCTACTTATTTTACTTCGTTGCGGGTCTGTTGTTACTGGGATGCCATCCTAAAAAACTCACCTACACCACCTCCAACCAACAATACATTTTTTCCGACTCTTTAAATAATCGTATTGACACTACAAGTATGAGTTTTATCAGTTGGTATTCAGATAGTCTGAAAAAGACGATGAACACCGTGCTCGCCATTTCTGCTCAGGCTATGGTGAAAGAATTACCGGAAGGCCTGCTTGGAAATTATTGCGCAGATGCTTGCAGGCGACAGGCTGAAAGTAATTGCATAGAAAAAAATTATCCAACTCCCGACTTCCTCTTTTTAAACCATGGAGGCTTAAGGGCTTCATTGCCCCGGGGTAAAATCACCATTGGCAATGTATATGAAGTCATGCCCTTCGAAAATGAACTGGTCGTGATTTCGATGAATGGAACCGATGCCGATAGTGTGTTGCAACATATTGCTTCCATGGGAGGCGCCCCTGTTTCAGGAGTACGTTTTTCCATTGACGGAAAGCGGGCAAAGGATATCACTGTAAATGGAACAGCACTATCTGCCACAAAATATACCATGTTGCAACATCTGATTATCTGGCAAATGGCGGAGATGGATTCAGTGTTTTAAAAAATTTACTGAAAGAAAAATACTATCTTTGAAAGTACGGGACGCGCTCCTTCTCGACCTCAAAAATTACGGAATGACCGGTGATTCTATAATTATTCAAAAAGATGGCAGACTTGTCAGGATACAGTAGAAGGACGTTTCTCAGTCAATCTTTAAAGGCATTGCTGCTCGCCGGCATTGGAGGAATCAGCACGAATGTATTGGCCCTTCAGGGGTGGAAAAAGCTCACGGTATTACATACTAACGATACGCATAGCCGAATAGATCCATTTCCTGACAATGATCCGAAATTTCCGGGGATGGGCGGCGTATACCGTCGGATGAACCTCATCGAAGAAATCAGAAATGAAGGACATCCTGTGCTATTGCTGGACAGTGGAGATATTTTTCAAGGGACACCCTATTTTAATATATTTGGCGGAGAGGTGGAATTAAAGGCCATGAGCGCCATGAAATATGATGCTGCTACATTTGGGAATCATGATTTCGATAATGGCGTGGAAGGGCTGGTAAAGCAAATGCCCCATGCCCACTTTCCATTTATCAATTCAAATTATATTTTCGAAAATACTCCTTTAGACGGAAAAGTAGAAAAATTTCGTATATTTGAGAGGGTCGGAATCAAAGTAGGAGTATTCGGTCTTGGAATAGAACTTAAAGGACTTGTTGAAGAACATCTTACAAAAAACATTATCTTCACAGACCCTGTTCCCTCAGCGAACTCCACCGCCCGCCATTTGAAAAAAAACCTCAACTGCGATCTTGTCATTTGTCTTTCCCACCTGGGTTATAAATATGACCATACAAAAATTAGTGATGAATCCCTAGCCATGAACACAAAAAATATTGATTTAATTCTGGGTGGACATACCCATACCTTTCTTGATACTCCTGCTATAGTAAAAAATTCTGAACAAAAAAACGTGCTAATTGCACAAACCGGCTGGGGGGGTATACGAATGGGAAGAATTGACTTTTTGTTTGGGGAGAGGGGGTCAGAAAATCACGCATACTTCCTCTACAGTAAAAATTTCTAAAAAGTCAATATGAAATAAATTTTTTTTTAAAATCTTTTTAGACAATATTTGCCGAGTACAATTTCAGTACGATTACAATTCATCAATTCATTCACTTATTTCAAATGCCTTCTGCAGGTATGCAAAAAGAAAAGGATTCTGTAATTAAAGAAAAATCAAGTGACCAGATATGGGAAAACTGTTTGAAACTAATAAAAGACAATGTAAATCCACAAAATTTCAAGACCTGGTTTGAACCTATTAAAGCTGTTAAGCTTGATCAGAATACTTTAACAATTGAAGTCCCCAGTCAATTTGTATATGAATGGCTGGAAGAACATTACATTGGTTTACTTCGAAAAACGGTTAAACGGGAATTAGGCCCTGAAGGCCGATTGGAGTATTCTATTCTGATGGAAACTTCCTCTCAAAATACTAAACCTTACACGGTTAAGATTCCTGCTAAAGGCAACAATGGTTTAAAGAATCCTTCTGTGACTATCCCTCAGCAGATCAGTGGTGGAATCAGAAATCCATTCATCATTCCCGGTCTGAAAAAGATTGACATTGATTCTCAACTTAATTCTAATTATTCCTTTGAGAATTTAGTGGAAGGTGATTGCAACAGACTCGCAAGATCAGCAGGTTATGCAGTAGCGCAGAAGCCGGGTGGTACTTCTTTTAATCCACTCCTTATATATGGCGGTGTTGGTCTTGGTAAAACTCATCTTGCTCATGCAATAGGTATCGAGATAAAAAACAACTTTCCCGGTCAAACTGTGCTGTATGTTCCAAGTGAAAAGTTCATGCATCAGTTTGTTGATTCCGTGAAGAATAACAGTCAGAATGACTTCGTACATTTTTATCAGATGATGGATGTACTGATCATTGATGATATTCAATTCTTTGCAGGAAAAGAAAAAACTCAGGATGTATTCTTCCATATTTTCAATCACTTACATCAAAACAACAAACAAATAATTCTTACTTGCGATAAGCCTCCTGTTGATCTACAAGGGATGGAGCAACGCCTGCTCTCTCGCTTTAAATGGGGTCTTGCAGCAGATCTTCAGATTCCTGATCTCGAAACCCGTATTGCCATTTTAAAGAAGAAGATGTATGTGGATGGTATTGAACTATCTAATGAGATTACGGAATATATTGCACTGAGCATCACTAATAATATACGTGAACTGGAAGGTGCTTTGATTTCAATCATCGCTCAGGCCTCTCTCAATAAGAAACCAATTACGCTCGAACTTGCCAAGCAAATGATTGACAAGTTTGTGAAAAATACTGTCCACGAAATCTCCATCGATTACATACAGAAAATTGTTTGTGATTATTTCGAACTTCCCCTTGAAGTCCTGAAATCAAAAACACGGAAGCGTGAAGTCGTTCAGGCACGTCAACTGGCCATGTATTTCAGTAAGCAATTTACCAAATCTTCTCTTTCTAATATCGGAATGCATTGCGGTGGTAAAGACCATGCTACCGTGCTTCACGCCTGCAGAACGGTAAATAACCTCATTGATACTGACAAAAAGTTCAAAGCACAGGTGGTGGATCTTCAGAAAAGAATTAATCTCTCCAGATAATAGAGCTATACCTTATTAATAAGAAGTCCTGACATTCCCTTCAGGACTTCTTTAATTTAATACCATCGCATGAACATTCTAATGGTTTGTCTGGGCAATATTTGCAGATCTCCACTGGCAGAAGGAATAATGATCGATAAACTTGGTAAAGCCGGTAATGCTGCTTACTTCGTTGATTCCGCAGGTACTGGTGGATGGCATTCGGGAGAAAAACCTGATCACCGATCAATTACAATCGCTGCAAAGCATGATATATCCATTGACCATCAAAGGGCCGGAAAATCCATATAGATGACTTTAAACGCTTTGATTTGATCCTGGCCATGGACAGTAGTGTTTACAATGATTTAAATGATTTGGCGCCTACGGAATCAAAAGATAAAGTGCAACTCTTTCTACAATATGCCGGTATGGGTGACCGCGATGTGCCTGATCCCTGGTATGGCAAAGCGGAGGATTTCAGGAAGGTTTTTGACCTGATTGGAAACAGCCTGTGAAAATATTGCTCATAAACTATTGAATAGTAATAGTTAAAAGAAAAACATCCTCCTGTTTCCTCCCTTTCCACGGATGGATATTTCTTATATCTTTGCAATCTGAAAAATTAAATTTCTTCAAAGTCCATGTCGGAAGAGAAAAAACAAGGTATTGAAATCGCAGAAAGCATTGATAAAGCAGAAGCGTATGTTCATGAAAACAAGAAAAGTTTAAGCATCATTGGCGGCGTAATCGTTGCAGTGATTCTAGCTTACTTTGGATACAATCAATTTATTGTAAAGCCACAGGAAGAAAATGCTCAAAATGATATGTTCTTTGCAGAGCAATATTTTGCGCAAGATAGTTTTGCACTCGCCATTAATGGCGATGGCTCCTATCCCGGCTTCCAGGAAATCGTTGAAAATTATAGTTCCGCTCCCTCCGGAAACCTTGCTCAGTATTATCTTGGCATGAGTCTCCTGCAAAAAGGTGAATATGAAAATGCTATTGAAGCATTGAAAAATTACGATGCTGAAGATGATATCACGGGTGCATTGGCACTTGGTGGAATTGCCGGTGCTTATGTAGAATTAAATCAACTCGATGAAGCCCTCTCTTTTTATAAGAAAGCAGCCGATTGGGATGAAAATAATTTTAGCAAGCCGCTCTTCCTGATGAGAATAGGATTTGTGAATGAGCAGAAGAAGGATTATGCTTCAGCCATTGAAATTTACAACCAGATCAAACAGGATTATCCTTTAAGTACCGAAGCCAGAGATATTGATAAATATATTGGCAGAGCCAGCGCTTTAGGAGGAATTAATCCTACAGAATAATGTCATCTGCACACCAATCTCTTTCCTCATTACCCAAAGATTTACCCAATGCCGGACCCTATCAGTTCGGCATTGTCGTTGCTGAATGGAATTCAGAAATAACCGATGCACTTTTAGCCGGGGCACAAGATGCATTAACGCTTGCGGGAGCATTAGCTGATAAAATAACCATCATCAACGTTCCGGGAAGTTTTGAATTAACTGCCGGTGCTTCCCTCCTTCTTCCCACCGAAAAATTTGATGCTGTAATCTGTCTTGGCTGTGTTATTCAGGGAGAAACCAGACATTTTGATTTTATATGTCAGGCTGTTGCACTGGGATTAACGGAGCTGACCATCAAATACAATAAACCAGTCATTTTCGGAGTACTGACAACAAATACTTTAGACCAGGCTAAAGAGAGAGCAGGCGGTAAATATGGCAATAAAGGATTTGAAGCCGGCATCACTGCAATTAAAATGGCTGCACTATTCTCGTAAAATTCAACTTGGTAGTTGCTCTGGTGGAATTAATTTTATCCTTTAATACCTTAAATAATTCTTTTGCTGTAAATGGTTTTCCCAGATGTGCGTCCATTCCCGACATCAAACTCTTTTCTATATCCTCTTTAAAAACATTTGCGGAAACCCCAATAATCGGGATGGATATATTTCCCGACTGACGAATCACCATAGCTGCCTGATGACCGTCCATCACCGGCATCTGTATATCCAGCAACAGGGCATCAAAGGATTTTTCTTTCAATGCTTCCACAGCTAATTTACCATTTTCAACGAGCGTCACTTCGCAGTTCATTGACTCCAGCACCTTTCTTATCAAAAGTTGGTTGATCACATTATCTTCTGCAACAAGAATATTTAATTTGTTCTCAAAAACACCATCATTGTTTCGATTTACTGTAGAAACTTTGGCAGCATATTGCCCTCTTTTTACTTGAATCGTGAACCAAAAATCAGCGCCCGGATTACCATCCATTGACAGACGCCCCGGACTTTGAACTCCTGATGTTCCCCCCCCATCAGCTTGGCCAATTGATTATTAATTGCTAATCCCAGACCTGTGCCCCCATATTTACGCGTTGTTGAACTATCAGCTTGAGTAAAGGCCTTAAAAATATTCTCTTGTTTTTCTTCAGGAATTCCTATTCCGGTATCAGATACTGTAAATCGAATTGTCAGATCGTTTCCATCAGGAACACTAATCTCTTCCAGTGAGATATCCACCATTACATAACCCGTCTTTGTGAATTTTATAGCATTTGACAGGTAATTTATCAGGAGCTGACGTGTACGATAGGGATCTCCAATTACATTAGCCGGAATTTCAGGAGTACAATGCACTTTCACATCAAGGCCTTTCTCCTTCGCCTGAAGAACGTAGGAACTATGGCCTCATCCACCATATCTCTCAGCTGAAAATTAGTTGATTCAATATCCAGTTTACCGTGTTCGATTTTATTGAAATCGAGAATATCATTCAGCAGCACCAACAAATTATCGCCGGAATTTTGAATATGTTTCAAATATTCTTTTTGCTGCGGTACATTGCACTCCTTAAGAAGAATATGCGTAAATCCTAAAATACCATTTAAAGGTGTCCGGATTTCATGGCTCATATTTGCGAGGAAAACACTTTTTGACTGATTCGCCATTTCCGCATTTTCCTTGGCTTCCATCAGTTTAAAAGCAGCCTTCTTGTATTTTGAATTATCGAATACAGTACCTGCAACTAATACTTTTTCTCCTGTATCATCCATCATCGGGACTGCACGTGCATTAAAATACTTTTGCTGATCGAAACCATCACCAATACTAAATTCAACTTCTGCGGCCTCCCCATCGATAAATGCCTTCTTCAATGCTGATTTTACTGAAGGCCAGTCACCCTTATCAATGCGCTTCAGATAGGATCTGAAATTCATATCCTGACCGCCCACATCTTCAGTAAAAAACAAACTTTTCAGATAATCAGTATAGGCAAACTTCTTTAACTGTAAGTCAAATTCCCAGGAACCCAGTCCGGCAATTCGTTGGGCTTCCTTCAATTGAAACTCCTTCTTATTTAAAGTAATATTAGAAGCAGTTAAGGAAGAATTAATCTCGCCGATTTCACGATTCTTGTTTTGAATATCAGCATTCTTCGACCTTATTTCACCAAATTTAGTCATGAGAACCTTATTCACATTTCTCTTATCACGGTATGCTTTATAGATAATTCCACCCAACACCAAACAAAAGCAAAGTGATAGTACCAAACCATTCCTCATGCTAATTAACCTGGAGTTATAGTAAATCATTTTATCCCGGTTCTCCTGCAAAATTTTAATTTCTTTTCTTTTTTTATCGCTTTCAAAGCCGGCCATCATATCCGCCCGTTGCCAGTCCGCCGTTTCCTTTTGCAAACTATGGGAAAGTATATTCACTGTATCTAAAAAAGAATAGGCTTCAAAATACATACCTTTTCTACTGTAAATTTCTGAAAGGTCCTTAGCAATGCTTACTGACAATAATCTATCCTGAAGAATTGATGCATTTTTAAGCGCTCTCTTTGCAAGCTGCAATGCAGAATCAAAATCGCCCTCCTCAAAATATATCTTACTCAACAACTGGTCAATCCAAACATTTGCTGTCAGATAGCATTCTTTGTTCAAATTGGAAGCTTCATACAATATCATCTTTGCTTCCTGATATTTTTTTTGCTGATAGTACACTTTACCAATGTCCGCCATGGTCTCCAACATACCAATGGTATGATGCAATGATTTTTCATAGTCAAGTGATTGCTTCAAACAAACTATTGCACTATCTTTGTTTCCTTGTGCAATTTTAAGTTTACCAAGGTTTCCCAATTCCCGTGCTATTCCTTTAGGATAGTGCAGGTACTTATCAATTTTTAATGCGTTTTGAAAATAATACTCCGCTTCATCATATTCTTCCTTCTCAAAATGTATCATTCCAATGTTATTAATGGCTAAAGCTATTGCCTTAAAAATCCTTGGAGAACAGTTTTTCGAAAAATGTACCAGCATTTCATTGTAGTAAAATATGGACTGATTGTATTGCCCACGGTTCTGATAATAGACACCTAGATGATTCAAGCTATAAATTAATCCGAAGTTGTATTTCAGTTTTTGGGATAAATTATGGGCCAGAGTTGCATGATAAAATGCAGTATCAGGACTTATAAACCTGTAATGGTATGCCAGCTTCTCATGGATTAAAACGCGGTTGGTATCAAGTATATTGGAATTCCATAAAACCCGCTCTAGAGAATCCTTTTTTATCTGCGCTTCTGCGGTTGTTGCATTAAAAATTAAAAACAGCACAAGTACCCTTAATGAACATAATAAACGCATATAAACAAGGTATTTACTCAACATTTCAAATGGATAGCCTGAATTTTACGCTTCCCTGTTGAAAATGTTTCATATAAGGTTGCAGAAAGGCCCTGAATTCTTCTTAAATTTGATCAACTATAAAACTTAAAATAAAATGAGATCAATATTTATTATTACCTCCATTGTTTTACATCTATTTATTGGACAGCAAGTCGCTCTTGCTCAAGCGCCTAAGCTTAAGTTATGCGCTGTCCCTACGGATTCTGCAGGATCCACTAAAGTCACTTTAAAAGAAGCTCAGGAGTGGGCTGATAATTTACCATTGAAAGTGGTTTGTAACGATGGGAAAATCTATCAGCTCAATCAGTTTCTTTTTACCATGATCACCATGAATCCTTTGCAAACAAAGGAATATGGACTCGCAAATAATGGTATCCCCATTCTTGCCAGGAAAGCTATTGATCAAATGAAAAAAGGTGACACTATATTTCTGAAAGAAGTTCAGGGAAAGGATGCCTCGGGTACAGAAATAAAATTACCCAATATCGTATTTGTTGTCAAAGAAGAAATAACTGAATAAACCAAAACACTATAACATCTCTTTAAAATGAAAAAACAACTATTCCTCCTACTCGCCGGAGTACTCACCATACAAGTGAGTGCCCAGCAAAATTCTGAATCACGAACGGTCAAAAGTAAATACAATTCCGCTTCTGCAATAGCGCAGTCAGCATTTTTAAAACCTTCTTCTATTAAAAATGTAGCGCCGGGAGTTACGGCTGTTATTTTCTCTGAAGATTTTGCTGCAGGTTTACCTTCTACGTGGACTGTTACTGATGTAACTGCAACATTTAATGAAATCTGGACCTATTCTACTACCGGTTCAGTTAATAGTCCTGCAGGAGCAGGAACGCCCGTCACATTATCTCCTACAAATACTACAGCTTCCAATGGATTCATGTTATTTGACAGTGATATTGGTGGACCGGCCGGTGCAACAAGTGGACCTGAAGATTCTGATTTAAAAACGCCGGCAATTAATTGCTCCACCAACCCGGTTGTATTTTTATCTTTCAATGAAGTGTTTGTCCAGTATCAGACTGGAGTCGGATTAGTATCTGTGAGCAATGATGGCATTTCCTGGACGGACGTTTACAATGCAGAAACGGGTCTCGGTCAAAATCAAAGTTCGCCTAATCCAAGAAATGTTGTTGTAGATATCAGCACAGTTGCTGCGAATCAGGCCACCGTTTTTATTCGCTTTAAATGGACGGGAAATTATGATTGGGTATGGATCATTGACGACGTTTCCGTTTATGAGCCGGTTGCTGCTGATGCCGGAGCAATTGCATTTGTCGGAACTGAAAGTGGATGTGAACTTTCTGCTACCACACCTATAACTGTAACTGTTAGAAATTTTGGAGGAGCTTCAATTTCTAATATCCCGGTAAGTTTTAGTATCAATGGAGGAACACCCATTTCTGAAACTATACCCGGTCCTATTGCATCCAATGCTACACTCGATTATACTTTCACGGCCACTGCGGATTTATCTGTTGCCGGAATTTACACTATCACTGCTTCTACTGCTTTATCAGGTGATACCACAACTTCAAACGATGGTTCAAATGTGCAAGTTGAAAGTTTTGCACCTAATAATTTATCCGCTCCTTTTGTGATGGATTTTGAAGTTGGAGAAGACCTTAGTCAATGGGTAGTAAATGATGCAAATGGAGATGGTGTGAGCTGGACACTTGTAAATACATTGGCTTATAGTGGTACTGATTGTTTGCGCAAAGCAGGAAGTGGTGATTATGATGATGATTGGGTTTGGACCGGTTGTTTCGATTTACAGGCAGGCACGAATTACACATTGGATTATTGGTATCGTCAATTCGATTATCAGGCTCCCTGTAGTCTCGAAGTGAAATTAGCAACAGCACAGGATACGATCTCCTCTTCGCAATTAATAGCCACAGAAGTAATTGACTCCATTTATCATAATTCAATCAATACGATTACTGTAGCGACAAGTGGTACATATTATGTTGCCTTCCACGCCTTTTTACCCAACACCAGTCCGGTTCAAGGTTCAAGTTCATTGCGAATTGATCTCATCAATCTATCACAGGCAACAGCAATCAATGAAAATGCAAATCCGGGTGGTGTTAGTATTTTCCCAAATCCGAGTAATGGAGTTGTTAATTTACGCGTGATGAAATTTGAAAATGCTACTATTCGTGTAATAAATATTCTTGGTAAAGAAATTTACAACAGTCGCATGAGTGATATTAATACTCAAATCGATCTGAGCAATTTTGCAAAGGGATTATACATTGTTAAGGTTGACGGTACTGATTTCAGCTATTCAGAAAGAGTTACCATCAAATAAGGTTTACATTATTTTGAAAGGAGGCTTTATGACCTCGTAATGACAAGTCGCGACTTGTCATTACTGAGATAGGGAGGTCTCTTTTTCATATAAGAATTACCCTTCCCATTCTGCATAAGAAGTGGGTGTTTCATAGAGTTTCAATTTCTTAACAAGGATATTAATCGGGATGGTAGCTTGTAGTTTTTGAAGGATGTCCAAAAGAATATTTTCACAACTGGGCTGGTAGCCGGTCAGGTAAATTCTCTCCCATTCCGGAAATGTCATGGCTGCGAGGGCACTACCTTCTCTCAGTAATAAGGCATGATCAAATTGTTGAATAACGGCATCATGCACCCATTTCTTCAATTCGCTGAAATCAATAATAATCCCATCATATGGATGACCTCTTTCATTTCTTATATCACCGGAAATCGTGACATGAAGTATATAGGTATGACCATGAATATGTCTGCATTTACCGGGATAATTTTCCAGTGCATGAGCAGTATCGAAAGTAAAAATCTTTGTAAGTGATACCTTTTGTTTTTCCATGAGCAAGTATACAATTTTTCTTTTTAGCTGCACCCCATGCTCGTACCACAGTTCAGGCATTTAAAACAGGAACCGGAACGAATGGTAATATGACCACAAGTAGAACAGATGGGCGCATCTCCCATCATCTTTCCGATGAACTCCTGAGTGGGTGGATTAACATCATAACTCAACGTTATACTTTCCGGGGCCGGTTTGATTTTAATTTCCTTCGATTGATCTTTGTTTGTAATAGCAACCGGTTTCACCTGTACCAAATCCTCCCTTTGGAGATATTCCAGCGCAAGCAATCTGAAAATATAATCAATAACAGAAGTAGCGGTCTTAATATTGGGATGATCAACGGGTCCGGAGGGTTCAAATCTGGAGTAGATGAATTTTTCTACATATTCTTCCAAAGGAACTCCGTATTGCAATCCTATTGAAACTGCAATAGCAAAGCAATTCAAAAGAGACCTGAAAGACGCACCTTCTTTGTGCATATCAATAAAAATCTCTCCCAGTGTGGAATCGTCATACTCACCGGTTCTCACAAATACAGTATGACCACCTACTTTCGCTTTTTGAGTAAAGCCACCTCTCTTACCAGGAAGTCGTTTTCTGTGCACGATACTGGAAAGTTGTCGCTTGAAGGTGGTATCCGTTGACAACATCATCAATTTCTTAGCAGCCTCCAGTACATCTTCTTCTGATAATTCTTTCAATGATTTTCTTGCCGTGGAAGATGAACTTGAAAGCGGCTGAGATAACTTAGATCCGTCACGATAGATCGCAATCGCCTTTAATCCTTTCTCCCATGCCGACCAATAACATTTACGAATATCTTCCACAGTGGACTCATGCGGTAGATTTACCGTTTTGGAAATAGCACCACTCAGGAAAGGTTGAACAGCGGCCATCATTCGAATATGTCCTAATGGTTCAATAAAACGAACACCGGTCTTTCCGCAACGGTTTGCACAATCAAACACCGGAAGATGCTCGTTTTGAATATGCGGTGCTCCTTCAATGGTCATGGCACCACATACAAAGCGATTGGCTGTTTCTACTTCCTCATCATTAAATCCAAGGAAATGTAACAAATCAAAATGAGGATCCATGTACTGAGCTTTGGTAATGCCAAGATTATTAAAACAGGATTCACCGAGTGTAAAAAAGGTAAACAGGAAACGAATATCAAAGACGGAAGCAGCAGCTTGTTCCAATCGACTAAGGTCCTCACTCGTAAAGCCTTTTGCAGCTAATGATGCAGGATTAATGAAAGGACATTTTTTTAGTGAGCCACTTCCTAATATAAATGAAATAATATCTGCAATTTGATTTTCGGAATAATTAAGTTTTCTTAATGCAATATCCAGCGATTGATTTTACGATTTTAAAGTATCCTCCTCCGGAAAGCTTTTTATATTTTACCAACGCAAAATCAGGTTCAACACCGGTTGTATCGCAATCCATCAATAGACCAATGGTTCCTGTTGGTGCTAACACCGTCACTTGCGCATTTCTAAATCCGGACTGCTCACCGGCTTGCACTACATCATCCCAAACTGAACATGCTGCATTTAGCAAATAGGAAGGACAAAACTTCGGATCAATACCGGCCGGTTTCACTGCTAAATTTTCAAAAGAATCCATTGTATTGTAAGCTGCATAACGATGATTGTGCATCACCCTCATCATCGCTTCCCGGTTATCATTGAATTTTGTAAAAGCACCCAGCACATCGGCCATTTCCGCTGATGTTTTATAGGCAACGCCTGTCATAAGCGCTGTTATCGCGGCGGCCATAGCGCGTGAATGTTCACTATCATATGGAAGTCCATTCATCATCAGCAACGATCCCAGATTGGCATAACCAAGTCCGAGAGTACGATAATTAAAAGAATTTATGGCAACCTCTTCTGAAGGAAACTGTGCCATTAACACAGAAATTTCCAGCACGATGGTCCACAAGCGGCAAGCATGTTCAAATCCTTCCACATCGAAAAGACCTGTGGATGCATTATAAAATTTACCCAGATTAATGGAAGCCAGATTACAGGCCGTATCATCCAGGAACATATATTCAGAACAGGGATTGGATGCTTTAATTTTTCCACCTGCAGGACAGGTATGCCAATCATTGATCGTAGTATCAAACTGCAGTTCGGGATCAGCGCACTTCCATGCGGCTTCCACAATCTGATCCATAATAAATTCGGAGGGTAAAGAGTTGATAACTGAACCATCCTTTCGTGAGCGCAAATCCCAGGTATCGCCTTGCTTCACGGCATTCATAAAGGCATCACTCAGCCTTACAGAATTGTTGGAATTTTGACCGGAGACCGTTGCATAAGCTTCACCTTCGTATTCAGAAGAATAACCGGCTGCAATTAAAGCAGCCACTTTCTTCTCTTCTTCCGCTTTCCAATTGATGAAGGAAAGAATCTCCGGATGATCCACATCCAGACACACCATTTTTGCTGCTCTTCTTGTAGTACCGCCTGATTTAATGGCACCTGCAGCGCGATCACCGATTTTCAAGAATGACATCAGACCGGAGGAATGACCACCGCCTGATAATTTCTCTGTTTCTCCTCTGAGAGAAGAAAAATTTGTCCCAACACCCGAACCATATTTAAAGATTCGCGCTTCCCTCACCCACAGATCCATAATACCGCCCGGATTCACCAAATCATCTTTCACGGAGAGAATAAAACAGGCATGCGGTTGAGGACGCTCGTAAGCACTGGTAGATCTTTTCAATTGATTATCCACTGCATCCACATAAAAATGACCTTGCTTCTGCCCTTTTATTCCGTAGGTGTGAAAAAGTCCTGTATTAAACCATTGTGGTGAATTCGGGGCGGCCATCTGATTCAGCAACATAAACGCTACTTCATCATAAAAAGCATCCGCATCTTTCTTCGAAGCAAAATAACCATATTGCTGTCCCCAGTCCTTCCAGCAATCGGCCATACGATGTACCACTTGCTTCGCACTATTCTCTCCACCGCTTGAACCATTCTTCATTGGCACACCTGTTCTTCGAAAATACTTCTGCGCCAGGATATCTGTGGCTACCTGTGACCAACCGGCAGGTACTTCCACTTCTTTATTTTCAAAAACAATATCCCCTTTCGGGTTCTTAATCACCGATGAACGCTGCTCATACTTAAAATCAAGAAATACATCCTTATTAATCTCCGTAAAACGACGGGAGATGATAAGACCTTTTCTCTTTTTTTCCTGACCTGAACGAAGTGTTTTTTTCATGATTCTATCTATATCGAGGGACGAAGTTGCAGGTATAACGCAGAAGAATAAATGATACCCGTCAACTGAAACTACATCTTATAAACAAAATTATAAACAACTCTCCGCTTCCGGTTGCTTTACTTTATCTTTATTAGAAATCGGCTCAAAATGGGCCGTAAAATGCCTTAAAAACTCGGTCTCCTTTGTTATTCTGTAACCGGAAACATTCTTTTTATCCGCAATCAAAAATCCAAATACTTCAATCACATAATCCAAATGACTTTGTGTGTACACTCTGGGTGGGAATGCCAAACGAACCAGTTCTTTAGGGGCAGGAATTAATTTACCGGATGCGTCATATTTTCCGAACATCACGGAACCCACTTCGACCGATCTGATACCACCGGCTTTATACAACTCGCAAACCAATGCCTGTCCCGGATATTCATCTACCGGAATATGCGGATAAAATGCAGCAGCATCTATATAAACGGCATGTCCACCCACCGGCATTACCACAGGCACACCCATATCATTTAAGTGGCTTCCTAAATATGTTGTACTCACTATTCGGTAATGGAGATAATCTGGACTAAAAACTTCTTTTAAACCCACAGCCAATGCTTCCATATCACGTCCCGAGAGTCCGCCATATGTCGTAAATCCTTCCGTAATGATCAATAAGTTTTTGCAGGCATCTGATAACTCCACATCGCGCAAGGCGAGGAATCCACCCATATTTACCATACCATCCTTCTTGGCACTCATCACAAATGCATCGGCCAATGCAGACATTTCACGGGCAATATCCTCGTAGGAATTATCCGAATAACCTGCTTCATAATGCTTGATGAAATAGGCATTCTCAGCAATTCTGCAAGCATCCAGCACCATTAAAATCCCATGTTCATGACAGACAGCACTTACATCTTTTGCATTCTTCATGGACACCGGTTGACCGCCACCACTGTTATTGGTTACGGTTAAAATGACTGCAGCAATATTTTCTGCACCGCGCCTGCTAATTTCTTCTTTTAACTTCGTGATATCCAGATTTCCTTTAAAATGATCCTCCTGACTGATAGAAGAAACGGGGAGATCGATGGCTTCGGCACCGGTGAATTCAATATTCGCTCTGGTAGTATCAAAATGCGTATTGCTGATAAAGGTCGTTCCTTTTTTCCCGAGATAGCCATAGAGGATTCGCTCTGCTGCGCGTCCCTGATGTGTTGGTAAAATATACGGCATTCCGGTGAGATGATATATCGACTTCTCCAATTTAAACCAACTGGAAGCCCCGGCATAAGATTCATCTCCCAGCATCATCGCTGCCCATTGCTCCTTGCTCATGGCCGAAGTACCACTGTCGGTTAAAAAATCAATCATTACTTCTTCAGAAGACAATAAAAAAGGATTATAATGCGCCTTACTCAGAAAATTTAAGCGTTGTTCCTCGGAAGAAATAAAAATAGGTTCAACCATTTTAATTCTGAAGGGTTCGATGATGGTTTTAAACTTCATATCCATTTATCTTTTAGGAATAATTTATTTGAATTTTGAGATGTAAAATCATCTGAACCAACCGGAAGTGCAGGAACAGATAACAGATCTGCAAGACAGCCGATATAGCTGATCCATACGCGTGCGAAGGAACAACTTAATAGCTATTAGGAAAGTGATCTGGAGCAGAAAATAAACTGACAAATATCAGTTGGCGAATTTCTAACTAGATATTTCTAATCTCATATTTGTTTCTCATTTTTCTGGATAGAGAAAACAAGGAATAAATAAACCCTGAAATCCATACCCCCGGAAATACGACCAACCACCAGGCTTCAAAATACACTTTTCCGGAGGCAACAAGACTCCCCAAGGAAACCACGTCTGCCGGTAAACCAACACCAAGAAAACTTAGACTTGCCTCAGCAGCGATATTCCCGGCGAAAGTATAGAGAAGAATAACCAACATCGAAGGCCAGATATTGGGTAGCATTTGTCCAATAAAAATCCTTAATCCACCCATCCCACTCACTTTAGCCGCTTCAATAAATCCCTCGTGTTTTATACGCTGAATTTCAGAGCGCAGCAAACGAGAGATATCTACCCAACCAGTGATGGATAAAATAAAAACAACTATATTAAAAGAAGGTTCCAATAAAGAAACTAAGGCAAGAATTAATATTATTCGGGGAATTGCACTAAATATTTCAGAGAACCTTTGAATCACATAATCCGCAGAAAAAAACACTGCATATTTATAAAAATGGGAGGATCTGATTTTCGCTGCAATCATTATAAAAATTAATAGCAAACCTGACAGTATTACATTGCCTATAATTCTATCCTTTGGGGTAAGCAGATTCATATTAAAAAGTAGAAGAGAGAATAATAGTAATCCTCCTGCCATCAACCAATATACTTTAATTCTATTTTTTCCGGGACCATACCATCCTGCTGCGAATCCGAGTAACCCGCCAATTAAAAATGACAATACTGTACTCAACAATGAAACCATCAATGAAATTCTGGTTCCATATACAATTTGCGCTGCAAGATCATTGCCTCTCATATTGGTTCCCAGCCAGTGACGGTTTCGCAACGGAATTTCAGAAATTTGACCATTTCCATCCACCGACCATTGTTGATCAAAAGGTCCTGCGAAATCCGTATTTAAATAATCGGATTTATCCGGGCTATAGGGCATAAGCGTATGCATGATAAAACAATCATTCTCTGGCGGACTTTTTTCTTTTGTTAAACTTTTACTTAGAAACGGAAAAGAAATACTGCCGTCACAAATGCGTATTAATGGTTTATCGTTAGCAATAAATATGGCGAAAACCGAAACAAAGAGAAACAAAAAAATATAGGATTCGGCAAAGTAAATTTTCTTTACGTTGAAAAAACCACGAATCTTCCAAATCTTCATTTTATCCATGATCAGAAATCCTTGGATCCAACTTAGCAGTAATGATATCCGTAACAAAGAAAGAAACAATAGTGACAAAGCCTGTTAATAGCAAAACACCGCCTACTACCGGAAAATCTCTCTGATCGCATGCCTGTGCCAAGACCGCACCTATTCCGGGTAAGGAAAAAAAGAAAATCAATGATGACACTACCACCTACCAGCACAGGAAACACACTCATCAATCCCACCAGCACAGGAACGAGCACATTCTTCATGACATAGATTCCTAAAATTGAATTCTCTGAAGCTCCTTTCGCACGCAAGGTGGTCACATAGGGTTTTTGCAATTCTTCATGGAGTAACTCATACGTCATCTGGGTCAGATAAACTATCGTACTATAAGCCAGAACAACTGCCGGTACTATAAAATATTGCCAATGATTTATCAAAGACATCATCCATATAAATATTCCTCCACGGGTCACCAATTCAGGTCCTGCAGAAGGAAATATATTTATTTGATTTGGATTGGCGAAAAGAAAAGTAATAAAGTACCGATCCAAAAAGTTGGAACTGCATACAGGAACAGAAAAAAAGAATTGAGAAATTTTGTAAGCACACGTTCATTAAACTTCATCATCATTGCACCCATTAAAAGAGCTATGGGAAAAGAAACCAGCATCACAAAAAACACCAAAATGAAGGACAAAAGAAAAGGAAATACGAGTGCATCTTTCACATCCATTCCTCTTAGCCAGGATGTCCCCAGATTCCCCCAAAGTAAACCTTTTTGACCGGTATTATTTCCAATTAGCCAATGATGAAATTGATTCTCCATTGTCCATCCAATAACAGGTATCCATTTTTTCCATTGATTGGAATGACTTTGTTCAACAAGGAAAATCCATTTGCTTTTATAGAAATTTTTATTTACTTCATTCAATTCTGACGTCGAGAAAACATAATCTAACCTTGTTGAGAATTCATCCGGATTTATAAAATCAAATTTCCGGTCAAAATGAATACAATACCAGGAACACCATTCATAAGCAGCTTCTGGATTCCCGCTCCAATACGCTGTTTTAATCAGCAGTTCTTTAAAGCGTTGATCCGGTAATCTCTTAAATGAATCGGGGACAGCCATTCCGGAAATTGTTACATAAAAAGCCGGAAGGTCAAATCCCATTTGCCGGTACAATCGTTCATAGTTTTTTACACGTGTCGTACTCTCCGTGTATAAGTTGATCTCCACCGAGTGCCATTTTCGCAGAGGATCCCCGGAAATGGATCTGCTGATAAAAAAAGATAAAAACACCAACATCATCAAACCCATTACGGCACGAAAAAGTCTTTTAAAAAACAGCGATCTCATAACGGATATATCATGGGGTAGCATCTACTTTTACACCAACCATCGGACTTGCTTTAAGGAGATTATATAAAATTCCTGGTCTTTCTGCATAGAGTTCAGCATGCGTAAATCGACGATGTACGGCTGATCTTCTCACCAGACCGTATAGAAAGACATATGGCTGTTCCTCGTAGATCAATTTTTGTAAACGAAATTCCATCGCATTTCTTAAGCTATCATTTAAGGTAACAGCAATACTATCAATAATGCGATCGGAAGTTTCATTTCCAAAACCGGTTAAATTCAATCCCTGACTGTTCCAACTTTGTGTGGACCAAAGCTGACTATAATCTTCCGGAAGAGAAGATGAATTCCATGAGCCCATGATCAAATCGAAATCATGAGAGCACCCTTTCTCTAACCAACCGTTCAAATCAACTGCATTCAATTTTAAAAGCACCCCGGCCTTCTTCATCGACTCAGCAATCATCAGAGCCATCTCTTTCCATTCGGGAACTGTTGCCAAAAATATCAACTCTAATTCGAGAAACTTCTTCTTCCCATCAATAAGTATATAACGAATTCCGGTTTTTTCATCCATCAACCATCCGGCCTTATCCAGCAATGTCGATGCCTGAACAATATCCAAAGGGATTACGAAGGAATAGTGTAGGAGGCTTTCATCTTTGCCACAGGGCCGGTGACTCTTTTATTCACACCCTTGTTCACCACTTTTATAATTTCATCCACCGGCGTTAAAAATGCCAATGCTTTTCTGACGTCAATATTCTTCAATGCATCCGCACTTTTTCTTCCGGCTTAGATGTTAATTCCAATTAAAGAGTATAATAAAAAACATCCTGGAAATCGCGAATGATAATCTCGATTAAGAAAGTCTTCAGTTTTAAAAGACGTACGTGCACTCAGAGAAGTAGAAGCATCAAACTCTTGTTTAAAGAATGCCAATCCTGCTGTTACCGCATCGGTATCACTTTAAAAGATAATTTTCTCCGGTTCGATTTATCTCATAGG
>JADKIC010000032.1 GCA_016721435.1 Bacteroidota bacterium
ATCCTTCCAATGGTAAATATAGCTAGAAATATTTATTTTTTTTCCTTGAATTGCTATTTATTTTAAGATCAAAAGTACCTGTTGAGGAATTCAACTTGCTCCAGCTACTGTTATTAGCTTATGAAGCTTATCGAAAACCATGCGAAAAGACCTTAGCATATAAAATATTTCAAAGAACGTAACCTTCCGCTATCCATCATAGTATAAGCAAAGTTGAAAAGTCAGCAATTTGTTTTCCTTTGAACGTATTTCCCCTCATAAAAGCCATTTTCAGAGAATTTTAAGTCTGGTTTTCCCGTAACATACCTTACATTTTTTTCGTAAGAATTCATGTAAAAAAGTGTCCCACGACACCAAAACCTGTTAGAGCATGTTGCGAAGTTTAAGTTTCTTTGGAGTGAAAGGATTGTTTCTGTTGCTGATGGTCAGTATGGGTCATACGGCAATGGCGCAATCTCCGGTGGCAGGAATCGATGCCAATGATACTATAGTTTGTGTAGGAAATACGATTTCATTTACGGATGTTTCGGTCCCCGGTGGAGCGCCTATTGTTTCATGGAACTGGACTTTTGGTGATGGTAATTCTTCTTCTTCACAAAATCCATCACATGCCTATGCAGTGGGTGGAAATTATATAGTGACGTTGCTGGTGACAGATGGAAATGGCAATACGGCCACAGCTACACAGGCGATATTTGTACTCGTAGCTCAGGCGATAAATAATACGGTTCGGATTTGTTCTCCGCAAAGTTCTACAACGATCATGGCTATTGATCCCGCCATTACTGGAGTGAATGGCACATGGTTTACGGCTTCAGGTGCAGTGATTGCAAGTCCGGGAAATGATACGACGCTGGTTTCAAATTTAGTGAGTGGCACCTATCTTATTTTCTGGGTGGTGTCAGATGGGGTGTGTAGTGATGCGGATCAGGTGACGATTATTGTAGATCAGCCGGTAACGGTGAATGCAGGTCCTGATCAGCAGATTTGCTCTACACCAGGCACAGCAACGATGGCGGGTTCTGTTCCTGCTCCGGGTACCGGTCTCTGGTCAACTACAAGTGCTGCTATTATCGCGAATCCATCCAACCGCAATACTACTATTTCCGGATTAACTACCGCCGGCACCTATACTTTTGTATGGTCGGTAACGAATGGTTCCTGTATCAATCGCGATACGATGAATATTGTAGTGTCAAGTCCGGTGGCTGCTAATGCAGGTGCTGATCAGCAGATTTGTTCTTCGCCGGGTACCGCTACACTTGCAGCAACAAGTCCGGCTCCGGGAAGTGGCTTATGGACTACCACCGGTGCGGCTGTAATTACGAATCCTACCAGTACGGGTGCCACTGTAAGCGGCTTAACTGTTGCCGGTACTTATACCTTTATATGGACAGTGACCAATGGTGCCTGTGTTACAAGGGATACAATGCAGATTGTAGTAACGGTACCTGTTAACGCAAATGCCGGAAATAATATTCAGGTCTGTACCGCTACCGGTCAGGGTACCTTGAATGGAAATAACCCTGCTCCCGGTACCGGTGTTTGGACCGCCTTAAATGGTGGTGTGATTACATCGCCGAACAGTAGTACCACAACAGTTACAGGATTATCCTCTGCGGGCTTTTATAATTTCGTCTGGACAATCACGAATGGTCCTGTATCAGTCGCGATACGATGGTAATTATTGTTCGCGCTCCGGTGATTGCAAATGCCGGTCCTGACCAGCAATTATGTAATGCAACAACCGCAACGCTTACCGGAAATAGTGCCGCGCCCGGTGTGGGATTGTGGACGACAACAGGTTCCGCCCTTATTGCCACACCTTCATCAGCTTCTACAACAGTCAGCGGATTGGTGAGTGGACCGAATACCTTTATCTATACTACTACTTATGGTGCTTGCGTGAGTCGCGATACCGTTATTATACGAATTGATTCGTTGATTACTGCCAATGCGGGTCCCGATATTACTATTTGCGAATCACAGACAACAGTCACCATGGCGGCGAATTCGGCGGCTCCGGGAAGCGGACTTTGGACGAAACTCAATGGAGGTACTATTACGACGCCATCGAGTCCTGTCACGACTATTACCGGTTTGATTCCGGGTAATCATGTTTTCATCTGGACCATCACCAACGGAAGTTGTGTCAGCAGAGATACCATGCGCATTACCGTTAGTGTGCAAATCCCTTCCAACGCCGGACTCGATCAGCAAATTTGTCAGGGTGCAACGGCCAGTCTTTCAGGAAATAATCCTATTCCGGCCACCGGACTCTGGACGACCACCTCTTCCGCTATCATAAATACCCCTGCGAGTCCATCTACCACGGTTGGCGGACTTACTAACGCCGGTGTCTATGTGTTTGTTTGGACAGTAACGAATGGCGCTTGTATCCTCCGGGATACCGCCCGCATTACCGTCGATTCATCCATCATCGCCACTGCCGGACCCGATCAGAATTTATGTAATGTATTTACCGCTACTCTCGCAGGAAATACCGCCGCGCCGGGTACAGGTGTCTGGACCACCACGAGTACAGCTACGATTTCCAATCCTTCACTCGCTACCAGCGGGGTCACCAATCTTGCCTTTGGAAATAATCAATTTATATGGACCATCACCAATGGAAATTGTGTGAGCAGAGATACCATTACAATCAGAGTCGATTCTATCGTGACTGCCAATGCCGGTCCTGATCAGAATATTTGTTCTTCAACCGGTACTGCGATCATGGCAGCGAATACACCTGCATCGGGCTCCGGTGTATGGACCACGACCTCTGCTGCTACCATTGCTAACGCATCCAGCCCAACAACGGGAATCAGCGGAATGAGTACAGCCGGAACCTATGTATTTGTCTGGACCATTACCAACGGTACTTGTATCAATCGCGATACCATCCGCATTATTGTAGCTGCCGCGATTACTGCCAATGCCGGTCCCGATCAGACGATATGTAATTTATTTACCGCTAACCTGGCGGGAAATACTGCGGCACCCGGTAGCGGAGTGTGGACAACCACGGGTGCAGCTATCATTGCGAATACTGCTCTCGCTAGCAGCGGAGTCAGCAATCTTTCTTTTGGAAATAATCTGTTTATCTGGACGATCACTAACGGAAGTTGCGTCAGTCGTGATACAGTTACAATCAGAGTAGATTCTATCGTGACTGCCAATGCCGGTCCTGATCAAAATATTTGTTCTTCTACCGGTACTGCGATCATGGCAGCGAATACTCCTGCATCGGGCTCCGGTGTATGGACCACAACTTCTGCCGCTACTATTGCTAACGCATCCAGCCCAACAACAGGAATCAGCGGAATGAATTCTGCCGGCACCTATGTATTTGTCTGAACCATTCCCAACGGTACCTGCATCAGCCGAGATACGATGCGTATTACTGTAGCTGCTGCGATCCCTGCCAATGCCGGTCCCGATCAGCAACTCTGCAATGTAACCACTGCTACTTTAGCAGGGAATGCTGCTGCTCCCGGTTCCGGATTATGGACGAGTACTTCTGCTGCTACCATCACAGCACCGGCTAATCCTTTATCCACCCTCACCGGATTAAGTGCAGGCGTTCATACTTTCGTCTGGACGATTGTCAATGGAGCATGTACGTCTACAGACACTATACGCATTACCATCGATTCATTAATTCCTGCCAATGCCGGTCCCGATCAGCAAATCTGCGCAGGAAGTACAGTGACATTAGCGGCTACCGCACCTTCAGCCGGCTCCGGAGTATGGACGGCACTTTCAGGAGGAGTTATCAGCTCACCTGCGTCGGCTAGCACCACCGTTAGTGGATTGACGATTGCCGGTAATTATTCATTCGTTTGGACCATCACCAATGGAAGCTGCGTCAGTCGTGACACTGTTGTGATCACCATAAACGCCGTTGTCATCGCCAATGCAGGCAGTGATCAGCAATTGTGTAATGTCACCGCTGCCACTTTAAATGGAAACAATCCGGCTCCGGGAACAGGGCTTTGGTCCACAACTTCATCTGCCAGCATCACCGCTCCTTCAAATCCTGCTACCGGTATCACCGGACTAACGGCAGGGATATACTCTTTTGTATGGACCATCACCAACGGTTCTTGTGTTACCAGTGACACAGTTGTTATTATTATAGATACACTCATCACTTCCAATGCAGGACCCGATCAGCAGGTATGTGAAGGAAGTAACGTTGTGCTCGCTGCAAATACTCCTTCCTCAGGAAGCGGAAACTGGACAGCACTCAACGGAGGAACTCTGGCCAATGCCGGTGCTTCCAACTCCGCGGTTTCAGGTCTAACTGTTGCCGGGAATTATTCCTTCGTATGGACCATCACCAATGGTTCCTGCATTTCTTCGGATACAGTTATCATCCAGGTTGATCTGCAAGTGGTCGCCAATGCAGGGACTGATCAGCAACTTTGCGGAGTAACGGCTACGAATTTATCAGCAAATGCTGCTTTGCCGGGCGCGGGTAGCTGGACTACTTCTTCGACAGCAACAATAACCAATGCTTCAGATGAAAATTCAGCAGTCACCGGATTGACGAACGGCATGTATGATTTTATCTGGACGATCACCAATGGAACATGTACAAGGGATGATACAGTGACAATTTATATTGACTCATTAGAAATTGCCAATGCAGGAGCTGATCAGCAGATTTGTTCAGGCAGTATTGTGACGATGTCGGCGAATGCTCCTGCTGCAGGTATAGGTCTTTGGACAGATCTGAACGGAGGGATCATCGCAGATCCTACTTCATCCTTTACCACCATCTCCGGACTTACTGTTTCCGGCACCTATAGTTTTGTATGGACCATCATCAATGGAACATGTATAAGTACGGACACCATTACAATTACCGTTGATTCGCTGATTCCCGCCAATGCAGGAACAGATCAAACTCTTTGTGAAACGCAAACTTCAACCAATCTCGCAGCTATCGCCCCATCTTCCGGAACAGGAACCTGGACTACAGCGAGCGGTGCAAGTATTGGTGATGTCAATGACCCTAATACTCCGGTAAGCGGATTAACACCGGGCACATATGATTTTATATGGACAATTGTAAATGGTTTATGTACATCTTCGGATACGGTAAGCGTTATAGTCTCTCCGCTTCCTACAGCCGCGAATGCAGGATCAGATCAAACTGCCTGTGCCAATTCATCCTTAACTTTAAACGGAAACATTCCATTGACAGGAACAGGTACCTGGACTTCATTAGGAGCAGCTATAGTCGATAGTCCTGCGAGTGAAAGTTCTACGGTGAGTAATCTGATTACAGGTGCCAATGATTTTGTCTGGACCATTTCAAATGGTGCCTGCAGCAGCAGTGATACCGTTTCGTTCGCGATTTTCCCATTGCCTGTTGCCGACGCCGGTATAGATCAATTTGTGTCGAGTGGTACAAATGTCATACTCGGAGGAACACCTGCAGCCACCGGAGGAACCGGCTCATATACGTATCAGTGGGTTCCAGGCACTTTATTAAATGACAGTACGATTTCAAATCCAACTGTAACAGTAAATGTCACTTCCGTCTTTACCCTGATTGTAATGGATAGTCTGGGTTGCAGCGATACTTCCTTCGTTACCATTTGGGTCAATAATCCACCCAATGCAGTAGAGGATACCATCACCACGGTAGAAGATAGTGTATTTACAATTGAAGTGCTACTCAATGATTCAGATCCTGATAATAATATTGATTCTTCTTCAGTAACCATATTGCAAGGACCGTTTAACGGGACCGTAGTTGTTTTACCGGGAGGACAAATTGTATATACTCCATCGCCTAATTTCTATGGTGTAGATTCCATCTTCTATACAGTTTGCGATAGCGGCATGCCGGTTTATTGCGATAGCGCATGGATTTATATTACCGTCACACCGGTGAACGATCCGCCGCTGGCTGTTGATGATTTCGGAACTACACCGGAGGATAGTTGTATTCAAATTGCTATTCTGCTGAATGATTCGGATATTGAAAATATGCTCAACGGGAGTACGCTTGTCATTGTGGGTGGACCATCCAATGGAACATTTACACTCGATACGCTCAATGGAATTTTAACTTATTGTCCGGATTCTAATTTTACAGGAATAGATACCCTCATTTATGCCATTTGCGATTCAGGATTTCCGCAGCCCATATTGTGCGATACAGCACTTGTGATTATTACAGTCACGCCGGATAATGATCCGCCTGTCGCTGTCAATGATTCAATCATTGCTTGTTCGGGAGATGCAGTCATTATCGCAGTGCTCTCAAATGATTTTGATCCGGAAGGAGATACATTGAGTTTGTCCGTTCTTACTCCTCCCTTAAATGGTGGAACGTTCATCACCCCGACACTAGAAATTATTTATACCTCTTCATCCGGTACAACAGGATGGGATAGTTTGCAATATGTTATTTGTGATCAGCAGACACCCGCAGCATGTGATACCGCATGGGTGTTCATCTATGTTCATCCTTTGCCACAGGCTACCTCAGTGGTTACCGATATATTGTGTGCGGGAGATAGTACAGGTGCCATCGACGTAACAACAATTTCCGGTGGAAATATAATTTATTCATGGTCCAACGGGTCTACAGATGAAGATATTGACAGTCTTCCGGCAGGAGAATATACTTTGTCGCTAATGGATACTAACAGTTGCGTATTGGTGCTAACGGATACAGTATTCGGTCCGGCTTCACCGCTCATTGCCTTTGTCTCCTCGCAAAATGTTTTATGCTATAATGACACCAACGGATCTATTGATCTGCAGGTGAGTGGCGGTACATTGCCGTATACTTATTCATGGGACAATGGAAGCACCGATGAAGACATTGATTCTCTTCTTGCCGGAACATATAGTGTGGTCGTTACCGATTCAAATGGCTGTCAGGTCAACGGATCTGCTATCATCACAGCACCCATTCTCCCACTTTCGGGAGCAATTACTTCTCAGGACATCAACTGTGGCGGAGATAGTACAGGCACCATCTCAGTAGCTGCAGGTGGAGGTACGCCGGGTTATACATTTACCTGGAGTAACGGAAGTACATCAACTCTCTTAACAAATCTTCAAGCCGGAATTTATACGGTGACGATTTCCGATACCAATAATTGTCAACTGGTACTCTCCGATACCTTATTCGATCTTTCTACACCTATATTGGTTTCCGCCTCTGTCACTCAACCGGAATGTCTGAACGGAATTCAGGGGTCAATTCAAGTGGTAGCTAACGGTGGTGCAGGTCCGCTAACGTATAGCTGGAATACAACAGATACTACCGCTTCACTGGATAGTTTGAGCAGTGGCATGTACGTGCTGACAGTGACGGATTCAACAGGCTGTAATCTGACCGTGCAATACGACTTGCAGGATAGTTCAGCAGTAATCATAGCCCTGTCAGGCGCTTCCGATTTTTGTCAGGGTGATAGCGCTGTATTAAGTGTGATAAATTATCCGGGTGTCACCTACCAATGGTTACAGGATGGAAACATATTGACTTCAGATACTACTCATCAGCTGACGGTGACTGCTACCGGAGCCTATGAAATAATTGTAACATCCGCTTGTGGAGTTTATACAGATGGTTTGGTAACTATTACTGTGAATCCGTTGCCGTTGATTACTGCCGGAAACGATGCATTTATTTCCTGCGATTCGCTCTTAACATTAAGTGCGGTAGGTGGTATCAGCTATAGTTGGACACCGGCGGCACAATGCGTGACTCCGGATCAGGCAATTACTGCAGTCTCTGCCTTTGTTAATACCGTCTTTGTTGTGACGGGAACAGATGCGCTGGGTTGCAGTGCTACAGATACGGTACTGGTTACGGTAACTTGTGATACGCTCACTATACCCAATGGATTTTCACCCAATGGCGATAATTTCAATGATTACTTTGTCATCACCAATCTGGAAAGATATCCGAATGCGAATCTTAAAATTTTCAACCGATGGGGTCTCCTGGTTTTCGAGATGGACAGGTATGACAATACATGGAACGGACTTTCCAATTCGGATCTCATTCGCTTAGGGGAAGAATTACCGGACGGAACATATTACTATGTGCTGGATCTCAAGAATGATGAAAAACCTTTAAACGGGTTTGTCGTACTTCGTCGATAGCCAATAAATATTCAGGTTTACCCCGTGGACTCTAGTGGTTTGCGGGGTTTTTATTTGGGGGAAGTCTTTCAGGAGAAAGGTGGTAGGGAACTTGAGCGACAATCTTAAAGCGATGTTTTTATCTCCACAAGCAGTTTATTACCTTTGCCAGCAAATTCGAATTTCAAAATGAAGATTTCATATAACTGGTTGAAGCAATTTGTGGAGATGCCTTATCCTCCTGAAGAATTATCGAAGGCATTGACAGATTGCGGTCTGGAAGTAGAGCAGTTGTTGCCCTGGCAGAGTGTGCAGGGTGGTTTACAGGGTTTGGTGATTGGAAAAGTGTTGACTTGCGAACGGCATCCGAATGCTGACCGTCTTAGCGTGACCACTGTGGAAACAGGAGATGGAATTCGAAGCAGATTGTTTGTGGAGCTCCCAATGTTGCTGCCGGACAGACAGTGGTTGTTGCCTTGCCCGGTGCGAAGTTGTTTCCGTCAGCAGGAGAACCATTTGAAATTAAGAAGTCGAAAATCAGAGGGGAAGCTTCTGAAGGTATGATCTGCGCAGAAGATGAAATTGGTTTAGGGCAATCGCATGCCGGAATTATGATTTTACCGGATACTATTCCCGCAGGGACTGCTGCATCGGATTATTTTAAAGTCGAGAATGATTGGATTTATGAAATCGGATTGACGCCCAACAGAGCGGATGCTGCTTCTCATTTGGGTGTTGCCCGCGATATCAGAACATTGATTGGAAGAAATAAAGAAGTGGATTTAAAACTGCCTGATGTTTCGGAATTTAAAGAAGAAGCCGGTAATTCTATTCACGTCGAAATAAAAAACAACGAAGCTTGTCAGCGGTATTCGGGAGTGGAGATTACTGGAATTAAAGTAAGTTCCTCGCCGGAATGGTTGCAGCATCGCTTGAAAAGTATTGGTCTTCGTCCCATCAATAACATTGTGGATGTCACGAATTATGTGATGCACGATCTGGGTCAACCCTTGCATGCATTCGATGCGGAAAAAATAAGAGGAAAGAAAATTAATGTGGGTGAATTGCCTGCAGGAACGAAATTTAAAACACTCGATGAAGCAGAGCGTACCTTGCAAGGTCAGGAACTGATGATTGCAGATGAAGAAGGTCCATTATGTATTGCGGGTGTTTTTGGTGGAATGGATTCCGGAGTCAGTGCGGAGACCACTTCTATTTTTCTGAGAGTGCCTGTTTTCATCCTGTATTTGTGCGAAAGTCGGCGCGACTCCATGGATTGCATACCGATTCCTCCTTTCGTTTCGAGCGGGGAACCGATCCCGATATGACAGTAACGGCATTGAAGAAGGCGGCATTGATGATAACTGAAATTGCCGGTGGGAATGTGAGCAGTAAGATAACGGATATCTATCCGGTGAAAATTCCTTTTAAGCAAATTGAATTATCACTGGATTATCTTCATAACATTATCGGTGCAGAAATTCCGTCAGAAGAAGTCAAGAATATTTTAGTACATCTGGGCATAGAAATAGTGAAAGAGGAGGGAAGAATCCTCTCTGTAGCTGTTCCTCCTTTTAAAGTGGATGTAACACGTCCTGCAGATCTGGCAGAAGAAGTTTTGAGAATTTACGGCTATAACAATATCGCCTTACCGAAAAAAGTTTCTATCACGCCGGGCAAACGTGTAGTTCCTGATCCTGAAGAGATCATCGAACGGTCCGGTGCGTTTTTAGTCGCGCAAGGTTTTCGGGAGATCCTCACCAATAGTCTGACAAGTTTATCTCACCTGAATATTGTCCCCATGCACGAGGGTGTAGATTCGGTGCAGGTGTTGAATCCCCTCTCGAATGATCTGGCATTGCTTCGTCATAAGATGCTCCTCACCGGACTGGAGACCATCGCCTATAATATAAACCGCCGGCAAAAAGATCTTCGCTTTTTCGAGTATGGAAAAACGTATTGCAAGGCAAAGGACAAGTACATCGAGACCACTCATCTCAGCTTATGGCTTACCGGTGCATCTACCCCGGAACATTGGAAGGTAAAGCAGGGCGAATTTGATATCTATCACCTGAAAGCGATTTTGGAACAACTCTTTGTTCAGGCGAATGTAGAGATGAAAGGACAGTTTACACTTAAGGCTGAAGCAGAAGATAGTTTAGACAATGCCGTTTCTTATTATCTGGGAAAATCGCTGCTTGCAAAAGCCGGTAGTGTGAAACGAAGTATTTTGAAAGCGATGGATATTTCACAACCGGTATGGTATGCCGATATCGATTTTGAAGCCCTCATGCGTGTGCTGAGCAATAAGGATAAGGAAGTGGCCGGACCACCTAAATTTCCGGAAGTCCGCAGGGATCTTTCCATGTTATTGGCCAGAGAAGTGCAGTACAGTGAGTTGGAAAAACTAGCCTTCTCTACGGAGCCTCGCCTCTTGCAGCAAGTTAACCTTTTTGACGTGTATGAAGGAGATAAAATTGAGCAGAATAAGAAATCCTATGCACTCAGTTTTATTCTTCGTGATGAAGAAGCCACACTGCAGGATAAACAGATTGATGCCGTCATGGATAAATTGATGAAACAATTCGAATTGAAATTAGGAGCAGTGATCCGGAAAGTCTGAGGTCAATTTTGTTCTCCGCTTATTTAATGATGAGCTTGATCGTTAGTGATTTATCGTTGGAGATAAATCGCGCCAGATAGCAACCGGGAGCAGTTCTTACCTTGTTTTCAATCAGATCAATGACGAAACCATTATCGTCGGCTTCCCAGTTTTGACGGGATATAATTCTTCCTCTGAGATCAGTAATCGTAAGTTCTAATGGACCGTTGAGTCCTTCTCCGCGGATCACCTGCAAACTACCATCTCCGGGATTGGGAAAAATATCAACATGGAAGTTGCTCTTGCCTCTTTTCGGTAAGGCAATTACGTTAGAAAGCTCCATCGTGCCATCGTAATCGGTTTGGAGCAAACGGTAATAGAGCAGAATATCATTTGTATTTTCGTCCTTGTAGGAGTAGGAGCTTACGGTATTGGTCGTGCCCATCCCCTTTACTCTTCCCCGCTTTTCGAAGAGAATTCCGTCCCGGCTACGTTCAATATCAAAATAGTCATTGTTTTTCTCGTTTAAGGTAAACCAGTTGAGTAAAACTTTATGCTCTTCGCGGACACCGGTAAAGTTTACCAATGAAACGGGCAGGGGAGAAGTGACCTGAATAAAATACCAGGCCGTGTCGCATAGCGGATAGTTGTCACAAGTAATGTATTGAATACTATCCGTTCCGGTGAAGGATGATGAAATGGTATAACGGATACTATCTCCGTTAATGATTGTCGCTGTGCCCGAAAATGGTCCTGCAATGATCGTCGATGTACTAAAAGGACCTCCATCTTCATCAGAATCATTGAAACGTACATTGTAATCCTGATACACAGGAGCCGTAAAGTGCAGCGTGTCATTAATAGCCACCGGACGACTCACTCCGAACAGTGTTAATTGTGCAGCGTTGTTGTTGCGAATATATTCGAGTGAAGTGGAAGAAATATTAGAAGTGTACGTGATATTTCCTAATTGATTAATTATCGTGGTTAAAATCAAGGTGTCCGTTTGATTTTTCTGCAAGGAATCCAATACCCACTTCCCGGTACCTGGATTAAAAGTTCCTCGTGATGCGGAAGAGGTGGAATACAATAATCCGCCGGGCAAAGGTGCGTCAATGGTAATTGATTTGGCACGACCGGGACCCACATTGTTAATAATGATATATATGTTGAAAGGTTCATTTTTAACTGCAAACCCTGTGTGGGGAACCATGGTGATGGCGACATCTGTTTTAAAATCTATACCTTCAATCGAATCACTGGCTGGAATAAAAATGGAATTCATAAAAATTCTTCTACCATTAATTTTATTCGCGTCGTTGATGGTTCCTGTTGGAGCTGTCCAGTAATAATGATCATGACCAGCGATATAGAATAAGTTCCCTCCGGCAAGTATATTATTTCGCAACTTCATACCGGCCATCGTGGTAACTTGTGCACCGGCTGAGCCATGCATAATTTTGTATGTATTCGGACGAAAGACACTACCGGATTTTCTTTCCAGAATTTACATTCTCCGTTTGGTGTGGCAATTGTTCCCTGAAACTGAGCAGCAGGCATATCGTGATGCGGGAAAGTGGGAGCTGCCCAACCGGTCAGCATGGAATCGATTCCGCCTGTTGTCATCGTCTTCGTAGCATTTTCCATTGTTTTTAAGGCGACACAATTCATCACCACATTTGCTCCACGTTCAATGGAATACCTTAAAATGGGATTTATGCGAGAAGTATCGTGGCTATCCCAGTGTGATTCTGAAAGCAAAGACCAGTTCCCTCCCGGATTAAATGAAGTACCAACAGGAGTTTGCAAACGATAGGAGTTCGGGTTGAAGCCCGCTTCAGTTAGCATGTGTACTGCAATGGTATCATAGCCGGAAGAGTTTAGGAGTAGAATGCGAGGTTTATGTGTTAATGTGTAACGGATATCAACAGTCGCATCAGCATCCATTCTATACACATAAACATTGTTTCCAAATGAAGTTATTACCGGCCATGCACTGCTGACCCAGGCGCTGTCTACAATGAATGCACTGCTTCTGAAAGATATATTTCCCATAGAGAGGGTATCCGGAAATATTCTTGTGGCGGTAGTTGTAAAATCAATGGACCCGGCAGCGGTTCTGGTCTTACCGGCTTTAATCGCCCATTTAACCGGAATTTCATTCTGAAGTAATGCATTCACCATTCCATACGCTTTCATATTAAAATAGCCGGGATGTTTTTGATAGTTGGTGTCCATAGCAATGATATATGAACCGTTTTGATAAGTTGATTGTTCGCTACCGGACCGGGCAAATCATTTTGCGCCAATGCGGGAAGCGAAGCCAGTGTCGCCAGTAAACAAAGGAGAAAGAATTTTCCCGGGAAATAATGCATGGTGTTATTGTGTTTGGTTGAAGGATTTTTTACGTGTAATTTGGTTGGAATGTTTCCGGAAATCAGGAATGGACGATAGGAGTTTTATGTAGAACATTGAGAATGTCGAAATTTAATTGTTAAATCAGTCTTTTTATAGTGAATTGGAGAATGAACGGATTTCTATTGTGGATGTTTTTAAAACGGTTTTAAGTCGTGGTTTCATCAAAAAACCTTCCTTACGAGGACAGGCTCTTTATGATCTGTCTGAATTGCCGAATTTCGCCCATCTTCCTTTTGCCTACTTTTGTCCGGTGGAATCTTTCAAACATTTTAAGCTGAATCGACAGTTACTTGATGCAGTGGCTGATATGGGTTATTCAGCGCCTACTGCTATTCAGCAAAAAGCGATACCTGCGATTTTGGGCGGGCAGGATGTTTTGGGCATTGCACAAACCGGGACGGGGAAGACGGCGGCTTATTTATTGCCCTTGCTGCGGGTTTTGAATTATGCACAGGGAAAGGATGCCAGAGCTTTGATCATTGTTCCCACCCGTGAGTTAAGTATTCAGGTGGGTAAATCCATTGCTGACCTCGGTAAATACACCGATTTACGCCATGCAGTTGTTTTTGGCGGACATGGTACGAAGGAACAGATTGCGGCGATTGAGTCCGGGATCGATATTTTGGTAGCGAGTCCGGGGAGATACCTCGATTTATACCTGCAGGGACATATTAACGCCCGGAAACTAAAGCATCTCGTACTCGATGAAGCAGAGCGCTTGATGGATAAGAGTTTTATCGGACAATTTCACCGCATCCTCGAAACCATGCCACAGAAAAAGCAGAATATGATGTTCTCTGCCACCATGTCGGAGCTGGTGATGAAAATTTCAGGTGATTTGCTCGATTTTCCGGTGGTCATCAACATTAAGCCGGATATGAAAACGGCCGATACCGTGAGTCAGGCTTTTTTCGCGGTTCCCAATTTGAGGACGAAACTCAATTTACTCGTGACACTCCTGAACGACGAAACCGCATTTTATAAGGTCATTGTGTTTTGCAAAACGAAAACCATCGCCTCCAATACCGGAAAGTATTTGCAACGATTGTATGGAGAAGAGAATGTGCTGGTCATTCATGGAAATAAAACGCAACAGACGCGAATCAATTCCATGCTGCGGTTTAGGAATGAAAATGTAAGAATATTAATAACAACTGATCTTGCAGCGAGAGGGTTGGATGTGCCGGATGTGAGTCATGTCATTAATTTTGATATCCCCATCATCTATGAAGATTATGTACATCGGATAGGCAGAACCGGTAGAGCCTTTCTTACCGGACATAGTCTCACCTTTGTCAACATGGCGGATGAATACCATCTTAAAAAAATTGAAAAACTTATCGGACAAAAAATTCCTGAATTGCCCATACCGGAAGGACTGGAAATACCCGAGACCGGATATGAAGAACAACAGGAATTACTACGGGAGATAGACCGGCAGAAGCGAAAAGAAAATCCGGATTTTAGAGGGGCTTTTCATGAAAAGAAGGTGCCGGCAACGGGAGGAGAGAGAAGTAAGTCGAAGATGCCCGGAAAAATTGCGGCAAAGAAAGCAGGAGGGAAGCGAAAGTGAGACGGTTTTTGAGTGTAAAATGGCTCATGCTTTTTTCATTGGCGTTGCTTTGGGGAAGTTCATTTATCCTCATGAAAAGAGGACTTACTGCTTTTCGTCCCGATCAGGTCGCATCCATTCGCATGTTAGTAGCTTGTCTGGCCTCATTGCCACTTGCCTTTTCACGGCTCCGACATATTAAATGGGAGAGTGCAAAATACATGGCGGTTGTCGGCATCGTGGGGAAGTGGGATACCTGCTTTCTGTTTGCAACAGCACAAACACGCATCTCCTCTTATCTGGCGGGGATGTTAAATGCATTAACTCCGGTCTTCACACTCATATTGGGTTCGCTGTTTTTTCACTCGAAGTTTACCCGTCGGCAGATTGCCGGAGTAATGATAGGATTTATTGGTGCAACGGGATTAGTCTTCGTTCGCTCGGGAGGAGGATTAAGTGCAGATGCCGGATTTGCATTTTTGATTGTCATTGCTACTTGTTGTTATGGAATCAGTGTGAATACCATCAAGACCTTTCTCTCAGGACAGGATACCTTATTGATTTCATCCGTGTCTTTATTGGCGGTTGGAATTCCGTATGGGATCTATTTATTTACCACTGATTTTGTGGAACGCCTTTTACTTTCCCCCGAGGCAGGGGTAGCCTTCGCGAGTCTGGCCACCTTATCCATCTTCGGAACAGCCTTATCGAACATCCTTTATTTTCAATTAGTTAAAACCGCGGGACCTTTGTTCGCCTCGGCAGTAACCTACCTGATGCCCGTTATTGCATTGGCCTGGGGGATGGCAGATGGCGAGACTTTACATCCGATCCATTTATTTGCGATGATGGCCATCCTCGCCGGAGTAGGGTTGATTAGCTGGAAAGGGCGTGTAAAGCGCAACGTATCTGTATAGATCTTGCTTCTTGCTTCTTGCTTCTTGCTGCTCGCTTCTTGCTGCTTTCTTGCTTGTATTTGCCAATTGCTATAGGGTAACCTTCAATATTCTTAAATCAAAGCCTTTTAAATATTGACATTCCCGGAAGGTTTGTTAACCGTAGTATTATTTTGAGTATATTACAAATAAGCAAGTAGCCAGAAGCGAGCAGCCAGAAGCCAAAAGTGGCCAGTTATTTAAAAGGATTTTCAGTTAAACAGTTAGTAAATTTTGTATTAAAGTATTGACTATTAGTTATATAATAATATAATACTTTTCTTCACAACCTTTTGTTAATTCCGTATTGATACACTATCTTTGCCCTCCCTTTTAGGGAAATAAGCACAAATAACATGTACGCTATAGTAAATATCGCCGGTCAGCAGTTTAAAGTTCAGGAAAATAAACCTGTCTATGTTCACCGTATTGACGCCAACGAAGGAGACGCACTGAAATTCGATCAGGTTCTACTCGTAGATAACAACGGTTCTGTAACTGTAGGAGCACCGCTCATTAGCGGAGCAGCAGTCACTGCGAAAGTAATTTCTCATCTGAAGGGTGATAAAGTGATTGTCTTCAAAAAGAAGCGTCGCAAAGGCTATCAGAAGATGAACGGTCATCGTCAGGCGCTTACAAAAATCCAAATTGAAACAATCTCTGCTTAATTCATTAAGTAATAAAAAGTAAATAGAACATGGCACATAAGAAAGGCGTCGGTAGTTCGAAGAACGGACGTGAATCACATAGCAAGCGACTGGGCATTAAAATTTTCGGCGGACAAAGAGTAATTGCCGGAAACATTATCGTGCGTCAGCGTGGTACCAAGCATCATCCAGGTGCTAATGTTGGTATTGGAAAAGATCATACCCTTTTTGCATTGATTGATGGAACTGTGATGTTCCGTAAACGTACAGATGATAAATCATTTGTTTACGTTAAACCATTCGAAGCATCCGCGGAAGCTTAATTGAATATTTACATATCCCAAAACTGCCTCGTACATCACGGGGCATTTTTTTTGAAAAATATTCTCTCTACCTTTTCGTCAAATCTTTTCATTGTAGGGCGTGGTTGCTTTGCTTTAAGATGTATTGTTCTTGTTTGTTAAACAATATGCAGAACTGTTTGTCAGGAAAGGTTGTCGCATCTACGATGCTATAATCCTGTCGCATCTACGATGCTATAATCCTGTCGCATCTACGATGCTATAATCCCTGTCGCATCTACGATGCTATAATCCTGTCGCATCTACGATGCTATAATATCGCTGCGTCGCATCTACGATGCTATAATCCTGTCGCATCTACGATGCTATAATCCTGTCGCATCTACGATGCTGTCGCATCTACGATGCTATAATCCCTGTCGCATCTACGATGCTATAATCCTGTCGCATCTACGATGCTATAATCCTGTCGCATCTACGATGCTATAATCCTGTCGCATCTACGATGCTATAATCCTGTCGCATCTACGATGCTATAATCCTGTCGCATCTACGATGCTATAATCCTGTCGCATCTACGATGTCCCTTAATTGGTCAAATGATGTTGAGGAATATGAATTTAAAATTACCTGTTCTCTCAGGAATAAATGTAATCCGTAAATATTTGCCATCGATGGCCCCGTAGGGGTCAAAGTATTATAGCCCCGGGTTGCAGACCCGGGGAAGATTTGCAGGTTGATTAGAATGGTGTGGACTGAGCGCAGCGAAGTCCACACGTAATAGGTTCCCGGAAGGTTAATTGAACAACAAAAAAATTAAGTGCGGCAAAGTAAGAAAATCAATTAATTTGAAACGTATTCTTCCTGAACTTAACCGACATTTACTTCACCTATGCCATCCATCTGCAATATGATTTAAATCACCACTACAATTTCCAACTCGAAATCGTAATCGATCGCTTATTAAATCCACTGATTCCAAATATTTTTTCCTGCTTAATGTTAGTGCAATAATCAAAGCGGGCAGGCTCGGAATTGGCTTCGAGAGCAGCATTAACAACTACTTTATTCTGACTGGTGTTTTCATAAATTAAATTGTAAAAGCGATCATAGTAAACAACAGCTTTGTTAGCGTCGTTTACCAATAAAATTTTACTTTTTGGGGTGAGATTATCCGATAACCATATGTCTTCTTTTTTCATATTCGCATAGGTCTTATGGTTGTTTATTTTCTTGATGTAATTGTAATGTGCCTGATAAATGAATCCGTTATTATAGTTCAAATAAAGATTATAAGAGTAGGTGAAGCGTGTAAAATAAAAATCCTGTAAATAATCGTTGTTGCTATAATACGTGGGTATGGATGGTAATTCAAAATGCTTATAATAATGATTGAGCTGTGTAAACCAATCTTCCGGTTTTGAATACGGCAAGGTCTCCAGTTTTTTATATTTGAAATTGTAGCGATAGATACTTTGCTCATTGTTATCCATGATGAGTAAATTATCGTATTCGTCAAATTCCAATGCACGGACACATTTATCATTCGGTAATTTGATGCTATCCGTTTGTACTCCTGTTGCCGAAAAAATATACACATAGGGTCTGGAGCAGGCATTGAAGGCGATGTTCTCTTTGGAGTCGGCTGCAATCTTGAAACTATAACCCGATGGTCCTTCTACCTTTTCCGTGGGTATGGTAAATATTTCAGTACGAATTAAGCGTCCTTCCTGTGCTGAACCGGTGGCGGCATGGAGGAGGATGGAGAGCAACAATATGACTTTTTTCACAGGTGCAAAGAAAGTGAAAAATGATCTCCTAAGAAGGTTCGGTGTTTACAATTAGAGGAGACCAGCAACATAAAAAATCCGGCGACAAGTGAATGAACGCCGGATTTTCAAATATTTATTTTCTCTGAGCCGACAGGTTTCCTATTTGGAAGCGATCAGTTCAGGATCAATGGTATGATTACTTTTTTGATTATTTTCTATTGGTTCACCTTTCACCCTTTTCAGGAATCTATTCCACCTTTCGCGCATTCTGTCTGTCATTAAATACATTACCGGCACCAGTATGAGTGTAAGGAAGGTGGCGAAGGATAGCCCGAATATCATGGTCCAGGAGAGAGGTCCCCAGAAAGCAACACTGTCTCCGCCGAAAAAGAGATGCGGATTTCCTGTGGTCAGTAATAATTCGAAGTCGATATTCAAGCCTACTGCCAATGGAATTAGACCAAGCATGGTAGCGCAAGCGGTCAGCAGTACAGGTGTCATCCTGGTCCTTCCGGCTTCAATGATCGCATCCCAGGTAGTGTACCCCTGCTCTTTGAGCAGGTCAGTGAATTCCACAAGGAGAATACCATTCCGGACAACAATTCCTGCCAATGCTACTATACCGATTCCCATCATGATCGTGGATACCGTCATCCCCGTAATCGCGTAACCAAGGAATACCCCGATCATACTGAAAATAATTTCTGTTAGGATAATGATGGGTTTACTCAGGGAGTTAAATTGTGTTACTAATATCAGGAAGATGAGTCCAAGTGAAACAAGCATCGCAGTTCCCAGGAAGCTCATGGTTTCCGCCTGTTCTTCCGTTTGTCCCGTCATTTTTATTTCAACACCATCCGGCACAGGAAAGGCATCTACTTTTTTCTGAACGCTGGTCACCACTCCATTGGGATCATAGCCGGTAAGTACATTGGAGTTAACGGTAATCACGCGTTTCTGGTTGATACGTTTGATCCCGCCATAAGTGCTGGAATATTTTATTTCACAGAAGGCGGATAAAGGCACCTGTCTTACCACTCCTCCCATATTCATATCACGGAATGTAATCTTGGTGTTCTTTAAGGCGTCAACGTTAGTACGTTGGTTATACTCGTAACGTAACTGAATCGGGTATTCATCATTATCATCTCTGAATTTACTCACTTCATTTCCAAAAACGGCGTTACGGATTTCCATTCCAATTTGTGCGGTGCTGATACCTTCACGGTTGGCGCGTTCCCGATCAATGATGAATACAATTTCCGGTTTGCTGGTTTCAAAGTCGGATTTCAATTGTTCAACTCCCGGAACATCTTCCTGTACCAGATAGCGTTTCAGTGCTTCAGAAGATTTTACAATATCTTCGAATTTATCTCCTCTTACTTCGATGTTGATGGGCTTACCAACCGGTGGTCCACCCTGCTCCTGATCTACAGCGATCTCAATTCCCGGAATTCCTTTAACGGATTCGCGGATATCAGTCAGATATTTTTTAGACGATACCCCATCCCTGCCACTGAACTTTTTAAAGGCAACGGTGATCTTTGCTTTATGAGGTTGCACACTGGGATCAAATTCATTGGCATCGTTCGTACCTACAGCAACGTTAGTGATCACAGAAGTGACAATCGGGTTATTAGGGCCCAAGGCTTTGTATACTCTTGCTTCTACCAACTTGGCAATACTGTCTGTTGTAGCCTGATCTGTCCCGATAGGTGCTTTGATGTAGGCGTAGATAAAGTTCGGATCACTTGCAGGGAAGAAAACAAATTCATTCCTTCCGAAAATCATAGCAAATAGGGAAACGAAGAAAAGTATTATCGTGGAGAAAATTAAAGTCTTTGGACGGTGTAATGCCCATTCCAGTTTTTTCGCATACCAGTCCTTGAATCGTGGCCATCGTTCTTCCTGGAATTTCCAGATCACCCGTTGTAAGTAAAAATGGTTTAAGAAATTGAATCCGATAGTGAGTATCATCAGATTACCGAAAGCATGACTTCCACTCAAATGGAAGAGGGCACTTAAGGCAAGCAGGACGATGGTGCTTATCTTCAACCCACGTGTCATTTTCGGATGCTTGATATTTTCTTCGTCATGCGGTTTCATGAATTGAACTGCAAAAACCGGATTGATAATATATGCGACAAGCAAAGATGCCAGCAAAGTAACGATAAGGGTGATCGGCAGATAGTACATGAACTCACCAATGGTACCGGTCCAGAAGGCCAGAGGGATAAAAGGTGCGAGTGTGGTTAATGTTCCGCTCAAAACCGGCAGGAAGACTTCTCCGGCGGCAATTTTGGCAGCTTCTTTAATATTTCTTTTTCCATTGGCATAAATGCGATGGGTGTTTTCAATAACCACAATCGCATCATCTACCACAATTCCCAGAGCCAGCAGGAAGGCGAAGAGTACAATCATGTTCATCGTAAAACCAATTGCAGGCATAAATAAGAATGCGATAAACATGGAAAGCGGCACACTCGATGCCACAAAGAAGGCGTTGGTGGTACCCATGAAAAACATTAAAATCAACAGTACAAGAATGAAACCAATGATAATCGTATTTATTAAGTCATGCAATGTTGTTCGGGTCTGATCGCTTTGATCACCGGTCATGGTGACTTTTAGATTTTGTGGCAGATCCTTTTCCTGCATGAGTGCAACGATATCTTTAATTTTATCCGTTGCTTCTATGAGATTGTATCCGGTCCGTTTCACCACATTCAATGTGATCACATTTTTTCCATCTAAACGTGCAAAACTTTCCTGTTCTTTATAGGTGTCGCGAACATCTGCAATATCTTTCAAATAAACCGCTGCTCCGGAAGCTCCTGCTATGATGATGTTCCTTACCTGACTGATGTCTTTGAATTCTCCCTTGACACCAATCGTTCTTCTGACACCATCGGTTGAAACTGTCCCACCTGAAATCGACATGTTTTCAGTAGCAATTGCTCTTTCAATATCACCTAAAGCGATTTGAGCAGCCTGCATTTTATACATGTCCACATTGATCTGTATCTCACGGTCGAGGGCCCCCACCATTTCTACCCGACTGATTTCTTTCAGACTTTCAATCTTATCCTTAATATCATCCGCATAATTCTTCAGTTTATTTAATTCCATATCTCCGGATAAATTAATAAAGAGGATAGGAATTTCACTGAAGTTGATATCGGTAATGGAAGGTTCCTGTTTGAGATCATTGGGTAAATCAGAACGTGCTTTGTCTACAGCATCTTTCACCCGTTGTTTCGCAATGGCCACCGGAACATCGGTATTGAATTCAACAATGACGCTGGTAAAATCCTGCACGGAGTTACTGGTGATTTTTTTCACACCTGTGGCAGCTTTCACTTGCTTCTCAATGGGTTTGGCAATCAAATTTTCCATATCCGCCGGTGATGTTCCGGGATGCACCACGCTGACAAAGATTTGCGGTAGTGAGATGTCAGGAAAATTTTCTTTCGGCAAACTATTGTAAGCCATTATTCCCGCCAATGTAATGATTACAGTGAGGATGAATATGGTGGTCTTATTATCAATGGCCCAACTGCTGGGCTTGAATTCTTTGAAGACGTCTTTCATAACATTAGGGAAGTATTAAAAATAAGATGTATAATTATTGTTGGATCAAAGGTTGATTTTTTGTCCGTCGATAAGGTCCTGGTAGCCGCTGGATATTACCATGTCTCCGGCATTTAATCCTTCGAGAATTTCAAGTTTACCGGCATAGTTTAATCCTGTTTTAACCATTTGTTTTTTTGCTTTTCCATTTTCCGCAACGAACAGATAACTACCCTCCGGAGTGTTTTGAACAATAGCGAGGGGCAATGCAATGGCTTTATCGGATTTATAATCTGCAATACGAACGATGGCTACCTGGTTAGGATGCAGAGATGCTTCTTTACCGGACATATTCACTTCAACCCGGAAAGTTCTGTTGATAGGATCAATTACTTTTCCTGCGTAGGTGATAGTAGCCTTTGTAGTAATTTTCTGATCAGGAAAATACACTTCTACCGGATCTCCTTTTTCTACCTTAGAAATATAAGCTTCTGCAACTTCGGCCTGTACTTTTAATTTTGAAAAGTTCACCACACGCAAGCCGGGCATTCCCGGAGAAAAGGCTTGTCCCACTTTCAAATCCACAATATCTACCGATCCGTTGATGGGAGACTTAATACGCGTCATCTCCAATTGCTGACGAACTGTCGCCATTTTACGATCTATAGATTCAAGATTATTTTTTGCTTGCAGGTATTGTATTTCAGTTCCTATTTTCTGATCCCATAGGGACTTCTGTTTTTGAAAGAGTGTATTCGCAAATTCTCTCGCACTTTGCATTTCCTCCAGACTTTTCATGTACACATTGCTTTCCAGCTCCGCTAAAACGGTTCCGGCATTTACTCTGTCACCGGCTTTCACAAAAATTTTCGAGATCGTGCCGGGTGTTTCAGGACTAACCATCACATTATCTTCTCCCTCTACCTTAGCCTGAACTTCTATCAGATGACTGAAAGGACCCAATTCCACTTTGGTGATAGCCACATCGCGACCGGGTTCTTTCTTCCCTTCTCCACTTTTTGCCAGTTCGGCCTCCAACGTAGCGATCTTATCTTTTATTTCACTTTGTTGCTTTTTTAAACTTTCAAGTTCAGCTTTTTTATCGGGGCTGCCGCAAGCTGTCATCAGAATCGCGATGGTGAAAGGTACTATATAGGTAAGATGTTTCATATCTTATTTTAAATTAGTGCTTTTATGATTAATAATTAATTTGTCCGCTCGCTTTATCAAGATCGATGCGAGCAATGATGGTATCGTAGAGTGTATTGAAGAAATTGGCATCTGCTTCACGTAAGGAACTTTCTGCATCTACAACTTCCAGACTTGATCCGACACCATTGTCATATTTTATTTTTGCAACCCGGGCGATTTCGTTTGCCAGTTCTTTATTTTTCTTAACGATCACCAGACTTGAAGTGTAGTTTTGAAAATTTATTTTCGCCGACTCCAGTTCCAGTGCGTAGCTGTTTTTCATCAGGTCCATCGCGTTTTCCACTTTTTGCAAAGTCAGCTTTGATTGAGAAATCTTTGAACTTTTTTGCAACCCATCCCATATTGGAATTGACAATTTTAAGCCAATCAGCGATGTAGGAAACCAGCGTAAGCCGGAATCAAAAATATCAAACTGATTTCGGGCATTGTTGTAACTGAAACTGCCAAATGCTACCAGACCCGGTAAATACAACGACTTGTATCTTTTCACATCCAGTTCCTGTAGTTGCTTTGTAACGGTCATCACTTCATACTCCGGTCGGTTCGCAAGATTTACATTTTCAGGAATAGAAGTGTTTTTAAGAGCGATTTCTTCCAGTTTATCACTCAGCTTTATTTCTTGTCCGGCCGGGAAACTCATCTGAAATTTTAATAAAGTATAGCTAATACTCTTATAGCGCAGAATTTTTTCCTTTTCCACCATCAGGTTATTATAAGTGAGCTCTATGCGATCAACATCAATTTTTTCGACGAAACCATTTTCATAATAAGCTCTTGTATCACTTAATAATTTTACCACACGTTCAAGATTCGCATCGATGATTTCCATTCTAGCTTCGGCCACCAATGCGCCATAATAGGCTTTGCTGACATTCACCGCTGTCTCCGTTCGGGTTTGTTTACTTTGCTTACGACTCAGTTCACGATAAGTCTTGCTTGCTTGCAGACCTACCATATAACTACCATCAAATAATAACTGGGAGATGGAAACTCCGGCAGAAGCACTGTATTGCTGACCAAACTGGACCGGAAAGAAGGTGCCGGCCTCGCCGTCAAAGAATTCACCGGGCACAAAGCTCACCGGAATATCCAGAAAGTTATTGAGTTCAGCGCTTCCATTAATTTGAGGGGTACCGGCTCCGATTAATTCATTGATTTTCTTATTGGCAATTTCTTCTTCAATCAACGCATTTTTTACGGCTGAGTGATTGGCAAGCGCATAGTCAATGGCTTGTTGCAGGCTGAAGGTGCTGTCCTGGGCCTGTAGGCTTCCGATAAAGAAACTGAGCAGGTATAAAGTCAGGAGTTTTTTCATAGGTAAGTTATTTGGGAGTGCAAATTTCATATTATTTATGAAATAGCGTTAATATATTGAATGAAATGTTGAATTATTTTGCTGAGACGTTTTTACGGACCATGAATTGTATTAAATAAAAGTTAATCTTCCTCTTCGATGAGCTGTTTATGTTTATTTATTAATTTATGGCCTTTCAACGTGCATATTCCATACAGATAATGTTCCAGCAACTGTATGGTTACATCATGTAGGTTGTATTTATCGGCAGGGTAGAAGAGGGGATTCATACCCAATTCAATTTCTTCCAATCGAAGACGAGCCAGTATTTTTATACTGAAGTCCGTACGGTATAATCCTTGTTCCCTTCCCTTTTCCAAATTCCTGATGATCTGGTGAAGTACCTTTTCTTCTTTAAATTTCCTGAAAATCTGCCAGGCTTCCGGATGATACCGCTGCATATCATAGAATACATTCGGATTTACTGTTGCAAATACACTGCTCATATAATGCATCGTATGCAAAATCTCTTCAATGGCATTTTTCGAAGCTTTTTCAAATTCATCGAACTTTAACTCGTGCTCACCCATGCCGCTTTCTATAACAGAAACGACTATTTTATTTTTGTCTTCGTAGTGCTGATAGAGTGTTTTTTTAGAAACACCAAGATGACGGGCGATGTCGTCCATCGTTACATTCTTAATACCAAACCGGCAGAATAACTCATCCGCTCCTTTTAAAATCCTATTTTCTGATTTGAATAAACTCATTTTTTAATATTGGGTACAAAACTATGGAAACTATTGATGCAAAAAACGTTTCCAATGTATATTTTGTTTTATTTTAAATAGGAAAGGGAGTTAAGTAGTTGGATAACAAGCATAAATAATTCAAAAAAATACAATAGAGCAAGAAGGAGTAAAGGATAAAAGTAGTGTGAAAGTTAAATTATCGAGCAGCCGACCTTTCTTCCGGGCTGATAATTGGAGCTTCTTGTTGGGGTGTTTCAGCGGTAGGTTCCGCAGTTATCGGATTGGAAGATACTTTCGCTTCCTGTTTTGCTTTTTCCTCAACAGCCAAAATGTTTGCTTGCTTTTCAACTTCATGCATTCCCTGCTTAATTTCACTTTGCACACCGTTCATAGCATCTTTAAACTGACGAATGCCGGAACCCAATCCACGAGCCAAACTTGGTATATTCTTCGACCCAAAAAACAGAAGTACAAAAAGCAAAATCACCACCAATTCGCCACCCCCTAAACTTTCCAGAAACAGAATTATTGCCGTCATCATTCCGCAAAAATAGGGACAATCTTCAATCTTTTCTAGCCTGTAATTAAATAAATCATTCAAATGTATTTCGATCCATCAGATACCCGAGATCTTTTAAATCTGTTAACCTCAATCCAGCCTGACAAATATCAAGGTATTTTTCGGAGATCATCGCCAGAGATTGCACTAAATCATATATTCATTAAATCAATCTTCAAATCCTTTAAGATCAACCCATTAAATAGCTATCTTCAATTTTCAAATTAGACATTTTCAAATTTTCAAATTAGACATTTTCAAATTTTCAAATTAGACATTTTCAAATTTCCAAATTATTTTATTAACGCATCAATTTTTTTCCCCGTACATCCATTCGGTAACGTTATATTCAGCAGGAAGGAAAGTGTAGGAGCGATATCAGTAATTTGAACTTCAGCGGCAGAGTTGCCCGCGGGAATTCGCCAACCGTACCAAAGTAAAGGTACATGCGCATCGTAAGGATAAGGACTTCCATGTGTTGTTCCTTGTGTGCCATTTCCGCCGTACAAAGGATCGGTCCATCCGGGAGCAAATTGAATGCAGACATTACCACTCCTTCCTTTTTGATATCCCCTTTGAATACGGTTACGAAAGAGCTCAGTATATTCTTCCTCTTGTAAATTGCAGCCAGTGATTATATCCATTATACCGGAATCGATTTTCGTAGAAAATTTCCGAGGTCAGGTTCAATACTGCAAACATCAAAGTTTATCTTGCAATGAGGGTTTCATCGAAATGAACCTGATCATTTAAATAACATTGCAAGTATTCCGGTTTTCCATATTTCCGGGTGAAGAAATAACGGATAGTATCTTTTATTGTTGTCGGATCAGAAAATCCCGCAGCCAATTTATGATCCAGCATGAATTTAGGATTTTCCATGCAGGCATGATCAGCAGTCATGAATAACAAATAAGCGCCCTGCCCAATTCGGTTATCCAGAAACGTTAGTAAGTCAGCGATGTCGCGATCAAGACGGATGTAGGTATCTTCCGTTTCAATAGCGTTGGGTCCGAACTGATGTCCTACATAATCTGTCGCTGAAAAACTGACGCAAAGGAAATCGGGAATGCTGTCCGCCCCCATCTTTTCTCCCAGGATCGCAGACAATGCAAAATCCTTGGTCAGTGTATTTCCAAAGGGAGTTCTCCTGACCAGATCATATCCTGTTCCTTTGAGCGCGGGCAGATCATGGGGAAATACAGGATTTTCTTCTCCTCTGAAAACGGCTTCATAAGGACTATCATCAGGATCACTTTCAAAATATTCTTTTATTGGTAAAGCGGTATTCCAGGGTTTGGAGAGATATTGTTCCGGCCATTTTCGATCGTTAAATTCCTGCGCCCATTTCGGGAGATCGTTCCGGTACCAGGAGCTGGTTATCCAGTTTCCACTTTTTCCATCGTACCAATAAGCAGCATCTGCACTGCGTCCGGCAGGCAAGATGGCACCACGGTCTTTGAGTGAAATTCCAACAACCTTTGCCTTCATCTGTGTGGACAAACGCAATTGATCGGTAATGGTAGTGGTTAGTAAACGATGAGGTGACATCATGCCTTCTCTGCCTTCTCCACCAACTGCACTTACAGAAGTGTCCTGGGTGCAATAGACAGTATCCATCGCCGATTGGTCGTACCAGTCATTGCCTGTTATTCCATGTAACGAAGGGGTGGTTCCGGTATAAATACTCGCATGACCCGGACCCGTATAGGTGGGTGCATAATTGAATTGCGTATTCCGGCAATAAAATCCGTTTTTAAGTATTTTTTTGAAACCACTGTCACCAAATTTTGAATAGTATCTGGTGAGGTAATCCGGACGCATCTGGTCTATTACAACGCCTACTATCAGTTTCGGACGACCTGTACCGGGTGACTGTCCGTTTAACAAGAGGGGGAAGATGGAAATGATCAGTATGATTAGTTTTCTCATTGTACAAATTTATATAAACTTTGTTATTGGTCTTTGGCTTTTGGTAAATTGGCAGGAGATGACCAAATTGTTAAGAATACATCCTCTTTTAAAATGGTTTCAATTTATTGATTGTTTTTTATTAAATGTGATGCAAATCATCAGTGCGGTGCGCCGGTTTGTAACATTTGTTTCATACGAAAGTGAAAGTGTGTTTATAGGTGTTTTTATAGTGGTATTTATTAGCTTTAAAGATGACTGCCGTCATTTTAATGGCCACCCCACCCTGCTTACTTTTGTAAAAAGACAACTCATGAAAAAGTATCTGGCGTTGGCCCTCCTCCTCATCATTGCCTCTTGTAAAAAAGACGAAGACACGACACCTGTAGAGACAAGTTCGCTTTCGCTTAACCTTTCCTTTAAATCGGGAAGCACTCCATTGTTATTTGATACCATAAATTACACCAATGCTGCGGGTAATCAGTACAGTGTTTCGCGCCTTCAGTTTTACATTTCAAATATTCAGCTGATAAAGCCGGATAGCTCATTGGTGGATATATCAGACTTTAGTTACGTTGATGCAAGAGTCGCTGCAACACTTAAAATAAAAAATAATATACCTGTAACAGGTCAGTTTATTGGAATGAAGTTGCAAGTGGGGCTTGATTCCGCTCACAATATCAGTAATGCATTGCCTGCTACCAATGAAAATATCAATATGGCCTGGCCGGATATGATGGGCGGAGGTTACCATTTCATGAAGCTGGAAGGATCGTACATAAGCGGACTTAGTTTTCCCGGTTATGCCATGCACATCGGTCGGAATCAATATCTGGTAAATTGTGTCATTAGTCATTCGTTTACGCTAAGTGAAGGAAGTAATTCATTGGGCTTGGTAATGGATATCAATGAATGGTATAAGAATCCGGCTAATTATGATTTTGAAGTGGATGGCAACTACTCTATGGGTGTCATGGCGGCCATGATGAAATTGAAGGAAAATGGTAGTGATGTATTTATGCTGCAATGAAAAATAAGAGCTATATCTTGATACTCCTGCTGATGATCACAGGAATTATCCATTCTTGTAAGAAGGATGCAGAAAATGATGCTGTGCAGACCACACCTTACAATCTGATTATTCCTTCAGGATTTCCTCCTGCAAATATTCCGGTAGGTAATCCTCTAACAGTAGAAGGCATTGAACTCGGTCACCATTTGTTTTATGATCCCATACTTTCTTCCAACGGATTAAGTTGCTCTTCCTGTCACATTGCCGGTATGGCTTATTCTTCTCCTGCATTTGTTGCAGCTAATGGGGATAGCATTAGTGTATTGCAAATCATGAATCTTGCATTTAATCCTGATTTCACCTGGAATGGACAATTTCCAACAACAGAAGCCGTGTGTATGGGTGACTTTGAACCTCCTTTTTTTAATACCAATATGGATACATTAGTGGATCGACTGGAATCCAGTACGAAGTACAAGAACATGTTTTTTCGTGCTTTTGGTAACAATGCATTTCGTTCTATGAGTGATCTCGAATTGAAAACAAAAATTGTTGCCGCCATCGGACAATTTATCAGGACGCTGACGAGCGCTGATTCAAAATTCGACCGCTATCTGAATCATACAGAAAATCTCACTTCTTCTGAATTGACAGGAATGGCTATATTTTTTACAGAGCAAGGTGATTGTTTCCATTGTCACGGTGGTCCCCTGATGACCAGCAATGCCATCACGAACAATGGTCTTGATAGTATACCCTCCGGACAGGATCGAGGCAAGTACAATTATACCGGAAATATTTTGGATGATGGGAAGTTCAGTATTCCTTCGTTGAGAAACATCGCATTAACCGCACCTTATATGCACGATGGTCGTTATCAGACGTTGGAGGAAGTTGTGGAATTCTATAACAGCAGCGTCCATCAGACTTCTCCCAATATTGATCCGATCATGACAAAGGCATTCAAGGAATTTGGTTTGCAACTGACGCCGTTTGAAAAGCAATGTCTCGTAGATTTCCTCAAGACATTTACGGATACCGCTTTTGTGAACAATCCGAACTATCAGCAACCGAATTGAAAGATTGGCCCGTTAAGTAGGATTAAAACTCGGTCCCGCGTAGATGAAGTGCAATTATACCATCATTGGCACTTCCATCACCAATACTTCGGAATTATCTTGTGCAGAAATTTGTAGGGATTCCACATCCCATATGCCAAAGCCATCTCGCTTCTCGATGAGTTGGTCATTGATTTTCATTTCACCATGAAGAAGAAAAACATAAACGCCATTACCTTTTTTGTTTACCTTGTATTCGATGCTGGTGCCTTTGTCTAATTTGCCGAGATGGAACCAGGCATCCTGATGAATCCATACCCCCGCATCATTGGCATTGGGAGAAAGAATTTGCTGTAATTTATTATGACGATCTTCTTCATTTAATGTAATTTGGTCATAACGGGGTTTGACATTCTTTTCTTTTGGGAAAAGCCATATTTGCAAAAATTTTACGGTCTTATCTTTGTTTTTGTTGTACTCGCTATGCTGAATTCCGGTGCCGGCACTCATCACTTGAATATCACCATTTTTAATGACCGTTACATTTCCCATGCTATCCTTATGCTCAAGATCACCTTCAAGAGGAATGGAAATAATTTCCATATTGTCATGCGGATGAGTACCAAAGCCCATGCCTGGAGCTACCGTATCATCATTTAACACGCGCAGTACCCCAAAATGCATGCGGTCGGGATTATAATAATTCGCAAAGCTGAAAGTATGTTTGGAATCGAGCCAGCCATGATTAGCTTGTCCGCGTGAAGCAGATTTATGTAAGATGGTATTTGCCATAAGTTCTGATTTTTCGTTAGGGATATGGTTGAAGCCGATGATGTCCAACTCTTTTAGTTCATCAATATTGTTGCGAATAACTTGTCCAAGGGCTGCAGATGCTGCGAACATACTTGTTCCCAGCAAGCCTTTTCGGAGAAATGATTTTCGATCCATGTTTAATGTTCAATGTTTAATGTTTACCATGAAGCGTATCGCTTTTCGCGATTCTGCTTCATGGTTCAAAGTTCAATGTGAAAACAAAGTAAATGAAAAAATGTTTATTTGTGACATATTTATTTTCTGGAATTATGTATTCATCTCATTGAAAATCAGCAGAACAGGAGATGGGGTCAAACTTACCGGCAGCTGAGGCTTAGGCAGGCAGACAGAACGGACGCAACGTCGTGAAATCTCGCGATCATAATGAATGCAACGATTTTTATTATTCTCCGGTTTGCTCTATATACCAAAAGGGATTTCCTGGGCAAATGGACAATTTAGTTTTTTTTCAATGCTTGATAATGATTTTTTGGGAACCTGTTTTTCTTCCTACCCTATCTATCCCCTCTATAATATAAAGCCCATCGCTGATTATTGATGTGTTAACGATAGCATTATTAGAGGAAGTTTGTAGTGTAAGCAGAATGCGTCCACTGATGTCGGATAGGCGAAATTGATCAACTGAAGAGTTGGACGAACGAACATAAATATTATCACTCGCGGGATTGGGAAAGCAGATTATACCATTCTTTTTTTCAGGATCGTCGCTAATTCCTGAAGTACTATTTCCGGGCTGATCATCACTATTGATGAAATTGTTGGCTCTTAAACAAGCAAGAATAGCAGTTTCACCGTTATAATTATTATTGCCCCAGCCCGGAATATTTTGCAAGGGTAGCTCAGCGCCACTCCCCGTATGTTTTCCAATCACAACAATGGAAGAGTCTGTTTTCCAGACTCCCATCAGTCGTACATTATCACCTCCGCTTTGTGTCAATGTATCCCAGGCGCCTACCAGCAAAGAGCTATAAAGTGGCTTTGAAAGGTCGGGAGTATATAATCTGACGAATTCATTCCAGCAGGAAAGTCCTCCATTTGCCTTAATTCTATTTTTACCAATATATGTCGTGTTTACATTGGGCCATCCGGTGTTAGGATTTGGCCATCCATCGAGGTTGGGATCAGGATGTGCAGCACCAAGGCTACCGGTTCCTTCTGCATATTCGGCCATATAGGTGCTGTGATGGAGTGTGCCATCTGCTAGTTTTATTTTTCCAAGCCAGGAGATGTGAATATTTCCACTGGTGCCCGTAAACGTATTCTGAAATCCGTTAGCAGAAGGATTGGCCGCAATTTGATTACCCTCCCAAAGGTTTTCAATATTATTCCCATGACATCGGGCTGCTACTACCAGGAAGGAATTTTGTTGTGGTAAAGAATAGTCAATTGCAAGCGCATCGAGGTATTGATCAGGGGTAGAGTTCACCGTATCACCGGCCGGTGTAATTTCATGGTATAGTCGTGACCACCATAGCAATGTGCCGTTCTGATCCATGGCCATCACCGCCGGTTCAAAATCGGGATTTCCTCCAGGCAAAATGCTCTTGCTGTTAAATCCAATGTACATCCGGTTATCCCTCCTGTCAATACATATCGATGAGGGACCATAGGTAAAGGTAGAAGAGGGGGGAATATCCCGTATACCCGGACCGGAGGATGAATTTCCAGACACCCCGGGATTACAAGGACCATTGTACAGCACATCCAGTGGCCATTTTCCTTTTTCGTACCTCCGTTACCGTCAGACGTTGTGGTGTTGTAGTCTATAGCGGAAGTAGAGCGCAATTCGCAACGGTTCGCATCTCTTTTAAAAACAATGGCACTATAGGTCAGGTTGTTTATTCCGCCGGGATAGGAAGAAGCAGATCCATAATATTCGCCACCTCCATTTATCCAGTGAATTCTCCAATTGGTAACTACTTCATCGTTTCCGTCACTGTCAGTTCTATAAATAGCTGACCAGTTATAGTCATGTGAATCCCCATATGCATACACCACCTTACCATCATTACCCACATCCCACGGCTGATAGGCATCCGGATATTGACCGGTAGCAGCCTTCACATTTTTCACCCAGGTGAATCCGGTTGGAATGCCATTCAGGAAATTATTATTCAGTTTTCCAATGAAGTATCCTCCGGTATTACTATCCTGAGTATCGCCGCTGATGAAGATGTTTCCGGTGACCTGCCCGGGCACATTTGCAGTTTTGATAAATCGAAAATCTTCGGCTGCACCTGCAGGAAGTGAACAAACGGTTAAAATTTGTTGAAGTGTCGGATCCATCTCCAGAAGAAAGCAGATTTTACCTGTACCTTGGTTATTGCTGATTCCCGGATTACTCCATGCCATTTGTAAGGATGTAACGGGAATCCAATTTAAATTGTCAGCTGCACCAATCACTAAATAATTCCCATTAGAAAGTTGTAGCAGATCATTGAAGCTTTCATTTCCAGTGTTTCCTGCATAAGTCACCAGTTGTTGTTGTGCCTTTAAGGATGAAGTAGATAATAAGAATCCTAATAGTAATAGTTGGAGTTTGTTCAGCATATATGTTAATAAGGATATAATTTAAGTTACATCAAGGGGTGAAATGAAATAAAAATCAGGAATTCCTTTCAGATGTTTATTCTTTGTTATGAAAATTGATGGTTTGGTGAATGGTAAAAAGCACTTGTCTTTTATTACTTCTCTCATACATCTGCCAGAGCATCCCTCCTTCTATACGAAGATGAGGTGTAAGAAAGAAACCTGCACTGCAAAGAAATCGATTTCTATCAAAAACCGGAGAGTCAAAATTGAGGAAGATTTCGTCCATTAGTATCAAGTATACGGCTCCTTTTTCTAATTTGCTTTTATTTAGAGGAACTTGTACGTTTAGTTGATAGCGAAATCGTATATTGGATTTAGTGGAAAAGAAACGTTGTTCCAGCCGATATCGATGGGATATGGTGGCCCTGTCTAATTGTGAATTCAATTGCAACTGCTGATGCAATCGCCGTTCTTCCGACGCAATCTTTGGTTGGTTTTCTTCTTTATATTGTTCCACATGGCTCCATGCTGCCCTGCTGAAAGTTGAAGTTTTTGCGCAGGTAAGTTATAGTAGATAGACCCTCGTATCAACCCCTGTTCAAGATCATGAAGAAATTCGTAGTTCCGTAAATTTAAATCAAGGTGGAGACCAACTATTTTCATTAAAATTTAAGCGAAAAATTATAATTAATCCAATAGCCGGTCTTTGAAGGTTGCGCATAGGAATATGCAACAGACAATAGTGTCGTTAGTAATAAGCAGGCTATAAATTGTCTTTTGATTTGTTTCATTTTTGCAGCATCCATGCCGCGCAGAAAGCAATCAGGCACACGACAACACTGACTAAAGTAGACGTAAGGGCCAGCCCGATGTGTCCGGCCCGGAACATTTCAAATCCTTCCATGGTAAAAGTTGAAAATGTGCTAAGTCCGCCGCAAAATCCGATGCCGATGAAGAGTCGCTGATGTTCAAAATTGCCGGGGCGAAGAGCTATTGTAGCTACCACAAATCCAAGAAGAGCAGAGGCGATGATATTCGCAGCAAGCGTATGCCAGGGAATACTGCTTTGAATGGACTTCTGCATGAATAAGCCCAGAAGATATCTCGCCACACTGCCTAACCCACCCCCGATGAATACAAGTAGAATATTATTCATGTGTAACAGCAATTTTATCGGAAACTTTGATGGTTTGACGGAACAATGTAGAAAAAATTACTGCCAGAATGAAGCCTAAGGCCCATCCGCAAAGTACATCTAGCGGATAATGTGCGCCCAAGTAGATTCTGCTGTAACCATTCAAGAGCACAAAAGCCAGTAATTCGAGTTGAAAGATCTTACTACTCCGTGGTAAAACAAGAAGTATAAACACCGCCAATGCCATCGTATTTGCAGCATGTGAACTGACAAAACCAAATTGCCCCCCGCATTTATCGTTTACCAAATGTACCCATTCCTGAAGTGCAGGATCATGACAGGGCCGGAGTCGTTCAGTGGTATTTTTTAATAAGGTGGAAAGCTGATCACTTACTGCAATAAGGGCAGCAATTATTGGGAAGAAGTAAAGTGTTTTTCCGGCATAAGTTTTATAAAGTACATAAAGTAACCAGGCATAAAATGGGATCCAGGTAAATTTTTGACTCACCCAATACAGGATAAAATCGACAATGGGATCATGCGCTCCGTTGATGAAAAGAAACAGGCGGGTGTCAAGCTGTTGTATCCAGAACGGGAGTTGCATGCATTTATCGAGAAAGGAATGATCGTTCGTTCATCTGATCCCAAAGGACATCTTTCAGTTCTGTAATTCCCTTTCCTGTAACAGAAGAAATGAAGAGAACAGGTACAGCAGTGCCATCCGATTGTTTGTCTGTTGGTGTTTCCGCCATCATCGCTCGCTGTAATTCATCATCAATCATGTCAGTTTTTGTGATAGCAATCACACGCCGTTTATCGAGTAATTCCGGATTGTGCAAACGCAGTTCATTGATTAATATTTCATATTCCTTGCACAAATCTTTTGCATCGACCGGCACCATAAACAGCAATACTGAATTCCGTTCAATATGTCGCAGAAAGCGTGATCCGAGTCCTTTTCCCGCATGGGCTCCCTCGATGATTCCCGGAATATCGGCCATTACGAAGGATTTGGAATCACGGTATTTGACGATGCCCAGATTGGGTACGAGAGTGGTAAAAGGATAATCAGCGATTTCCGGCTTGGCTGCAGAGACAACAGAGAGCAAGGTGCTTTTACCTGCATTCGGAAATCCGACTAATCCTACATCAGCGAGTAATTTTAATTCGAGTATTTTCCACTCTTCTCTGCCGTTTTCTCCGGGCTGAGCAAAACGTGGAGTTTGCAGGGTGGATGTTTTAAAATGGCAATTGCCTTTGCCACCCCGTCCTCCGGGGACAATTATTTCTTCTTGTCCGTCAAACTCAATTTCAAAATGCTTTTCTCCCGTTTCGGCATCTCTGGCGATAGTCCCCAATGGAACTTCAAGAATGATATCTTCTCCATCAGCCCCTGTTTTGAGGGTGCTGCCACCACCCTGACCCGGTTCAGCAATGACATGCTTTCTGTATTTGAGATGCAGCAAGGTCCAGTGTTGCGCATTTCCTCTTACGATGATATGTCCGCCTCTTCCCCCATCACCACCATCAGGACCACCTTTGGCTGTGAATTTATCTCTGTGAAAATGAACGGCACCTGCACCACCTGCTCCTGAGCGGCAACAGATTTTTACGTAGTCAACAAAATTAGTTCCGGACATTATATTTTTTTGGTAAGTTATTTTTTAGATTTTGATATCTGCGCTCATCGTTAACATCCGCGTCAGCCGCGTTCAATAAATTAATTTGCGATGGACCTTATCGCATCGCAGAGACGGCTGAAGATGTCATCTATACTGCCAATGCCATCAATCCCTGTGTATTTATTTTGCGCCTGATAATAATCCCGCACAGGTTCGGTTTCGTTACGGTACACATCAATCCGCTTCTGAATGATAGCCGGATCTTTGTCATCCGGACGTCCTGAATCTTGTCCGCGGAGAAGCAATCTCTTTTTTAATTCTTCTTCTTCCACCTCCAATGCAAGCATCATCGTTATAGATGTGTTTTTTGTAGCGAGGAAATTATCCAGTGCTTTCGCTTGTGCCGGTGTGCGTGGAAAGCCATCGAAGATATAACCTTTCGCATCCGGTGATTTATCAGCTTCTGATTCCAGCATACGGATTGTCACTTCATCCGGCACCAGTTGACCCTGATCCATAAAACTTTTTGCAAGGTTTCCCAACTCTGTTCCACCTTTGATGTTCGCTCTGAAAATATCTCCGGTCGAGAGATGAACGAGTTGATATTTCTCAATCAGTTTAGCACTTTGAGTGCCTTTACCTGCTCCCGGAGGGCCGAAGAGTACAATGTTCAGCATATTCATTTTATGATTTTAACTGGTAAATATCTGCGAGGTTTCTTCCCAGCCCGTCATAATCGAGGCCATAGCCCACTACAAATGCAGGAGGTATTTCGAATCCTATATAGTCGGGCTTTATAGCATGGCGAAGAGCGGTGGGTTTAAAAAGTATCGTAGCAAATTTGATACTGGCCGGATTCTTCTTTTTAATCTCGTCGATCAAATATACTGCCGTATCTCCTGTATCAACAATATCTTCAACGATGATAATGTCGCGACCGGTGATGTCATCATTAATACCCATTACGTTTCTTACTTTGCCGGAACTTTCGGTACCATGGTACGAACTCACCCTGATAAATCCGATTTCACAGGCGGATTTGATATGACGAAGCAGATCGGCCATGAAAATCACAGAGCCGTTCAAGACCCCAATCAGCAATGGTTTTTTTCCGGCATAATCAGTATCAATGGCCGCACCCAGCTCAGCTACTCTCTTTTGGATGAGATCAGCAGTAATGAAGGGAGAGAAGGTTTTGTCGTGAACGTTTACGTCTGGCATAAGAGGCGCGAAGGTAAGAAAAAAGGTGGCTTGTCGTAATTATTTGTATTCGTTTAAAAACAGGTAAGCCGCATTTGAGTGTTATTTTTGCCGGAATTTAAGTGTTTGATCAATCAAAATTTGCAGCGCATGTATAAAATCAGTTATTTTAGCAGTATGAAGTCAAACCTAATCAAACTTGAACTGCTTCAGTGGTTAAAGGAATTGCAAGACAAGAATACGCTGCAATCACTCTTCCATTTTAAGCAAATTCAGGAAAGCAATGATTGGTGGGAAGGCCTTACAGAGAAGCAGAAAGAGGAGATTGAACTTGGAATGAAGCAAGCAAAGGAAGGAAACACATATTCAAGTTCAGAAGTCTGGAAAAAATATGGCCGCTCACCTAAAGATTGAATGGTCTGAATTGGCAGTTCTGCAGCTCGATAATTTTTATAACTATTTACTTGTAGAGTGGTCATTGGTTGAAGCCGAACAATTTCTAGACCGTGTGCAGGAATTCGAATTGGTTGTCTCTTTATTTCCCAGAGCCTTTATCGCGAGCAAACGACACAAGAGTTGTAGAATTGGTTTAATTCACAAGAATATTTCCGCAGTGTATGGAATTTATAAAGGTAAAATAATTGTTTTTTCTTTGGTAGATAACCGATCTTCTCACATTGAAAGATAACTGTATCGTTTAAAGAGAATTTAATAGCCTGATTATTTCAAATCGTTTTTTAAAAGTGGTTTTACAGTGAAAGCTTATTTGAATCCATTACCTAATTTACTCTTTTAAACAACCTTCAAGAACCCATTTTTCAATGAACTAAAGGTGTTTAAAATGAAAAAGAGCCCAAATTTATTTTTTCTTTAATTACTGATTTACAAACGCTTCGAAGGAATAAACATTTGTATTCGTTTATAGATGGTTACCCTTGATTTTCAATGTATTTTTGCACCACTATGAGTTTTCAATTCGCCGGACAACAGTTCCGATTAGGTATATTGGGTGGAGGGCAACTGGGAAGGATGCTGATTCAGGAAGCTATAAATCTGAATATCAGCACTTCTGTAATGGATCCGGATGCCAATGCGCCCTGTCGTCATCTCTGTGAGCACTTCACCCATGCCGATTTCCGGTCGGAGGAAGATGTGTACCGATTTGGAAAAGAGTGCAGTATGATTACAGTAGAGATTGAGCATGTGAATACGCAGGCTTTATTGCGATTGGAAGCCGAGGGAATTCCCGTTTTTCCGCAGCCCTTGCTCCTTCGAATGGTTCAGGATAAAGGGTTGCAGAAGGAGTTTTTTATTACCCATGGAATTCCAACAGCCACTTTTGCATTGGTAAAAGATAGAACAGAGTTGCAAAAAATGGAAGCCCATCTGCCGGGTATGCTTAAGTTGCGCAAGGGCGGATATGATGGGAAAGGGGTGATGAAGCTACGATCAGTTGCTGATATCGAGTCAGCGTTTGAAGGACCTTGTGTGCTCGAAGAAATGGTAGACTTCTCCATGGAAATTGCTGTCATTGTTTCACGGAATCATCTGGGGGAGATCAGTCATTTCCCTGTAGTGGAGATGGAGTTTAATCCGCAAGCCAATCTCGTCGAATTTTTATGTAGTCCGGCACGGATAAGTAAGTCAATTGAAGAAACTGCTATCGCTATTGCGCGAAAAGTGATCGATAAAATGGGTCTGGTAGGAATTCTTGCGGTGGAGATGTTTGTCACCCGGCAAGGCGATGTGCTGGTGAACGAGATTGCACCTCGTCCTCACAACAGCGGACACCAAACCATTGAAGGAAATATCACCTCACAATATGCACAGCATCTACGAGCAATAATGGGTTTGCCTCCCGGTGATACGTCAACGGTTAGGCCGGCAGTTATGATCAATCTGCTCGGAGAGGCCGATCATTCAGGCGAAGCGCATTATACCGGTATTGAAGAAGTGATGAAATGGCCGGGTGTTTATGTCCATCTCTACGGCAAAAAATAACAAAACCTTTCCGTAAAATGGGGCATGTCACGATTACTGCTGATCATCTTGAAGAAGCTATACAATTGTCAAAGAAGGTGCAAAGAACATTAAAAGTAATCACGAATTAGGACGCTTCACTGGGAGGAACGTTCGCTTCACACACTGGGAAGTCATTGAACATTAAACTATAAACATTGAACTTTAACTCTTAAACCATGAAGCAGAATCGCAAAAGCGATACGCTTCATGGTAAACCTTAAACCTTAAACATGACTTTAGTTGGAATAATAATGGGTAGTGAAAGTGATCTTCCTGTAATGAAAGACGCTGCGGAAGTACTTGATCAATTGGGAGTGGCTTATGAAATGACCATTGTTTCGGCGCATCGGACTCCTGAACGGATGTTTAGCTATGCAAATGAAGCTGCAGGTCGAGGGATTAAGGTAATCATTGCAGGTGCAGGAGGAGCGGCACACTTACCGGGTATGACCGCTTCAGTAACACCACTGCCCGTGATTGGTGTGCCGGTGAAATCATCCAACAGCATTGATGGATGGGATTCAATTCTTTCTATTTTGCAAATGCCAAATGGTGTACCCGTAGCAACGGTAGCATTGAATGCAGCCAAAAATGCAGGAATTCTTGCCGCTCAAATTTTAGCTGTTGCTGATCCGAAATTGATGAAGAGAATTGTTACCTATAAAGAATCTCTGAAGGATAAAGTTATGGATTCTGCCCTGAAAATGGAAAAGGAAAAAACAGTGAAACCCGGTAAAGCAAAAGCAAAAAAATAATTCAGTACGCTAGTATATAAACTTTCTCCTTTCCTTTTTCTCCAGGGGGAATTATCATATTTCAATGGAAAAAATAATCCTGATCAGGCATTGCCTGTGTATTTCAGTACTCTTCATACCCTCATATCTCCTTGCTCAATTTCCGGTTTCGGCAGATAGAGTAGGGGCTGGTGCTTGTTTCTTATTTTCCGGCAATGCTTTTTCCGGAAGTTTTGGAAATATGGCAGCTATGGATTCTGCCTACAGCATCAGTGCAGGCGTGTATAGCAGTCGCTCTTTTTTGTTGAGTGAATTAAATGAATCAGGAATAGCCTGCAATTTTCGATTGCCTTCGTCTACTTTTTTTTCCGGTGGATATGCGATGAAGGGCTATGCACTTTACAGACGTTATTATTTATCGGCTGCGCTTGCCAAACGCTTCGGCAACGACTTTCATGCGGGAGTGAGATTCGAAGTGCAGGGTGTTGAACAAGGAGAGAATTATGGAAGCACACGAAACTACAGTTGCAGCGGTGCCGCACTGATGAGACTAAGTTCGAAGTTAGATGCGGCTACCTTTTTTAACATTCCGGTTGATACAAAAAGTGAGTTGGCATCCACTGATTTTTCCATGGGGGTTCGCTTTCGGTTCTCCGGAATGTTTCATGTCATCGCTGAATCTTCTTTGATACAGCAATCGTTTGAATTCAGAGGGTCATTTAATTATTTCGTTCATAAAAGGATTTTGATTTCGGGAGGCATGGGCGGTAGAAATCTTTCGCTTTCTTTTGGTTGTACGATGGAATTGAAAAGCTTTAAATTGATGATTGCTGCCGCGCATCGGCCGGTGCTTGGATTTAGTCCGGCAGTAGGTCTTTCAATGGGTCGTCCGTAAATTTTATAACGTTGGTGAATATGAGAAAAATATTTATTGTATTTATTTCCGTTTTCCCCTGTTCGTGAAATCTCAATCGGTCACCTCACCGGTTTCTGAAGAAATTATCGAAGCACAGCAGGAAGCCGCCGACAATAGCGGTAATCAGGAAGTGCCCGATCCGGAGCAGGAATGGATCCTCGATCTGAATGCAAACGATATCACCGAAATAATATCGTCTCCTCTTATCACCAATGTACAGGCTACAGCGATTATAAGGCATCGCGAAGTTTTTGGTCGCTTTTTGACAGTGGAAGAACTGCAGGTGACGGATCAGTTTGACACGGAGCAGTTGCGAAAAATTAAGCCCTTTGTGAAATGTGGACAGGCAATAGTGGATGAAAAATTTAAGTTAAATGAATTGTTAGCTGCAGCCCGACATGAAGTCTTGTTCAGGGCAAGAAGAGTTTTACAGGACAAAGAAGGGTTCTCGAATGATGGGGTATTTCCATTTTATAGAGGAGATCCCAATCATATTAATTTTCGTTATCGCATGCAGGCCGGTCGCTATTTTAGTGCAGGAATCGTGATGGAGAAAGATGCCGGGGAGAATTTGCTTTCGCGCAATAACGGCGGACGTATGGATTATTTTTCATGGCATGTCTATGTCAAACCCGAAAGGTTGGTGGAGACGATTGTAGTGGGAGATTATCAGGTGCAATTCGGTCAGGGTCTTGTTGCATGGAAAGGACTATCACTTGGGAAGAGCAGCGAAGTACAGCAGTTCTTTCGAAGAGGGGCAGGTATAAGACCGTATTCTTCTTCCGGAGAATCAGGATTCAACAGGGGATTGGCGTTTACGCTCTTGAAACATAACTGGAAATTTGATGGATGGACTTCTTTTCAGAAACGAGATGCTTCCTTGTTTCCTGCCGATTCGGTCTTTAGCAATTTTTATGTAAGTACGATACAAGAAAGCGGCTTGCACCGTACTGCTGATGAGATGAGCGACAAAGCTGTTCTGGATCAGTTTATCGCAGGAGGGCATCTCCAATGGCAAAATGATCGCTTTCGGAATGAATTTACTTTTCAATATCAGCATTTCAGTTTCCCCCTTTGGCCCGGTGATGATCCGTATGAACTTTATGATCCTGCAGGAAGAAAATTTTTCAATGCAGGGTGGTCGGCAAGATATGTGCTACCGAATGCCACTGTTTATTCTGAAATCGCATCAGATGGGCAAGGAGATCCTGCATTAATTTCCGGTCTCTTGTTTATGCCGGATCAGCGTTGGACCATCAGCTTGCATTACCGGAATTATGACAGAGCGTATCAGTGTATCGGATGTGATGCGCTTCGGGAAGGGAGTAAAGTGCAAAATGAAAGTGGTTTCCTGACCGGAATTTTATGGCAGATTTCAACACGGGTTAAATTACAGGGATATCTCGATTATTTTAGTTTTCCCTGGCTTCGTTTTACAAGTTCATCTCCCATAAACGGGAAAGAATGGCTCGGACAATTCACCTATGCCCCAAACAGAAGTACAGAAATTTATGTCCGATATAAACAGGAAGAGAAACCTTCGGATCAATCAGAGTTATTCAAGAAAATTCCAGTTCCGGTACTTAAGAATAATGTTAGGGTAAATGTCCAGTGGATGAATGGAAAAAACTGGGAATTTCAGGCGAGATGTGAATGGGTTGGGAGTCGTCAAAGGAAAGCAGCCAGGAGGGGTAATGTTTTATCAGGAGGTACGGTTTAAACCAATGGGCAAGTCTTATAGTTTTTCATTGAGATGGTCGGTTTTTAGTACAGAAAGCTATGATTCAAGGATATACACTTATGAACAGGATATGGCCGGGGCGTTCAGCTTACCTGCCTATTCCGGGAAAGGATACAGGTATTACCTGATCACCCGATACCGGCTGATGAAGGGGTTGGATATCTGGCTTCGATACAGTACATCTATCTTTCCAAAACAGATAGAAACCGGTGAAGAAATAGAAGGAAGAGACGAATTAAAAGCACAGATTAGGTGGCAATTCTAAGTTTCAATTAGACGAAATCAAGGATTTTAAACAAAATTTCAACTATTCTTGTTATTATTGATACGTAGGTCTTAAATTCGTAACCACACAATCCCTAATAAATCCAATGAAAAAACATTTAGCGTTGACAGTGATCATGCTGTTAACAATTCCCTTTATCCTGTCGGCCGGTTCTTCAGGAAATACAGCATATAAGTTACCTGATGGAATCTCTTCTTCAGATTATATGTCACGCACCATTATTTTCAGAGTGAAACCGGAGTTCAGGTCTTTATGTTCGGAAAATGCAATTCAATCTGTCCCCTTCAACAAAATGATGGCGCAGTTGGGGCAATCGCAATTATTCAAAATGTTTCCCCGTCACCAGGCACCTTTAACTTCGACGAATGAATTAGGTCAGCCATTGGTTGATCTCTCCCTGATCTATGAGATGCATTTTTCAGCGAATTTAGATATAGTAAAGACGATTAATGCATTCCTGAAAACAGGATTATTCATGTATGCCGAGCCAAAGTTCGTTCCTCGCACACAGTTCAATCCAAATGATCCACAGAATGGATTGCAATACCATCTCACTAAAATAGATGCCTATAATGCCTGGGATATTCATAAAGGAGATTCCAATACCGTGATTGGTATAACGGATACAGGTACCGATTTGGATCATCCTGATCTCGAGCCCAACCTCAAATACAATTATGCGGATCCTATTAATGGAATTGATGATGATTTCGATGGGTATACAGATAATTTTCAGGGATGGGATCTCGGTGAAAATGATAACATTCCTCAGGTAAATGCCAGTGGTCATGGTTCACATGTTTCCGGTTGTGCTGCAGCAGTAACCGATAACGCTACAGGAGTTTCTTCTCCCGGTTTTTATTGTCGTTATCTTCCTGTCAAGATTGCCGATGCTTCCGGTGCACTCACCAAAGCTTATGAAGGTATCGTCTACGCTGCCGACATGGGTTGTCAAATTATAAATTGTTCATGGGGTGGCGGCGGAGGAAGTTCCTTCGGACAAAATATTATTGACTACGCTACTTTTAATAAAAATAGTCTGGTTATAGCTGCTGCCGGTAACAATGGTAATACGCTTTTATTTTATCCTGCTTCCTTTGACAATGTATTAAATATTGCTTCAACATCATCAGGTGATGGCAAATCAGGTTTTTCAAATTATGGAACTTCAGTTGACGTTTGCGCTCCGGGATCGGCGATCCTTGCAGCACAGTATGACGATAGTTATGCACCACAGTCCGGTACTTCGATGGCTTCACCTGTTGCTGCCGGTTGTGCCGCTATCATAAAATCCTATTTCCCTGCATTCAACGCTTTGCAGGTAGGTGAAAAGCTAAGAGTAACTGCAGATAATATTTACGGTCTGTCTGCCAATGCCAGTTACCAGAATCTTCTTGGTACCGGTCGAATTAATCTGATGAATGCATTAACCGTGAATGGGCCGTCGATTCGCATGAATAATATTGTTGTTACAGATAACAATGATGATATCCTTGTCGTGAATGATACCATGCGCATAACAGGTGATATCATTAATTATCTGGATGCCACCACTAACCTCGTAGTGACCCTGACATCTACTTCTCCATATGTTACCATTATTGATGGAAGTACTACTGTTGGAGCGCTGGCTATGATGGCCACCACCAATAACAATGCTGATCCATTTGTTGTAAAGATAAATGCCAATGCCCCTCTGAATACCGCGATCCAATTCCGTATTCTTTTTCAGGATGGTACTTACAATGATTTTCAATTCTACAGTCAAACGGTGAATGTAGATTATCTCAACATCACCATTAATGATGTCTTTACAACGAATTCCAGTAAGGGACGTATTTGCTATAATGGAGAAGATCAAACCGAAGGTTTAGGATTTGATTATAATTCGGATGGCACGATGGCTTATGAAACAGGATTCATGGTTGGTATCAATAATTCTGTTTCTGATAACGTTCGTGGCGCAACACCCGGCTTAACGGATAGTGATTTTCAAGCTCAGGTTACGATCCAAAAAAATGATCCCGGACAATGGTCGGATTTTGATACCTATGGCACCTTCAGTGATGCCACCAATCCATCTCCTCTAAATGTAGATGTGAATTATCGTTCAATGTCCTGGACACCGACGCCATTTTCGAAGTTCCATATTTTTGAATATACCATTCACAATACAGGAGGATCAGCATTGAATAATCTATATGCGGGGATATTCTCTGATTGGGATATTCAGACCTATGCGAATAATAAGGCGGATGAAGATGTGGCGAACAAGATGGGCTATGTTTATTGTACAGATCCCGGGGGATATTTTGCGGGAATTAAATTGTTAACCAATGGTGGCTTTACACATTATGCAATAGATAATACCAGTGGGGGTGCAGGTGGAATAAATATGATTGATGGAATGACCGATGGAGAGAAGTATCAGGCACTTTCTACTTTACGTCCGACTGCCGGTGGTGCAGGTACAGGTAATGATGTAATAGATGTGGTAGGTACAGGACCTTTCACCATTACTCCCGGCGATTCAGTGGTGGTGGCATTTGCGTTGATTGCCGGTAATGAGTTGTCAGATATTCAAGGAAGTGCTCAACAAGCTCAGATAAAGTATAATTTTGTTACAGCGCTTGAAACGCCAAATGTTTCCGGAATTTATACCGCTAACGCCTATCCGAATCCTTCTTCAGGATTAGTGTTTATTCCATTCTACCTTGAGACAGCAGCTTCAATACAATTAGAAATTTATGATATCCTTGGTCAAAGAGTCTCCGGTAAAAATCTTGGGACTTTAAGAACAGGAGATCACCAGGTGCAGATGGATTTCACATCTTTAAGTGCCGGTATTTATCATTACCGTTTGATCAGCGATAAAGGATCGGTGACCGGAATGATTCATAAAATTAATAAGTACATTCATCGAAAGCGTCCTTTGCTTCGTTGCAAGGGACGCTTTTGTATTTAGATGGATTTATAATTGGTATATTTGGATTAATTATTCAGAGGAAATCAGATTCGTGAAACTATTGTACTTTTATGATTGTTCACATCGAATATTAATTTCGTATTAGCAATAAATTAAAAAAAACAGGCACTTCCGGCAGTTATGATTCCAAAACTATTTGATTTTGCTATTGTGGGAACAGGGGCAGCAGGATTGCAGTTGGCATTGACGATGCTAGAAGATTCTTTTTTTCAGGATAAACAGGTATTGCTCATCGACAAGGATGCGAAAGTGAATAATGATCATACCTGGTGCTATTGGGAGAAGGGGATAGGACGATATGACCACCTGCTGTACAAAAGCTGGGAGAAGGGTTTGTTTTTGAGCAGCACAGCTCAAATTGAGTTGAATTTAAAACCTTATAGGTATAAGATGCTTCGTTCAGGCGATTTTTATGCTTATGCTAAACAGAAAATTGAATCAGCTACAAATTTTACAAGGATCCAGGCTGAAGTGTTGCATCTAAAGGAAGGAGAAAATGTACAAGTTGAGACCGGCATAGGTGTCTTTTCTGCCAGACATGTTTTTGACAGTCGGATAGATCCGGCTTTTGCGACAGATAAAAAGTCAACAAAGATTCTGCAGCATTTTAAAGGCTGGATGATAGAAAGCGTCGAACCGGTCTTTCACCCTGATCAATTTGTAATGATGGATTACAGGCTGCGAAAAGCGGGAACCAGCAGTTTCATTTATGTCCTGCCGTCCACACCTTACCGGGCCTTAGTGGAGTTCACACTATTTACTCCGGATTTAATCCGAGAAGAAGAGTATGATGAAATTTTGAAGAAGTATTTGTCTGCCATTCCGGGTATTGGAAATTATACCATTACAGAAACGGAGATGGGTATAATTCCAATGAGCGATTATCCATTTCACAAACAGCATACACAAAGGATTACAAAGATTGGCACTGCCGGGGGGTGGGTGAAACCTTCTTCGGGTTATTCCTTCTACAATGGAAAGAAGTTTGCTGAACGCATTGTAGCAGCCATAAAAGGTGGACATTCTCCATCATTTACCTTAACGAAACCCCGATTCCGGTTTTATGATCGTATTTTTCTCGATGTTTTGTTTCATCAGAATGAAAGAGGTGAGGAGATATTTACATCGATGTACAGCAAGAATAAAGTGACGGATATCTTCCGTTTTCTGGACGAAGAAACCTCTTTGTGGGAAGAATTACGAATTATCAATCGGTTTCCGCATGCGCCTTTTCTTAGGGCGGTAAAGAACAGGTATTTCCGGTTGTAAGGACATGGTTTAACGATAGGATACTATTTCCTAAACATGCATTTTACAGTTGGTATCATAGCCCAGGAAGGATGTGTTTAAACCCTTAGTGAAATCAATTTCTGAAAACTCAAGGTTATTTACTATCGCCGGTGTAGTGTAATGCGACCTTTTTCTTTTTGCACGAGCAGAATTGTAAAGACAATTCCAACGATAAGAAATAGCGGCCAGATATTGATAGCCAATAACACCACCTCCTGAATCAACTGGAGACCATTGGAGAAGGAATAGGCTGCACGCGAGAGAAAAGTTAATCCGGGGGATTCATTTATCGGGACTACTTCGTATAGGCTGATCGTTAGTGTAGCGTAAGCCACCCTGTTGTCGAAGTATTTTAGCTTTCCCTGCATGGACTCGATCTCACCACGCACAATTCCCAGTTGCTGTTCTACTTCCAGCATTTCACTGATTTTTCCTGTTCGCTGTAAGAGCTGTAAATAGCGCTTTTCCATTTCCAGCTTTGCTTTCAGTCTGGCTTCAATATCCATGTATTCCATTCCGATATCTTCGCTGCTGAGATCTTTAGTATCGATAAATTTCGCCTTGCTGCTGATGTCGGTTATCAAAGCTTCCATAAACTGTCCCGGAACCCGGATCACTAGCGTACTTTCATGATTTCCGGACTGACGATTTTCATTTTCGTTGGCTATGTAGGCTTTATATTTCTGCAGAACGGTGGAGAGATAGTTTCGAGCCGATGACAATGAATCTACCTGAAGCCGGAGTGTACCTTGTTGGATAATCTTTTGTTCACCGGGAGGCAACGCGGTGCCGGGACCTTCATCAGTACTTCCAGTTTGAATAGCCGAAACTGCTGCTGATTCAGTAGCCGGACCATTTGATTTTTCTGTTTTACTTCCACAGGAAGTGATCAGAAGAGCAAGGCTCATGCCGATCCATAATAACTTACGCATAGTTGTATCGTTTAAAGTTGGCGTAAGGGTAGGGTATAGGCGGCTTTTATCTTAATTACGAAAGGTGTAAAAAGGTAACCCGAGAGGAGCGGAGCATGTGGTTTGTAGTTTTCTTAAAAAAATATAAATTTAGAAGGAAGATCAATCATTATTCATCGTTTACTATTTTTACTGCGTGAATTATCAGGAAACTATTGATTATATTTTTTCGGCATTGCCGATGTTTCACCGGGTAGGACCTGCTGCATATAAACCGAACCTGGATAACACGTTAGCATTGGCAGGTGCAATAGGGAATCCCGAAAAAAATCTTCGATGTATTCATATTGCCGGGACCAACGGCAAAGGAAGCACTTCCCATATGCTGGCTTCGGTACTTCAGGAGGCGGGTTTCAGAACCGGACTTTATACTTCTCCACATCTCAAGGATTTCAGAGAGCGTATTCGTGTAAACGGTGAAATGGTTAGCGAGGAATGGGTGGCCCATTTTGTCACCGGGAATAAAAAAATATTCGATAAAATCAGTCCTTCTTTTTTGAGATGAGCACCATCATGGCCTTTTACTATTTCCAACAGATGCGTACAGATATCGCCGTTATAGAAACCGGATTGGGTGGAAGGCTGGACTCCACCAATATCATTACTCCTTTCCTATCTGTTATCACGAATATTGGAATGGATCATATGAATCTGCTGGGAGATACACTCGAAAAAATAGCAGGCGAAAAGGCAGGTATCATTAAAAGTGGAGTGCCTGTGGTGATTGGCGAATCCAACCTCGTCACTAATTTTATTTTTAACCAACAAGCAGCTAAAGAAAACGCTCCGATTCATTTTGCAAATGATCATTTCAGCTTAGAGGTAGTAAAACATGATTTACTTGACGATAAAATATATTTCAACGTTTTCAAAGATGGACAACCTTATCTGGAAACACTCTCCTGCGACCTCAACGGAAAATATCAACTAAAGAACATTCTAACGGTTCTGCAAGCATTAGATCTAGTAAGGGAAGAACTACATATAACGGATGAGCATATCCGAAAAGGACTGGCTGATGTGAAAGGAAATACGGGGTTAAAAGGACGTTGGCAGATCCTTTCCCGACAACCCTTAATCATCTGTGATACCGGACATAACGAAGACGGCTGGAAGGAGGTGCTGGAAATGATAGAAAGTCTAACTTATCAACGCTTACATTTCGTTCTTGGTGTGGTAGAAGACAAGGACCTCAGTAAAATGCTGCATCAGTTACCTGTTGATGCCACCTATTATTTTTGCAAGGCAGATATTCCGAGAGGATTAAATGCTGAGCTTTTGCGAGAGATGGCAGAACGTTACGGGTTAAAAGGATTAAGTTATTCAAGTGTGAATGCTGCTCTGAACGCTGCAAAAAGTGAAGCATCAAACAAAGATCTGATCTTCGTAGGAGGAAGTACTTTCACTGTAGCAGAAGTGGTTTAAGAATCCCCCTTCAACGTTGTTTTTGTACAATTACACGGGCAACCCTTATGTTATTTTCCGAATGCCATCTGCACTGATAAATTCCCGACTCAGACAATTGAATCAAACAGGTATCACGCTCAGCTTTCAAAATTTCAACTTCAACGATGCTTCCTTTCATATCAACAACGATGAGATCAGAAATGTCTACATCCTTAATTACAATTACACCATCGATACTCGGATTCGGGTAAATGAACGCAGCTTCATCTCCGTTTATATCATTTATTCCCACTGACAAAGGCACTGCCACACAAAATGTATCGACACAACCGGAAGCATCTGTTAGAAACACGCAGCAGGCTCCGGCGCAGAGGCTATCCACATTCGCGGTAATTGAACCGGCACCATTCCCGCAGCTATCCCAGGAATACGTATAGGGGGCACCGTTACCTCCGGCAGGATTCAAAGAAATCGCTCCATTACAAGTACCATTATCTGCAGTAATAGAGAAAGTCCCCGCTAAAGCATTGGGTGCAACAATCGAAACGGACTGCCCTGTGCTGAGTCCGGTGGAATCAGTTACGGTAACAAAATAAATTCCGGCGCAAAGGCTATCATAATCCGCTGTTGATGGACCATTACTCCATTGATAGGTAAATGGTGGTACTCCCCCGGAAGGTACCACGGTTGCAGAACCATCACAAACACCGAAACAGGAGGCATTCACCGAGCTGACTGCAATTGAAATTGCCGGTTGCGGAGAAGCACAACAATTACCAGAATTCGATATTAAAACCGGACTGGTATAACATCCATATTGCGTACGATGTGCATAAACAGAACCACCGGAAAATACCTGCAGGAAATAATCCTCGATCTGATCCACCGTATTACATCCACCCTGACTGGTCAGCGTATCGCAATCAGTAGCGCAAATAATAGATGAATTCCCATTGGGATTTGATGTAGGGGCCGGAGGAGCGAAAGAAATACTGGTTTGCACGGTTCCGGGAACACCGGTAATAACAGTAGTTGGGATTGTTAGGGAACAATTATTATTATTCTGACTATTGTAACCGGCATAGCGCACTTCCGACACATTTCCGGAGAAGGCACCCGAAATATTGATTGCGATCGCTTCGTAGCTCACCACTCCTATTTTAAGATTGGGGATATTTACATCCACCACGATATTTAGTGTACCCCCATCATAGTTGGAAACGATAAAAATATTTCCCGCCGGATTACAAATGGTTTGAGCGGAAGCTAACGGATTGAATACAACATTGAGCAATAAGAAAACAGCGAATCGACGAACCGATTTCATTAGACAGGGGGTGCTTTTCATGATTTTTTAAGCTTTAAGGAGCCAAAATAAGGATAACAAACCAAAAAACAAATTCGCTAGCAGTTGATAATCAATAATTAACATACATTTTCCATATTTATTTGGGTGATATCCCCTACATACCTATTTTTGCAGTCCCAATTAACAAAGGGAGCATAGCTCAGCTGGTTCAGAGCATCTGCCTTACAAGCAGAGGGTCACAGGTTCGAACCCTGTTGCTCCCACAATAAAGCCACTCATTTGAGTGGCTTTTAATTTTATTACATGTTTTACTTCTACATCCTCTACTCTCCATCTTTGGATAAGTATCTCATCGGACATTCATCCCTTGAAGTAAATGATTGTTTGAAAAAGCATCTCATAAATCACGATGGATTTACAACCAGAGTCAAAAAAATGGAAGGTCGTTTAAAATGAAACTTTCAACTCGAAAACTCTCTTCCCCCAACCCATCCCTTACCTCAAAATAAAATTGAAAGTAATACTTCCCTTTTGCTCTTCTACTCCTTTTGCACTCGGACTAAATTTTGCTTTCATGGCTGCCTCTTTCGATTTGCGGACAAGGGTGCCGTTAGTGATCGTGCTTCCGCGCGCTGGTCCTTCTGCCCTGAGAACATTGCCGTTTTTATCGACGATAATTTCAATAACAATCTTTCCCTGCTCCTGTGAACGATCTTCCAGTCGCGGCATACTGCGCATATTTCTTCCCGTTAAATCGAAACCAATTCCCTGGCCCGGACCTGTTCCGCCACCGCTACCGCCACCACTTCCTCCATCAGAGCCCGGACCCGTACCATCTCCAATTCCTCCTCCATCACCTGTTCCTTCTCCGCCTGTACCCTTGCCGGATTGTGTTCCCGTAGGAGCGCCACCGGTACCTTTTTTACCGGGATATAAACTGCGCGGATCTGCTTTTCGTTCTTCTACTTTCGCCAGCTCCGGTTGTTTGATAACAGGAGTAGACGTATTCTTCTTCACTTCTTTCTTCACAATTTTCTCTTCCTTCTTCTCTGTCTTTTTCTTGTCCGGCTGTTCGATACTTACTGTTTCTTCAATATCGGAGGTCAGCAATTCATCTTCTTCTTCTTTTGTTAAAGCCTGTTCAGACGAGGAGGGTGTTGGAACCGGCGGAACATCATTAAATTCAAGTTCACCAAATTCCACGAAGCTGCCACCGCCACCTCCGCCTGCCAACCCTTCTTCCCAGGGTGGAATAGGAGAGGAAATATAAAACAACATCAGCAAAGCCAGAATAGCCGCATGAATCAGCACGGTTAAAGCAAGCGAACGGTATTGATACGATTTCATTACTGCTGCTGTTGTTTGGTGAGATTAGTAGCGGCCACCATTTTTATTTTATTCTTGTTGCCAATGTCAAGTAGGAAAACTACTTCTTGCCAGGGCACTGTTTTATCTACTTTCAGTAAGGCGGTAGGATCAACCTGACCTGCTACGGCTGCCATCACGGCTGCTTCAACACCCTCTCGTGGAACGATATCTTTGTTCACCACAAATTGCAAGTCAGGTGTCACTGCTATTACGATAGGATGCTTCATACTTTGAATGCCGGTCTTTGAATTCGGGAGCAGCAACTTCAGCACCGAAGGAGTGGCGAGCGTAGAGGTAATCAGGAAGAAGAGCAGCAGGAAGAACATAATATCATTCAGCGAATGACTATATACTTCTGAAGCGGCTTTTTGTCGTCGGCGCAGGTTCATGGCTTAACAGGTTCTTCGAGGAGGTCAATAAATTGAACGGCATTAATCTCCATTTTATTGATAACACGATCCACACGTTGTACCAGATAATGATAACAGGAGTAAGCGATCATTCCCACCAGCAAACCCGATGCAGAGGAGATCATCTTTACATACAATCCACCGGAAATAGTGTCAATCTCCAGACTGTTTTGCAATGAGATCTGATAGAAAATTTTGATTACTCCGAAGATGGTTCCAAGAAAGCCAAACATCGGAGCTATACCGGCTATTGTTCCGAGGAAGCCAAGATTTTTTTCCATAGTAAATACTTCCAGCTTTCCTTGATTCTCTATCGCGGATTCAATTTCGCGAATGGGTTTTCCTAAACGCGCCAATCCTTTGTCGATCATCCGTGCGATCGGGTTATCCGTTGCTTTGCAGAGGCTACGTGCCGCCTGAACATTTCCCTGATGCACCTGATCGCGGATCTGATTCATAAAATTTTGATCAAGTCGACTGAACTTTAGTATGACAAATAATCTTTCGAAGAAAATGTAAATCGCGAGTATGCTCAATATCCCAATCGGAATGAGAATAGGACCTCCCTTAACGGCCATTTCAAAAAATGACATACTTTGCTCAACAGGAGCACTAGTAAGTGGAGCAGTGGCAGTTGCGGCAGAATCAGCCAGAGTGCCTGCCCCCTGGGTAATCTGAAGTAGTAATGACATAGGATAGTGGAATTAGCTAAGATTAAGAATGTGTAAAGGTAGAATTCCGCTATCTGGGGCTTTTTTTAAGGTGGATGCAATTGCTAACACAACACTGTTAACAAGGATTCAAGGATAAACGTGTCCGGCTTTTAGATTATTGTTTCAGCCCCGGAGCCCGATTTACTTGCTGATCACCTCTTTAAAGGAGTACTTTGTTATTTAAGGGCTCTTACCTGGTGGCTATAACTTCAATAGCATTGAAGCAGTGAAGGGTGATTGAAGGGAGAAAGTATATCAATAAATCAATTGTACATCTTTAACTTCGCTTAAATTAATTCCAATGAAAAAATTATATCAATTATTGTCATCTTGCAGTTTCTAGCTAACTTTTCTGTGCAGGCGCAGTCATGTCATAGTGCCACCGGTTTTAAAAACGGCCCCGGTTTCGCGAATTGGGTGCATTGTACCGATGATCATCAGGTCGTTCTGGGCGGTATTTATACGAATCCGTATTTTGCCATGGATGGGGATACCGTCTTTTCACCTCCCGGTGCTGCATTGACAACCTGGGTGGCGTTCCTCGACTCGTCATTTCAATTGATACGATTGATGAATGGAATTAGTCTCCAAAATAGCGGAGGCTCTTTCACAACCACAACCATTTTTGATATGGTGGTGGATGCACAAAAAAATATTTATTATACCGGAAGGCATTCGGATGATACATTGGTGGTTGGTTTGGATACCGTGTATAGCGATAATTATGCGGAAGGTTTTTTAGTGAGATATGATTCGATGGGTATCGGCACACTTTTAAAAGGTTTTGGTTCAGTAAATATCGGTTCAAATTTTACCTTCGATGATCATGGTCGGGCCATTGCAGTCGATGCATCCGGAAATATTTATGTGACGGGAACTTTTGAAGGGAGTAGGTTCATCGTGAATACGGATTCGGTGGACAATGGCGTGTATGTAGGTTTGAACAGCTATGCGCAAGCTTTTACTTTTTCATTGAACCCGCAAGGACAAACACGATGGCTGAAGGCCTGTGGAACACCTACACAAGACGAAAGTCCCATCGGTATTGCTGTTGATTTGAACGGCAATGTTGCTATAGCAGGACAAACAAGTGCCGATAATCAGGTCTTCACGTTTGGATCATTCACCCATTTATACAAGGATGTTCAGTTCAGTTATCAGGGATTTGTGGCACAGTACGACAGTCTCGGAAATGAACGATGGCTCTATCCGCTGGAAGCCTATTATGGAGGTGGACCGGATATAGCCGGCTATGATGTGGCCATGGATGAAAATGGAAAATACCTATGCGATGGGAGTCGTGAACGCCTGGGGGATTTTTTAACGGAGATACAATTGAAACACCAAATTATACGAGTTCCTTTCTGGTTAAAATCAATCCGACAGGACAAGCTTCCTTTGTTCGTTTGGGGAACATCGATACATTTTATCCTTTTCCCGGTCATATCACTTATCGCGAAGGAAAAGTCGTTACTATCGGTCAGGCCTATGCGAATCAGGTCACGTTTGATCATCTCGGATCAGTGGGGTCAACGCATACGTTTGTGGCAGTTTATGATACAATGGGCGTGATTCAATGGTTGCGCGGTGGGATAAGCAATACGGGAGGCGGAGGTGATATTTATTTTTACGGAGTTGATGTAGATCCGCTCGGAAGAGTGCATGTTTCGGGAGGAGCGGGAGATGGAACAGTGACAGTGTATCCCTATGTTTTCAATGCGCCATCAACCGGTGCGTATGTTTTGTTCAGATTTGATTCCATTCCGGATAATGGTTTTACGATGAATGTAAATGTGAACGGGAGCGATACAGTAGCTTGCGGCTCGTTTGTGCAGTTGCAGGGAATCGCCAATCCTTCGGGAAGTTTAGTCAAGTTTACCTGGTGGGCAGATAACGATACCATTGCATTGCCCAATTTTGTAGGACCTAACCTTAACGCCACTCCGAAAATGACAACCACCTATATCGTCTCTGCCGTTTACAATGGATGTGTGGTATTGGATACGGTGGTGCTCTACGTATCCACTTTGCCTCTTGATATTGGGACAGATACCGTAGTATGTTCCGGAGAATTAATTCAGTTGAATGCTACCACCTATCCCGGAGCGCAATATTCCTGGACTCCTAATCGTGGATTAAATAATGATAGTATTTCTGATCCTTTGTTTTCCGGATTACAAACGGCTCATTACATTTGTCAGTTTAATGTTAATAAATGTATCAGTACGGATTCAATTCTGCTGCAGGTAATACCGCAAGCACAAGCAGGATTTTCACTTTCAACCAATCAACTCACAGTAAATTTCGTCAATACTTCTTCCGGTTATACTTCCTTCCTTTGGAATTTCGGAGATGGTAACCTCGACTCTATCAATACGAATCCAACGCATAGCTATGCCAACGACAGTGTTTGGACTATTTGTCTCGTGGTCAGCAACGATTGTTTTACAGATACCATATGCCAGGTCGCTGATTTAACAGGTGTAGGAGTAGGGGAGATGAGCAACTCCAATGAAATAGTTGTCGGCAATACATCAACAGAGTGGATCATCTACCAAAATGGAAATACGAACTATAATCGCTACGAACTTATCGATATGCAGGGAAAGAAAATATTGAATGCCGAAATACCGAACACTTCGACCACCATTTCCAAAGAAAACCTCAGTCCTGGAATCTATCAACTTATTTGCACCGGTCCTCACACACGATTATTCAGACTGAAAATAATAAAATAGAATGCTATACTACTTTTCTAAAATACTAATTCTAAAGAAAAAATTCACAAAAAATTTCCACATTCTTGCTACTTACAGGATCAAAATTCACCAACCAAACTCATATACCAAGTTCACCAATCAAACTCCTTAACCAAGTTCCCGAATCAAACTCCTTAACCAAGTTCCCCAATTAAAATTCCCCAATTAAAATTCTGAATTCTGAATTCTGAATTCTGAATTCTGAATTACACTTCAAACCAACTGGCATACATCACATAATTATTCGCAATCCCTTCAATCAACTGCTTCGTCTGTTCCGCATTCATGCTCTTCACTTTCTTCGCAGGGACACCGGCATAAATACACCCTTCTTCCACAATCGTATTTTCCAGGACCACCGCCCCTGCGGCAATGATAGAATTGGAATGAACAACAGCATGATCCATCACAATCGCGCCCATTCCTACCAATACATTATCATGTAAAGTGCAACCATGCACAAGAGCATTGTGTCCGATGGAAACATTATTACCGATCACCGTTTTCGCTTTCTGATACGTACAGTGAATCACCGCTCCATCCTGAATATTAACTTTATTTCCAATTGAAATCGTATTCACATCTCCCCTCACCACGGCATTAAACCAAACACTACAATTATCTCCCATAGTTACTTGTCCGACAACCGTTGCATTTTCAGCAAGGAAACAATCTTTACCAAAGGAAGGGTGAATACCATGTACGGGTTTGATGAGTGCCATAATTGTTTATTGAGTTTGTTTAGTTGAGAGAGGAGATTTTTCTTTTAATTGTGTTTTTGTGAGCGATTAAAAGTATATTTATCCAACGCGCAGTGCCTTTTCTGCCTTTTGCAATAGTTGAGTAGTGTAAAGAGAAGGTGATACCTTTGCAGAAGCTTCAGCGCGAACTTTTGATTTCAACTTCATGCAGAAATTATCAGACTAGATGGATGACTCGATGAAGTGCAGAGGTTGATTAGAACAATAGTTTTTTCGGATCTTGTCTGTTGTCGTATATCCTTAAAATATCAGCGTAGTCTTTTCTGTCGCGATAAAATAGAGAATTGTGTTTAGTCAAAACACATTTTCTAATTTTTTTATTCTTGTAAATCAAAGGAAATTGTTTTGGATTATTCGAAATTTGGGAAACCGATGAAGCAATAATTTCAATAAATCCTTGTACAACTGTCGCATCCCAGTTTTCCTGAAGGTAATTGAGGATGGATATAAAATCATTTTGAGATAATGGTGACCAAATGATTTTCTTAGCCATGCGAATATTTCTTTCGGATTTTGGACATGACTTTTTCATTGGAAATACCTTTTCCTAAATCAATTTCCTCAATCGCATCAAAAACTCCTTGCTTTTGTTCCACCGTCAATTTTTCCTAATCACTAATGTCCTTTTTCTCATTGATATAATTTATCAGGACCCCGTAGAGTTCCTCTAATCGACTCTTTTCAAGAGAATCAATTTGACGAAATATTTTAAGTTTTAGGTCAGAGACTGTCATAGTTTGACTTTTTTCAAAAATACAAAAATAATAGCCACAAATTTATACTGCTCACTTTAATTTCCTTCCAGTTAATGTCAGCTTCCCCCACCTTCTGGGCAGGTAACCGGCAAACTAAACTTCGTATTCAGTTAATTCAGCAACTTGTTTGCATTCACACTTAATTTATACGATTTTCAGAAGTTTCATTTTAGATATTGCATGAAAAAACCAGGAGTTTTGTGAAATAAAAAATAAATCAGCCTCCCCCTCACGCCTCCTGCATCTTCCTGTAAGCAATATATTCCGCTTTCGAAATCGCATGCTGAACGGTTTCTTCGCCAAGGGCATCGCTGAATTTCTCAAACTTGAGTCCGCATTTTTCGAGGACGCGTACAGAGGCGATGTTGGCCACTGCCGATCGTCCGATGATGCGTGCCAGCTTGAGCGTGTTAAAGCCATAGTCAATGCTGGCGCAAGCGGTTTCAGACGCGTAGCCTTTTCCCCAGTACTTGCGGAAAAAACGATAGCCGATATCTACTTCCTGTTCGTCAGCAAGGAATTTTAATCCGCACCAGCCAAGGATATTTCCATCCTCTTTTCGTTCTACTACCCATCGCCCCATGCCGTATTTCCGGTACACGTCGTAGTTTCTTAAAAAGGTGGTGGCTTCTTCTACACTTTTGAAGGGCTCATCACCTGTATACTTTAATACATCGGGATCCAGATTCAATTCATAGAATACAGATCCATCTTCAGGCTGCATTTCACGCATCCTGCATCGGGTAGTTTCGAAGAGGTAGTTCATGTTAGTATCGGATAAAACGGTTAGATTCATAGAAACTATAATCACTGTTACTGATTCGTATCGTGTAGAGCCCTTTGCTCAATTCATTAGCAGCAAGCTGTATATAGATGACACCATTTGATGACATAAAGATAAAATCTTCTACCAATTTTCCTTCAGCATTAAAGATATCCATCCTGAATGGTTCTTCACGGTTATGGCTGACCGATAGGATCGCAGGTTCATTTCCTGCCGGATTTGGATAGATGCTGAACCCTGAACCTGGTGATTCGGGATCAACGCGCTTGATTTGCGAGAATTGAGAGAGTCCGGCATTGTCAACTATATTTAATCGATAGTAAGTGCTGGTGTCGAGTGCCTGAGGGTCGGTCCAGGAATAAGTGGCGATTTGACCAAGTCCGCCAGTGGGATTAACATTACCGGCTGTAGTAAAGAGCAAGGTGTTGGTGGATTTTTCTATATCGAAGCGATCAAGGTTAAATTCATTGGCCGTGGACCATTTTAAAACGCCTGATTCCCCACTCGCTGTGCAGTAAAATCAAGTAACTCAAACGCCGGTGGATTTCCACTACGGGTATACCAGATGGGTGCCGTCCATATTTTATCGCCATCTGCCTCTGTGATCTCTGCAAAATAATAAAAGGTTTGTCCGGGGATGATAGGATTTGTAAACTGGAGTGAATCAGATCCCGGCCCCTGCATGGAAACTACTGAGGAAGCCATGATACCGCTTCCCGGAACGCCTACCCACATCCGCAACCAGGTGATTGACTCGCCATCGGGATCGGAAACATATAATTTGATTTCAGGATTATCCGGTCCGGAACAAATACTTCCCATACCAAAACCGTTGATCGAAAATTCGACACGTGCGTTCCAGTCATCAGAAGCGTAAAAACTTCTTCTTTTAAATGCTGCCATCAAGCTCTCACGGTTAAGGCTATCCGAAATGACAACAGTTCTCCCGGGATGAGTCCTTCCGAAAACAATGTAATGGTTGTCATGGTCAATGCCGGGTGCCACATGATATCCTTTTTTTAGGAGATCAAGGTAACGGTCAAAGTAATTGTAGGAGGGAAGGCTGCTATAGGTAGTGTCTGTCGAGAATGCAGGACCGTTTCTTAGTGCCAGTCCAACGATGGCCGAATCCCAGATCGCATTATAAGGCACTTGCAGTAAATTGCCAAAATCTGTATCTTCCATATGCGCCAGATAAGCAAAAGCAGTATTACCGCGTTGCGCTACTAAGTCAAATAATCCACCATAATCCGACTGTCCGTTAAAGATATCATAGTTGCCGTTATCCCATCCAATCAAACTATCAATCCCATGCACAATAACATGACCACCGGTGCTGATCACACCCCATTCCATTCCATAGAAACTGGTAAACACATTATCCTGATTAACGGAATCGGCCTCTAATACACCTTTACGATAATCGGCTATGGCCATACCTGCTCCGCTATGGTTGTGATCCGAGATGCCCCAGTAATTTACATTCAACGTGTTTTGCTGAATATATTCATAGCAGGATTTGACATCGTGATAGTCGGGGTCATTGCCCATATTTCCATCCGAGTACTCCGAGTGCGAATGCAGACTCCCGTACCAATAGGAAGATTGGGCATTTATTTTTAATGAAAAAATGATCATGGCCAATACGACGATCGGCATCCGTTGGAAGGCGATGATAAGCTGTTGTCGTTTACTGGATTTGATCGGTGTCATAGTTTTGGAAATGCTGATAAACAATCGCTTAACGCTAATTGTCAGATTCAAATATATTAAATTACGGGTTGAATTCATTGATAGTTAACAAACTCTATCAAAATTACGATCATTTTTTTAATATATCTCCGTAGCTTCTTTACTTTTGCCAAACATTTTTGTAGTTTAACCAACTTAAATATGACATTCCCCGCATCCCTATCAAGCATGAAAGCAGTTGTTTATAGCCTCTTAACTTGTATTTTCTGTTCTTTAATTTTTTCGGCGGAACCCTTAAAGGCACAGGATAGTATCCGACGGCCCGCACAAATTAAGGCAGCTCCTGTAAAAAATATCGCTCCTGCATTCGACCGCAGAGCACTCTTGATTGATAGTTTGGGTGCGATGATAGTGGAGATGGAATCGCGAGAAGATTCGCTTTATCGTGCTTTAAGTTCGCAAAATGAAAAGATATCAGATGCCAACACAGAGATCGAAGCATTGAAAGCCGGTAATGCAGAATTAAAATTACAGTTGGAAGATGCGCAAGGTGATAACCTTCAATCGTCACATACCAATTCAATTCTTTTTATCTTTAACATCGGGGTAGGAATTTTTCTGCTCATCGGTCTTATCTGGATGTTCATGCGAAAAAAAGGAGATGCTGAATCCGATGAACAACCGGCTCGCAATGATCGTCGAAAAGTTTCCAATGCAAATGAAAATTTCGATCATAAGTTGGATAGAATACAGAAACTAGGCAATTTGCGTGATAAAGGATTATTGACAGACGATGAGTTCAATTTGCAAAAGAGACAGATTCTCGGAGAATAATAAAAAGCAATAGTAGTATGCGCAGCATCAGCTCACAGTTCAGAAAGGTAACTCCGGTTTTATTAATTTCATGGTTGCTGACAACTCTTGCCTTGCTGCTTGCGATTTTTATCAGTACAGCCAAGGATATCTCGTTAGATTCTTTTACTCAGGATCCGAATGCTCAGTTTTTTGCTCCGTTTTATATCGGCTTCTTCTCCAATATCGGAATTATGATTTGGAGTGCTGCAGTGACAATATGCTTTTATGGCGCATGGAGAGTCGATGGAAATGTAAATGTGAAAACACAACAGTTTCTACTGTTCAGTGGCATCATTACTTTATTGATGACCCTGGATGATTTGTTCCAGTTGCATGAACTCGTTTTTCCATTGTATTTTAATATCTCAGATAATATGATTTATCTGACTTATCTGAATATCTACCTGATTTATTTTATTCGCTTCAGAAGGCAGTTATTGAATTCTGATTTTATTGCGCTTGTTCTCGCTTTTTTCTTCCTCGGACTTTCCACTATCATTGATATTTTACCCTTACCTATCTCGAAGGATACATTTTTAGAAGATGCCATGAAGCCGTTAGGCACAGTTTCCTGGTTGATTTATTTTACACGAACAGCGAATGAATTGCTTGAAAATGAAAACAGCCGCCTGATTTGAATATTTCAGGCGTAATTAAGTTTAGATTTTAGTTTTTTAATACCCATTTCCTCTTCCTGCCCGTAACTGAATTACTTCTCCTTCCGGTTTTTAAATAATAGACGTTTTAAGGTGCTCCTTTGAAACTTCACAGATCCAATTCCGTATACTTTTCGATTTTTCTAAGCAATGATATCACTATGGAAATGAAAAAGAAGGCTACTAAAGGATTGAAAATCAAACAGCAGCAAAAGACAAAGCTCGTTCAGCGTTATCTTATCGCCGGCGGAATATTCTCCATTTTCGCATTTGTTTCGGCTTTGATTTATTGGAATTTGGGTGTGAACACCTCTGCCGTAGCCGGTGTAAGTTATACCTGGAATGGATCTTCTGATAGTTTATGGTCCAATGCAGACAACTGGACACCTTCGGGATTGCCTACAATTAATGATCAAATCACGATCCCATCCTCCTTGAGCAGATATCCTGTTTTAGACAATGCCGTAACTACATCAGATATGACATTAAATTCCGGTTCACAGTTAGATATGAATGGATTTTCATTGACATTAGCAGGTAGTTTTGTGATGAATACGACTTCCGCTTTAGAACTAAGAGGAGGAAACCTGCTTATTAATGGAAACGCAACGTTCAACGGTGGCACGATTACCACTTCAACCGGGACGGGCAACATGGTGACCAACGGCAGTTCCACCGTTTTCGGTAGCGGTTCAGGAGGACCTACTATTCACCCGGATATTGAAGTGAATTCAGGAATTGTGACTGTAAGAAATACTACATTTAATGGGATCACCCGGTTGACTAAAACAGGTGCAAGCAATGATGTTGCTTCAGGGAATAATACTTTCAATGATTCCACTTTTATTACCAATTCAGGAACGGGGTACTTGATTTTTTCGAATTCTACCCGCGATATTTATAATGCTCCTTTAATATTAAATAGCCTGGGTGCCGGCGTGCTGTACATGGCCTATAATGGAACAAATACCCAGTTTAATGAGAATCTGATTTTTAACAGTACAGGGGGAGGAATTAGAATTGGTGGCAGCAATGGTACGTCCATATTGGCCGCAGATAAACAATTAACTATTGGAAATACCGGATATACCAGTGGAACACTTCAATTATCACGTATGTCCATAGGCGGTAGTTCAGATTAGTCACTTACATTAACCGGAAGTGCTGTTTTAACATTGGGACCTGCTACTACTTTTCCATCAGATTTCATGGCAGTAAGTCCGGGTGTTAGTCTGAACGGGGTTGTGTTTAATGGCGATGTAAATATCACTAAGAACGGAGCTGCCAACACGCACGGTTCAGGGAATAATACCTACAATGGTACCACCGTGATAACCAACGAGGGAACAGGATTCATGTCTTTTTCCAATTCTACCCGAGATATTTTCAATGGAGAAGTGACATTTAACAGTACTGGTGCCGGAGTGCTGTATGTGGCACACAACGGTGTCAATACACAGTTCAATGATCATGTGAATGTAAATAGTACTTCTACAGGAAGCATTCGTTTTGGTAATGCTGCAGGACTTCATCTGGCAGCGGGTAAATCCATCAGAGTAGGTGGGGCGGGATTTGAAAGCGGAAGTTTACAATTGGGCGGTATTGCTTTTCCGCCGGAAACTTTGATTTAAGTTGGGTAATGCGGTTACGCTTACACCTGGACCTTCTACCTCCTTTGCAGATGATGTAACTGTAACAAGTGGTGGAATGTGTTTATCCGGTTGTACTTTCAACGGGAAGTTGACTGCCGTAAAGACAGGAAGCTCGAATGATAACGGCAGTGGCAATACAACCTACAATGATTCCGTACACGTGATTAACAATGGTACAGGATATATGGTCATGTCGAATAGTACAAGAGATATTTTTAATGCTCCGGCAACTTTTAGCAGTAATGGCACGGGTACCATTTATGTAGCACATAAAGGAACGAATACGCTCTTCAATGAAAATGTTTTCCTCAACAGCTCAGGTGGTGGAGGTGGAGTTCGAATCAGCACAGGCAATGGAACGGCTATTTTGGCAGATGGGAAATCCATATTAGCAGGGAATGCAGGTTTTGTGAGCGGAGATCTGATGTTAGGTGCTGTTACCATGTCAGCAACAATTCCTCAAACTATTTCTACCGGACCAAATGCTACTGTAACCATTGGTCCGGCAGCTCAGATTGCTTGTTCTTTAAATGTGGAAGCCGGAGGAGTGTGTATGAACGGTGGTACATTTGGTGGAAAAGTGAGTTTGTTAAAAACAGGGGCAGGAAATAATACCGGAAACGGAAATAACGTTTTTAGCGATTCTCTTTCTATCGTGAATAATGGTACGGGCTATATGGTTTTTTCTAATTCAGTGAGAGATATTTATAATGGAGTTCTTTCAGCAACGACAAATTCAAGTGGAATAATTTATTTAGCACAGAGGCACTAATACAGAGTTTAATGAAAATATTATAGTTTCCTCTACAAGTAACGGAAGCATACGGTTTGGTGCGAGCACAGGAACATCTTCATTTGCCACAGGTAAAACATTTATCGTGGGAACTTCGGGTTTCAATTCCGGTTCATTAAACCTTTCCCGCTTAACACAGACGGGTGCCAACCCTCTTTCCTTTACACTGGGACAGGGGCCATACTTAATCTGGGACCTGCTTTGGTTTTGAATGGAGATGTTTCCATAAACAGTGGAGGTGTCTGTTTTAATGGTGCGACTTTTAATGGAACAATTTCAGTCACGAAAACCGGGGCAGCAAACGATGCCGGTAATGGGAATAATATTTTTAATGCCTCTTCTTCTTTTATAAATTCCGGAACCGGATATCTCTTGTTGGCGAATTCCACCAGAGATGTTTTTAATGATGTCGTTGAATTTACCAACGCAGGGTCAGGATTAATTCATGTGGGATACAATGGAGGTGTAACCGAGTTCAACGCGGATCTGATTCTAAATAGTACAGGCTCAGCAGGCATCCGTTTCGGCGGTGGCAATGGTTCCTCTCAACTGGCAGATGGGAAAAGGATATTAATCGGAGCAGGGAATTATACGGGAGGTGAATTGAATTTGAGAAGATTTACTCAAGTAGGAAATAC
>JADKIC010000033.1 GCA_016721435.1 Bacteroidota bacterium
AATGACAGGTTTTACTCTGTCAGAGGTGCGAAATAAGAAGGGAGGAACTTTAAGGGATTTAACAACCAATATGGATGTTCTTGACCATCTCGATGATTGCATTAGAATGAGGCGCTCTTTTATCTATGAATCGGAAATTGTCCATAAAAACGGTCAACATCGCTGGGCTTCTTCTACACTTACCCCGATCCTGAATGAACAAGGACAATTGAAAAATATTGTGGTGATTGATACGGATATCACGCTCAGAAAGCATATGGAAGAGCAGATCCGTTCGGCCCTGGAAGAAAAGGGTCTCTTGTTGAGAGAAATTCATCACCGGGTAAAGAATAATTTGCAGATTATCATAAGCTTATTCAATCTTCAAACCAGTTATGTGACTGATAATAATGCCTATAAGGCACTTAAAGAGGGGCAGGACAGGATCAAGAGTATGGCCCTCATTCATGAACGGTTTTACCAAACGGATGGACTTTCTAAGATTGATTTTGATGACTATATCAAACGACTGGCCGAAAATCTGATGCAGTCGTTCCGTATTACTTCTGATCAGGTTTCTTTGATTATACATGCAGAGAAAATATCTTTGGACATTGATACAGCCGTTCCCTGTGGCTTGATCATTAATGAAATTGTATCTAATTCACTAAAACATGCGTTTAAAACAGAGCGTAAAGGAGAGATCCTTATTGAACTTTCGCAACCGGTAACAGATCGGTTTAAATTAATGATTGCTGATAACGGTATAGGTATGCCCGAAGGGTTTACGCTAGGAGAATCAGATTCATTAGGGATTCAGTTGATTCAAGCATTGACCGATCAATTAGAAGGGGAAATGGAAGTGGAAAGCAGTCCGGGAGAAGGAGTGAAATATATTATTAACTTTAAGCGCATCAGTTAACAACACCTGCCGAATGACTAAAATTAAAATATTGGTTGTAGAAGACGAAAGTATCGTCGCTAAGGATATTCAGAAATCACTGGAAAAATTAGGCTATGAAGTTCCGGCTACGGCATCTTCTGCAGCATCCGCCTATGAAAAACTGGAACAGATACTTCCCGATCTCGTGTTTCTCGATATTAAATGGAAGGGAGAGGCAGATGGAATTCATATCGCTGAACATATCAAAGAAAAATACAATATCCCTGTCATTTTCCTGACCTCGTATGTGGATCAGGATACCCTCGACAGAGCAAAGGTAACGGAGCCCTATGGTTATATTGTAAAGCCCTTTAATGATTCGGATTTGAAAACCACAGTGGAGATGGCGCTCTTTAAGTATTCCCGCGATCGTGAAGTTAGAGAAAGTCAGCACCGCCTGGCGAATGCGCTGGCAATGGTAGAAGAATGTATCGTGGTTATGGACACAGAAGGCAGAGTATCTTACCTGAATGAAAAGGCCGAGAATATGCTGGGTTATTCTACCGCTACAGCAATGGGAATGGATGCATTTTCATTGTTCTCCATTGAAGCGGAAGGAGGGATGTTATTGAAGAAGGAGGCGTTGATGGAACAAATGAGAAAAAATGAATCGATTGAAAATAAAGAATGCCATGTGTTGATTAAAAGAGATAATTCAAGTTTGAGTGTGGTGGTTTCTGCGTCTTCTATTCACGATGAAAAAGATCAGTTTTTAGGATGTGCATTAATTATCTCTGATAAGCAATCCGCTAAATTGAAAACGCCGGATGTAGAAAATCAGGTGACTTTGCTGGATAATCAGATCATTCAGAATTCCTTCTTTGTTAAAAAAGGTTCAATGCTGGTGAAGGTTTATCTGGATAATATATCATGGATACAAGCTATGGATAATTACGTAATTATCCAGACCAACTCCGATCAGTTTGTCATTCACTCTACCATGAAGGATATTGAAATGAAATTACCGGTCGCTAAGTTTTTAGGGGTCCACAGATCCTATATTATTCCTCTGGACAAAATAAATGTACTCGATGAAAATACTGTGTTGATTGGTGATAAAACGATTCCTATTGGCAAATCCTACAAGGAAACTTTTATGGCACGATTGAATTTTTTATAGATGGATATCATTGCCTATAATCAGCAGGCCTGGGATGGCTTAGTGCGTAAAGGCGACCGCTGGACATTGCCTTACGGTGATGAGGAAATTGAACTGGCCCGTCAGGGAAAGCTGAATTTAGTGCTTACGCCAAAAATTCCGGTGCCGATGAGTTGGTATCCTCCTCTTAGCGGACTAAATGTGCTGGCGCTGGCTTCCGGTGGAGGTCAACAAGTGCCCGCATTAGCTGCTGCGGGAGCAATCGTTACTGTTTATGATTTATCTGCAGAACAACTGCGTCAGGATACAGAAACCTGCAATAAGTATGATTTAAAAATAACGGCGATACAGGGAAATATGATGGATATGTCATCTCTGCCCACCGCTGCTTTTGATCTTATCTTCCATCCATGTTCAAATTGCTTTGCACCCGATTTAAAACCGGTTTGGGCCTCCTGCGCCAGAGTATTGAAGAAAGGTGGTGTGTTGATGTGGGGATTTACCAAAGCGGAAAAGATGTTGCTCTTCAAAGATCCTCAAACAAATATTTATACGTTGAAATATAAAATGCCCTATTCTGATATTTCTTCATTGACTGAAGAAGAGCGATCTGTTTATACAAAGGAAAATGAGCCCTTAATCTTCGGACATTCGCTCGAAGATCAGATTGGAGAACTTTTAAAAATAATTTTCCTCACCGATATTTTCGAAGATGACTGGGGCGGGGCAGAACCTGTCGATCAGTATTTTAAATCTTTCGTTGCCGCCAGAGCAGTGAAGTGTTGAGGGTTTAAAGGGGTGTAATTACTGTTTTTTTGCTCGGCTTGTTTGTGTTTGTTTAATCCTTTGGCGCCCCTCTTGCTCCCGCTTGTGTGCGGCACTTCGCCGGTGTACTTTGCTCGCCTTGTGTTCCTGTCCCCTCCCGTTTCCCTCTCTTCGTTTGCGCCCTCTGCTTGCAATCCTTTCATTCCAACATGTCTTCTCCCGGTTACAATCTGTCTCTTAGCCCTTCCTTTCGGAACCACTCTTTCCCCTCTTTGTGATTCCGACTTCCCACTGGTACCCCGTCCTCTTTCTTTATATGCATCGCATCCATCCATACAATGCATAAATCTCTTCTAGTCGCTGCCTCCTTGTTCCAGCCCCTACCTGGTTTCTCTCGGTACCAGCTTTCTTTTCCCGTTTCGCATTCGGTCTTAAGTGTTCTTCCCTTTACTCACCCTTAAAGGGTTTTTTTGCTTGCTCTAAGCTTTCTGAGTGCCTCCCATTCTTTCTTTGTGTTTTAAAATAAGTTTTTCTTTCATAGCCGTTTTTCGTCTCGGTTTAAAGTTTAAAGTTCAATGTTCAATGTTTCAAGGTTAAAAGGTTTTACGGTTAAACGTACTTCCACCACACTTCCACCGTACATCAATGTACCTCAACTGTATCTCAACTGTATCTCAACTGTATCTCAACTGTATCTCAACTGTATCTCAACTGTATCTCAACTGTATCTCAACTGTATCTCAACTGTATCTCAACTGTATCTCAACTGTATCTCAACCGTATCTCAACTGTATCTCAACCGTATCTCAACTGTATCTCAACTGTATCTCAACTGTATCTCAACTGTATCTCAACTGTATCTCAACTGTATCTCAACTGTATCTCAACTGTATCTCAACTGTATCTCACATGATCTCAACCGTACCTCAACCGTACCTCAACCCAACCTCAACCCAACCTCAACTGTATATCAATTGTATATCAATTGTATATCAACAGTATATCAACCATATATCAAAAAAAAGACTGCCCGGAAACGGGCAGTCTTTTTTTTTTCACTCGGGTATTATTTTTCCTTTACCTCTTCGTAATCTACATCGGTAACACCGTCGGCATTGTTTGAAGCATTGCCTGTGTTTTCACCTTGTGGCGCTTGTCCGGGCTCCTGAGATGCATTGTACAGGTCTTTTGAAGCTACCTCCCAGGCTGAATTGAGTGCTGTCATAGCCGTTTCAATACTGGACAGGTCACGGCTTTTATGTGCATCTTTCAACTGTGTTAAAGCGGCTTCAATAGCACCTTTCTTATCGGCAGGAATCTTTTCTCCAAACTCTTTCAACTGCTTTTCAGTGTTAAAGATTAAAGAGTCGGCTTGATTTATCTTTTCAGTTTCTTCTTTTACTTTACGATCGGATTCAGCATTGGCTTCTGCTTCGCGTTTCATGCGTTGAATTTCTTCTTCATTGAGACCGGAGGAAGCTTCGATGCGGATATTTTGTGATTTACCACTGGCTTTATCCTTGGCAGTTACGTGCAGGATACCATTCGCATCAATATCAAAGGTTACTTCAATTTGTGGTATGCCACGTGGGGAAGGAGGGATGCCATCGAGGTGGAAGCGTCCAATAGTCGGTTATCACGGGCCATCGGGCGTTCTCCTGTAAAACTGAATCTCAACAGAAGGCTGATTGTCGGCAGCAGAGAAAGTCTCTGATTTACGTGTAGGTATGGTGGTGTTGGATTCAATCAACTTGGTCATACACCGCCAAGAGTTTCGATACCTAATGACAAAGGAGTAACGTCAAGAAGAAGTACATCTTTCACCTCTCCGGTGAGAACGGCTCCCTGTATGGCTGCTCCAACGGCTACTACTTCATCCGGATTTACACCTTTGGATGGTTTTTTACCGAAGAATTTTTCCACTAAATCCTGAATGGCAGGAATACGTGTAGATCCACCAACAAGAATTACTTCATCAATTTCATTGGGTGCTAACTTGGCATCTGAAAGCGCCTTTTTGCAGGGCTCCAGTGTACGTTGGATTAATTTATCTGCAAGTTGTTCGAACTTAGAACGTGTGAGTGTTTTTACTAAATGTTTAGGTACACCATCTACCGGCATGATGTAAGGAAGATTGATTTCCGTTTGTGAAGAACTGGAAAGTTCGATTTTTGCTTTTTCAGCGGCTTCTTTCAAACGCTGCAAAGCCATCGGATCTTTACGCAAATCAAGACCTTCATCACTCTTAAATTCATCAGCCATCCAGTCAATAATGACCTGATCGAAATCGTCACCACCGAGATGTGTATCACCATTGGTTGATTTTACTTCGAATACCCCGTCTCCCAATTCAAGAACAGAAATATCAAAAGTTCCTCCTCCTAAATCGAAGACAGCCACCTTGGTGTCTTTATGATTTTTATCTAATCCATATGCCAATGCCGCAGCCGTTGGTTCGTTGATGATACGCAACACTTTTAATCCTGCAATTTCACCCGCTTCCTTAGTAGCTTGTCGTTGTGCATCGCTGAAATAAGCCGGTACAGTAATCACCGCTTCGCCTACTTCATAGCCCAGATAATCTTCGGCGGTCTTCTTCATTTTCTGAAGGACCATCGCAGAAATTTCTTGTGGAGTGTACATGCGATCATTGATTTTAACACGCGGTGTGTTGTTATCGCCTTTCACTACCTCATACGGCATACGGGAAATTTCAAGACTGACTTTATCGAATGTTTCACCCATAAATCGCTTAATGGATGCAATGGTATGTTTTGGATTGGTTATCGCCTGACGTTTTGCAGGGTCACCTACTTTACGCTCTCCATCTTTAATGAAAGCTACGATAGAAGGCGTGGTGCGGCGTCCTTCACTGTTTGGGATCACTACCGGTTCATTTCCTTCCATTACCGCTACACATGAATTGGTGGTACCCAGGTCGATTCCTATTACTTTTTTCATCTTGTTATTTTATTGTTTAATCCCCGCTAGTCAACTTATATGCCATTGGGCAAATAGGTTGACAATGACAGGAAAATGATCAAAAGAGTAAAATTTACTGACAGAATGTCATAATGACAGAGCCCTACTCAAAAATATGTCGGGTATAGGTGCCCATTTAACAATGAGTCATAGGTGAGATCATTGAAGGAAATCGAGGGTATTAAAGTATCCAGCCGGCAGGTGAACAACCCCTTGCCTTCACTCAGGTTGGTAAAGTCAGGAATAAAATTGACCGTATTGTTGGGATTGTTGATCTGAATATAATTGTAGAAGTCATCCGTGGCAGCAGTAAAGAGAAAATCACTTTTGAAATCCTGTAATCGACGGGTAACGGTAGTGTCTTTCTTTATTTTTAAACCTAAAAACTGAAACACAGATTTACCGTTGATCAGAAATTCCATGTCTTCTCCTCCTGTTAATGTGCGTGAAGTGACGTAATCAATGCGGAAAATCGAGATATTTAGTTACAATGGCCTGAGTCAGTTTTTTCGTTTCAGAATAGCGTATGCGCATGATTAACCCATAAACTTTTCCATTTTTAGAACTGTTAAACCGAATGGTATAGGGATCGTCATCGGCAAGATTTACACGTGTGGTAGGGGTTAACGTCTTTTGGTAGAGCGGTTCAATGATACGGGTGATCCCGGTAACATTTTTTCCGGTTACATTATTGACGAAGCGTAAACGGTAAATGAAGTTCGAGTTTAAGCGGGTATTGGCAAGTTGGAAAACATAATGGCCGGCATCGGTAAATAGCCCTTCATTTTTAATGGAGTTGTAATTTACTGAAAAAGTATCCACATCAAAGGGAGTACTATTGGCAAATTGAAGTTTTTCAAGGTATAGACTTATATCATTAGGATTATAATAGGTGCTATCGGTTTCCTGCGCCATTAAAAGGGCGTTTCCGGCTCCTAAAAATGCTTTTTGAACCCTGATTTCAAAGGTAGTACTTGCAGGGTTAATCAAACCGTAAATCACCGGGATTTCAGTATATTCTTCCAAAACATCAAGGTCGTTATCGCATGACGTGAGCAGGAAACACACACTCAAAATAAGCAAGGCTAGTTTTTCATCCCGTCAAAAATAGGTTTTTACTGCATAACCTGTATCGGTTGTGGAAGTAAAATCCGATTACCGGTCTTTTTGTTACCAAAAACTGATAATTATCCATGGTTGGCCACTTCCGAATTAATTTTATTTGAAGTTTGATTAGTTTCGCTGCATGCTGGAAGCTGTATTGTCGGGTATCAGCCTGGGATTGGTATTGGCCTTATTGGTAGGACCGGTCTTTTTTATGCTGATAGATACCAGTATTAAAAAAGGCTTCGTGAAAGCAGTTATCCTGGCAGTAGGGGTAGTTTTAAGTGACGCTTTTTTTATTGGTTTAACCTATTTCAGTGCAACCGCGTTGGGTTTTATGAAATCTTATCAAATGGAAATTGGGATTGCAGGTGGAATTTTATTGGTGATTTTCGGATTGGTAAATATTTTCAAAAAACCTCATCTTCAATCAGCAGACATCGTTTTAACAGACAATTCGAAATCTCCTCTTGTTGATGTAGTAAAGGGCTTTATGATGAATGCGCTCAATCCCTTTGTGCTCATTTTCTGGATCGGTGTTTCGGGTGTTGTTTCGGCGAATGAAAATTATTCGGATATGCATGTCGTTATATTTTATCTGGTCGTACTACTTACAGTGTTGTTTACCGATGGGTTAAAATCTGGGCTGGCGTCCCGGTGACGTCATTTTCTCAAACACGGGCTAATATTGATGATAAACAGGGTGAGTGGTGTAGGTCTGATTCTCTTTGGCTGCAGGCTCTTGTATCAAATCCTTTTACCTGAATCATATTCAATTTTTAATGTAAGAAAGTGGAGAAAGTCTTTCTTTTTGATTAACAGTGATTATTGTACAAGTGCTTGAAATAAAGCCTTTTACACGCATTGCCCCTTGTGTTTTAGCAGTAGATAGTGTTTTTTCAATTGTTTTTCTACTGTAAGACTTGACACGTAAGGTTACTTTCCGTAAGTTTACTTTATGGCAGGAGCAGAGAGAAGGACGCATTATTTTTCACCCTTCCTTAGTGGATGTCTACCCAAAAAATTATCCGTTTAGCAGAATAGAAACGAAGCCTGTCGTAAGGTGTGTTATCTTGATGTGAAAAGCAGGAAAAACTCGAATGAAAGAAGCATTACTAAAAGATATTCAACCGGAAGTGAGGAAATTTCTCGCGAGGCATACGGATTTGAAATCGGCACAAACGAAAGTGTTGATTACAACGACTGCCTTCAATGTGGAGGGTCTGGAAGAAGAAAATTGTAAGGCGATTATCAATCTTAAAAAAGTAAATGACATACGTTTCGTAAATAAGTTTCAGGAAGCCGTAAATGAAAAGCTTCCAAACGGAGGTGTCTACATTGGCTTTATCGAAACACAGGAACAACGCAGACACCGGCTGTTGAGAAAATTCGTTCCCGGATTCGCTCATTTGTATTTTATTTTTGATTTCATCTTTAAAAGAGTATTCCCTAAGCTTCCTTTCTTTAAGAAGCTTTATTTTTTTGTGACCAACGGCAGGAACCGTGTAATGTCGAAAGCGGAAGCATTGGGTCGTTTGGCTTCTTGTGGTTTTAAAATTGTAGATGTTAAAGTAATCGGCAACTATACTTATTTTGCCGGAAGAAAGGAACGTCAGCCGTATTTTGATCTGAATCCTTCGTATGGTCCATTATTTACGATGAACCGTGTGGGCAAGGATGGCAAGATGATTCAGGTATATAAATTTCGTACGATGTATCCCTATGCAGAGTATTTGCAGGAGTATATTTATGATCAGAATAAATTAGCATCAGGCGGAAAGTTTCGCGGATGATTTCAGAATTACTTCCTGGGGTAAATTTATGCGGCAGTTTTGGCTGGATGAATTGCCGATGATAATTAATATTCTGAAAGGTGATTTGAAAATTGTAGGGGTTAGACCTTTGAGTAAGCATTATTATAGCCTTTATACGAAAGAGCTCCAGGATAAACGTATTGATTCAAAGCCGGGATTGTTACCGCCTTTTTATGTAGATATGCCCTCTACACTTGATGAAATCATTGAGTCAGAGCTGAAATATTTAAGAGCTTATGAAAAGCGTCCCTTCCTAACAGATATGCGTTATTTCTTTTCGATTTGCACAAATATTATAGTTAGAAAAGCCAGAAGTAATTAATATACTTCTTTCTTCAATAATTTTCTTCTATAGAGCAATCAATTTATAAACAGTGTAATTTCCGATAGTGGTATCGGCAGAATATTTTGTGAGGGAATCATCCATAAAGACATCCGGAAATTCTCCGGCATAATCCACAATATAAGGGATGCTCGCAGTGTTGATTCTCGTACTGAAATCTTTGAAATGAAACACACCAAGCGGTTTTGTAAAGTATAAGGCGACTTCTCTACAGGGAAATAAGGCCTTATCACTCAGGTGTAGATTTAAGGTGCTTTCTTTATGGAAATCTGTGAGTATCCATTGATCTTCTTTCAGAAGTGGAAGAAGATAAGCAGCGAGTTCCTCACTATTATGATAATCGGATTTTGCAGACTTCATGAGTTTAATATCTCCCCAGCCTTTGTCGTTGGCAGAGGCTACGATGAAGAATGGAGAAATGACAAGCGCAAATAATAAATTCTTCTCATATTTGATCTGCTTATTGTGGATGAGTAAGGCGAGTCCGAAGATCGAGAGAATGATGAATTCCAGATAGTAGTTAGGTCCTGACCCCGCTTTGAAAGAGGAGAGCAAAGCTGCAGTAAAGTACCAGATGATAGCGAAGCCAGTAAAGCGATTTACCTTTTCTCTTGGCGATTTCAAAAGAAGGAGAGCAACAACAATTCCTCCCGTCAGCAAATAGGAGAATTTCAAAAAATAATTTTTTAAGAAAACTTCCATGAACCAGTTGATGTTTAATCCGTTTTTTACACCGTCAATTACATTTAATTTAAGTGCAAGGACGGAAGAGGCGGGATGAGTGAGTAAGAAAACAAGTAAGCTACAACTGCTGAATCCTATCGCATAGTTAAATACATCATGCCATATGTTTTTCCTTAGCAAAATGAAAAGAAAACATAAGACGACAAGAAAAATTCCTGTTTGTTTGGCTTGGACCGCTAATGCACTGGTAATCCCTGCTATCAGAAGAAGTTTGGAAGAGCTATCCGGTGTTATTTCATGATGAAGGAAGTGTACGAGGAGGGGAATGATGGTCAATATGAAAAATAATAAATATAAATTATCACCACGTCCGAAAATAATGCCGGGTATGCAAACAAAATAAATCATCGCTAAAGTCCACGCAAAAAGGGTGCTAATATGAAAATACTTGATAAGACTTCGTGCAATGAGAATGACAGAAACCGAATCAATGAGCAAGCAGAAAATACGGTTCGTAACCATAATGGCATGCACATTATCTTGAATACCCAGGATGCCGGTGATGAGTTTTATCCCATAAAAATGGAGGGGCATGTATTGTATGATAGGATAAGGCGGCAATTCCGGATCTGAATACAAATAAGAACCATGTATGATTCTAATGATACCGTACAAAACATTGATGGATACTCCGCCGGTTTCAGGCAAATACGAGGTTGCCAGGAGGAGTCGCAATATGAAAATTGCAAGAGCCAGTAAAAAGATCGCGGAGAATAGTAATTTTTCGTTGTTGAGTTTTACCACTTCATTTTTGTTTTTTCCAAACTCCTATTAATGACTTACCCGTGCTGAAAAATAAGAAAGGGTCGGCAATTTTTGATACCGGTACAATGTAGTTGTCCCAGAATTTTACTTGCTCAATAGTTGGATAACTTTTTCGCAGGAAGAATTTATTGGTCAATGATGCGAAGAGTCCAAAACAATCCATGTAGTTGATTTTTTGCAATTGAAGGTCCGCAGGCACAGTCCTTTTAAGTCGTTGTTTGCTGTAACGACGGTAATGTCCGATGGCTGCATCAAATGGGCTGAATAACCATTGATGTGCGGGTACAAGTATGACCAAATGTCCGCCGGGTCTTAATAATCCGGAAGCGCGCAATAATTCTTCCTGATCATTTTCGATATGTTCAATTACATCAATATAAATGATGGAATCAAATTGAGGAGTTACCTCATAGTCGTTCGTTGTGCCAATTTTCAATCTGCATTTTTCAGGCAGTTCTTTGCGCATTAGCTTTTCCTGAATTTAGCCGCCAATGCAGCATCCGGTTCGAGACATGTCCAGGAGGTGACATTTTCATTGAAGAGGTGACGGGTAGTTTCGCCGATTCCCGCTCCCGCCTCAAGGACATCTCCGGAAATAAAGGGAGTCAGTTTTTTCCGGTAATATCCTTTTTCAGTTATGTGCATGACCAAATAGTTCCAGTTCATTGCCGATGTAATGTGCTGCGATGGTCATTTGATGTAGGAGATGAAATTTTTATATTCGAGTGCAGGAATGAAATGTCGCTGGGTGCGGTAGTTCAGGACATTAAACAGAAGTAAGAGTGAAATTAAGAAGGCCTGGAAAATCAATATGAGGAAACTGAGGACAACGAAGGAGGCCCAGCCCGGAATGGCAAATGGTGTGAAAAAGCGAATCGCAGATACTGTGAATATTCCGGCTATGGAGAAGGCGATAAGGAAAAAGGTAGATACTAGTATTCTGACAGCAAGGATATCAGTATACACAGCAATGGCACTTAACCCATGAATCACCAATGAAAAAAAATTCATCTTTGAAGTGCCGAAATATCGGGTGCCTCTGTCAAGTGGTATACTGGAATACGGAATTTTTGATCGGATCACGCCACCGGAAAAGTGATTCCAGATATCCGAAACGTAAACCAGGTTATTTACTCTTTCGAATGGAATGACACAGAAATTCCCGAAATTTATTTTTTGTGCAGTCATAAGACGAAAAATAATTTTATAAAGGGTGTAGAAGAGCCGGAAACGTAATCCTTCATATCTACGTTGTCGGTTACCAAAAATGATTGTGCCCTTTTCACTCCCGGCTTGACGCAGAAGTTGGCGGATGTCCGATGGTTTGTCTTCTCCGTCTCCGTCCATGATCACTACAAAATCACCGGGGGAATGTTCATTGATATGACTTAATCCAAGAGCAATCGCACGTTGATGTCCAACATTGCGGTTTAAACGAACAAGTGTTATTTCTCCTTCACTGAATTTTACGGATGCAGGCGGTAACTCAGTAGAGCAATCATCAATGATGAATATTTTTAATTGAACCTCCGGTTGCTTTTTGAAGGTGCTTCTTATTTCAGAAATCAATTGATCGGAAGACTCCCAATCATTGAAAACCGGTATTAATATGTGGACCTTCATTCGCAATTAATTATTCCTGGTTTTTAGTTGATACTGTTGTACACTTTTGATGTTGTTGATTCTGATAACCGAAATGCTTTTATCAATGCTGCTATTGCCAGGATGAGAAAGGGTGATAGAAAGAGATCTTCTAAATAATGAGATAATCCGGTACTCAACCTGTAATCCACCCCGCAGTCTCCCATTTTTAACAGCAAAAAGCAAATGATCATATAAATCGAATACATCAGCGCGATAAGTTTACCTATAAAGACGGATTTGGAATAAAGGAGTAAAAGGAGCGTGGCGAGCAACAAATAAATTAAGCTAAAGAATATAGCCGACTGCAATTTGGCAGGAAGTTTAATACCGAATGTGCCCTTCATCTCCGTTTTTTCAAAGCGGGCAACAGTAGGTTTTGGATATCTGTTAATGAAAGTAACAATTCCCTTTTCCAGGATGACCAGTTTATTTTCCCGCTTGAAACCAAAATAGAGTAATAGTATTGATAAAACTACTATCAATGTCCAACGAATCAGGTCAGGAAGTTCAACTAGTTTTTGAAGCATTATTGTCAGAATTAAGAAGTTCATTCAGACTACTGTATCGATTAGTCCAGAATATCCAAAGAAAGAAAATGATGGAATAGACAACAATAGTAAATGTATAGTGATGGTTAAAGTCAAGGTATTCAGGTGCCTTGAATTGAATGAGGGCAAGTGAAACGGTTCTCATCACATTAAAAAAGTGAATGATAAGACTCCCGATTAAAATATACCACCATTTGTTTTTCCATGAGCCGGGGAAACAAATGATAAATCCCGCGAAGAGCACAAATAATTCTAAGCCATTGCAAGGATTACCTACACCTACCATCGTTTCGTTTTTTATACAGACTATCGTTTGCCGGTCTCCCGGTTGCGTACCACCATCATAACCGAGGAGGTCTAAGATGATTCCGGCATCTGTTGCAACCCGATAATTTAAAGCTGCATCCACCTTACCGGCCGGTGCAATAAAGAAATCATATGAGATAAACCAGGTAATGTATAAAAGAAGTGCTTTTATAATAAACCAGGCAATAGCTCTTTGGCGCTGATCTTTGATGTATTTCTGAAGCATTGGGCTAAATTAATAACATAGACCGTATAATAAAAAAGGTCGGCATAGCCGACCTTTAAATCTTTAACGAAAGAGATGTGAATTACTTCTTCTTTCTCTTGTCGTTGATTTTCTTAATCCCATACCCTGCGCCAGCTGCTAAAAGCACGCTTAATCCTCCGTCAATAGGAACATTTGGGTTGCTTTTTTGCGCCAGTAATGGTAAAGCGAACATTACCATAAAGGCTATCAGGGGAAGTGAATTATAAAGTATTTTCTTCATGATATTAATTTTTAAGTGAGAGATGCAATTATACAGTTTTTAAAATTCAGTTGTATATTATTTTTTTGTTTTTACTGCCTCTGAAAGTAATTAACATTTCAATGATGAATTAATTTCCGGAGTTTTTCTCTGATTTTAATGTATCTGCTTGATTTACTATTGGTAAAGAGGGGGAGTATTTGGATAATTAAATAATCCCCCTCCTATACCTGTTAGTTTTATTCGATAACTAAACGGATTTGCTCAGTTGTTCCACCAATTTCAATCATGATGAAATATACACCTGCAGAAACTTCATTTGTGTTGAATTCACGCTGATTCTTACCTTCTGTTGCAGTTCCACGCTCATTCATGATCATTCGGCCTGTTACATCAACCATTTTAAGGTTGAAATCAGCACCTTCTGTTCCATTGAATACGATAGTAGCACGGTCAGAAGTAGGGTTCGGGAAGATGTTCAAGCCTGTAGCAACACCTTGATCTCCAAGGCGAACACAATGTAATACATCGATAGCAATACCATTCAATGCACGGTTCAGACTTGTTCCGCAAGCATTTGAAGCATTTACATATACACTCAATCCTGTAGCAGGATTAGTACCCCATGTCATAAGCATATCCTTAGTTCCTTGTCCGCTGGTAATTGTTGATCCACCTGGAACTGTCCAAGTGTAAGCAGCAGCACCCGCAACAGTTGCAACACCATAGGCTACACCTGATTGTCCGGGACAGATAGTTAGGTCACCAGTAATAACACCGGGAACAGCAGGAGCACCTGTAACAGCTTACTGTGGGCAGCACTTGATCCACAAGCGTTAGTTGCAATTACTGTGATGTTTCCACCAGGATAAGCGCCATCAAAATCAACAGAGATAGCTTAGAACCCTGACCGCTCATAAGGGTAGCTCCGAAAGGAACTGACCAAGTATAACCGGTAGCAGCAGGAACCACCGCAGCAGTATAAACAACTCCTGAAGCACCGCAAACTCCTGAGGCCTGTCCACTGATAGAAGCAGGAACAGCCGGTGAGTTAATAGTCACGGCACGAGTACGTGAAGGACTTACTCCACAACCGTTAGCTGCTGAACAGCTAACAACTCCACCTGTATAAGAACCATCTACAGAAACATTAATAACATTAGTACCGCTACCGCCTGTGATCGTCATTCCTGTTGGAACTGACCATACATAGTAACTTGCACGTGCAACATTCAATACAGAGTACGTTCCTGCATCACCGGGACATAATTTAACCGGACCGGAGATAGAAGAAGGACGTACAGGAATAGTATAGTTGATATCAATACCAACACTGCTGGCAGGACCTGAACCACAAGCATTACTTGCAGAAACAGTAAGTGGTCCCACAATGCCATCATGAACGGCAAATGGAGTCCAGAATACGAATATTGAAGTTAGTTCCTGTCCAGGATAAAATATTCATATCCGGAAGGAACAGTCCAGAGTTGGAACTGGCACCCGGAACAGGAGCAATAGAGAAGGTTGCAGAACCGGTAACTACAGCAACACATTGTACAGCCGGACCAGAGATAGGACCTGCAACAAGGATGTTTTCATCAGTTAAACCATCGCAATCATCATCAAGAAGATTACAGATTTCAGTAGCTGCAGGATTTACGGCAGCGTTGTTATCATCACAATCGGTAATGTCAGAGACATAACCTGCAGGAGCACCATTACAAGTACTTACTGTACTGGAAACATCACCATAAGTATCGCCATCAACGTCAGCATAGTAAGTAATGAATGTTAAACCATCATCTACTAAGAGGTTACAGTCATCATCCACACCGTTACAAACTTCAGTAGCACCGGGATATACGGTATTGTCATTGTCATTGCAGTCACCACAAGAAGTGAAAGCGTCATTGTCAACGTCAAAGCCTTCATCAGTAGATCCATTGCAGTTGTCATCAATAGAGTTGCAAAGTTCAGTAGCGCCGGGGTTAACAGATGGGTTAGTATCATCACAATCAGTAGCATCGGCAGAATATCCGGCAGGAGCAGAAGCTTCACAACTCAGGATACAGCACCGCATTTCCATAGGACCCGCAAGAGCAGGGTCAAATGAATTACCACTTACACCGGGTCCTGAGAAAGTACCACCGGCAACTGTTGGAACTAAGGTAATGGAAGCACCATTTTCACAAACCTGAGCTGGCAATGCTGCAAAGGAAGGATCAGCGGGACCGAAGTCATCAATTCTTAATCAGCGAAAGCACTTAGTAGTTGAACTCCATCCATCAACCTGTATATAATAAGTTTGACCCGGAGTTAAGCAATGTGCTGCTGCATAAGAATTAAATGGAGAGCCCAAAGAGTCATCGTTAGCAGCTATCAATACAGCCGCACCGGTTAAAAGATCACCGCAAGAAGAGGCTGACCAAATGCCACCTGACTATCTCCAGTTTGAGAGAATCCAAATCCATAACGACCGGAACCTCCTGTAGGAACTGTGAAGGTAAACCAAATCGTATTACTGGCACCAGTGGAGCAGAGCACTATTTCCGTTGACAGAGAATGCAATTGTAGGAGGTTGAACTTCACCCGCCTCGACAGTAGCACCTACATTTGAATAGGAACCATTTACGCCTATAGTTACCGGAACTGCATCACATACATTGTCATTTGAAGGGTAACAACTGTAGTTACACGTTGGAAATGGCATTTTACATCCTGAAACTGAAGTTACTAATTGCACTCATCGAACCTGGATTTCCAAAGAAAATATCCTGAGGATTATTTGTTCCACCGGGAACCACTAACCAAGTACCGCTTGGATGCAAACGTGCAAGCCATTGAAGTGCACCTGCTTCTCCTGTGCTGCTATAGTTGGTCGCCTGCATTGCCAAACCCGGAAGCCGGACCAGTGATTACCGGGCTGCAGGTGGAGGTACCGCCTCTACATATACAGAAGCGGATGGTACAGTAGAAGACCGCAAGTGACATTACAATGGTAGTAATAAGAAGTAGCAACACGTTTTCAGTCCAGGCCTTGGTTGTAGCACCAGGATGTCAAAGAAATCAACATCATCAACAGAGTACTGCCATTGATAAGTCTGACCTGTTCCGCCGCTGTTCCTGCTAAATCAAGATTCACGTTAACTGTAGTAGTATTACAAAACTGTGTAACGCTGAAGTGGCACTTCCCGCTGTAGGAGGATCAATACATACGGTCCAGGCTGAATGTTGATCAGATAATCTTCAACATTACCATAAGAACTACTATAACATGGGTTATTTGCGAAATCATCATCAGTAACAACCAGTCTCATTCCGGTAATTCCGGGGGTTGCACTTGCCGGTATAACAATATTACCGGTTTGAGTTGTGGTTAGGACTTGAAGATAGGCCCAGGTCATTCATCTCATCCAAATCTGCAAAATCTCCATCTTGGTTTAAATCAATAAATACGCGGCAACGATAAGAATAGCCAGTTTGCAAGGAAACCGTAGCTGAATTAGTTGATCCGGCAAATAATGTTGTGGGACAACGCCAGTGAAGTTTTGATAAGTTGAAGTAGAGACATTCCGGATTGGACCAGGCGCCAATTACAAAATTAACAGCACCCTGTGCGTCAATTGAAGTTGGAACAGCCGGGCAGTAACAGTTATAGAAAGATTTATTCAACCAAAACAGAGTTTGATGTTTCCCGGATTTGGATCTTTGAACAGGTAACGATACATTGAAAATATAACCTGATCCACTTAATATAACTGAAGTCGAAGAAGAATTAGGGTCCGAAATTTGTCCAGTTCGTGTTATCAGACGAGTATTGCCATTGATAGGAAAACACCACTTCCGGTTGTTGGATTTTGAAGACTCAAGTTAACAGAAGAACCAATACACACTGCAGCGGCAGAAGCGACCGTATTACCCGGAGCAGGTTGTCCGGCACATGGTGTTGCGCTATTAATATCCAATTGAATATTAGGGCGAAGTGTAGAAGAAGTACTTGTTCCTGAATAAGATCCGGGTAGAGCAGCAGGATCAGGATTAAAGCTATCACTGTACAATTGTCTTACTGTAGTAGGAGTAGTGCTAGTGTAGCGCCAGCCTGCAGAGCAGGTATAGGACGCTGCATTCTCATCAATTGCAACTATCAGATTTCCGCCGGTGTAGTTAAAAGGAGTGGAAAGCGTAATTTCCATCCAGTTTCCTACAGCAGGAAATGTGACAATACCCGAGAAACACTGGGTCATAGCAGACGTCGGTGTATAGTTAGCCGCTCTGATGTTAACGCGGTAAGTGCAGTGTTGCCAAGATAGACCGTCCAGTTGTCGGAAGTAGTTGTGGGGGAGAAAGCGGTTGCATAGTAAAATCTGACTTTACTAATTGTTCCTGAACCACTGTATCCTCCGGCAACGATCTCTGCAGATGTATATAACATCTGGGTATAGGAATACCCATAGCACGAGCGAATCGGAAAGGACGTTGTTGTTGACGTACCGGCTCCGATTTGAACTGTTGTTTGGGCCTGTACGTTGCCGGAAGCCAATCCCAGAAGGATCAAGAAGCTGGCCAACCAACGAGACAAGCTTTTCATTGTGTAGCTGTTGTTTTTCATGTTTTTTTATTTATTGTTAGATTTTGTAATACAAGTAGGAGTGACTTCGAGAAAGTTGATCATTTCTTTTAGTGATTTATATTTATGATCGGTTTTGATGGAATGCGTATTAATTTTAATAGGGTTTAAGCATAATACTTCAAAAACAAATATATGACTTCTTCTGACAATTGCAAGCATTTATTTAGATATTGTGAATAGATTCTTACTATATAGTTAACAGGCCTTAATGGAAACTATTGATTTTCATACGCTCGAATTTACAAATGTTGATTAGAATACTTTTCAACTGTTTGGCGAACGGCATGAAATAATAGGTGAGGATTGTAAGGTTATTGTTGCTTTTTGATAATTTTTTAAGTTTTCCTTGACTTGCATATATATTTCTTTATACCTTGCGTGGTTAAAGGGTTCTTTTTTCAAAGCGAATCTTACTTTCCCCCAACTTACTAAAATCAATAATTGCGGAAAAGCGTATGAAGTATCTGTATTTATCATTCTCTGAAATGAGAAATTATTACCTGTTATTAATTGTAATGTTCGTCACTTTTTTTCGACTGAATGTTGAAGCCCAAAAGAACGAAAACCTATATTGGCAAGAGTGGAATACGTCCCGATACAGTACAGCTCCTGCCCGCTATGCATTGCCGGAGCAATTTAAAGGAGTGTCGCTGAATCTGCCTACATTGAAACAAGTGCTGGCAACTGCACCTATGGAGTTTACGCCTGCTGCAGCGCAGAGTACAACAATACTGCAATTGCCCTTGCCCGATGGACGTTTTGCTTCGTTCCGCATGGTGGAATCAAGAGTAATGCATGACGATCTCGCATCTGCATTTCCTGCTATTAAAACGTATTCCGGTCAGGGTATAGAGGACCCCGCTGCCATTTTAAAAGTGAGTGTTTCTCCATTGGGTTTTCACGGAATGATACTCTCTCCCAACGGGGCCGTTTTTATTGACCCCTGGGAGCCGAATAAAACATTGGATTACATCGTTTATTTCAGGAAAGATTTTAAACCCTATTCCTCGTTCACCTGTGAATCAGATGATAGTTATTTAAATAAGGGGAGAACTTTTTCTACAATGGCTACAGGATCTGCAAATCGTTCTCATGGTACTTCCTTGCGAAATTACCGTCTGGCACTTTCGTGTACCGGTGAATATGCTGCCTATTATGGTGGTACAAAAGCAGGAGCATTGGCGGGTATGGTGGCGTCCATGAATCGGGTGAACGGCGTATATGAATCAGAGGTGGCGGTGAGAATGACCTTAATCCCCAATGATACCTTGTTGATTTACACGAATGGCGCTACCGATCCATTTTCTAATGGTAACGGCTCAGCCATGCTTGGCGAGAATATCGCTACCTGTAATAGTGTAATTGGTTCCGCAAATTATGATATCGGCCATGTGTTCAGCACAGGTGGAGGCGGAGTGGCCTATCTCGGTGTTCCCTGTACTGCAAATAAAGCAGGAGGTGTTACCGGTTCAGGCAGTCCTGTGGGAGATGCTTTTGATATCGATTATGTAGCGCATGAAATGGGACATCAGTTTGGCGGCTCCCATACTTTTAATGCGTCTACCGGATCCTGCAGCGGGAACAGATCTGCATCTGCTGCTTTTGAACCGGGTAGTGGAATTACGATCATGGCGTATGCCGGCATTTGTTCGGCCACCAATAACCTTGCTCCGAACAGTATTGCCTATTTTCACACCTATAGTTTTGATCAGATTACTAATTATATCACCACCGGCAATGGAAACACCTGTCCAACGGCTACTGCAACAGGAATACACCGCCAACAGTTACACCGGCAGGTTTGAATTATACTATTCCGTTTCAAACACCTTTTACACTTTCTGCTTCCGGCTCTGATCCTAACGGTGACGCCTTAACGTACAGTTGGGAAGAGTTCGATTTGGGGGCCTCCGGAAACTGGAATGCTCCTGTTGGTGATGCGCCCATATTCAGACCGTTTTCTCCGGTTACTTCCGGTTCACGTACATTCCCGAAACTATCGGATATCTTAAGTAACACGACCACCATCGGTGAAATTTTACCTTCCTACGCCCGAACCCTGAAGTTCAGGATAACGGTGAGGGATAACCGGGTAAATGGTGGAGGAGTGATGCATCCGGAGGATACGGTGCGGGTAAATGTGATCAATACCGGAACAGGTTTCAGTGTAACATCTCCCAATACAGCCGTCACCTGGTATGCCAATCAGGCGGCCACCGTTACCTGGAATGTGGCATCATCAAACCTTGCTCCGATAAATACCACAACTGTAAATATTCTCCTATCACTGGATGGAGGAAATACTTTTCCGGTTACACTCGCCTCATCCACCCCGAACGATGGTACGGAAAGTATAACTGTTCCTTCTAATCTTACTCGCAAGCAAGAGTGAAAGTGGAAGCTGTCGGGAATATTTTTTTTGATATTTCGAATGCCAATTTTACCATCGCTGCTTCCTCAGGAATATTATCTGTGCTGAGTACGGATGCGATTAGTCCTGCTACCCTCTGCGTCGGACAGTCACTGAATGTAGGGTTTACAGGAGATGGTGCTGCCAATGCAGGAAATATTTATACCGCACAACTATCAAATAGTGCAGGTTCATTTAGTGCACCGGTGGTGATTGGTACTTTGGCCGGTACGATGAATGCCGGGGTCATCCCATGTAATATTGCCGGTGGAACTCTTCAAGGGACAGGTTACAGAATTCGTGTAATAGCTTCGAACCCTCCTGTAACCGGTGCTAATAATGGTGTTAATATACCCATCTATGCTCCTGTTGGAACAACCGGTACAATCAGTGGCCCCGTTTCTGTTTGTCAAAACCAGACCGGTGTTGTGCTTTCTGTCCCAGCATCGTCCAATGCCACTAGTTATCTTTGGTCATTGCCTGCCGGCGTTACCATCACCTCCGGCACAGGTACCAATAGTATAACGGTAAGCCTATCCGCATCTGCAGTAACGGGTGTGGTTACGGTCACTCCATCCAATCCCTGTTCTGCGGGTGCTGTCTCTGCTAATTTTACCTTGAACATTAATCTTCTTCCTGCTGCAGCAGGTACTATTTCAGGAACCGCTTCTTTATGTCCCGGACAAGTTTCCGGCGTTTCTTATTCAGTTGCTGCTATCGCAGGTGCCACCGGATACCAATGGACATTGCCTTCAGGTGCGAGTATCCTGTCAGGTGCAAATACGAATTCTATTCAGGTGTTATTCGGTAATTTAGCGGTATCCGGAAATATATCTGTACTGGGAACTAATGCTTGCGGAAACGGTACGGCTTCTTCCTTCGCGGTTTCCTTACTTCCTGCTCCTTCAATTCCTGTTATTACTGTCACTGGAAATGACACTGCTTGTGCTCCGGGTACCATTAATCTTTCGTTTACACCACAAGCCGGAGTAAGCTATCAATGGCGTAAAAATGGAGTGAATATTCCGGGCGCAACAGCCAGTACATACGCTGCTAACGCGTCGGGATCATATGACGTTCTGGCGACGGTAATTCCGGTAGGATCTCAGATTTTTACGACGAATGTTCAGGTACAAATACCCGATAATTCCTGTACAGGAGCGATCAGTACAAATGCAGTTAGTGGCTATAATTTCCCTGTGCGCTCTTCAGGAATTTATGTCAAAATGAATATCAATCATACCTGGGTAGGTGATCTGGATATATTTTTAGAAAGCCCCTCCGGACAACGTCTGGGAATTAGTGATCAAACCGGAAATACCAATAATGGCGGAGATAATTTTGTAAACACTGTACTCGCCGATTCGGGTGGAGTACGAATTCCCACGACTGGTGCTCCCTATACCAATTTATATAAACCATGGAATACTACATTTACAGTCACTGGTTGTGCAGGGTTGACTACAGGTCTTACTACGTTTGCAGGATTAGAGAATGGTTATGTGCAACCGAACGGAGATTGGAAATTATATGTCTATGATCGGTTTGGTACCGATACCGGTCGCGTCGTGAACTGGTCGATTTTCTTTCCTTATTTTAATTCCACATGTACCGTCACTTCTACCCCTGTAAATCTGACCATTTTACCTGCATCTTCATTCACTAGCTTTGCGCCTTCTTCCGGCTCTGCAGGAAATGTAATCACTTTAAACGGTACCGGATTTTCAACAGCAACAGCCGTATTATTTAATGGAGTGGCTGCTTCCTTTACCCTGGTAAATAATAATGTGATTTCAGCGATTGTTTCTCCTGCTGCAACTACCGGATCAATCACTGTAACCACCTTTTGCGGCAATGTGGTTTCGGCGCTTCCGTTTGCAGTGAATTCCACTATAAATTTGAATTTAACAGTATTGATAGAAGGCTTTCATCTTTCGGGAGGAAATATGGCACCGGTAGTATCTCCAACGGTAAGCGATACGATTACGGTGGCATTGCACAATACGGCGAGCCCCTATGCACAAGTGTATAGCACAACAGCCACATTGAATCTCGCCGGACAAACCACTGTTTCTCTTCCTGCTGTTTATAATGGTAACTCCTATTATATCGTCATCCGCCATCGCAATGCGCTCGAAACATGGAGTAAACTGCCCGTGCTTTTGGAACGGTCACGAATTATAATTTTAAACAATGATTCAATTAACACGGCACGGATTTCTATTGCTAAATACTGCTTTTTGCAACCAGTTAAAGTAACTATGGTAATGTAGTGCCTTCTACTTAACGGAATAGTTTTGGCAAAAACGGCAAGGAGTTAAAACTTAGAATTGCTTAACAATAAAATAGTATTAAATAAGTGGATTCGAAGGCTAATCTGTAATTTAAAATATCTATTTCAATGTTAATTCTGAATTAGAATAAAATTCACGGGTAAACGCAGCGTTAGCAACGGATGAGCAGCGACCGCAGCGATTTGATAAGTATGGATAACTACCATTTGGGGGTCATTAGCTTACTTCTACTTAAAACGCAACGTTAGCAACGGATATGCAGTCAACACAGCGATTTGCAAAGTTTGGATACACACCGTCATTAGATCTTAAAACGCGGTTAGCACTGAGCGACCGCAGCGATTTGCCAATAAGTATCCATTGAGAGGGCATACCCTTCTACTTGCACGTTAGCAACGGATGAGCAGCGAACGCAGCGATTTGATAATTATAAAATGGAACTTTCTATGTAAATATTATCAATCTTTCATATTGTGAAAAACATTCTGCACATCATCATCATCTTCCAGGCGATCAATCAAAGCATGTACTTCTTTTTGCTGGTCCGGAGTGAGCTCGGTGTAGTTGGTGGGAATGCGGTCGAGTTCGGCACTGATAATGGTAATGCCTTTTTCTTCCAGACCTTTTTGCATTTTTCCAAAGTCAGTAAAGGAAGTGGTTACATACACGCCATCTTCTTCTTCGGATACTTCATCTGCACCAAAATCGATCAGTTCCAATTCGAGTTCATCCAGACTGAATTTTCCTTTATCGATGGTGAAAATTCCTTTTCTCTCAAACAGGAAATCCAGTGAACCGGTTTTCCCATGGCACCATTTCCTCTGTTAAAATGCATACGGATATTGGCGACCGTTCGGGTATTGTTATCGGTAGCTGTTTCTACAACAATGGCAATTCCATGCGGACCATAGCCTTCAAATACCACCTCTTCCAGATCCTTTTCATTCTTGTTGGCCGCTCTGGTAATAGCAGCTTCCACACGATCCTTGGGCATATTGAGCGATTTGGCATTTTGCAATACCATACGCAATCGCGGATTCGCATCCGGATTCGGTCCACTCAGTTTTACCGCGATGGCGATCTCTTTACCAATCCTCGTAAATGCTTTCGAAGCTTTGGCATTGTTGGCTGCCATTTTATGCTTGCGTTTTTCAAAGGCGCGTCCCATTTTTTTCTATCGTGATTTTAATTGATCTATTAATTTTACTTCTTGTCGTAATTGCTACCGGCTCCCGGCTACCACCTCTTGCTCCCTGCTTGCTGCTTGCTTGATTTTCTTTGATAAATCAAAGCGATTGTTGTTTCAATCGATATACTGAACTTAAATTTATTTTGAATCTATATCTTTAACTGATTTTCTTTTGATAAACTTAAAGTAACTAACCTTAACTTTAAACCTAGATAAACTGAATAGATTAAATTTACATTGAACCTTTTAAATCTTAAACCTTAAACTTTAAACCTTAAACCTTTAAACCTTAAACTTTAAACCTTAAACTTTAAACCTTAAACCTAAAATGCATGACATCTCCGTCTTGCACTATATATTCTTTTCCTTCTATGCTTAATTTTCCGGCTTCCTTGCAGGCATTTTCAGAGCCGAGGGTGACGAAGTCGTTGTAATGGATGACTTCTGCCCGGATGAATCCTTTTTCGAAGTCGGTATGAATGACACCTGCTGCTTGTGGAGCAGTCATTCCTTCGTGGATGGTCCAGGCACGGACTTCTTTCACACCCGCAGTGAAATAGGTTTCTAATTTGAGCAGGCGATAGGCCGCTTTGATCAATTTGCTCACTCCGGAATCGGTGAGTCCCAGGTCAGAGAGGAAGGCTGTGCGGTCTTCGAAACTTTCCAATTGGGCGATATCCGCTTCAATGGCTGCGGCGATGATCAATACTTCTGCCGCTTCCTCTTTCACCGCTTCACGCACGGCATCTACATATTTATTTCCGGTGACCACTGAACCTTCATCCACATTGCAAATGTACATGACCGGCTTGGCTGTCAATAACCAGAGGTCGGCGGCATATTTCCAATCATCTTCTGACAGAGGAGCCGATCGTGCAGAAAGTCCTTTTTCCAGATGCTGCTTTAAAATCTGATAGACTTCAAACGTTTTCTTGGCGTCTTTATCTGCACCCACTTTCGCCTGCTTCTCGATCTTCTGCATGCGTTTTTCAACTGTCTCCAAATCCTTTAGTTGCAGTTCATAGTCGATGGTTTCTTTATCCCTTACCGGATTTACGCTTCCATCTACATGCACCACATTCGGATCTTCAAAGCAACGCAAGACATGCAGAATCGCATCTGTTTCGCGGATATTTCCCAGAAACTGATTGCCGAGTCCTTCGCCCTTACTGGCACCTTTTACCAGACCCGCGATGTCAACAATTTCAACGGTGGTGGGCAATACTCTTTGCGGATTTACTAATTTTTCGAGCACGTTAAGCCGGTCATCCGGTACAGTAATGACGCCCAGGTTGGGTTCGATGGTGCAAAAAGGAAAGTTAGCGGCTTGCGCTTTTGCATTCGATAAACAATTAAATAATGTTGATTTCCCTACGTTGGGCAATCCTACAATTCCACACTTTAGTCCCATATTCGCTTTTCTGAAATAGCGTGCAAAGGTAACGCTTTGTTTCTTCTTTTCAGAGGGGTGGAGGCAGATTGCTTCTCCCTGCAATTTTATAGATTTGGCAGGATAATTCAGAAAGAAAGCAAATGCAGTTAAGCTATTGGGAGCAGCAAAGTTATTTTGAAGGAATTGATTTGCTGATTATTGGAGGAGGCATTGTCGGACTGAATGCGGCATTGGCGGTGAAGGAGATCCGGCCGGAACTGAAAGTGCTGGTCATTGACCGGGGCGCCTTCCTGCCCTATGGTGCGAGTACCCGTAATGCCGGATTTGCCTGCTTCGGGAGTATGTCGGAGCTGATCGACGATCTTCAGCGAAACTCTTTTGAAGAGGTTTTTTCGCTCGTGCAACGGCGTTATGAGGGATTGCAGAGACTCCGCTCCCTGCTCAAAGATGTGGATATTCAATATGAAGAAAACGGTGGCTTCGAAGTGTTCAGAGAAGAGGAGGAGGGCTTGTACAATAACTGCCGCAGCAGGATAGAAGAGTTCAACGCGGAATTGGAGCGCAGGACAGGACGCCGTAATATTTATTCGGAAGCCTCTTCGAAGATCACTGACTTTGGATTTGGTGGTGTCGGCAAGATGATTTTAAATTCGGGGGAAGGGCAGCTGGATACCGGAGCTATGATGAAGGGCTTGTTGCACCTGGTGCGAGCAAAAAACATAGAAGTACTGACCGGCATTGAGGTCAGGGGATGGTCAACGAAGGCGGGATTACTGGAGATAGAAACCGGGAATGGCTTCTCCATCACCACCGCAAAAATGCTCATTACTACCAATGGGTTTGCCCGTCAGCTTTTGCCTGATTTGGAGGTGGAGCCGGGAAGAGCACAGGTTTTGATCACGAAGCCTGTCGATCATCTCCAATTTAAAGGGACTTTCCATTACGATAAAGGCTATTATTATTTCAGAAATGTGGGCAATAGGGTCCTCTTTGGCGGGGGCAGGAATTTGAATTTTGAAGCCGAGCGCACCTGGGATTTTGACCTGACGCATCCCGTACAGGGGCGGCTGGAAGAGCTATTGTCGCAGATGATTTTACCCGGACAAGCCTACGAAATTGACCGGCGCTGGAGCGGCATCATGGGACTCGGACCCACCAAATCGGCCATCATCCGCGAAGCTGAACCCCATGTTTTCTGTGCCGTGCGGATGGGTGGAATGGGCGTCGCTATCGGTAGTCTGGTGGGACGCGAAGTAGCGGAGTTGATTTGCAAAGTCTTTAAGCGGAAACAATTACTTTCCAGTAAAATTCATCTGTTTAAACGCAGCGACCGCCGCGAACCCGCCGCGAACGCAACGCCTGCCTGCCGAATCTTTAGCATAGTTAGCTTCAGTTGGGTTTCTTTTCCGAAAATTCATCTGTTTAAACCCGTGGGGGCGGGCCGGCCGAACCCGCCGGACGCAACGCCTGCCTGCCGAATCTTGGCATAGTTGGCTTCAAGTTGGAGTTTCTTTTCCAGTAAAATTCATCTGTTTAAACGGCGCGCCGCGACCGCCGGAACGCAGCGTTTAGGGTTTGGAATTGTTAATCTCTGAATATTTTTAATTAGAAAGAGAATTACAAGGAACGATCGAAATTGTTTTGTTAAGAATGGTCATTCTCCATGATAAAATTTCTAATAATTCTTAGGATGAATATATTGATTTTCATCACGAAAGTTATAATTCAACTATACTATTCCTTCACGCTTCGCTATACGTCACATTAAACTCTTTCAAAAAGCTTTTTATTATCGACACATGCACACATTGTCCGACATGTAGAAAGGGCATATTGGTCACTTTCTTCGTTCCGGCACCGGCGGGGATTTCATGATTTTCCAGATCGAAGCCCAGGTGCAAATGGCGGGTAGAGCTTTGCATTCCGTACACCAGTCCATCGGCATCAAACAAGGGTCCGCCGCTTTGACCACGAAGTCCGGGAGAACTCATTTCTATTCCGCTATGATTCCCTGCTGCGCGATCAACCGGGTAATGATCCCTTCAATCGGGAAGGAGGGAGAGCGTGGATTTCCTTCACGGGTCCATTCAATATCATCCTTCTGATAATTGTAGGAAAAGTTATTAAACTCCGGGAAAGGAAATCCCAGGCGACACAGCATCCGGCCGGGACGGGTCAGGGTATCGTCGGCAATGAATTTCGCGAAGCTCTGGTAATAGATCTGTGAAAAGCCCTTGAACCGAATAATCGCCAGATCCGCGAAAGGGTGCATATGACAGTCAAAGCCCGTAATCTTATCGAAGCAACCCACGAAGGAATGCTTTGCCTGGATCATGGTTTCGTGGTTATAGTTGTACTGAAGTTCGAGTTCACTCAGGTGGCTATCATAATGTTCGTCCTTTTTCAGCCGGAACCGGGCTTGTGTAAAGAGCAGATATTGCTGATTGATCTTCTCGGCATGGAGGAGATGTTCCGCCACATGTCGGCAGGTGAGGGCGATGCCTTCATTATTCACAAAAAACAAAGTGGACGCTCCGGGCCAAACCTTGTTCGATCCATAATTCCGCATGATCGTATGGATCGGCCGGGTACAGCGGTTCATTTCTTCAATGGCTTTTACAAACATAAATTTGTTCCTTCCTCAGAAACTCTTTTCTTTGAGGTAAAATTAAATAAGTATCCTATGAAAATCGCACTAAAGTACGGATTTATCTACGCCGGGGCGTCAATTCTGATGTCGCTGATCATGTATATCACCGGTTTGAACCGTACAGACAGCACCTGGCTCATCACCCTGATCGGATTGGCGGTACCGGTAGTCTGCGTCCTGTTGGCCGTGAAAGAATACAAAGCGGAAGTAGGAGGTGGATTCATGAAATTCTCCGATATCTTCAAGCATGGACTTGTCATCTGCCTCATCTGGGGAATCATTTACTCTGCCTATTCTATCCTCTACATACAGGTCATCGATCCCACTTTTATGGACTATATTATGGAAAAGCAGGTGACCAAGATGCAGGAGATGGGCATGGACGACGACGCCATCGAAAAAGCCATGAAAGGTTCCGCCTCCATGCAATCCCCCTTCTGGATGTTCACCTTTAGCCTCCTCGGTTCCCTCTTCGCCGGAGCGATCATTTCCCTCATCATGGCTGCGATACTAAAGAAACCTAATCCGGAAGAAATTTCGTAGGGTTCAATGTTTAATGTTCAAAGTTGTCCTAACTTAAGTATTATACCTTTAAATAATAATTTCATTGTTGCTTGAGTGAACAATTTGGTGCCTCAGCCGAACTATGTTGTTAGTTCCAGACTGTTGTATGAGCAAGGGTTTTTTGCTAAATTTGTGCAAAACAATTCATAATGAAAGCCCTATTAGTAAAATCCAACAGCCAAACCGAGATGAAATTCATTTCTGATTTGTTGAAAAAGCTAGGTGTTTCAACCAGGATTTTGAATGCTGAGGAAATTGAAGATTATGGAATGTCAGCTCTCATGAAGGATGTTGATAGAAGCAAGAAGGTAAGTCAGAAACAGTCATGAGGAAACTTAAAAAAGTTTAAGGTTTAAAGTTTAAAGTTTAAGGTTTAAAGTTAAAGGGGCTCCCATGAAGCGTATCGCATTTCGCGATTCTGCTTCATGGTCGCGATTCTGCTTCATGGTTTATAGTTCATATGCGTTAGTGTCCGCCTTTTAAATTTCTTCACTTACGAATATAAGTTTGAGTCCATTTTTGACTTGTTGGCGGAGTAACGTAATTTTGATATAAGTGCAAATTATAAGAATCAAGAAGTGTAACGGTTCGGTTATTAAATGGGAAAACAGAATCCGGTAAATTAATAATTATGTTGTTAGAAGTGAAATTGTATGTCCGGCTATTGTGGTATCATTTGTTGAATCAGAAAATACATAAAATTGGTTATTTGATTCGAATTGTTCCAGAAGTGTGACTGGATTTCCCATATTGTCAACATAAATAAATGTATCCACATCTGTAATATTCCCAAGACTATCATAATTTGTAATTGTAGTTAATTGGACCTCCCACAATCCATTCAATTGAGGCGTTACAGCTGGATTTGAATCCTTTTTGCAGCTAGAAAGCAACAGCAATGAAATAAGTAGTTGAATAGTTAAAAGTTTAGTCATTTTTAGTTTCATTTTGGTTGCAGCCCACCTTGTCATAGGCAAACATTTTGAAATTATTGATAGAGTTGTAACCCTTTATTTTTTTATACGCTGAACAATCATTCATAGGTATCTCCTTTACCGGTGAGCCGTTTTTTTTCAGAGAGGGCTACCCGTAAGCTGATGTAGGTCAATTTTTAACCATTTCAGCCGTGTCAATACCTTTTATGAGCAACCATAAGCAAAGCGATAACTCTCCGATGAAGATGGGGATAGCCAGATAAACAAACAATGGATTTTCAAAGCCTTTCGAAAGGAACATGGAAAAGCTATTTACCAGATAACACACACCCGACAATGCATAAAGTATCCCCAATATTGTAGGTAGGAATTTTGACTTATAAATAACATAGCCTACCAGCAGACAATAAAATCCAAAGAAAACCAAACCGATTGCGTAACCTTGTGCCTGAATATTTAGTGAGAGTAGAGAAAGTGTAGCCAGTTGATCAGGGGATAATGTGTTTAAGTAAGTAGCGTTGCTTAATAGCAGTAAGGGTGAAATTTGATGCAGAAGATTTACTGAAATTATAGCAGTTTGGATAATGGCAAATGAAACTGCCAATTGTAACAATAGCTTATTTGTTTGTTTGAATAAATAGTAGATGATCAGTATGGTCGGTAGACCCACTACAAAGTTGATGAGGTCAGCCACAAAACCCCAACGGAAAAGCATTTCGTGGGTTTGAATATTATGAGCAGTAGCCAAAGCATCGTTTGACACTCTTAATGCCTGCCGGACGAAAACTTCGGAAAATAATCCTGTAGCGATTACAATTAAATAGCAAAAGCCTGCAATGCGGGCTAAATTTTTATCGGAGATCATTTTGCCGGACATGAACACTTAGTTTCATTAAGCGTTTGAATTGTTTTATCGAAAGAAGGGGGGCTTCTCCTCTGAAGCTTACACCGTCGATTAAGCTTTTGTGCACAAAGTTAGCGTAAGAGGGGCTTCTCCTCTGTAGCTTACACCTTCGATTAAGCTTTGGTGCACAAAGTTAGCGAAAGAGGGGCTTCTCCTCTGAAGCTTACACCGTCGATTAAGCTTTGGTGCACAAAGTCAGCGAAAGAGGCGTGCCTCGTGGTTATCTTCCCGGATTTACTTATTCTCAATGAGTTTTTTAGCGAAGTTTAATTCTAAGTCGACGTTGCTTATTTTGTCGGTTATACCTGGTATTATTGTGTAATTTGGAATTAGTCCTCTGTCCGGATAGGGATAGTTTTCTACAGCCATTCGATAGTTCATTAATGGAATTTCAATGCGTACTTTGGTGTTCGGTAAGGTAAAGTCAGGAGTAGGACCGGAACAATTGCCATAATAACCGCCCCCGCTTTCCTCGCCAATGAAAACAGCTTTGGTATGAAAATGAAGTTGAGATAGAAATTCACTGGTGGTCGAGAAACACCATCCATTTATTAACACGTAAATGTTTCCATCATAAGTTGGAGATAAAGGACTTTGCTTGCCAACATTGGGATGTTGTACGTTGTCAAATGTGCCGTCTTTATTTGGTTTTAGCATACCCGCCGGAGCTTTCATGTCCGGGCGTTTTGTGTATTTAAAGCAATCAAAACTTTCTTTGTTCATCCGTAACGATTTATAATAATCAAAAGGTTGATTTACGAAATAGGAGAACAATATTCTGCCGTACTCATCTGTTCCACCTCCGTTGTCACGGACATCAATGATTAGATTTGAAATATGATCGGATTTCATTTTATGGAATGAGTGCTCTAAAAACTTTTCGAAATTCATTTTATTCTTTTTGTATTGACCTTTGTCAAAGGATTTTATTTTTAAATAAGCATATTTTTTATCTTCGTTTATTTTAAAGTAGGCAGGTTTTTGTTCTTCAATTTTGTCAGGGTAACGCTCACTTGCTAGTTTTAGTAACTTATCAAATGTTAATCCTTGAAGGGTTTTTGTTTTGATAGCTGTTTCATTCAATGAAATATAATCTACATCATACTGCTCTGTATAACCGTAGAGCATACTGAAATATCTTGTGAAATACCGGGAGCTTGAAAGCAATCTGTATTTATGGGTTACATTATTTCCATCTGATGGAAATATCTGAAGATAGTCTTTGATAAAGCCTTCTGTTGAATGACCATTAATCGAAATAATTTGCGCCCCAAGAAATTCCTGATCGTCAAGGGTTGAATAGTTTTTTCTGACATATAATTTATCATCTGTACAGTAGACATTAAAGGGAATTGCCGTCGGACCATTATCCAAAGAGTCTAGTTGAATTTTGGGAGGAACAACCCTTAAATGGCCATCACCAATTTGTGAAGCCACTCTGCATGTTATTAACATGAATTCTCTTGCTGTCATTGCTTTATTTAAGGAGGAATAATGGGCATTAAATACAGAATCAATTGCTGATTTTGATTTATAAACATAAAGCCCGGGATGACCTTCTTCTAAAGAGGATCTGAACGCTAAAAAATCTTGTTGCAGTTCTTCAATGGTAAAAACATTTTTAGTTATTGTTTCATTTTGGCTGTCGGGGTTATTGCGCATACTTAAGCAAAGGAGGGCAATAGTGGCAATTCGCAAAGTTTTCTTCATTTTAGTTACAGTTTTGACTAATCTTGTTCAGCACGTTTTTTATTAATTCAATTTCCGATTTGGTAATTCCCTCAAGTGCTTGTTTTCTGTTAGAAGAAATTATTGGAGCCAACTCGTTAAGAATTTTATAGCCGATCTTTGTTATGCTTAAATCAAATCTTCTTCTGTCGTCCGAATGGAAATTTCGCTCTAATAACTTTTTTGTTACCAAAATCTCAATGATGCGAGTGATAGAGGCATAATCCTTGAACACATTTATGGCTATTTTTTGTTGGGTCATAGCGGGATTGTTTTCTATCGTTTTTAATACGAGCCATTGGTCGATAGTAATGTCAAACCCCTTTTTCTTGATGTTTTTTTATTTGGTCAATCTTTTCCATGAATTTTATTTATTTGATACAAATATAGTTGATATATCAATTAAAATGGCGGAAGAGCTGAAAGTTTCTTTAAACTAATACTTTATATGATCTGCCACATGGAGTTTTGTCTGTCTTCAGGCATAACAGGTAACGTCAGCAGCTTGTAAGATGGGGCAGGCGGGGTATGAACAGCTTTTCTAATTCCCCCAACCTCTGTTGAGTAAAATGGTACCTCTAAAAGAAATTTTCATAACTAATCCTGTAATTCATATCTGACTGCCGAAATCAAAGTGCATAAAAGTCAGTTTTTTTACCCGGTGAGCAGCGGGCTATGTTTGGTTAAGCTTTTCGTTGAAGCGCTTTTTCGCTAAAGTTATACCGAATCCATTTGTCTGGTAAACCTTGTATGTTTTAGTATTTAGGCAGGTTTCTTCTTCGTATTTAAAGCTTGGTTTTATGTGTAATCGGTCAATGAGGTGTCTTGGAATGTGAAAACTTACAAGTTCTGCGTTTCCGTATTTCGACATACTTAATCTGAATTCGATGTGTACGAGGAATGTAAGTCCACCCCAGTTAAATTCAGCTACATGGTCGGTAAGAGGTTTTGCGTTAAAAACCTTGCTTAGTTTATTTTGAATGCTCTTCTTTCTCCAGGGGATGTATTTGGTTTCCGTTAAGTAAAATGTGAGCCCGAGTAAAACTGAACCAATAGAAGTAGCTATGATTGTTGCCGGCAGTCGATTATTGTCAAAGTCGGTGGTAAGGATTGTAAAGATTACAATACTTCCGAGAAATAATAAACCGTAAATTGTCCATTTAGCAAATGTTTTCATGGTTTCTGTTTTGTTACAGGAGGTAGTGGAGGAAGGTTCAACCGAATATGGAGTAGTTAGACCGGGATATCAAACGTCATTCTATTTCGTATTGAGTAAATCCTTGGATTGCCTTAAAATTTGAGCCCGTGATTTGGTAGTGAATCCGCTTTGTTCCGCTTTTTCAAGTTTCAATCTGATCCGGTCAATCTCTCTTTGTTGATTCCGGGCTTGTCTGATTAAATCGTTAATCAATTCACTCTTGCTTGAATACTCTTTATTGTCAATTTGACTTTTTAACCACTTATCGTTGGCTTCAGTAAAGGAAATACTTTGTCGTTTCATGTTAGCGGGTATTATGGAGTAATTTTACACCAGTAGTGCATCAATTACAATATACGGTTTTGGTTGGCACGTTCTATTTATTCTACTTTGCTCATTATCTAAATAGTTTTAAATATTGCTCAAACGCAAAAACCCTGTTGCGTTTAAAACCTGTGAGCTCTATTAAAATTTCAAGTTTTATAAAGTCATTTAGTATTCTTGAAATAGTGGGTACACTTACATTTGTTGCACTGGCTATACTTTGCATATCGGTAATAGGTTGGCTGTATAAATAGTGTATTACATTTTTTGCCAGCACTTGCTTTTTGCCAAGTGATATAATTTTATTTTCTACTGAAGCTCTCAAAGCAATAATTTCCTTAAATGTTTGAATAGAATTTTCAGCAGTTACTCTTATACCTTCTAAAAAAAACTTTAGCCATTGGACTAAATCATTTTTTGTTCTTACAACTGTTAAGTTATCATAGTAATGCTCTTTGTTTTTTTCTAAAAAATCAGATAGATAAAGTGTAGGCTTTACCAATAATCCTGTGCCTACTAAGTAAAGGGTAATTAAAAGTCTGCCTATTCTTCCATTGCCATCTAAAAATGGATGAATGGTTTCAAACTGATAATGCAAAATGGCTATTTTAATTAAGTGTGGAAGATTGCTATTTTCGCTATGAATAAATTGTTCTAAATCTGACATGTATGCTAAAACCCCCTCGTGATGAGGTGGAATAAATTTGGCGTCCACCAAGCTGCTTCCTCCAATCCAGTTTTGGCTTATTCGAAATTTGCCCGGTTGCTTGTGTTTTCCTCTTACCCCTTGCAGTATTATTTTATGGGTATTTTTAGCAACCTGTTGCTTAGAGGTAATTTATTCAATTCGGCAATGGCAGTATTCATGGCTTGTACATAGTTTTGTACCTCCTGCCAGTCGTCTTTTTTTCGGGGTTAATGTACTCCTCTTTTTGTACTGCTTCGTCTATATCGGTTTGTGTACCTTCTATACGGCTACTTTTTGTACCTTCTTTTAGCACATGCATTTTTATAAAAAAATCTACATCGGGTATCAGTTGGCTAAATGCATTCAATTCGCCTAGTTTTTGGTCGGCTTGGCTTAATAGCATGGCCACAGCATCGTTATCCAAATGCCATTGCGTATGGATGAGGGTTGGCTCAAAGCTCTTATATTGAAGCCTTTGCACAAATTTTCCTGAATTAAAACTGCTAATATTCATTGACTATTACTTTTGGTTGCAAGTGCAAATATAGAAATTTATAATTTCACTTAAGTCGTTTTCTGAAATTATGAAAATTTGTATTTTCAGTTACTTCTAAACTAATCTAAGGGGGGGGCAGCTCGTTGTTATGCACCGAGATGGAATGGTGGGGCAATCGCGAAGTCCCGTGACACCGGAATATCCAAACCACCTTTCCATCTCATAACCTCACCCGCTACCCCGTCGGCTTCGCGATCAAATAAAACCATCTTCAAATTTTCAAATTAACCAATTTTCAAATCTAAAGGAGCCTTCGCGATTAATCCCGCCGCAAAGGTAGCATCCATCCCGGCGTATAATCGTATGTTAAATACTTGTATCCGTTTAGTTTTATGGAGTAGTGTGTGCTCCATTCCCGGTTCCCCCAACCCCTTTAGAGCAGAAGAGTATCAGATAAAGTAATTTTAAAATCTCATCCTATAATTTGCTACCAACTGTTGAACAATCAAAATGAATTAAAAGCGGCTTATGACTCACCCACACCTGTTGATTTTTTGATAGCTCAGGAATGGGGGGCATCTCGTTGTTGTGCAACGAAACGGAATAGGGGGGGGAGCTTCAATCGAAATGAGTGGGTAATCGCGAAGTCCTTTTGCACTGGCACAATTCAGTTTTTGTTTTCCTCCGGTAGTGACGACCGAAAGGGGGGTGACAAATTGTCCCCACCCTTTAGAAAGCTCTTCATCCCGCTTTCGCATTTTCTTTATGTAATCGCTTGGGTTAGGTGTGTCGGTCAGCACTTGAATAACGTCTGTTACAACGAAATACCATTTTTCGTCTGATTGATTTTAGACCGTACTATTATGAAGCGATACGTATTCGTTGGTTCTTGAGCTCAATATTGAAACTGATTTTCGCTTTTAATGCATTAAAAACCCGCAGTATTGTATCCATCGTTACATTGGTGGTGTTGTTTTCCAGCTTTGAGATTTGTGCCTTTTGAACGCCGATTAACTTTCCGAGTTGATCTTGAGTTAAATTTCGTTCAAGGCGAACTTGGCGAATCATTTCACCTAAGAATTCCATATGCAAATCTTGCTCGTACTTTTCGCGTTTCGCTGAGCCTTTCTTTCCATTGAAATCATCCTTCAGTTCATCCATTGTATTGACCTTCATTTTATTTTTAGCTGCCATGACTATTGTTTTTTAAGTGAAAAAATTATTTTATCTGACCTCTTCCAAAAATATAACTTCGTATTTTGGTTTCCATAGAAAATGTTTCCATACAAAGATACAGAAAATTGTATCCTTTTATAGAAACCATGATAATTATTTTAGGGAGGATAAGCAAGGATTTATCTAACAGACCTGACTTTGGTTCTGCAGATCAGGACATAAATCTCGTCTCGTCCTGAATCTTTTCACCCATAGAAAGGAAGTCAAAAACGTAAGGGTTTTTTAATTGTGGCGTTGGCTAAATCTGAATGATAAGCCGGTAGTGTATTAACAAAATTATTTATGCTGGTGCCAACTCTTTTGTGTAAACCATTATTGATTTGCGCTGTTAAAACATCACGACTCCAGTTGTTTTCAATGCACTTGTGTATATAAAATTTTCGCTCATCAGCGGTTTTGACTTTTGTAATTATAACGATATGGTGCCCCATGGCAATTTTGCAACAGCTTGTTGCAAAATTACAGCAGCTTCATCTTGAGCGGTTCTTGATTTTGCAGCAGCCCGTTGCAACATTTTAACTTGTTGTTTTCCGGCTGGTTTTGTTTTTGCAGGTGCACCCTGCAAATTTGGCTATAAACCGGCATCTTTAAATTCAGGATAGGCAAGGGCAAAATCCCTCATGTACTCTCATTATTAAACAGTTCGTGTAATTTTTGTTGTAATATTTTTTGTCAGGTAGTTGTGTTTTATATTCTGAAACCATTGTTGGCGATAGGCTTCTACTTAATGCATATTCTACAACTTCGCTGTCTTTGTCTTTGCATAACAACACTCCAATGCTCGGATTTTCATTTGGTTTTTTAACGTCCCTGTCTAATGCTTCTAAGTAAAAATTCAGTTGTCCTAAATGGTCTGGCTTAAACTTGTCAGCTTTGAGTTCAAACGCCACCAGGCATTGAAGTCCACGATGGTAAAAAAGAAGGTCAATAAAAAAGTCGGTATTGCCAACTTGTAATTTATACTCTTCGCCTATGAACAAAAAGTCTTTTCCAAGTTCAAGTATAAAGTGCTTCATTTGTCTTACAAGCCCATGATGTAAATCCCTTTCGTTATGAGGTTCGGGTAAGTTCAGAAACTCAAATATATAGCTGTCCTTGAAGGTATTTGCAATGCCATTGGTACTTTCTCTCACCGCTGGAGAGAGTTTTAGATTACCAATCATTGTTCGCTCGAAAAGGCTTGCAGTTATTTGCCGGTCGAGTTCACGTTTACTATAATTTTCTTGTTTTACGAGTCTTAAGTAAAACTCCTTTTCTTCAGTGGTTTTACACCTTGAAAAAATCAGCATATTGTTTGTCCAACTAATTTCTCTCACCAGTGGTGAGAGTTTTGGAAAGTCCTTATAAGTCTCATAAAACTGCTTCATTCTCCAAATATTCTTGTCGGAGAAGCCTTTTATTTCAGGTTCGTGAGTCTGTATGAAATGGGCTAATTCTGTCACAACAGAGTCGCCCCATTCAGATTGTTCAATTTTATTGCTGATATATTCTCCGATATTCCAATAGAGGGTTATCAATTCAGCATTTACGGCTCGTATGGCATTCGCCCGGGATTGTTTTATTAGCTGAATTATATCCGTAAAACGATTGTCCATTATTTGTTTCTATAAGCAACAAATTTATGATTTTTCAGTCGGGTTTTTTAAAACTTTAAATCTTTCTCACCAACTCAAGGACTACAGTTTAGTTTTATCAATCCACCCATACAAATAAATCAACGCCCTTGGTATGATGCAAGAGCTCCGGCTCGTAGAAGATGCTCTGATTTATTTCTGAGAAGTTTAGTTTAGGAATGTATTCCTTCCTCTTACGTCCAATCATTTCATTGTAGTCTGTATAGGGCATTTGAACGCTTTCTCCGATATGTGTAACCAGTAATGTTTTCGTCCCGATTTTATACTTCCTTATTGAGTTAATGGACAACTCCTTTGCAAGTCTGTTGAAAGTGGTTTCATAAACAGAACCTTTGCCGGCCAAATATTCATAGTGCTTACTGGTAGTGTCATTCAAAAAAGTTAAATCCAGCCTGGCCCGGGTTGGCTGATAGAGAAGGTAAAACTTTGAGAGCAATGTGTCTGCTTTTAAAGAAACGATACCACAGGTTTGCTGATATTCACAGATGGATAAATATATGGGGTTGCTGCAATAAAACCACTCATTCCTTGTGCAATGACCAATGCTTTTGAAAAACTTTTGTTCAAGGCCTCTATATATTTTGATTTGAGCTCAAAGGTGGTGTCCCTGACCTGGATAGAATCAAGGGAAATGCTTTTTAATAGTTTAAAAGTGGAGCCATAAATAGCAAGATTCGTTACGCCCGTCCATGTATCACCAATATCATCGCGAAGCATATACGTTTCGAAAACAACAAGTCCATGCGTTGACGTTCCAAGCGGAAAATTTCTATAATGATCAATGGCCATGCATCCTACTGCCGTTTGGGTTAGGCTTATCAGTAGTATGGACCATAGGATGAGTTGTTGACGCATGGGAGAGTTTTAATGGCACTGAAGAGCTATACTCGTTGTAAGGTTTTATAAAGATAGGGGAGGGCGGGGATTATGGCGCAATGATGAAGTATTCCTCGTAGTTTAGTATTTTGATGAGACACTATATATACTATCTACGAAAGTTAATCCAAATCTTTGCTCGATTTTGGTTAGCATATGCTTGCCGTAACAATTTTCTTCGCCGGTACAGTTTTCACCTAAGGGTTTATAATCAATACGGAAATGATTCAAATTCTCCTTTAATTTTTCGTGATCAATATTCTTCGGTAGTTGTGAATCGTACAAAGTAACCACAAAATTCCTTCTCTCAAAATCTCGATTTGCCTCTATTGAATCCATATAACAAGCACCATTCTCAACAAAAGCCAATTCTCTTTTTCTCATTAGATTTATGCTTGGATATTCCGGTGAAGCTGACCCCCTATTCCGGCGAAGCTGACCCCCTGAGGTAAGCTTAGATTACGAAGGAACAAAAGAACGATGGGATTAATAATACAAAGATACATTTTGTCAGTTTACGCTTCCATTTTGCGTAATGATTCTCCTTTTAGGTCTAGGCGGACTGCTTTTGCAGTCAATCTATCCATGATGGCATCAGCTACAGTAGGGTCATTAAGATATTCATGCCATTTGGCGACCGGTAGTTGGGAGGTGAAGATGATGGACCTTCTATTGTAACGATCTTCCAGCATTTGGAGAAGTGTCAGCCGAACATTTTGATCGATGGGTTGTATGCCAAAGTCGTCAAGAATGATAAGAGGTGTCCGATCCAGATGAGTGAGTAATTTTAAGTATGACCCATCCAACTTGGATAGTGTGATTTTTTCAATGAATCGAGTCATGCTATAGTACTGTGTTCGATAACCTTGATGACAGGCCTGATGAGCTAAAGCACAAGCCAGATAACTCTTTCCGCATCCTGTTGGACCAGTTATCAAAACAGGTTGACCGTTCTTAATGTAATCACCTTGCATGAGTACCGCCAACTGTTGCTTGGTCAGGTTACGTGCGGAACTGCATTTTACTTGTTCGGGTGTTGCGGGAATGCGCAGCTTTGCCAATTTAAGGTAATAGGATGTTCGCTCCTGCGATCTGGAAGATAATTCTGACTGAGTGAGCTGGGCAACCATTTCATGGGCCTCCAGGTGTTGATCCATTGGCAGATCAAGTTGTGCTTGATAGGCCATGGCCATGCCACGTAGTTTTAGTTCTGATAGTTGATGTAGTGTTTCTGATGTGTTCATGTTTTTAGATGTTATTGATAATGTTGTGAACCTCGTATGTTTTCATGGAAGAGTGAAGCTTGTTGCAATGGTGTTTCCTGAAGTTTATCCATGCCGTTAACCAGTATGTTTTTTATAAGTGTGTAATTCACCCGACTGCCCTTTAAAACCCTGCTACATGCAGCCTCTATTCGTTCTGCACCATATTTTTTCACCAGCATGAGTACTCCATTGCACGATTTAAAGTTTTGTTCAGGGTAGAAGGATGATTGAAGGATGAGTTGGATAGCAACTCGTGTTGATGGTCCGATTTTCTCGGCCCGAAGTAAAAATTCGTCTTGGGTAAACCCGCGTTGAGAGGCAACATGCTGATGATTGGGTGGCATATGTTCCCCTTGCGTATGATAACAACTGCCCTGACCTGTACGATGATGAATGGCGATGCGTTTGTGGTTGAGGTAGATCTCGATGGTTCGCTGATCGTATAATACGTCCACCTTCTGGCCTACATGTATGTATGGAACGCTATAATAATGATGATCCTCGCTCAACTGAACATGATAATTGCGTTGTACTTTCAGCGTTACTTTGTTTTTCATTACAAAGGCCGCTTGCGGGACTGGGATCATAAATTCTTTCTCTCTTTCCAGATAGATGGACCAGCGACATTGTGAACTATTTTATAGGGCTTGTTATTGAGCTTTTCAATCTGATCACGCAGAGCGATATTGAGTTCTTTCAAGGAATAAAATGTTCTCTTACGAAGCAGTGCATATACCTGCTGATAAACGATCTTGACATGACCTTCTACCATAGCTTTGTCCCGGGGTTTGGCAGGACGGGTAGCCTGAAAGACATTTCCATAGTGGGCACTTAGCTGATAACACAAGTCGGTAAAAAGAGGCTCATACCGATTGCTGCGTGTAACGAGTGTTTTCATATTATCACTCAATACTATTTTACTAACCCTCCAAAATATCTTATTGATTCACCAAAACCGTAAAGCACATCTTGCAGCCTTGACGAACAGTCGCTATGCAAAAGTAAGGCCGCTGAACGGGAGTGTGGCAATAAACACATCGCATGTAATTATTTCGCCCGTCTCCATGTCAATAAAACACATTTTGTCACCGGCATAGTCGATCATCATTTCCTGACCAGGAATATGTTCAAGATGCATCACAACATCTTTGTTATCAAGAAAGGTGCGCAGATGCTCACAGTACTGGCTATATTCATACCCTTGAGGATGTGATTCTTTGTATTCAAGCCATAAAGCTGTCGGGTTACACCAGTCTCTTTGAGCTCTGTGCTGCAACTTTTGAAGTGCTCAATAAGTAGCTGATGACGCTTACTTTTAAGATCGGTATAGTCATTTTCATAAAGCAACTCAGCAAGCTCCAATGGAGTCAAGGAGTCGATTTTACGACCATTTAAACGGCGCAAATATTTTTTTATAGTGTTACGGGCTACGCCTGTATTCCGTTCAAGTACTTTGATTTTGTAGCCTAATTCGGCCAACTTTAGAACCTCCAGTAGGGTGTCCATTGATTTAGGTTTTGAAGCCATCTATTTGCTCTTTTAAAAGCAAATGTTCTTCAGTTCCTGTTGCAATCAAACTCTTAGGGGTCAAGATGCCGGAATGACACCCATAAAGGGGTCAACATGCGACGGAATGTCAGCCACTATTTAGGGGGTCAACATGTGCCGGAATGTCAGCTCCACTTTACCACTTTCAACCAACAAAACACTTCCTGGGGTCAGCTTCGTCGGAATAGGGGGTCAACATGAATCGGAATCGGGGTCAACATGGTCCGGAATCTC
>JADKIC010000034.1 GCA_016721435.1 Bacteroidota bacterium
GCAGCTCACCCTCTCCGGTTCTTTTAATCCTCCAGGGATATCTTCATTATGTGCGCTGGGTTATGATACCGTACTTCAAAAGGTATGGGTTTATGATTGTAATGGCGACAGTATCCATTGCTTTGATCCGACGGGGGTGCCACTAGGCGCCATACTTGCACCCGGAATACCCGCAAACGATGTAGATGTGGAAATCGCTCCGGTGGCATTTAATATGGCCGGTACTGCTATTCCTCAAGGTACCTTGTTGTTTATACATGGTGAAACAGATTCAGCCGAAATTTATGCCATCGATCCGCTAACCGGTGTGATCCTCGATACGCTCCTCACCTCTTTCGGGAACAGTCATGTGGTAGGTGGTGCGTTTAGTCCGGGAACGGGATCCTTTTTCTTAGTGCAGGACAACGTTCCGGGAGCAACTTTGGAAAATTTGATCGGAGAAGTAAACCCGCTGACCGGTGCCCTTATTCAAAGTTTCCAGATCACTTCTTTGTTTAATGTTTCATTCGGTGATTTGGAAGTCGGTGAAAATGGTAATTTGTATGTGGCCAGCAGCGCGGAGGATAGTATTCTGGAAATAACCACTCAGGGTCAATTGGTTCAAATGCATGATATCCCGAATACTGTGGGCCCTATTTCAGGTATGGATTTGAATTGTGGCAGTGCTACCGTTTGGGTATGTAGTACAAATGGAAATGTGTATAGCCTCGGGCAGTCTAACTGCAATACACCAACAGGTATCGCTGTAAATGAAATTCAAAGCAGTTTTGCTGTATTCCCTAATCCATCTACAGCTGTGTTTTATTTCGATAAGGATGTAGATATATTAGGCGTCTATAATCTGTATGGTGAAAGAATTTTACCGGCAAATCAAAAAGTAAAAATGATTGACCTAAACAATTTCTCGTCCGGAATTTATTTTCTGCAGACTGGGGATGGAAGTATTGTTCGATTGGTTAGACTATAATCAACCAAATGCGTTCCATACTACATTTCAGTGGCAGGATTATAGCTACAACGATTCCCACAAACCCCGGCTTCGTAGGAGCGACAGGATTATATTTTTTTGAATCATTGTAAAACATCCATCCAACACTATTTATCCGGGTGTCGTTCGCAAAGACGCAAAAGCGCAGAGGAAAAGTTGTGTTATCGAATACGAAGAATGTTTAGTTCAATTTGATGCGAGCTCCGTAGGAGTGAAATACCAGTAGCTCCATCGGAGCGACACGATTAAAGCAACTTTCATCAAAAAGGTGTCAAAGGAAAAAGCCCTGAAGAGTGTTTACTCTTCTTCAGGGCTTTTAATTAAACGCTAATTCTGAATTCTGAATTCTTAATTCTGAATTAACTACCGCACATCACACATTCATCCGGATTATCCAAAGAACAGGATAACTGATCGGAGATAGATGGATTGTCATCTGTAAAATGCGTTACTACATCGTTTGGTGCAGAGGAAATCACCGTAGTGGCAGTTGCAGTAGTGGTGGTGGCCATCACCACCTCATCTGCGGTATGGGGTGTCATCTCATACTGCTTATCTACTGTAAACTTAATCGCTGAAGCAGCAGGTTTCGTGCGCAGATAATACATGCCTGTTTTTAAACCTTTCTCCCATGCGTAGAAATGCATCGACGTGAGTTTGGCGAAATTAGGATCAGCAATGAAGAGATTCAGGGACTGACTCTGACAAATATAAGCACCTCTCTCCGCCGCCATGTCTATTACCGTACGCTGTTTGATTTCCCAAACGGTTTTATAAAGTTCCTTGATCTCTTCAGGAATTTCATTGATACTTTGCACCGATCCGTTGGCAGCGATAATTTTATTTTTCATATCGTTGTTCCAAAGGTTGAGGCGGACAAGATCCATCAACAGATGTTTATTTACTACAATGAATTCTCCGCTCAACACACGACGTGAATAAATATTGGTGGTGTAAGGTTCAAAGCATTCGTTGTTGCCGAGGATTTGTGAAGTAGATGCAGTAGGCATCGGTGCGAGCAATAGTGAATTACGAACTCCGTATTTCTTCACTTCTTCACGCAACACATCCCATTCCCATCTATCTGTCGGTTTTACATTCCACATGTCGAACTGGAAGATACCTTGTGATACCGGTGAGCCTTCAAAAGTAGAGTAGGGGCCTTCTACTTTAGCGAGGTCCTTTGACGCTGTCATCGCCGCGTAGTAAATGGTTTCGAAAATTTCACGGTTCAGTCGTCGTGCTTCTTCACTCTCGAATGGATAACGCATCAATATAAATGCATCCGCCAATCCCTGTACACCAATTCCAATCGGACGATGACGCATATTGCTGTTCTCCGCTTCGATGATCGGATAATAGTTGACATCAATGATTCGATTGAGATTCTTTGTCGCCACATACGTGATCTCAAACAAGCGCTGATGATCAAATTGGCCGTTGATGACAAAGCGTGGTAATGCAATCGAAGCAAGATTACACACTGCTACTTCATCGTGAGCAGTATACTCTACAATTTCAGTGCAGAGGTTAGAACTTTTTATTGTTCCCAGATTTTTCTGATTGCTCTTTTCGTTGCAGGCATCCTTGTACAATATATAAGGAGTACCGGTTTCAATTTGTGATTCAAGAACGGCGGTCCAGAGTTCACGTGCCGGAATAGTACGGCGGGCTCTTCCTTCTGATTCATATTTCGTGTAAAGCAACTCGAACTCCATGCCATAACAATCGCTGAGTCCGGGTGCTTCATTGGGGCAGAATAAACTCCATTCTCCCTCTTCTTTCACACGCTTCATGAAAAGATCAGGAATCCACAGTGCGAAGAATAAATCACGCGCACGCATCTCTTCCTTACCATGATTCTTTTTCAATTCCAAAAATTCAAAAACATCAGCATGCCAGGGCTCAAGATACATGGCAAAGGAACCTTTTCGTTTTCCACCACCCTGATCTACATAACGCGCCGTATCATTGAAGACACGTAACATCGGAACTATACCGTTGCTGGTGCCGTTGGTGCCGCGAATGTAAGAACCTGTCGCGCGAATATTATGAATGCTCAGACCAATACCTCCGGCACTTTGTGAAATCTGTGCACATTGCTTCAACGTATTGTAAATGCCATCGATACTATCCGATTGCATCTGTAAAAGGAAGCAGGAGCTTAACTGTGGTTTCGGCGTACCTGAATTGAATAAAGTAGGTGTTGCATGCGTGAACCAGCGCTCACTCATGAGGTTATACGTTTCAATGGCAGCATCAATATCTTTCTTATGGATACCCACTGCTACACGCATCAACATATGCTGCGGACGCTCCACTACTTTCCCTCTGAGTTTCAGCAGGTAGGATTTCTCAAGCGTTTTGAACCCGAAATAATCATAGCCGAAATCACGGTCATATATAATAGTAGAGTCCAGCAAATCTGCATGCTCTCGTATGACCTCCATTACATCATCAGCGATCAATGGCGCTTTCTTTCCCGTTTTGGGATCAATATACTCATAGAGGTCGGTCATTGTCTCTGAAAACGACTTCTTTGTGTTTTTGTGAAGATTGGAAATAGCGATCCGGGACGCTAAAAGAGCGAAGTCCGGGTGACGCGTGGTAAGAGATGCCGCTGTTTCCGCCGCCAGATTATCCAGCTCTGTGGTGGTCACACCGTCATAAACGCCTTCAATCACTTTTTGTGCTACCAATATGGCTTGCACATGCTCCGGCGAGAGGCCATAGCAAAGTTTTTGCACGCGTGCGGTGATTTTATCAAATTTCACCGTTTCCTTCTTCCCATCTCTTTTGAGTACGAACATAGTTTTTTTGTGTTTTTGGGTTAAAAATGAGGTTGCACTTATGTAATAGAGTCAATTCTTTCAATTTATCTTCCAATTGGGGAGTCGATTACTCCTGCAACGTGAAGACGTTACTTTTAATTATCCGGTATATTCAGATGAGTTTGAAAACCAGCTTCTTTCTCTTAATAAGGGATGAGTCGCTTAACCGGTCACAAATCACGTTAAAGATATCGTTAGCGACAAGTAGTATTTTTTCACATTAGCCCTCATTTTTCAACAAAATCAAGGTGCGTAAAAATAGTTGCTCAAAAACTTTGATTCCATGAAAAATACAGTATATAGAGAAAAACTATACATAAATACTACCTGTTTGAACGCGGATTACACGGATCTGTCTGATTTTCGCAGATTAATTTTCTACGATAAAACAATCCGCGATCATCTGTCCAATCCGTTTCATCTGCGTTCCTTACAAAATTATTATTTAAGAATTAATTTATAGATGAACGAAGATTGTTTTACTTCGGTTCGTATGAAGTAAAGTCCTTTGTTCAGATGATTCAGTTGTATGCTTCCTCCTTGCTTCGGCAGATCCTGTATATAACGGCCAAGCATATCCGTTAAAAGGATGCGTTCCAACGGTTCCGTAACCTGCAGTTGAAAATCACCATCATTTGGATTTTCAAAACGAAGCACGTGATTATTTTTTGTTTCGTTTATTCCTGCCGTGTTGTTGGATGATTTAAAGAGTCCGCCTCCGAAGGTGGTGACCCATACTTCTGAAGGCAGTCCCGGTTTATAAAATATGCGCTCCGGATGGCGGAACGGAAAAGTGGGATCCTGCTGAAAAACCGGATTGCTCGTATGAAGTCCCGTACATCTCCATAATCCCTGGGTCTCTGTACTCATCCACGCCGCTCCTGTTGTAGCCGGATCCATAGTAATGGAAGTGACTCTGTCGGCACCGCTGAAGATGCGTGTCCAGCTTTGTCCTCTGTCCGTTGTTTTGTACAGTCCTCCTAATCCATTGGGCGCTCCTCCCCAGCCACTCCACACACCCACATACCAGGTGTTTTGTAGTGGATCTCCGGAATCAATTGCAATGTCTTTCGTATAGTAATACATGCCGGCGTCACTGCGGTCGATCCAGTTCGTTGCACCGGACGGTAAAATAAATATTCCTGATGATGGGGTGAAAGTTCCTGCCGCATCTCTTCTGCCACAGTAACTCGCTACAAGTGTTCCGTCATTGAGAACATGTATATTGAAAGGATGCCCTTCCGTGCGCGGCGGATTGTTAAGTTTTACCCAAACGCTTGCACTCCCTGCAGAAAGGTTGTCGGTTTTCCAGATGCCTCCTTCTCCCACACCATTGGCATAGTGGATGACAGCAGCGTACATGCGGTTGGGGTTGTTGGGATCTGCAGCGAGCCAGATCACAGGATGATTGAAGTCGTGAAGCGTCTGCCAGGTGCTACCGTTGTTGCTGCTGTAACGTATCATACCTTGACCGGGATCTATACGGGCGTCACTGAGATAAGTGGTTTGATAGAGGTCATGTACCGTGCTTGTGGCAGCGTAGAGGGTATTGCTGACAGTATGTTTAAGTACATAGTAAGTGGTGTTCTGCGTAGTGGCTGCCATCATCCTCCATTTGTTACCGCCATCATCACTTCGGATGCCGTTGATGTCAGAAGCTGCGGAATACATTTCTTGCGCATTGTTCCAGCAGAGCCACCAATGACTCGTATTCTCCAAGCCATTACCGTTATAGGCTTTGAGGATGGGCGTGTTGGAGGCTGTACCGTTTTGATCAGCACTGTTCACATATGCTTGCTTCCATGTGGTACCTCCCGTCTCCGTTACATGCACAAAGCCCAGATCCGTAAAGGCGATACGATTCGCGTCGTTGGGTGCTACCGCGAGTCCAAGGACATACTCTCCATAGCCCCAGCCTCTGTCACCGCCATCTCCGCTCCAGCCGGTGTAGATGTTATTGTTGAGCGTTGTTTGAAAAACGGAATTCCATAATGCGCCGCCCGTCACGCTTTTATAGATAACAGGGTATCCGGCGTTCATATCTCCTCCTCCGGCGTAAACGGTGTTGACGTCGTTCTTCGGACAAGCTACAAAGAATATTTTATCCGATGGAGCGATACCGGTCGTGCGTAATGTCCAGGTGGAAGAGGTTCCCGTGCAGGAATAGATGCCTGTAGAGGCGGTATAGTCTGCGCCGGTGATACCTGCGTAGAGATCTGCCTGAGGCATCAATGCAGCGTAGAGACGGACATTATTTCCGTTTCTCGCCCCGGCAAAGGAACTCATCCCCATCCCCGAAGGCCATCCGCTCATGATGACCGGAATAAAGAGGGTTCCCATATTTCCCGAGTAGATCATTCCTGCAGAGGTGCCGAGATAGATATCATTCCCGTCAAAGAAAGCCCCGGCCATATGGATGCCATTGCCGTTGTTGTTAAAAGTATAGACCATCTGATACGTCGCCCCGCAGTTGTTCGTGTACCAGATCCGGTCCCAGCCGGCCAGAAAGTAACGCGTGGTGGTGTTAGGGTCCGCGTAAATGGTATAGGCTTCACCGTTAGATGGATCAGGTAATGCATTCCAGCTCTGCCCTCCATCCGTACTCAGCACCGGGCGACGCTGGTCTAAACCATTTATAGCCGAATGATCAATGGCATACATGGAATCGGGATCTGAAGTGAAGGCCAGAGAGACGGTATTTCCTCCCTGTAAAGCTTCAGCATGCTGTAATTGCCAGTCCTCACCAAAATTAGTGCTCCTGTAAAATCCGCTCATATCACTACTCACCCAAAGCTCCTGTGGTGCATGCGGTGAAATGACGGGACTGTAGAAAGCTCCCCCGCCGCCGATACCCGCTGATGTCCATGTTTGAGCAGGTAAAACTCCAGGCAATAGCATTATCAGCAATGGAATTCTCAGCCTTAACATCATTCAAATATAAGGTCACAACAAAGCAGAAACGCCTGAATATTCAACTAAAACTTACAAATTGATATTTGACCGGGTTCACCACTAAGTCACTAAGGGCACTTAGAGGCACTTAGAAGTTCTAAAAAATTTATGGATGCTCTTAGTGATCTAAGTGGACTTAGTGTCTAAGTGGTTATCATTGACGATCAATACTCCGGCAGCACCGGTTTGTTTCCCATGATCTGATCAATTTTTTCCATGATCTCATTCGTCAGCAAGGGCAAGATTTCCGGTGATTTGATATTTTCTTCGAGCTGCGAAACCTTGCTGGCACCGAGATCACAGTACTGACATTCGGGTTCTTCAAACACCAGGCAATGGAAAGTTGCGATAAACTAACGTCCAGGCTATCCGAAATACTTTTCAACTCCTTTACCTTCGCCAATTTTTCAGGAGTGATGTTCCGATCCCGCAGCCAGTCGAGGCCTTGCATGGATAATCTCGTCTCTCCGGCTTCGCCAAGGTATTTTCCACTGAGTAATCCTGAGGAGAGTGGCGACCAGATCGTTGTTCCCAAACCCTGATAGCGGAAGATATGCAGGTAGTCATCTTCCATTTTTTTCCGTTCAAAGAGGTTGTATTGCGGTTGCTCCATTACGGGTGCGATGAGATGATGTTTCTCCGCTTCGAGATGCGCCTGCAAAATTTCAGTGGCACTCCACTCGGAAGTTCCCCAGTAGAGTATTTTTCCTTGCTGAATGAGTGTGTTCATCGCCTGCACGGTTTCGAGAATCGGCGTTTGCTTATCCGGTCTGTGGCAGAAATACAGATCAATATATTCCACCTGCAAGCGCTTCAATGCGGCTTCGCATCCTTCTAAAATATGCTTCCTGCTTAATCCCCGTTGATTGGGCTTACTTTCCTCGTAGCCAAAAAACACTTTGCTCGATACCATATACGAACTGCGTGTCCAGTTCAAATTCTTTAAAGCCTTCCCCATCACCAGTTCACTCTGACCGCGTGCATAAATCTCCGCATTGTCAAAAAAGTTAATGCCCGCATCATAGGCTTTCGCCATCAGCGTTTCAGCGATATTGTCTTCAATCTGCTTTCCAAATGTCAGCCAGCTTCCCAACGACAATGCGCTGATCTGTATTCCTGTGTTTCCGAGTTTGCGGTATTCCATATTCAATAAGTCTTAATGTATATTTTGACAAAAGTACGACAGACAGTTCAGTAAAATGGAATATTTAATTTTATAATTTTGATCACTATGAAAAATTACATGTTACTTATCCTGTTACTCTTTCCTTTCTCTCCCCTCAACGCCCAAACCACCAGCGTCCTTTTTATCGGCAACAGCTACACCGCTTCCAATAATCTCCCACAATTGTTTTCAGATCTGGCATTAAGTATGGGCGATACCGTCTTCGTGGATTCAAATACTCCGGGCGGTTATACTTTTCAGGGGCATACCACCAATGCTACATCATTAGCAAAGATCAATGCACAGCCCTGGGACTTTGTATTTTTGCAGGAGCAAAGTCAGCTTCCTTCTTTTTCTCCGCAGCAGGTAGCTGTTGATGTGTACCCTTATGCAAGGATGCTCGATAGTCTCATTCATGTAAACGATAGCTGTACCGAAACCGTTTTTTACATGACCTGGGGTCGCAAGTATGGTGATGCGAGCAATTGCACGAACTGGCCACCGGTTTGTACTTTTACCGGAATGCAACAGCAACTACGGGATGCCTATGTGCAAATGGCCAATGATAATAACGCACTCGTGGCTCCTGTTGGACAAGCCTGGAAGGAAAGCTGGTTCACCGATTCCACCATTAATTTATGGGTTTCCGATAACAGTCACCCGGATGTAGCCGGTTCTTACCTGACCGCCTGCGTGATGTATGCCACCATTTTCAGAAAAGCGTCTTCTATTGCTACCTTTAATGCCGGACTTCCTCCTGCAACGGCGCAGTACCTGCAACAGATCGCCGATCAGGTGGTGTTTGATAGTTTGCCGGTTTGGAATATTGGTGACTTTGATGTGCAATCGGATTTTATTTACAGCACGAATAACCTGCAGGTACAATTCACCGATCAAAGTCTGTTTGCCGATTGGTGGCAGTGGGATTTTGGTGATGGAAATGTTTCTCTTCTGCAAAACCCGACACATACCTACTCTTCCGGTGGACTTTATGTGGTGAAATTGCTGAGCGGAAACAGTTGTGAGTCAGATAGTGCATTTGAGCAGATCGTGGTCACCACTACCGGTCAGGCAGAGGTGGAAAAGAGTTCCTGTTTGCAGTATCTGGGTGAAAATACCTTCCTGATAAATTGTGGGGATGTCATCAACGCGACTGTTTATTTCCCTGATGGTCGTCGGGTGATGGAAGTAAAAGGAGTGATGTCGGAAGGTAGGATCGATTTAAACACCTTGCATTCAGGCATTTATTTGATTGAAATCACCTTCTCAAATAGAAGCAGGGTGAATTTGAAGTGGCATAAAAACTAGAATAGTTTCCCCTTTATTTTTCTTCAAAATATTTTCGGGAACCACTTTCACAGTATAAATGTATTCCGTACATTAGCAATCCTTGTCGTGCAGGCTGCGTGAAAACTCACTTCCCTTTTCAGCTTGTGTGATTGCCCTCTACGAATAACCCAAAACAATACCTTAACACTTATGAAAAAAATCTTACTGGGATGTATGCTTGCCCTTGGCATTCAACCTGTATCAGCACAAATCCTTTCCGGCGCGGAAGCTGTGAAAGTTCATCCTGCAGCAGCCGAAGTTCGCTACAGCCATCGATCCACCGCTCCCCTCTACATTGGTTTTCGCTCGAATGCCTTTGTAGCCGCCTCATCCGGGATGGAGGTGCTTCAATCTACACTCGGTGCAGGTACTTCAGATACCTGGAAGCTGATCCGCACAGATCGTGATGACCTCGGTATGTCACATCAGCGTTACCAGCAATATTATCAGAATGTACCTGTGGTGACGGGCGAATATATCCTGCATGAACAACAAGGTCGTCTCTTATCCGCCAATGGTCATTTCTTCCGTAACCTGAATGTGAATACAGCTGCAGCACTTGATGAAAAATCAGCACTGGCAGCAGCTTTAAATGATATTGGTGCAAGCAAATATTTATGGCAGACTTCAGAGGAAGAGCAACATGCGCGCACGGGACATGATCACGGTGATGTCTATCCGAAAGGAGAGCTGGTGGTATTGCCGGCGATAGGAATTAATAAAAGTAAATCGGCAGCCCTCTGCTGGAAGTTTGATGTGTATGCCACAGAGCCGCACGAACGCTGGGCGATTTTTGTAGATGCCCAAACCGGTCAGATACTTTTTAAAGAAAATAAAATCTGTACGATTACCGTAACCGGTACAGCTGTAACGAAATACAGCGGTACACAATCCATGAAAACAGACAGCATTAGTCCCGGGAATTACCGCTTGCGTGATTATTCCAGAGGCAGTGGTGTCGAGACCTATGATTTGAATAACGGAACAAGCTATGCCGGTGCAGTTGATTTTACCGATACCGATAATTTCTGGAATACTACCACCAACCAGGACGATGCTGCTTACGATGCGCATTGGGGAACACAAAAAACTTACGATTATTATTTCTTAACACATGGCCGTAACAGTTATAACAATGCCGGTGCAGTGTTGAAGTCGTATATTCACTATAGTTCTAATTACAACAATGCCTTCTGGAACGGATCTGTCATGACCTACGGCGATGGTGACGGTGGTACTTTCTCTCCACTCACTGAAGTAGATATCATAGCCCACGAATTGACACATGGCGTAACGAGTTTCTCCTCCAATCTGGTGTATTCCTACGAATCCGGTGCGCTCAACGAATCTTTCTCAGATATCTTCGGAGTGACTGTAGATTTTTATGCGTCCGCTCACTGCCAATTTCTGATCGGTGATCAAACCTATACGCCCGGCACTCCCGGTGATGCCTTGCGTTACATGAATAATCCAAGTATTGCCGGTGATCCCGATACTTACCTCGGACCAAACTGGTACACAGGTGCCGGAGATAACGGTGGTGTACATATCAACAGTGGCGTGCAAAATTTCTGGTATTACTTATTATGTCAGGGTGGTGCAGGTACCAATGATTTGGGATTTGTTTACAATGTAAGTGGCATCGGAATGAGTAAAGCAAGAATGATTGCTTATCGTAACAATACTTTCTATCTCACTTCCGGATCTCAATACGATGATGCCGCGTTTTATGCGCTGAAATCAGCCAATGATCTATACGGTAATTGTTCTCCGGAAGCGTATTCAGTAAAAAATGCCTGGGATGCTGTAGGCGTATACGGTTTGCTGATCAATACCAATGCTATTGCCGCTATTTCGGGTGGTGCTTGTGCAGGTTCAACGATTCAACTGACTGCCTCGGGAGGAACTACCTTCGTATGGTCGGGACCGGGTGGATTTAATTCCTCAGCCGCTAACCCAACTATACCGAATGCAAGTGCAGCAAACAATGGCTTATATTCCTGTTTGATCACTGATGCCAACGGTTGCAGTGGAACAGCTTCTGTTTCTGTCGCGGTGAGTGTTGCTCCGTCTGTATCAGCAACAGGGGGCTCAGCCAATTGCAGCGGAGGAAGTGTGCAACTCAATGCCAATGCTTCTGTGCCGGGTCAGGGTGGAAATAATGCAAGCAATACCACACCACTTAATATTCCTGATTCTCCAAATCCCGGTGTGACGTCTTCTCTGACCATCAGTGGAAGCTCCAACGCGAATGCACTTATTGCTATTAAGATCGATTCTCTCACCCATACCTACGATGCTGATCTTAAAATTGAGCTCATCGCTCCTAACGGTTCCGTCATAACGCTGGCAAGTGGAGTAGGTGGTGCAGGAGATAATTTTATCCGGACACGTTTTACTACCACCGGAACGAGTATCACCAATGGCACGGCTCCTTTTACAGGAAACTATACCCCACAACAAACATTTTCAAATCTCACCGGTACCGCTAATGGTACCTGGCTTTTGAGAATTACGGATCTGGGTGGTCAGGATGTTGGTACGCTATGGAAATGGTCACTGGAGTTGCCCGGCAATGCTATTGTTTCGTATCAATGGACGCCTTCCAACGGCTTAAATAATGCAGCCATTGCGAATCCTTTGGCATCGCCAGGAAATACTACAAACTATATTGTTACAGTTACTGACAATAATGGTTGTACCGCATCTTCTTCCACAACTGTTACAGTAGGTACCCTGAGTGCAAACACGAATCAAACCAATGTGAGTTGTTTCGGATCGAATAATGGTTCTGCCATTGTTTCTGTTGCAGGTGCTACCGGTAGTCCGGTATACAACTGGTCCAACGGTGCAAGTTCTTCTACTGTGAATGGACTGAGTGCCGGAACCTATACCTATACAGTAACTGACGGTTCAGGATGTACCGCTACAGGGAATGTGATTATCACTGCTCCTGCTCAGTTGGAGGGATACCTTACTGCACAAAATGCAAGTTGCGGTGCAAACGATGGATCCGCCTACCTGACTTTTTCAGGTGGTGTAGCGCCGTATAGCTACCAATGGAATAACGGTGCTGTTACTTCCAATATTTCAGGATTAGGAGCTGGTACATATACTGTGACAGTGACTGATGGTAATGGCTGTTCATTCAACACGAATACAACGATATCATCTAACGGTACCGGAGCTCCGAATACACCGGCATCGGTTGCAGGAAATAAAACCGGTGTTTGTCCGGGAGTAACCAGGAATTATTCCTGCCCTGCTGTAAGTGGAGCTACCACCTATACCTGGACACCTCCCGCAGGTGCTACTGTTGTGAGCGGACAAGGAACAACTAATGTGGCTGTTCTTTTTCAGGCCGGATTCACCAGTGGTAGTCTGAAGGTGCTGGCTTCAAATAATTGTGGCAACAGCGCTCAGAAAAGTGTGACCCTACGTAGTCTTGCCAATAAACCTGCTGCGATTACCGGACCTGCAACCAGCAACGCTTGCGGTTCAGTAAGTACTTATACTATTCCGGCTTCTACTACAGGAGCAACTTCGCATGTATGGTCAGTAACAGGAGGGGGAACTATCCTCAGTGGACAGGGAACGACTTCTGTTCAGGTGCAATGGCCTGTTGCTGCAGTTAGCGGTGCGGGTGTTTGTGTTACGGCAAATAATACTTGCGGAAGCAGTGCAGCGAGATGTATCTCCGGTATTACCACATTGCCCTTGAAACCCGGGGTCAGCGGTGTGAGTTCAGTTTGTGCCAATCAAACCAATTTGAATTATAATGTTACGAATGCGCAAGCCGGTGTAAATTATCAATGGATCGTACCGGGAAGTGCAACTATCGTTAGCGGTCAGGGCAGTCCTGGCATTAATGTAAATTGGGGTGGTGCGACCGGATACGTTAAAGTAACCGCCAGCAATAACTGCGGTGCTGCTGTACAGAAAAATTTTAAAGTTACTGTAACCTGCCGCGAAGGTGTGGAGCAAATGAACGATGTGACCTTATTCCCGAATCCGGGTAATGGCCAAACTAAAATTACCTTCAACACTGACCCCGGAAATTACAATGTAACGGTCTCCGATGTATTGGGTAAAGTGGTGTTTACAGGTCAGGGAAGTAGCGATACCTATGAATTGAATCTGACGGAAGAGCATGCAGGTGTGTATTTTGTATCTGTTCGCTTTGAAGACGATCAGCAAAAAGTGTTGCGGATGATTATTAATAAGTAATCAAAATATAAATGATAAGAATCAAGCCCGGAAATTATTTCGGGCTTTTTTCTTATATATCAAATAGGTTTATCTTTACTCTATGAATTCCGGTAAACCGATCTCTGCTTCTTTTGCATCTTACTTCTATTTTACCGGAGCTTTACTTTTTACCGGAGTATTGCTTAGGCTGGGAAGTTCATTGTTTATTCCATTGGCTTATGCTTTGTTTATAAGCATCGTGCTGTACCCTGTATGTCATACAATGGAGAAAAAGGGAGTGGAGCGCAATTTATCTATATTAATCGGACTTGTTTTGATTACTGTATTCATTGCAGTACTTATTTTGATTTTTGGATGGCAGTTACAGTCAATTTTTTCTGAGTGGCCGCAGATTCGGGAAAAATTGAATGAGCTTTTACTGGCCATAGAGCAATATTTATCAGAAAAGTTTGGTCTGACAAATGAGGAAATGATGCTATGGCTGCAAAGTGCTGTGGATAATGTCATGGGTTCATCCACAGGTGGAATAGGTACAACACTTCAATCATTGATGGTTAATCTCGCCATGCTATTACTCATTCCGATTTATGCATTTCTCATTTTGCACTATCGGAGACGCCTGGTAGAAATGCTATATCTCCTGCTACCGGATAAACAAAGAAACCGGGTAACAGAAGTCATACATCTCGCCATTAGAACCTATTTTAAGTTTATTAAGGGAATGGCATTGGTATATATAATTGTGGGAACTTTGAATTCTATCGGTCTATGGCTGATGGGAATTCCGTATCCTTTTTTGTTTGGTTATATCACTGCCGTTATGACTTTTATTCCGTATGTAGGTATCATTGTCGCCGGAATTATGCCTATCACCTATGCCTGGATCACTTATGGTGTTATCTGGTATCCGTTGGGCGTAATCTTTCTGTTTACGTTTGTGCAATACCTTGAAGCCAATATCATTTTTCCCTGGGCTGTGGGTCAGCGGCTTGAATTGAATACACTGGCAACATTGATAGTTATTGTAGTGGGAGGTATTCTTTGGGGGGCTTCCGGAATGATACTTTTTATTCCTTTCTACCGACAAACTCCCCTATCCTTTCAACCGCCGGCAGCCGACCTTAGGTCGGCTGCCGGCATAGGTGGGAGAAGATGTGATTCTTATTTTACAGAGATACCGCCCCTACAGGGCTTCTGAATCTCAAGACTTCTCAGTTATGTTTTATCAACCTTAGGACACCCTAAGACACCCGTTAATTTACTGCAACAGATTGAATTAGTATTACTTTTAAAATCAACTGTTTTTTTCTGCGGAAGTCAGGACTAATTGCAGATCGTATGCCGGGATGGGAAGCCTTGTCAACCTTCCTCGGTGCCAAGCAATGACGCTGTAAGAAGACAAGGAGTTGTCAGATGGAAAAAATTTATAAACGATAGTAACACTTGCTTTTTTCGACATCGGCAATGGAAGAGAATTGTTTGCAGAAGTGATGGAATGAAAATCAGATCCGGTAAAAATAAGACCGGCTTCTTATTGCTCCATATAATTATAATACTTCTCTTTGATATACACCGCAAGCTCATATTGTGTGAGCGACTTCATCAAAAATTCGCTCAGTCCGAGGTAATCAATAAAGGCATTGTATTCATTGTACTTCATTTCGATTAACCCCGCCCTGCTGTAGTTGGCCAGAATTTCACGAAGCAAATCTCGTCGCCGGTCTTCATTCATGAGTTCAGCCACTCTGCGCTTGCTTCTTTCTTTACGACTGAATTCCTGATACAATGCGGTAATCGGACTCTGCCAGGCGTCCACTCCGCTGAGACGATAATCTTTTGAACTATAGCCCAGTTTCTTAATGTCTTCTTCAATGCGGGTGAGGTCGCGGGGAATAAATATGGTGGCTTCTTTCAGCGTGATACTGATCTTTTTAAAGGGACGATGATGGTATAGAAATCCTTAAGAACAGAATCACGGAAACAGATCTTGTCAGAACGGTAACCCAATGCCGTTATGACCAATGTGTCGTTTTTTTCTATCGATATGCTGAAGCTATTGTCGGCATTTCCGAAAATTCCCTGCTGTGTGCGGAGGTTAATGACCATTACCTGCTCGAGTAAAAAAGCAGGATGATCTTCATCCATCGCCTTGCCATTGATGGTGATGTACTGTTGAGCGAATACGTTACTGGAAAATGCGGCAACAAAAAGGATCATCCATAAAAATCGCAAAGCAGGGAAGTGAATGACCGCCCTGCTTTGTATGAATGATGGAATGTGAATCATCAAGAATTCAATTAAAATTCCACTTCGATTTTCTTTTCTTCCTTTCCTCTCAGGAGTGTAACCGTGGCTTTTTCACCTTTGCTGAATTTTCCCAACGCTTTCATATAACTCATCATGTCGAGCACTTTATGATCGCCAATTTGTTTTACAATATCCCCGGCAAGCAATCCGGCTTTGGCAGCAGGCTTTCCATCGCTGACCCCATCGATGCGCATTCCCTCTCCTTCAAAAGCATAATCAGGAACAACACCGAGGGTGACTTTAAATCGGGGGGCATCTTCGTTCTGCTCTTCTTTTGTTTTTATAAATGATATTTTTCCTTTATCATCCAGTTTATCAATCAGGGTAATCATGTAATTTAAAATATCCAACTCGCCTTTATAATTGATCAGGGCTTCGTCATCGGAAGGTTTATGATAATCATTATGGGTGCCGCTAAAGAAATGCAATACCGGAATGTTCTTCAGGCAAAAGGATGTATGGTCAGAGGGGCCAACACCCGATTCGGTGGTTTTGATTTTCATGCCGGACGGTTTGATAAAATCCATGGTGATTTTCCAGGCATCAGAAGTGCCCACACCACTTACTATCAAGGTCGGCTCTTCCGGTTTCAAACGTCCGATCATATCCATGTTCAACATGTAGTTGACTTTTTCAAGATCAATGGTAGATTTTTTGGTGAAATGTCCGGAACCCAATAAGCCCTTTCTCTCCCGAAAACGCCATGAAAAGGTAATTGTTGTTCTTCGGACCCTTTTCCTTGATATAGCGCGCTAACTCAATCACACCTGCCACACCGCTGGCATTATCGTCAGCGCCATTGTGCACTGCCGGTTCTCCACGATAAAGGGATTCGTCTCCGCCATGTCCCAGGTGATCGTAATGTGCGCCGATAACAATTGTTGTTGCTGCTTTGTTGTCGAGATACCCCATCACATTATTACCGGTGGCTTCTTCTTTGATGATTTCCGCTACCATATCCATTTGAACAGGTGCGGTGCCATTTAGAATCGCTGATTCTGCCCTGACCATATAAAGCACAGGAATAGCGCATGGAGTAATTCTCATCTTGGCATTGAGTGTGGGCTCCTTCATTTCTTTATCGGAAGTGTAAAACAATACACCTGCAGCACCATACTTAATCGCGGTATCAATCCTTGATCTCAGATCAGCAAACTCAGCAAACTTTGAATGAGGTCCGTCTTTATCAGGAGTAGCAGCATCAATAATAAAAATTTTGCCTTTGAGATCGATCCCTCTCAGGAAATCACTGGTATAATCATTATGACCTAACTTAGGAGCATTAATACCATACCCCACTTTAATCCCCTGACCTTTCGCAGCAGCATTCGCAGAATAAGGTAGAGGGTAAAATGCATGACCGGCACTTAGAGGAGTAGTTCCAACAATCAGTTTTGATTTCGGACCCACCTGGAGACTTTTCGTGAAATTGAATGGTTGCAGGAAGCCATTTTCTCCCTTCGGACTTAAGCCAATTGCTTTAAATTCTTTTATGATATAATTACGAGCCAATTCTTCTCCCTTCGTCCCCGGCTCACGTCCACCGAATTCATCAGAAGCCAGAGTAGAGATATGTTGTTTTAACAGAGGGTGCACGCTGACAGAGTCCAGTTGAGCAGAACCGTTCAACGAGAAGAGGAGGGCTATTACCGATAGCGGTAAGCGCATCTGTAAGTTGTAATTCATCATAAGTTTTAATTGCAAGTGCAAAAATAGTGTAAAAGAAGCCCGTTTCGGGAATTTTGTGTCCGATACGAGTCATATTTAACCAAAGGATTTAGGTATACCATGAAGCGTTTCGCTTTTCTCGATTCTGCTTCATGGTTATATCATTGCGGAAAATTTCCAGGGTATAAAGGAGTTGTTTAAACTATGATCAACGTGACAAAGAGCCAGTCAATCAACCTGCTACCCACGTCCGTACCTCATCGATACTTGGCATGCTGGCTTCGAGTTTGAGTTTCTTCCGCATTCCTCCCAGGTCATTGAAGAGCTTATTGGCATTGACCGCCTTGAGCTGATCCCGGGTTTGTATGCCCATTTTGCGAAGTACATCGTCCCAGGGAGCAGGAATGCCCTCCAGGTGAGCCGTCTCATGCTCGAAAGAGGAGATCGCTGCTTCCGGACGCATCTGCGGGAAGAACAACACATCCTGTATGGAAGCCGAATTGGTCATGATCATGCTGAGACGGTCGATGCCGATACCGAGACCGGCCGTGGGTGGCATACCGTATTCGATGGCTCGTAAAAAGTCTTCATCCAGTTGCATCGCTTCTTCATCACCGCGTTTCCCCAATTCTAACTGCTCTTCAAAGCGCGCCCGCTGGTCAATAGGATCATTCAGCTCCGAGAAGGCGTTGCAGATTTCCTTGCCGTTGCAGATGGCTTCGAAGCGTTCCACGAGACCTTCCTTGCTGCGGTGTTTCTTCGCCAGCGGACTCATCTCTACCGGATAGTCGGTGATAAAAGTAGGTTGTATCAGTTTATGCTCACAGTGCGTACCAAAAATTTCATCGATCAGTTTACCGCGTCCCATGGTATCATCTACCTCCACACCGAGTTTCACAGCCGCAGCCCGCATTTCCGCTTCAGTCATTTCTGTAATATCTACTCCGGTAAAATGTTGAATAGCCTCATACATAGTGTACCGTTTCCACGGACGTTTGAAGTTAATAACGTTATCGCCTACCCGAACTTCGGTGGTGCCGTGAAGATCCATCGCCACTTTCTCTACCATCTCCTCCACGAGTTCCATCATCCAGTAATAATCTTTGTAGGCCACATATAATTCCACCTGTGTAAATTCAGGATTATGAAACCTCGACATCCCTTCGTTGCGGAAGTCTTTGGCAAATTCAAAAACACCTTCATAGCCGCCTACGATTAATCGCTTCAGATAAAGTTCGTTCGCGATAAGCAGGTACAAGGTCATGTCCAGGGTATTGTGGTGCGTCTTGAATGGACGGGCCGCTGCTCCACCATACAAGGGCTGCAAGATGGGCGTCTCCACTTCCAGATAACCGTTGCCGCCCAGATAGTGTCGTATGCTGTTCACCAGTTTGGTGCGCTGAACAAATGTTTCACGGACGTGCGGATTCACAATCAGATCTACATAACGCTGACGATAGCGCTGCTCGGCATCACTGAACGCGTCAAACACCTCTCCGTCTTTTTCCTTCACCACTGGCAAGGGACGCAATGATTTTGTCAGCAAGGAGAATTCAACCACATGCACAGAAATCTCTCCGGTCTGCGTCTTGAAAACATAGCCTTTCACCCCGATAATATCACCGGTATCGATCAGTTTTTTGAATACGGTATTGTAAAGAGATTTATCTTCTCCGGGACAAACATCATCTCTTCGGATATACACCTGAATCCGTCCACCGGCATCCTGCAACTCCGCAAATGAGGCATTGCCCATAATACGACGGCTCATGATACGTCCTGCAATCACCACTTCCTTAAAAGCATCAGGATTCTTTTCAAAGCCCTCGTGAATAGCGATGGAATTGGTATTGATCGGGTATAATTCAGCCGGATAAGGGTTGATACCCAGTTTGTAGAGCTCCTCAAGGCTCTGGCGGCGAAGGACTTCCTGTTCGGAGAAATTGTGACTCATGGGAGCAAAAATAAATAAAAGACGGTAGCAACGGAAATCCTGGGTGAGAAGAAATTGGTCTTTAACAATTGGTTATACTAAAATCTAAAGGGGGACAACGAAATACGAAATTTTGCGAAAATACGAAATACGAAATATGAGGTAGCTTGCTTTCCATCGCGAGCAACGCCTCGCGACGAAAGGGCGAATCCGCGAAGGCACGAAAGTACGAATATGCGACTGTACGAATATGTGACTGTACGACTGTGCGAATGTACGAATGTACGAGTATGCGAATGCGCGAATGTTCGAAATAGAGAAGTGGGAGCAGGTCTTTTTTCCTTTGGGAATACCACGTTGAGACGAAAGTACGTAATGTGGGAGCGTTTGTTTAAATGCGAAAGGGTGTATGCATGAAAAGCGAAAGTGTGATCGTGCGAAATATTGTAGAAAACAAGTTGATTTATTTATTGTATTTGGTAGAGGAAGTTTTAATCATGCACCAATCAAATAATTCGTAATAAAAAACACAAACCCAAACTCCACTGCGAAACCGGTGATGAATCCTGCGTAGACCTGAGTGCTGGTATGTGTACTGCTATGAAGGCGGGCGAAGGCAACAACACCCGCGATGGCTGCAATGAGCATGAGGACATGAAGGGACTCCAGATGAAAGTATCTCCCGAAACCATAAAACAATCCCATCATCCCGCCAATGCCAATCATGTGAATGCTGATTTTCCAGCGAAGGTTGATGAGGAAGGATGTGAGTATAGCCAAACTCGCGCCCATGATCGTCAATGCAAACATGCGGGGTATCGGCAGACTGAATAAAAGATAAATGCCGGCGATGTAGCAACTCAATGTAAGAAGATAGGGCAAGTGTCGTTCCTTTCGTTCTTCCATTTCCATGTTCGTAATCCATCCCTTTTGCCACATGATCCAGGTTATTGCAGCCGGTAACAAATACGTACTGATGAATACTACGATGTAGAGGAATTGCTGTAACTTGGGATGAACGGCATAACTTAAATAACTACCGCTGTGCAACAAGAGCCACGTTGCGTAGAGAGGCATAAATAGGGGATGAAACAGTATCGAGATAAAATGTGTCGCTTTGTTCATGATTTTTGATGGGAATAATTATTTAGCTACGGATAGCACTTTTTGATTTGAAGATTTGATCGCGAAGCTTCGCGATGGGTTGATTTGAAGATGTTATGATGAATGGGTTTTTGATGTGGTGATGTGATGAATGGATTTATACGTTGATTGGAATGGCCGGCTGGAGTTTAGGATTTTTTTATTGTGGTTTGACTGGGAAGTGCCATTGATAGATGTTTTTTTGAATTTAAAAGTATCTCTGAGAGTTAAATTACCCGCTACTTTCCAATGATTTATCTATTAGTGTGTTGAGGTTGTGGGCGTGAGATCACCACAGCAAGCCGGGGAGGTTCAATTATTTTTACTATTTGGCTTTAATCATTTTCTTTGAGTCAATTATCTTTCCGTCAACAACTAATGTGTATGTGTATACACCTGAGGAAAGCTTGCTGCCAAATACTTGCACTTCTCCGTAACCTTGTTGATCAATCTTAAATGTATTAATTTGACTACCAGAATTATCAAAAAATAGAATATTTGCATCTTTGAAATCGGTTGGAATTGACCAACGAACCATGCTGTTTTCGCCAAAAGGGTTGGGGTCGTTCTGTTCAAGTTGAATAGATTTTAAATTTTCGAGTTCAATACTCCCCTTGATTGAATTAATGGAACCAGTTTGACTTGGATTGGTAATAAGTAAATTACAACAAGAAGCAACAAGTTGTTCTAAGATCGCCAATCTGTTTTTTAATGTATCAAGAGTGTCTTTAAGGTTCTTGTTTTGGTTCCACAGGATAGGAATAAATTCATTATAATTCAGAGCCTTATAAGATAACTCTGGTGTGATAAGGTTCCCGGAAGTATCATATTCTGCCTGATGAACAAATTGTTTTACCATGTTGGGAAATACGGCAGCAACTTGTTGAGCAATGAATCCATAATGTTCTCCATAAGCCATATTTAAATACGGGTAATTAGTATTATCATAAGTAAAAGAATAAGCTGTTATAGTGTTTATTAAACTGTCCATAGTAGGTAGTGGAATAATGCTGTCCTTCAGAATAGAATCAGACACAGCATATTCGATTCCTGTGTAAGCTAAATCACCTTGGAAATATCCTGCTGCATTAGCGCATGAAGTGGTATTACAAGAAGTGCCTACTTGTGGAGTAGTACCTCTGACAGCATAATTAACTAAACCTAGAGAAGCAGTAAAATCACCCCCGACATTTGTTGAGTTGGCATGAGTAAAATCTGCATTTCCTCTAACTGCAATGTTACCTGAATTGTTTCCCTCTGCTTCAAAAAGCCCACCTATATTTTCAGACGCAGCTAATGTCCGTACAGCAGTGCTGCTTCCATGAACACCTATTTGTGGATGCCATGAAGACGTACAAGCCCCGTTGTTATTGCCCCAAATTGCACTTGCCATTTGGCAGTTTTGGGAGCCGTCATCTTCTACATATAATTTTGCTCTGAACCATAAAGAGACATTTGAACCTGTAGTTGAAAACGTGTTTTTTATGACCGTGTTTCCATTGACGGGGTTGGTTGCGAAATATTCCTGATTTGAATTCAATCCTCCTATACCTGAAATAACTAAGGGCGAGTTATCACCTGAGGGCATGCTTACTGTATTTATAAATGCATGATTAGGAGAATTGGCATCTGTGTGACTTGTCATGAACATCCTGAACCTGTCTGTAAATGTAGGATGATCATTGTAAATCACAAACGCCTGATTTGCGTCTGACATTACACCTAAGGAATAGTTGTTTGTATTATAAGTGGGTAGGGAAGCAGAAGGTATATTGGTAGTTTTTGTAAACAACGCCCTTCCTGCATTTTGAAAAGTATAAAATAATGGTTGGGCAGGATTTGCTACATTGGTGTTAATACCAAATCGAGAGCCATCATCAAAGGCAATTGTCGAGCAAATCTGGTTAGGACTGTAAGAACTCCATTTAGAAACAAAATTTACATCTGCATTCGACAATGTGTTGCATGCGGGTTATATCGCCAGTTCCGTTTCCAATATCATCGCATGAAAACTTCTCCGTTTCCATTTGAAACTAAAAATTTATTTATGGTGGCTGAACCATTTGCATTAAAAGGGGCAGTAGGTAGTGTCCGAATTCGTAAATTGCCGTTCACATCTAATGTACGCGTCAATACACCTGTACCATTATTGATTCCTACCATTGCCGCATTGCTATTGTTTGAATTATTAATGTGCATGTCGCCATTGTTCATGGTTTGAAAATCTGTCCAGATACCCAACGCCGGATTAGTATTGGGTGTAAATGTTAATCGTAGCTGTGGATTATTTTGCGCTTGATCAAGCAGTTCTAATCTTCGTGCCGGTTCAACTCCAATGATATTAAAATTTCCAATTCCTGCATTTGCAACTACACCAGCATTTTGCGGTGTAACTATCAGATTACCCAATCCGGTGGTTTGGAAATCTGTATTAATCCCAAGAGCTACATTTGCGTTTGGGATAAAAGTAAGTCTTAGCTGCGGAGCGGGACCAAATTGAAGTGCTAAAGGGAAATTACTATTCTGTACATTCTCATCATAAATTTCTAATCTGCGCGAAGGGGGTAGAGCAGAGCCATTAACTGCATCAAAATTGCCAATTCCCACTCTTGCAAGAGGAGTAAACCGCATTACTTCAAGTCCTTCTACTGTACCGGCATCTCCATTAGCAGCAGCTTGAGGAGTCGTAAGTATAACTCTTAAATTGTCTGCTCCTTCCTGTCCTTGTATGTTGTCTCCCCAGTTAATTACAGCATCCATATTAGGAGTCCATGGAAAATTAGCGCTATTAGTTGCTTCTTTCATGCCTGTATATAATTGGTCACTACGGGCACACGTATAACTTCCGACATCCATCCATAAGCGATGTCCGCCTGCATTTGGAACCCAATGATGTCCTAGATGCAGCAGTGAGACGGGAGGATTAGCAGAATAAGGGGCATTGTAAAGATCATTTTCAATAATTTTCATACGTGTAACTTCGTTTGCGAGATATACTTGGTTTTGTAGTTGAATTCGTCTTAGTTGCGTACCATTATTATCATTTGATGCAAAATTGAATTGCCCGTTGTTTTGCCAGTTTCTAAACCAAACATCAGAACGATTAGCCCCTACTATAAATTCAATTCCCATTCTGAATCCGCTGAAATTGTTTCCGCTGCCCGTGTTTCCGTTTGTAAATTGATGGAATACATTTGCATTACTGTTATCATGTTGATGCAATAAACTGCGAGGTGTAAAGGTGGTGTAATCACCAATTCCTATAAAACCGTTTGCGCCAAGAATTGTGGCACGTGCAGTAGTGTTGGTTAAAAAGTGCATATCAACGGTGTTGTTCATCAAGTTAAATTCTCCGTTTGCGTTTGCATCAATACCCATCCTAAAACCATCAGTTGCAAGTATTCCGGTTATAGGAATGGTAAACTGGTGAAATGTTCCACCATCATTGTTTACATGCTGATGCAATTGGTAGTTAGGCAGAAATGCATCATAATCTCCAACACCTACATTGCCATTATTGCCCAGAATACGCATACGAGGTTGTGAAAAATTATTAGCAAGATTGGTTCCACCAGTGCCGGTATTGAATCGAATATCACCCCATGCCCCTGTTTCATCATCAATAGCTGAAGATTGTAAGTAAAAGTGCGTTCCTACACCGGTTTGTGTATTAGTGTAATCATCATTGCGACTCAAACTGTAAATGCTTCCATATTCCGTATCGTTTCCATTTTGTACGCGCCACAAGCGCCAATATGTTGACATATCTTCTGGGCAATTGGTTCTGAAAACTTCTCCTAAATTCGTGTAGGATGGATTTGCATTAGGACCGAAATAAAGATTTGTGTTAATCTCAAATGCGGATCGAGGTTGAAAGCCTCCAGTAATGAAGTCGCCTATGCCAATACTTTCAACATCAGGAAAATTATTATATTCAGGCTGATGCCATGAATTAGTTGTACCCGTAGTGTTTACCCATTCCTGTGCTGATACGAATGGAATAGTGGAATTAAAAATAATTAAAACAGCAATGTTAATGACTATAAATTTCTGTTTCATGGTCTTTAAGTATTAGTATTTGATTAATTTAATTTGATTAATTTGCTATTTGTGAATATTTCTAAAACATATATTCCAGTTGGATGCTTTTCAAGATCAATAAATATGGCTTCATTTGTTCTTCTATAAATATCGGTAACAAGCCTGCCAGTTGCATCAAAAATATTTATGTGTTCAATATATAATTTATTCGTTTTTAAAATGTAGGTTCCATTTGAAGGATTAGGGAAAACAATAAATTCCTCATGATTAGAGTCAACTTCATTAACTTCCGTTAGAGAATCGCATGGTGAAATTAAAATATCGTCAACGTAATAGGATGCATAGTTCCATTGACCATAACCCTTATATGTTGCAACTGTAGATGCACTATCTTTAAAATTACCAATTACAATAAATTTTTCTCCGCCTATTGCTATATAATTGCCAGATACTAAAGTCCATCCGTTATCACTATTTAAATTATTGTTTGAAGAATTTTCAAATTGCGGAATATATGAAAGGTTACACGGTAGTTGTCCCGGACACGTATCCTGAATTTTTACATTTGAAAAAATATGCCCAAATCATTTGAAACATATTTAACAGAATCAACAGAACTTACATAAAAGCGAATACAGTAATCAACACCCGCAATAAGGGTATCCGAAAGTTCGGTTTCAACATATTCTCTCCAATGATTATGTAGGGGATTTGTTTGATTAGTTGCATAAGTAATAATCAATGCATAACCATTTCCTGTGTTTGCATATTCAAAACCAAAACTATTATCAGGAACACCTACTGGGCTTGGTGCTGAATCGCATGCATTCATATAATCGGGTGTGCTCGGATATAAAGGATCAATCCAAGGAATTGCAAAACGAACTTGATCTCCCCCAAACGGGCAAGTATCAAAAACTTCAAATGACGGATTTTGGACAAGATTAAACTGGGCTTTTACAGAAGAAAAGCAAAAGGATACGATAGTCATTGTCAGGAATGATAAGATAGTTCTTTTCATGGCTTTAAATTTTAAAAAGCAAGGTAGGTAATATTTATATTAATAAATGTTTAAATATTTTTAAATCAAGACAATTTTCTTTATATGCTTTTCCTAAGCACCAATAATTATATAGCAAAATTGAAAACTAAATTTCAGTTTAACAATCGTGACTTGTAACTACGTAACTTGTTGGGTGGTTATAAGTAACTGCTTTTAGCAATGGAAAAGTTATTTACTAATATAATCTTTTGCAAAAACGATCAACTCGCCCCATAGGTGAGTTTTGGTTTTAACATGCAAATTGTGGATGTGATCATCCACTGTATAAATAGAAATTTTAAGTTTACTGGCAATTGTTTTTCGCTGTTTTCCTTTACTTATTTCACGGAGGACTTGTAATTGCCGCTTAGTAAAATTGTATTCGCTTTCCATTGGAATGATGTATAAAGGAGTAATAATTTTAATGTAAATATTCCCTATCAGTTAAGCCAGATAAGTTGTAAAACGGTTTTCCCTAGAGCGGTGATGACTCGCCTAAAGAAAAATCACTTAAAAGTAGTATCATTTTACGTGAACCGTTAAGAATCCTTGATTAAAGTTTTCAACAATTTTAGCACAAAGGTTAAGTCGAAGGGGGGTGCGATTTTTGGGCAGAGCATTATGAAAGTGCAACAAATTAAAAAAAATAGACCTTTGAATTTTATATTGTGAAGAGAGAGGCCAAACGGCTTGGACTGCTTTCGGAAAAACATGGAACTCGCTTATTGTTTGATCTAAGTGAATCGGGTTACATATTAATTCCAGGAAAAGTCAAACCTGTCTCCCGCCATGGAGATCAACACATCTTCAAACCTGTCTCCCGCCAGGGAGATTAACCCATCTTCAAACCTGTCTCCCGTCAGGGAGATCTTCAAATCATCCCATCATCGATCATCCCATCATCGATCATCCCATCATCGATCATCCCATCATCGATCATCCCATCATCGATCATCCCATCTTCAAATTAGCACATCTTCAAATTTTCAAATTGACTAAACTTCTTTTCTCAGCCGTGCAACAGGTATATTCAATTGCTCTCTATATTTCGCCACCGTTCTTCTCGCAATATTATATCCTGCTTTATTCAGAATCTCGGCTAATTTTTCATCGGGCAATGGATGTTTTTTATCTTCATTGCCGATATGATCAGTGAGAATCTTTTTTATTTCTCTGCTGGATGCTTCTTCACCGGTATCGGTTTGCAGACCTTCCGAGAAGAAGGATTTTAATAAGAAGGTGCCATAAGGTGTTTCGACATATTTGCTGTTGGCTACTCTGGAAACAGTAGAAATATCCAACCCCACCATGTCGGCAATATCTTTTAGAATCATCGGCTTCAGTTCCGTTTCATCGCCTTGCATGAAATAGTCTTTCTGGAAATTCATGATGGCTGTCATGGTGCTGAGCAAGGTATGTTGTCGCTGTTTGATGGCATCAATGAACCATTTGGCGGCGTCGATTTTTGATTTGATGAAGGTGACGGCTTCTTTGAGATCTTTATTTTTTTTGTCCTTGGAATAGGAGGAAAGCATCTCCTGAAAGGAACGGCTGATGCGCAAATCAGGATCGTTTTTCGAGTTGAGTGTTAAGTCCAGTTGATTGTCGCTCACCGTAAGAATAAAATCCGGAATGATCTGCTGACTCGTGCGTGTATCTTCCGCGGAACCTCCGCCCGGACGAGGATTCAACAATAGTATTTCATGAATGGCTTCTTTCAGCTCTTCGTCATCTAAGGATAACCCTTTTTGAATTTTCTCGTAATGTTTTTTCGAGAACTCTTCCATGTATTCTTTCAGAATGCGGTAAGCCACATCGTTAGGAGCCTGGTCGTGGTGCTTTCTTTCCAACTGCAACATCAGACATTCCCGCAAATCACGTGCGGCAATACCGGGAGGATCCAGCGTCTGAATGAGCTTTAATGTATCTTCCAGTTCTACAACCGTCGTTTGAATATTTTGCGTGAAGGCGAGATCATCTACTATGGCTTCCAGCTCACGGCGTAAATATCCATCATCATCTAAACTTCCGATGAGATGTTGCGCCAGCATGTAATGATGATCATCAAAAGGTAACATACTCAGTGTGGCGAGCATATTGTCCTGGTAAGAAACGCTGACAGTGATCGGTGTCTCCGGCCGTTCATCATCGGCAGAAGAATTATTGGCATTCAGTTTATAATAGGGAACATCATCGTCCACAATATAATCCGCTATATCTACATCTTCATTGCGTATTGCTTCCTGCAAGGCATCTGCCTCCGCTTCTTCGGGACTTTCGTTGCGTTCTTCTTTCTCGCCGCTATCTTCATCTACTTCGTTGAATTCATCTTCCGCATCGTCCTCTTGCTGTACTTCCTCTTCTGCAATATCGTCGGGACTCCTTCTTCCAGAGCAGGATTGATTTCCAATTCTTCCTTAATGCGTTGTTCGAGCGCGGCTGTAGGCACTTGCAACAACTTCATGAGCTGAATCTGTTGCGGAGATAGCTTCTGTAGTAACTTCTGATGTAATCCTAATCGTTGCATAATTTTCTGACTTCGAAATTAGATAAAGAAGACCGGAAAAACAGGGAATTTGGGTAAAAGTATTACTGCTTTACGTAAAAGATTATTATTGAGATGAAATTTTCGCTCGCGATGGAGGTTAATTCAGAATTCAGAATTCAGAATGCAGAATTCCCCCTACCCCCCCCATTGTTTCGCTAGATAGGCTCGAAATGAAGGAGAATTCAGAATGCAGGTCCACGTTTTATCCTTTTGCTTGTCCGTTCGTTACGAGGCGGCAAGGCTCCGTCAGATGTAAGCCTCCACCTGTTTCACAATAGTCCTTCAAAACCCCGTATTCTAAATTCCTCTTTCAAATTTCTACATTCAAAATTCTGAATTCTGAATTCTTAATTCTGAATTAAAACTCCGCGTTCTTCGGCGTCCTCGGAAAAGGAATCACATCCCTGATATTCTGCATCCCCGTCACAAAAAGGACCAATCGCTCAAAGCCGAGACCAAACCCTGCATGCGGACATGTTCCAAACTTCCTCGTCTCCAAATACCACCATAAACTTTCCTCATGAATGCCCATCTCCTTGACACGCGCTAAAAGTTTATCGTAATTTTCTTCCCGCTGTGAACCGCCAATGATTTCTCCGATCCATGGAAACAGGACATCCATCGCGCGCACCGTTTTACCATCGTCATTCTGCTTCATGTAAAATGCTTTGATATGCTTCGGGTAATCAGTGAGAATAACAGGTCCTTTAAAATGTTCGACTAAGTAATTTTCATGTTCCTTTTGTAAGTCCGTGCCCCAATCAACTTTAAATTCAAAATCCTTACTTTTTGGCTCGAGTATAGAAATGGCATCAGTATAGGTCAATCGCGTAAATGGTTTTTCCACCACCGACGATAAGCGTCCTAGCAATTCCTTATCATACATATTATTCAAAAACTCAATATCGTCTTTGCAATGCTCCAGTGCATATTTGACAAGATATTTCAGCATGTCCTCTGCAAGATCCATATTGTCCTGAATCTCGTGGAACGCCATCTCCGGTTCTATCATCCAGAATTCGGCGAGATGTCGGGGTGTATTGGAATTTTCCGCTCTGAATGTCGGTCCGAAGGTGTAAACTTTTCCCAATGCCATCGCTCCAAGTTCTCCCTCTAATTGTCCGGAAACAGTGAGGTTGGTTTCCTTTCCGAAGAAGTCCTGAGCGTAGTCGATAGCTCCATCGGGAGTACGTGGAGGAGCGTTGAGATCAAAATTCGTCACATGAAACATCTCTCCTGCACCCTCTGCATCGGAACCGGTGATGATGGGCGAGTGGAGGTAGAAGAAGCCGCGGTCGTTGAAATATTTATGAATGGCAAATGCTAAGTGATGGCGAATCCTCAACACAGCACCAAACGTATTTGTCCGGGGACGCAGGTGAGCAATTTCGCGCAAGAACTCGAGGGTATGACCTTTCTTCTGTAGCGGATAGGTTTCCGGATCTGCTTCACCATACACCAGCAATTCTTCCACCTGCATCTCTGTCGCCTGTCCTGAACCTTTCGACTCCACCACTGCTCCTTTCGCACGGATACATGCCCCGGTACTGATAGACTTTAACAGCTCCTCACTAAAAGCGTTAGGGTCTATCACCAATTGTAAATTGTGAATTGTGCTTCCATCGTTGAATGCGATAAAGGCCACATTCTTATTGCCGCGTTTTGTCCGCACCCAGCCCTTGGCAATGGCGTTTTTTCCGATGGATGAAGCGTCAAGTAAATCTCTAACTGCAGTATGTTCCATAATCTAATTTCCTGAAATAAAAGCGTTTAGCAGATATAGCCATCGCTTTTTCAGCCCTGCAAAGGAAAGCGTTTTTGAGCATGGAATCAAGGCGAATGACGAAGTAGCGGAGAAAATCAATTTATAAGGAAGTTATTGCCTTATGAATGTTATGCTTTATTTCATCCCAGGAAACAGTTTCAGAAACATAAACGACATCAGGATCTGATTCCGCATCATCAAAAAAACTCAAACTCCGCACGACCATCAGCTCATTTCCATCAAAGAACCTTCGTGAATAAAATGCGATGATTTCTTTCAGACTAAATCTTTTCAGGAGAAAATACAAATCAACGAAATCTCTTCTTCTTCCTCTTCCGGCAATTGCATGCAATTTCATCGCGGCAATATCTTTCAAACCGGAAAGCCGGAGGTTTTGCTCTAATACAGGACTTTCAATGGATGGATAAGGATGTCTGATAAAATCCACTTTAATGTTATTCATCAGTAAAACTAATATACGGGGAGATTGAGAAATTATTTCAAGCTTGCCGGTATTTTCAATGGCATGCAGAATCATTTCATTGGAAAAGTCGCCTTGCAAAAAAAAATCCAAATCGTATGAAATCCGATGACCAATTTGCAGTGATAAAGCCGTACCTCCTGCTAAAGTGAAATTATTGAGCTCTTGAATGGAAGACAGTTTTTCCAATAAACTCAAAGTTTCCGGTGCTACTGTTTGTTGATATAGCATTTGAATTCATTTAAAGGAACATTCAAAACCAGACTTAGGAAATGCACCGACTTAATATCCAATTCCCGTTCATTTTTCATTTCTTCAGCAATGCGGTCCCGACCATAATAATTCAAAACTTCCTTCCATTCCAACCATTTCCCAAACATGACAACCCTTGAAATAATATAACGGGCATGCTTGTCATAATCAAGTTTTTGAGGGTCAGTATCCCAAAAAAGTGCGCTATTCAGGTTCATGGTCAAAGATAGAATTTAGTCACTAAAACTATTTTCCTAAAGATTTGTTAATTCCTTCAACTCCATATCATAAAGAAAGAGTTGAGCCGTTCCCCTACAATTCCTTAACTTTGTAACCATTCCCCCGATGCCCATGCAACAGGTACAAGCCGGACCATTACTCGATAAAATAGTACTTCCTTCCGATCTCAGGAAACTCTCCGAAGATCAATTGGAGTTGGTTTGCAAGGAATTGCGGCAGTATATCATTGATATTGTTTCGGTTAACGGCGGACATTTTGGCGCTAGTCTGGGCGTGGTAGAGCTGACAGTGGCCCTGCATTATATTTTAACACTCCTCAGGATCAGATTGTATGGGATGTCGGCCATCAGGCTTACGGTCATAAAATTCTGACCGGCAGAAGGAGTCTTTTTCACACCAATCGTATTTATCAGGGCATCAGTGGTTTTCCGAAGCGTTCGGAGAGTGAGTACGATACTTTTGGTGTTGGTCATAGCTCAACTTCCATTTCTGCGGCCTTGGGTATGGCAGTGGCTTCCCGCTTGAAAGGCGATAAAAAACGTCAGCATATTGCCGTGATCGGCGATGGTGCCATGACAGCAGGATTGGCGTTTGAAGGGCTCAACCACGGAGGAGTGGAGGATTCCAATCTTCTCGTTATCCTCAATGACAATTGCATGAGTATTGACCCCAATGTGGGCGCTCTGAAAGAATATCTCACCGACATCACCGTGAGCCGTACCTACAATAAAATGAAGGACGAGGTGTGGAAGATGCTCGGAGTTATTTCCAAGTTTGGACCCAATGCGCAAGCGATCGCTCAGAAAGTAGAAAATGCCATGAAGAGCGCCTTGCTCAAGCAGAGTAATATGTTTGAGTCGCTCAAGTTTCGTTATTTCGGACCTATTGATGGTCACGATGTGAATCACCTGGCGAAAGTGCTGAACGATTTAAAAGAAATTCCCGGACCTAAGATTTTGCATTGTTTAACAGTGAAAGGAAAGGGGTACGAGTTGGCCGAGAAGGATCAAACCAAATGGCATGCGCCGGGACTCTTTGATAAAATCACCGGCGAGATTGTAAAGCCGACAATAGAAAAACCTCAGCCTCCAAAATATCAGGATGTCTTCGGACATACCATTGTGGAGTTGGCGGAGATGAATAATAAAATTGTAGGGATTACTCCCGCGATGCCGTCAGGGTGTTCGCTCAATATCATGATGAAGGCACTTCCCGATCGTGCATTTGACGTAGGTATTGCCGAGCAACATGCAGTCACTTTTTCCGCAGGGATGGCCACGCAAGGTATGATTCCATTTTGTAATATCTACTCCAGCTTTATGCAGCGTGCCTATGATCAGGTGGTGCATGACGTGGCCTTGCAGAATTTGCACGTGGTTTTTTGTCTCGACAGAGGTGGTTTAGCCGGTGCAGATGGACCAACTCATCACGGTGCCTTTGATCTGGCTTTCTTCAGATGTATTCCCAATATGGTGGTCTCTGCTCCAATGAACGAACAAGAATTACGCAATCTGATGTACACCGCTTCTCATGCAGGCATGGGACCGTTCTCTATTCGTTATCCGAGAGAAATGGGGTCATGGTCGATTGGAAAACCCTTTGAAGCCATTCCGGTAGGGAAGGAAGAAAGATTCGCGGAGGAGAGAAGGTGGCCATTCTCACCATCGGACATCCCGGCAATTTCGCTGTAGAAGCCTGTGATAAATTAGCCGAAGAAGGATTGTACCCGGCGCACTTTGATATGCGTTTTGTGAAACCTCTCGACAGTGCATTACTCCATGAAATTTTCAGTGAGTTTAAATCCATCATTACAGTGGAAGATGGATGTATTCAGGGCGGATTTGGAAGTGCAGTCGCTGAATTTATGATTGACAATCATTATCAGGCGCAAATCACCAGACTTGGTATTCCGGACAAATGGATTGAACACGGAGAGCAAAAAGAACTTTACAGGGAGTGTAATTTTGATGCGAAAGCCATTATGGAAACAGTGAGGAGATGATGCCGGAGAAAGAACCTGCCTGAAGAATTTAATTCAGAATTCAGAATTAGGAATTCAGAATTGCTGAGGCAGATATCTAGAGTACATGTCATTCAGCAAGAAATTGCTTCCAACCATAAATTAAATCCATGTTGAAATTTTAGAATCGAATTTAAAGTTAGCAGAACTTGTGGCAGATTATTGCAATTGCAGAATAGTTTTCTCCACCACCTCCGGAAAATGTTCCGCTTCAAGTTTTGCAATTTTTCGGCTATGCGTTGCGGTGAGTCGGATTTCTCCAATGTGACCTTGAACTGAGCGATGATATCCCCTTCGTCATACTGCTCATCCACATAATGAACCGTAATTCCTGTCTCCGCTTCACCCGCCGCGGCAACTGCTTCGTGTACATGCATGCCATGCATTCCTTTACCGAACTTAGGCAGGAGTGCGGGGTGGAGGTTGATGATGCGTTTCGGATAGGCGGCAACGATAGCCAGAGGAATGAGGCGCAGATATCCCGCCAGCACGATAAAGGTGATGCCATGATCCTGAAATAATTTCAGTAGTGCCTGTTCGTCCTTACGGGTTCACTCGTGAGATGGATGGCCAGGACCTTGTGCGCCCGGGCTATGTCGTAAACCCCAGCCGTTGCGCGGTCGCATGCTATGAGGCGTATGCGTGCGGATGGGTGATGTTTGAAGTATTGGCAGAGACGATCCGCGTTGCTTCCCTTTCCCGATGCCAGTATGGCGATTTGCTCCATGATGCAAAGCAATGAAGCTTGATGTCAATTCCAAAATGCGACGACTTAGTTTTTTCATAATTAGTTGGTGAGTATTGATTTGATAACAGTTACAATATGAACGTTGTTCTGAACGATATAGCTGGCAGTCGCTTTCTCGGCCGTATCCGCCTTCGCCCTCGGGCCTACAATCAGGAAGATCACTGAAAGCAGGATGAGCACAGCAATGAAGATTCTTTTGTGATTGTGCTGGTGTTTCTTCATAGTATTTTCTTTGTTGAAGGCAAGATAGAGCCGCATCCACTTTTTAGTCATCTCCCTTTGATGAATGCAGTCTCACGGATGGTGAAAATGGAATTAGCAGGTACGAACGGAGGATTTAATGATGTGTAGGCTTGCAGTTGCAAGAATTAGCTTCTTATCCCTTCGTCGGAGAAGGGGAGCGTTCGGATAAGTGCCGGAGGAATGGATAACCGGAAGGAAAATCCCTCATCTTTTGCATTAAAATGAGAGTAAATTTATTCCTTGCTGACGAGGAAGGAGTAAGGAAGAGGAGTCGGTTTTGATGTTATATGATGATTTTGCCATTTCTTCTATCATCGACTTCGCAGAATCATGAAAATAAGCCGATTAGGAGCTCGTTTTAATTCAACCAGCTGATTTTGGGCCGGATTTGAAGCAGCAAAGATCGATTATTTATTTTGCAAGTAATAGATATTCAATGAAATACATCAGACTTTAACCGAACGCACAATAATTTGTACTAACGTATGCCCTATACTAAATTTTTATATTTTAGTCCTACCTAAAAATCAACCCAATGGTTAAGCCTCTAAAAAATGAAAAATGGAAAGTGATCAATTTCAGCAAGGGTATTTTTCGCTGCGAATATGCCGTTTCCGATCACGGACGACTTGTTAGTTATACCTCCAGTATTCAGGATGGTAATCTTTTGAAAGGAACCCTTATGGGAGGTTATCCGACTTTAAAATTAAAACCGGAAGGCAGGAACATGACCTTGTTCATCCACCGTTTAGTGGCCGAGGCTTTTATTCCGAAAAGAAGCAAAAATACGGGTTTGTCATTCACCTGAATTACAATAAAGAAGATAACCATGTCCGCAACCTGCGTTGGTCGACCAAGGAAGATATGGAAAAACACCAGCAGAAAAGTCCTGCCGTGTTGGCCTATCGTTCCCTCAACCGCAAGAAAAGGACATAAGCTCACAGATGTCGTCGTGAAAAAATCAAACAAATGATCAACGACAAAGCGAGTAAAACCATGAAACAAATCGCTGATCATTTTGACATCAGCGAAATGCCGGTTATACCGTATCAAGAGCGGTGAAAACTGGGGACATGTAAAAGCATAGAACGAAAAAGCCGGCTGAACGGCCGGCTTTTTCGTTCTATGGCGATAAAGAGAAGACGCCGCTCCCCATCGCGAGCGAAAATCTCCGCAAGGAGATAGAGCCTCACGACTTCTGACTACTTTGCTTTTTTGGTAGAACAGAAGTTGACTGTTGCAGTAGAGATTATTCTTGCAGAGAACTTCCGAGATGAGGTGAGACTCTGCTCGCTGTTTTATTTAAGTTGAAGTGAATTTGGGAGCATTAATGAAAATGGTAATGCTTGCGAATAATCTAATTCTGGATATTCAAACCTATTCAGTAGGATGTTATGTAATAAATTTGATGCTGCATGTAGTAGTTCTTCTCGCTTTGCAACAAGCAGGCTTTTTCCCCAGTTTTTGAGCTAAAAACCATTTCTCGATTAATCGTGCACTTCGTCCGTTTCCATCATTCAGGGGGTGAATCTTTACAAAGACTAAATGAATCATTGCTGCGAAAAAGAATACTTCCACTTGTTGTCAATTCTTGTTGAAGCAATATTTCGGAATCATGATAAAATTTTTCCATTTCACCTTTAACTTCTGAAGGGAGCGCAGCTACATATTCAATCCTTCCCTCAGGAGTACTCACATACATGTTCTGTGTTCTGATTTTGCCTTGCAGGTGTTTAGCTACAATATGCCTGCTCAAAATCTTGAGAGCTTCTTCTATGTTTTCTTATTAAGCACTGGTTTTTGCAAATGTGTACAGGCAGTATACACAGGTCATCTGTTTTCTTAGTATAATCGGGTAAAAATTCAATTGCCATATTTTTATGCTTGATAAAGGAATCTAAATCAATTTCTTCGCCTTCTATTTTACTGGAATAAACGGAGGACCACTCTGAAGTAGAAACTAAAACTTTCAGTTGATATTTCTGCCTCTGCAAATTACTAAGTCAGTTTCAGGTCTTCTTACCTGTAAATTGTATTGCTCCAACAAATCAATAGGTATGATCTTTAATTTTCCTTTTCATTCCATGAAAGCTCTGTTGTTGAAGACTTTTTGTTTGGGTATTATTGGCTAAATTAGCATAATTAGATTCTCTTTCAGGAATGACTAGCCAAACCACAT
>JADKIC010000035.1 GCA_016721435.1 Bacteroidota bacterium
GTGGAGTTGTGGAGTTGTCGAATTGTTGGAATTGTGGAATGTGAGTTGTGGAGTTGAATTGAGTTTAGGTTATATAGTAAATAGTAATGCTATTTATTAATTTAAATAATAAAGGGTTCGCTGATGCGAACCCTTTATTAACCACAATAATAAACATTATTAACCGAGGTAAGCTTTGAGGAGCTTATTTCTGGAGTTTGACGCAATGTTTTGATGGCCTTTTCTTTGATTTGACGTACACGTTCGCTGAGTGAGGTCAAATTTTTCGCCGATCTCTTCTAAAGATAAGCCATGCTGGATGCCAATTCCATAGAACATTTTAATCCCGTCCTGTTCGCGCTCGCTGAGAAGTAGCCAGAAGAACAGTTGATTTCTTTTGAAGAGATTCGTTAATTAATGCAGAATCAGCACCCAAACTATCACCATTTTCCAAAACATCAATAAAGTAGAGTCTTCACCTTGAACGAGTGGCGCATCCATTGAAACGTGCTTTCCGGGCATTTTCATGGTATTCGCTGCTGTCCATTGGAAGATCGAAAGCACTGCACTCAGATCTTCCGGGCTTGGCTCACGTTCAAATTTCTGTTCTAACTCAGAAAACGCTTTTTACCTTATTCGCAGCACCTATAACTGATTGAATGGCAATCGAACAATACCGAGCTTGTTCTGCTAATGCCTGCATGATACTTTGACGAATCCACCATACCACATAAGAGATAAATTTGAAACCGCGGGTTTCATGAAATTTCTTTACTAACTTTGATTGCGCCCAAATTACCTTCGTTGATAAGATCAGGAAGACTAAGTCCTTGGGTTTTTATTGTTTAGCAACAGATACAACGAATCGAAGGAAAGTTGGCCCGTACCAGCTTTTCTAAAGCGCGTTGATCCATATATTTCTGATTTTCTGAGCAAGTACAACTTCTTCTTGTGCTGTAATGAGTTCTTCTTTTCCAATTTCCTGCCAAATACTTTTCAAAGAAGCGCTTTCGTGATTAGTAATGGATTTCGTAATTTTTAGCTGACGCATATCTTTCTATTTATTAATACTTTACGCACAAAAAACTCCGCAGAGATGTCTTTCAAACAGGGGTCCAAGTTACATAATATATTCTCTTTGTCAATACCTTTTCTTAATGTTCTGGTAAAATAACTAACCAAGGGATGTTAATGGCGAGCATCTCAAAGGAAAATCAAACGGATAGCTTTTCAAATTAGTATTGGTATACCTAAATTTAGTTAAGTCGGCTCAATTCTTCCATTCCAACAGACCAAACTAAGAGCTTATTGAAAACCAATATTGAAGTTCAGGTTTTCAGATAAAGTACTTACTAAATTAGTGCATGCACTTCTCACCAACTTTTAAATGAAAATCAAAGAGATCAACAAAAGGAATTGAAGAAAATCGAGATGAATCTTGGTCAGCTCGAATTCTTGTCTACCCAGTCCGGTTTTATACTCGACGATCTGCTTGAAATGAAGAACTTTCTGATATTTCTGAGCAGCAGCGCAATGCCGCATTTCATCAGGCAGCCAGCCGACAGCGAGGTTTTGAAATTTCCAGGCGCATGTCTGAAAAGAAAGATCGTGAAAAGGTGAGGTGGTGAAGATAGTAGGTAGAATGGCAACCTTCTACTAATTTTCACTATTTTACAGAACTCCAAATTCATTCACTATCCGATGACGGGAGTTTCCTCAATAGTCAGTCTGCACCAATATTTTACAGTAAAGATTTAGACTTTTTCTTCTTACTTTTTATGTTAATGACTTTTTTTCTGACGTTAATGGTCAGGACGGTGATTTTTACCAATTTTGTCGAAAACAACTCCCGCAACGAGTTTCTTAAGCCACAGCTCTCGAACCGTTACTTCCATTTGCCGGTAATGAAAATGTAGACAAAAAGATTGCGGGTTGCTGAAGCCAATAAAAACGACAAGAACAATAATTGCCAGCGCCGGGGAAATCTGAAACCGACACTATCTGAAAAGGAAGATCCCGCCACGGCTTATAATTATTTTGACACTTCGCTGGAGGCAGCAAAAGGATTAAAAGTCAAAAAGCAATCGGTATCGCCACTCCTTCAATGCTTTGGCTCAACAGGAACTTAAAAACTATAGTACCGCCATCTCCTTTATAATGAATCATCTACGGTAAATGGTCAGGATAAATTACCAAAGGTGATACTTTTATCCTTGCACAAACCGCACAATGTCATGTTTCCTTAAAAAGAATATGAAAAGCGGAATTGTTTTCAGAAGAGCGGCAAATGCTTATTCAGGTTTAAAAATGAATCCACGGGCTGCTGTTTGCTACAATAGTATTGGTGAAGTGTACTTGCGACAAAACGCTTTCAAGAATGCTCCAGGAAGATTTTAACACCGGCTTGACGATCGTGCAGAAAACAAAACCTAAATTAAAAGCGCTTCTCCACCGAAATCTGGGCTTAACAAGAATTTAAACAGTCGTTTGAAATGGCTTTGGCGTTTTTCATAAGAGTCTTGTCCATGAAAATCAGTTAATCGTACATAAACTGATCAAAAAGCTCCTATCTGCAATTATTCACCTATTTCAGCTTTGGCGATAATTTTTCCCAAGCAGACTTCTACCATGAAAAGTATCGTGATTTAAAAGATTCACTCAGTACGGCTGCTAAAACACCTTCCGGAAAAATCGCATTAAAAGCAGAACTTGAAAGAAAAGGAAAGGAGTAATCGATCTCTTACAAAAACAGTATCAGGATCAAGCCATCGCCAGCAATGCCAAACAACTCGAGCTCAGTCAGATCATCACCAAAACAGACATTGCTTTACAGGAAAAAGATCAGGCTCTCGAGGAAAAAACGGCAGAAGTGGAGCAACTTACCAGGGAAAAAGCCATCAGTGAAAGGGATCTGGCTTTGAAAGAATTGATGATCAGTAAGCAAGGGAATTTCAGAAAATCTACTGATTATTCTTTCTGCCTGCGCCATTTTTTTTGTACTCTTGATGTACAACCGTTATACTTTAAGAAGAAGTCGAACGTTGGGCTGATACAATCCAACTCTGAACTGGAAGATACTTTGAAACGATTGCACTACCCCAGGATCAGCTGATCCAAAGTGAAAAAAATATTCTCTGGGACAACTGACAGCCAGGCATTGCATGAAATTCAAAACCCTTGAATTTCGTAAATAATAATTCCTATCGGAAGGTGCGTTGGAAGTCATTGATGAATTACTACGACGGAAGATCCCATGGAACGGAAAGAACTCGCCGCAGAATTAAAGGGAGTCTGGGTAAAATTCATGAACACGGAAAGCAGGCTGAGCGAATCGTAAAAGCATGCTGCAACATAGCCAGCAGGGCTCTGAAGTGAAAAGAAATCGTGGTGTCAATCAACTTTTACGAGGCTGTTAATCCCAACCATGGCATACGTGCTAATCACAAAGACTTTCAATGTGCGATTGAAGAAAACCTTGCAAGCGGATTCCCAAAAGCCGAAGTAGTTCAGCAGGACATAAACCAGGTGTTTCTGAACTTGGCCAACAATGCCTTCTATGCGATGCGTGAAAAAGTGCAGAAAAATAGGGAGGAAAAGCCTCGTAAAAATTTCTATCTTGAAGAAAGATAAAATTGAAATCAGACTAAGAGATAACGGTCCCGGCATACCTAAAACTATGCGAAAAATTTTTTGAACCGTTCTTCACCACAACCCCAGCGGTCAGGGGACGGGCTAGGACTCAGCATGAGTTTTGACATCATCAAGAACCGGCATCAGGAAGACTACGGTTAGACGGCAAGGAAAGCGAATACACTGAATTTATAATTACCATTCCCCTGAAAGGATAAAGTCTTAAAAATGCCCATTAAAATTCTGATTGTTGACGATGAAAAGATGTGGAGCTATTGTTCCGGCAACGCTTCCGCAAGGCCATAGGAAGGTTGGTAGAACTTGAATTTGCTTCTCTGGAGAAGGATGCCTTGGGTGTTCTTAAGAAACCCGGACAGGGCAGATTATGCATTGATTCTCTCTGATATTAATATGCCAGGATGTCGGGATTTGAACTCTTGCAAAAGGTAAAATTGATTTTCCTGAATTAAAAGTCATGATGATATCAGCATACGGTGATGACGAACATCAGACAAAGGCTAAAAATCTGGGCGCCGATGACTTCATTACCAACCTGTTGATTTCAAAGATCTGGAAGCACGTTTACGTTTATACCCAAACATCAATGAATAAAAATCCAGTGAATATTCAATCACGGTAACGAGAAGCGCTTTTGCTGACGACCATCCCTGTACTTTTGGGATTAAATCATCTCCATGCACAATCGGTTCCGGTTTTAATAAATGCAAACCTCACCCAACCCGATTCGGCAGTGATGTACGTCTGTAACGAATACACTAGTTCTAAAAGGGATAGCTGAGAGTGACAACATCCGTTTGGAAAGGACAGGTGGACCTATTGGAAATGAGAGCAGGTACCGCTATTCGGGCAAGACTTGTTTACCGGGAAAAGGAAGTGATACCATTCGGGTTTACAGCGATCAAAAATACTCCTTGAAAAAATATATGATGTACGTCTATTGGGTAAACCGGTAGCGGCACTCAAAGGCTTTCGTGATTCTTTGGCAAGTGTCGTTGAAATCCTAACGGCCAATGAACTGGAAGTTTACTTTACCGGCAACATGTACAAACCAATTCCGGCTAGCAGAGGGTTTACGGTTGAGATATATAATAAAGATCGAAAAAAATAAAATCACTTCGGATGGAGAAAAATACTTTCAGCGAAGAACTAAAAGAACAAAATTGAAAAAGCGGAGAGCGGTTACTCTGTTGTATTTCGTAACATTAATGGCATCTTTCCGAAAGACGAGCAGATCGTTGTTGAACCATTGACCATCTATGTTAAATAGTGCAATTAACTTAGTTCACATTCAATTTGTTGGTTAAAAAGAATATTTTTTAGTATATTAGCGATCAAAGTGATAATTCAGAATTCAGAATTCAGAATTCAGAATTTAGAATTTAGAATTTAAAATTTAGAATTTAGAATTGAGAATGGAGAATTTAGAAGGGATATGGGATTGAAGTTGAGTGGCTAAGATTGAGACTGAAGATTGAGACTGAAGATTGAGACTGAAGATTGAGATTGAAGATTGAGATTGAAGATTGAGAATTGAAGATTGAAACTGAAGATTTGAAACTGAAGATTGAAATTGAAGATTGAGATTAAAGACTGAGATTAAAGACTGAGATTAGATGATGACTAAAGACTGGAGATTAAAACTGAAGGGACGCAGAAAATAAATCTGAATTCTGAATTCTGAATTCTGAATTCTGAATTAAAAAACCCGGATTTGCAGCGTAAATATTAAGAAAGTAAAAACATATTAAACACTAAAAATAAAATGTCTTCCTCCACCCATATACTCTTTGTTGACGATGAACCGGATCTGGAAATCCTTGTCAAGCAACGGTTCCGCAAACAGGTAAAAGAAGGGAATTTCAAACTCAGCTTTGCCCAAAACGGAGAAGACGCATTGGGGAAGCTTCTGGAAGATCCCTCCATTGGTATTATTGTGACAGATATCAATATGCCCATCATGGACGGATTTGACTTTTCTGAACGAGTTAAAAGCTGTCCAACGCCCTACACGTGCAATTGTCGCCTCGGCTTATGGTGATATGGGAAATATCCGGACAGCCATGAATCGCGGGGCTTATGATTTTGTAACAAAGCCCATCGATTTCAGTGATCTCGAAACGACGCTGCAAAAAACCATTAACGATCTTCAGTTATTGATTGAAGGGATTCAGGCAAAGGAAAACCTGAATCAGGCGGTTGAAGAAAAAGAAGTGGCCTTACAGAGTGCAGCCTTCAAGCAACAATTTCTGGCTAACATGAGTCATGAAATCAGAACTCCGTTGAATGCGGTGGTAGGAATGACCAATCTGCTGCTTGATAAAGGTCCGAGGGAAGATCAGTTGCGCTACCTGAATGCCATGCGGCAGGCGAGTAAAAATCTGCTCAATATCATCAATGACATTCTGGACATTTCCAAAATTGAAGCCGGGAAAATTGTCCTCGAAGAAATCGACTTTGATCTGACCGAAACGGTGGATAGTGTTTATCAGACCCTGCATCTCCGTGCCGAGGAAAAGAAATTGAATCTCCTCTATACCTTCACCGATGAAGTACCAAAATGGATCATTGGTGACCCGACCCGTCTCACCCAAATACTCATCAATCTTACGGGCAATGCGATAAAATTTACTCCTGAAGGAGGAACGATCACCATTCAAATCTCAAAGGAAAAAGGAACCGACCCTGTCTGGCTGAAGTTTGAAGTAGTAGATACCGGAATAGGAATCTCCGCTGACCAAATTCATAAAATCTTTGAAAGTTTCTCACAGGAGAACAGCGAGACGACTCGTAAATTCGGAGGTACAGGATTAGGGTTAAGTATCAGCAAACAACTGGTAGAATTACAGGGAGGAACGCTGCAGGTATCGAGTACGAAAGGAGTGGGAACTACTTTTTGGTTTCTGCTCCCCTACCCTGTTGGCAAACCCATTGAGAAAACAGAACAACAAGAAACCGAGACCTTATTGCGACCAATTCATGTATTGCTCTCCGAAGATCAGCCTATGAATCAGATGGTCGCCATTGATACGCTGGAAGGAATGTTTGAAGGCATCAAAATCGATGTTGCCAACAACGGACAGGAAGCAGTGGATAAATCGGCGGAACAAAAGTACGACCTGATATTTATGGATGTACATATGCCGGTAATGGACGGTTATACCGCCACCAAATTGATCAGGAGTTCGGGAAACATCAATGCCTCCACTCCTATCCTGGCATTGACTGCCAATGCGGTAAAGGAAGAAATTGATAAGTGCCTGGAATCAGGGATGAACATGCATATGGCCAAACCATTTGAACCCGAAAAACTTAAAAAAATAGTTATTCAATTGGTAGGCTAGTGAATATCCCTTCAGAAAACACCACTGAATGGCGGCAACTCATCAGGAACGAAAAGGCAATAAAGGGCGATATTCTTAAGATGATTCCTCCTATAAATTTTAACTTTCCCTATAAATAATATACTTTTACCCCATGGATCAATTATCCCAAATTACGGACCTGAGCTATCTGCGCAGCCTTACAGGAGGAGCGAATGATAAAATGATAAAGTACATTCGCATGTTTCTGACCGGGGCTCCGATCAGCATTCAGCAGATGGAATTATACACGATGAGTAAGGATTGGTCGGGGCTGCGTCAAACGGCACATGCATTGAAACCACAGCTGGGATATTTTGGAGCAAAAGGTTCTGAGGAGCTGGTGAAAGACATAGAAAAAATGGCCGGTGAGCAATCTAATCTCGATCGGATACCTGTACAAATTGAAAACTTCAAAAAACAATATGAAATCATCAGTGCTGAATTAGAAAAAGCACTTCGTGATTTAGGTAATTAATCCCACCATGGCACAGAAAACGCTTATTTATATCGTCGATGACGAACCTATGCAGCGCGAATTGCTCAAGGATAATCTGGAGAAGATGCCGGCTTATGAAATACATGCTTTCCCTACCGGAGAAGAATGTTTAGCTGCATCTCAGGTTAGAATTCCCTCTATCGTTTTTCTCGACTACAATTTAAATTCGCAAGTTCGCGATGCTATGGATGGCATTGATATCCTTAAAGAATTAAAAAAAATCAGTGCGGAAATTGAAGTGGTGATGATTTCCGGACAGGATCAGATTGAAGTGGCCGTGAACACCATGAAATATGGTGCTTTTGACTATATCGTAAAAGGAGAAGGTGCATTTTTAAGAGCAGAAAAAACCGTATTCAATATTTACCGTTATCATAAAATGGCAGGCGATGCCAGTCGCTATAAAAAGCTGATGATATTTTTTGGCGTAGGCATGCTGATCATGATTGCCGTTGTCGTCATCCTTCAAACAAAAGGATTGATTCGTTCCAGTCCGAGTTGGTATTAATTCGTTGCCGGCTTCCGTTTGGCTGCTCGCTGCTTTGCTACTTGCTGTTGATTGACAATAACACTGTCTATTTTCAGAGACTATTAAAAACTTGCTCTTTGTACCGGTTACTGCCATTTACTTCGAGGTAGATTCCACTAAAACTAGCTGAAAACAGCCAGAAGCAAGCAGCTAGAAGCCAGTAGCAAAGTCATGATCGGATAAGAACATAAACGAATGCTCCGGCGAGGTAGCCTAGAATAGCAAATAGACTGATTTTTCGAATATACCAGATAAATGAAATTTTCTCCATACCCATGGCAGCGACTCCTGCTGCAGAACCGATGATGAGAATGCTGCCTCCTGTTCCAGCGCAATAGGCCATGTATTCCCAAAGAAAATCATCCATAGGATATGTAGCGAGATCATACATTCCCATACTTGCCGCTACCAGTGGAACATTATCTACAATGGCGGATAAAAATCCAATCCCTGTAACGATGAGCGTAAGATTCCCGATTTTATCATTCATCCATTGCGCCAGATGACTTAGAATATGGGTACTTTCCAGGGCACCAATAGCAATTAAAATTCCGAGGAAGAACAATACACTGGGCGTATCGATACGTTGCAAGGCCTTCGAAACAGAATAATATTCTTTCTGCTCATCTTCTTTTCTTCGGTGTATAAACTCCACTACTGCCCATAAAAATCCGAGGCCAAATAAAATCCCCATATAGGGAGGGAGATGAGTGATCGTCTTAAAAACCGGTACAAAAACCAAAGCACCTATTCCCACAAAGAAAATAGTATTTCTTTCACGACGTGTAGTGATGGAGACTTCTTCCTCTGCAGTCACCACTTCCTCCACCTTCCCTTTCATCGTTCTGCCGGCAAAGTAGAGCGGAATCAGCAAACAAACAACGGATGGAACAAAGAGATTCTGAATAATTGCTGAGGCGCTCACCTGCCCGCCTATCCAAAGCATCGTGGTAGTTACATCTCCAATCGGCGACCAGGCACCGCCCGCATTGGCAGCTATCACAATCATCCCTGCAAACATCATCCGGTCCTCCTGATTTCGTAAAATTTTCCGGACAAGAGAAACCAGAACAATGGTGGTCGTCAGATTATCCAGTACTGCAGAAAGAAAAAAGGATATCATGCAGATGATCCACAGCAATTTTGTTTTATCACGGGTATGAATAGCTGATGTGATAATCGTAAATCCGTCATGGGCATCAATTAATTCAACGATCGTCATGGCGGCCAGAAGGAAGAAAATGATAGCTGCTGCACCGCTGAGATGATGTGATAACTCCTGTTCCACTAGCAATACATTGCCCGGACTCCATAAGATCCAGATGGTCCACACCAACACTCCTGTTAGCAAAGCTGATGCTGACTTATTGATTTTTCAGAGGGTGCTCTAAGGTAATCGGAGCATATCCCAGAATAAATATCGTAACAATAATCGCTTCCATAATGACTGCAAAATAAATAATTTCAATCGTATGAGGGCGATACCCGGAGTAATATCTCACCAAATGTGAAATGATTTGCTATTTGCCAAAATAATTTCTATGTTTGAAGAAATATGAACGGATCTATATGAGCAATAAAGAAAACTGGGGCTCACGTGTTGGACTCATCTTAGCCATGTGGGGAATGCTGTCGGGCTGGGTAATTTCCTGCGTTTCCCTGTTCAGGCTATCCAAAATGGCGGTGGCGCATTCATCATTCCCTATTTGGTTTGCTTTCTGGTCATGGGCATACCCTTATTATTTGTCGAGTGGTCGATGGGGCGATTCGGAGGGAGACATGGTCACCATAGTACTCCATTTATTCTTGATTCGATGGATCCGAAAAGGGTCATCTGGAAGTACATTGGCGTTTTGGAATTTTTACCAATTCAGCTGTCGCCGCCTATTATTGTTATCTGGAATCCTGGACATTTGGCCTCATCTGGCATTCTATAAGTGGTACTTTAGCGGACAAACATCTGTTCAAATCTTCCTTTTTGATAATTATGTCAACTTGCAGGGAGGACTTGAACCCATCATTGCCTGGATATTCTGCCTTGCATTAAACACATGGATTCTTTCAAAGGGACTCAGTGGTGGTGTGGAGAAAGTAGCTAAAATCGGAATGCCATTGTTGATCCTCTTTGGAATTTTATTAGCCATCAAAGGAGTTACCATTAAAGCCGGAGGACAGGTGCTATTTTCGATGGAACTGTGGGACTAAATTTTCTATGGACACCCAATTATGATTCGATATGGTCGCGAAAGTTTGGTTGGCGCAGCTGGACAAATATTTTTTACACTTTCAGTTGGGATGGGATCTATACAATGTTATGCTTCTTATGTAAAATCCAAAGATGATATTGCATTAAATGCAATGAGTGCAGGTTGGATGAATGAATTTGTAGAAGTGGTATTGGGTAGCTCTATCTTGATTCCAATTGCAATCGGCTATCTGGGCATTGATAAAGTAGTGGAGATGACACAATCCGGCGGACTTGGTTTAGGTTTCCGAACTCTTCCTTATCTCTTTCAGCAATGGGGAGATACATTGGCTGCCAAGGCCCGGTGTGTTTGGTTCGGATTATTATTCTTTGCCGGTATCACTTCTTCCCTCGCCGATGGGAACGCCATGTATGGGATTTTAATGGACGAATTCGGATGGAAGAGAGAACGCTCGCATGGACATTTGGTCTCGCCATTCTTATTTTAGGCTTACCCACCGTATTATTCTTTAACCACGGCGTCTTTGATGAGTACGATTACTGGGCAGGAACCGTTTCGCTCGTCGTCTTCGCACTGGCAGAAATTATTCTCTTCGCATGGGTATTTGGTATGGATAAGGGCTGGAAGGAGATCACTATGGGTGCAGATATAAAAGTACCCCCTGCATTCCGCTTTATCATTCAGTTCGTTACTCCGCTGATGTTAGGATGGTTTTCTGCCAGCTTGCGGACACCTGGAATAAGATTAATAATACTGCACTAAAAGCAGAATTGGCCTTGTCAACAGATCCGCTACGGATAGATGCCATCAATGAACAAATGGCTTATCTCAATGGCAGTCGGGTATTATTATTGGGCATATTCGTAGCCGTTAGTTACCTTGTTTACATTGCTTACAAAAACGATTAAAAGAAGGGAGGAAAACCGTATGAACGCAGATGCAATTCAAATGATGGTTGGAGCTGAAAGTATCATCACGGCAGCGACAAGTTTATTTCTTCTGGCGGGTGCTCACTATGCCCAAGAAGAAAGAGCCGGATTCCTACTCTGATAATTAGTTTATAATTCAGTTAAGCGCAGCGTTTCAACAGCCGCCGAAAACGCCGCGCCTGGATAGTCATTGGTACGTAAACTCAAAGTTTTCAGAACTGAAATCTCAACGTTCCGAATCACATTTCTTCCCACGCATTGATCCCACTGGCAAACGTGCGGTATTGCATGTCGAAGATATTATCAACGCCTGCCTGAATCGTAATCAATTTGTGTAAGCGGTAAGCAGCACGCAGATTTATGGTAAACCAAGCCGGGATACCTTCCGAGTGCATACTGCAAATTATCCTCTCCACTGGATGAATAATCCTTCAGCTTTTCCAGCCGTTGTAATTGACATCAAAATCGGAGCTGAATTTGTTAAAAGTATAATTGATACCAAGGCGCATCACGAATGGAGGAATATGGTCCAGTGGCACATCAGCACTATCCGTTTTCACCCGCCATAAGTATAACTTGCACTCAGGCTCAACAGTAAATCTTCCATCAAGCGTGTACGGAAACTTGTCGAAACCATAGATGAAAGCTTTATCCCGGTTCTGATTGGCGAGTACGCGGCTCAACACACCGTCATATACAATCGAATCTTTCCCCTGATAACTGAACACATCGGTGACAATCGCGTCAAAAATCCGGTATAGTAGAGTGTATTCTCCCAACTCGTTTTCCCATTATAGATTTTAGTGATACCGATTTCACCGGTAATGGTTTTCTCAGGTTCAATATCTTCATTCGGTACAACCACAGTACCCTGTGCCGTTTCAAATATTTTCGATAAGTCGTCTACGTTAGGAACCCGGAAGCCTGAACTCAACAATACCGAAGCTTCAAATCATCATTGAGGATATGTATCAATCCGATACTACCGAGTACCCCACATTGTTCTGACTGACTTCGCTGAATGGAAATTTAAAGAAAGAGGTATCCACGAAGGTCGATTTCAGTTGACTCATTCCCACACGTACTCCATCATTTAAGGTGAGGTGTGGATTGATTTTCCAGCTATGTGAGAGATAAACCGCAGCATTGCTCATGGTATTGTCACCATCCGGATAACGGGTATCCAGTGCCGAAGTTTCTCCGGTTTCGATATTTTCTTCTTCAGCGGTAGATGTTAATGTGTTTGTATTGCGCATCTACACCCACCCGCAACACCTGATTCCCGGCGATATGTTTCAGATCAAATTCATTCCCGCTATTCCACTTCCTCCACTCGATGCTGAAGACCGTGCGACCAAACCTGCGTTGATGACGACTTTCTTCTAACTGCCTGATAATTCAACCCGGCATGGACATATTGAAAAAAACCGATTCCATTATTCACATTCAAATCATACGCTACCATCATACGTTCACCAGGACCATAATACCATTCTGCATTTCGCAAACCATTTCCTTCGGGATCTGTTAAGCGATCATAACGTGGCACATCGGTGGTATTTGAATATTGAATGTTCAGACCATGTGTCACCCTGTCATTTTGTTTAAAGGCAAACTTCTGTACAAGGTCATATTGATTGTAGCCACTTTGCACTTGCAGATAACGATCGTCATTTTTCAGGAGTGAATCAACACCATTTATTCGGTCCACATAAAATGGACGTACACCGACTTCCTTATCATAAAAAGGATTCTGATTTTCTCCACCACGCAGATCACCGAAAGAAGAATAAGTGAACGATGTAAAGGATGCAAATTTTTTACCGCCGATATTTACATCCACATGTCCGGTAAATTCATCATTGGCAGTACCAAAACGAGTAAAGGCATTCACTTTCAGATGTTGCTTGCTTCCCTCTTCGGCAAACAACGGACGTTGCGTATACATATGAATCACGCCACCCAATGCATCGCTGCCATACATCGTAGAAGAAGGACCGAACAGTACTTCTACTCTATCCAAACTATTGTTGTCAAGCGAAAGGATATTTGAAGATGTCCGCTGCGGTAAATCAGATTATTCAATCGCACACCATCCACCACAATCAGGATACGGCTGGCTTCAAATCCTCTCAACACCGGAGAGCCCGCCTCCCATTTGGCCACTGCTGCACAAAGATGCCGCGGTATTGGAGAGAAGGTCGGCTGTGGTTTGAGATTGAGCTGCTCTGATCTCTTCGCTGTCATCAATTGCACCTGCTGAGAAACAGTTTTCCGGGTTTCTTCCCCTTAGAGGCTGAGATAATCACCTCATTCAGCGAATTGATGCTGGAATCGGAGAGGATGACTGGCCAAAGAGAGATGAGTATATAACACTGCTACTACAAGCAGTACTTGTTGTTTCATAAGATTATTTTAAGGTAAGATAAACGGATGCCGGGATTACTAAATGCAGTCCACAACCACATCCAAAGCCCGAAATAATAAGCAATTGATATACTTAATCAACAAAACGACCCTCTCAGGGGAGCAAAAACAACATGTATTCCAAATGTTAACTTAACATCATCATTGGATGAAGAACTATTCATTAATGTTAAAATCTCAGAACGATCCCGAAAAGTGATCTGGTCATAACACCGACAATAATTTATTCAATAATTGCGGGTAGGGTAAATGTTTATCGAGCTACTACAGATCAATTTTCGAATTTCGACTAAAATATTCTCCTCTTCTTTATCATGAATGGCCAGGAGTTCTATTGTTTCTTCCTGTATGACAACCGACTTAATATCATACATCTTCCCATCAGACAAATCTCAAAATGATTCACTTTAGAAGCGTGATATACATCTTTTGTCAAAATTAATTTTTCAAGTCGTTCATCATTCCACTCAGTGCACTGAGCATTCTATGTTGGATATAATGCTGCTGAACGCAATAGATAAATAATAATCCTCCGGCCTGGAAAGCCAGCAACAACAGGAAAACAGACAAGATGCGTTTCAAGTTATTTATTTTCAATTATTTCATGGTATGCGAAAATCAATGTATACAAATGTACTTTTATGTAGACACGAAATTCAATTCGCCTTACCGTAATTGAATTTTCTGATTCTCCTTGTGAATAATTTTCATTTTTATTTCTGAATTTAAACACAATACCCATACCTTAGCGGGCATACACCACAAAAACTACTATGAAAAAATACTTCCTGTTTTCATTGCTTCTTATATTACCCTGTCTGACAATTGCTCAGCTCACGGTTCAACCGGCATTATTAAAGGATCCGACTTTACCCAATTGGGCAAGGAGATGTACAGCCTCAACCCGAATGTGTATGTAGTTGAAAAACTATATACGCATTTATAGGGCGCATCCTTTGAAAAAACCAGACATACTAGTTCACAATGACTTGGAAAAATTTTGTTCAGCCTTTTGTTTGTAGAAGACGTGCTATTCATATTCCTGATGCTAACGAAAAAGTTCTCTGAAGCATGCCTGCAGCGTTTTAAAAAATCCGGGAACTCTGGCACGGCCCTGGTCATTTGCGGGTCCGGAGAGGCAGATAACATTCCTTTAACCCCGAGCTGAGTCCCATAGTCTCAGATTTCCTGTAACGAATGTATATTGCATCGATCAAAGCATGAGTAATCCGAATGTATTGCATGCGGGATGTGAAAACGGAGGGATTTATAAGTCCATTGACAAAGGATTAACATGGCAATATAAATCTTTACAGGAAGAGATGACCTCGGCGCTGTTCACATTGGTGAAGTTCACCCCACCGATGAAAATGATGTCACAATGCCTGCTCTGATTATGTCACGTACAGATCTCTTGATGGTGGTACTACCTGAAATGTCATCAATAATTTGAACAATCAGATTGTTTGGCAGTTTCGACGCAATCCCGACAATCCCTATCGTTTTTGCCGCTACATCCAATGGCCCGGGCGCCCACAGGATGGAGGAAATACATGGGCGAATGTTGTTCCGGGCGGATGTATGTGTTTTGGAACATAAACCGGATCAGGCGATGTCGTATGCCTTGATTACATGATGGGGTGACCAATATTTCCTACGTGCATAAATCCATTGATAGTGGATTAACATTTTACGATCAAGCCCAACGGATGGTTCACCATTCCTCCTGCAGATTCGGGGTTAAGAAAGTCTGGGAGGAAGAATTGCTGTTACTGAAGCTGATCCAAATAGAGAATTATGTGCTATTAGTTTGGGAGAAAGTCAGTCCACCGCTTCACTTACGTTGAATGGACAGATTGGCATTTAC
>JADKIC010000036.1 GCA_016721435.1 Bacteroidota bacterium
TTCAATGGCAGAATACGATTGGGGGAAGTTTAGGGGATGAATTAATGTCTGCTCAAGTAACTGTTGATGGAGGATATATTTTAGGCGGATATTCCTTATCCGGTATTTCCGGAGATAAATCGGCAAATTGTATAGGAGGTGATGATTATTGGATCGTGAAACTTACTGAAAAATTTAATAGGATTACCGGCCGGCTGTTTGCTGATAGCAACAGCAATGGGATACAAGATAGCACAGAACTATCTCTGACTGCAAGGAAGATAACCGAACAGAATACCGGTCGAATTACCTTTACTGATCAAAATGGAAACTATTCACTTGTGGTCTTGGATTCCGGGAATTTCACAGTGTCTCCACAATCATTATTATGGTATAATCCTGCTCCTTTTTGGCACACCGTTGCCTTCACCGGAAATCAACAAACCGATTCTCTCAACGATTTTGCCTTCCAACCGCAGGGCGCGTATGATGATGTTTGTATAGAAATTACTCCATTGGGAAACTTCCAGTGGATTCAATGCCTTTTATCAAATTAGTTATGGCAATTACGGTACATCCACCGTTACACCAACAGTGATTTTTTACCCTTTCAGCAATATCACATTTCAGTCGGCGACGCTCCCACCAAGCCAAATCACTCCTGACTCAGTGCTATGGAATCTGCCGGCGATGACTCCCTTCCAAACCGGTAGCATTATCGTAACAGTCCATGTCAACCCCGGCCTTCTTAACGGAACCCTCATAAACAGCAGTGTACATATCGAACCATACCTCACCGATGCCAACCCAAGCTGCAATAACAGCAATTGGAAAATCTACACCACAGGCTCCTGTGACCCCAATGATATTCTTGTGAACGAAACCTCATTTACCACTACGCAATTAAGCTCATTTCCCTGGTTGGAGTATATCATCCGCTTTCAAAATACCGGCAACGATACAGCCTTCACCGTTAAAATTCTGAATCCGATTGATACCAGTAAACTCAATCTTTCCACCATCGAATTTGTAAACGCATCGCATCCCGTCAATCTCAACTGGATCAACTACCAGCGGAGCATGGAGTTTAAGTTTGAAAATATTTTATTGGTGGACAGCAACACCAACGAACCCCTCTCGCATGGATTTGTTCGTTATCGAATTCAACCTAAAACAAATCTCAGCGCCGGCGATTCCATCACCAACTTCGCTGCCATCTACTTTGATTTTAATGAACCTGTGATCACCAATACTGCAAAGACAATTATCATTCTTCCCACCGGAATTGCATCCGTATCACCAACACAAGGTGAACTACACGTCTATCCTAATCCGACAGAAAACGCAATTAGTATCACAGGTATTCAATTGGAGAATGGGAAAGCGCAGTTGCGGTTGACGGATATTTATGGGAAACTCATCCTCGCAAAAACGATCACAACATCAACAGCTACTCTTGAAACAGATCATCTCTCCACAGGTATCTATCTGATTCAATCAGGAGAAATGAGAGCGACGTTTGTGAAGCAATAGTAAGTGAATTGTAAATTTATTTAGAATTGAGTCTGACATCGTCTTTTTGCAATATCTTTAACTTTGAAACTTTTAATATGAGCTATTATGAAAAATTTTAAAGAAAGTCTACCTTGGAAATTAATGTTTATTTTAAATATCTATTCATCTACTGTTTTCTCCCAGGTGATCGAATGGCAGAATACAATTGGGGGGAGTGATCGGGAAGAGGTATTTGAAGTACAACAAACCAGTGATGGTGGTTATATCATTGGTGGTATGTCAAGTTCCAATATTTCTGGTGATAAAACAGAAAATAGTCAAGGGGGATATGATTATTGGATCGTTAAAACTGATTCAATAGGTAGTATCCTATGGCAGAATACGATTGGAGGAAATAGCAATGATAGATTGAACTCAATTCAACAAACTACTGATGGGGGCTATATTTTGGGCGGATATTCACTATCTGGTATTTCAGGAGATAAGACAGAGAATAGTATAAGTTGGGATTATTGGATCGTTAAAACTGATTCAACAGGGATTATTGAATGGGAAAATACCATTGGGGGTGATTCTGTTGATTATTTATATTCAATTCGGCAAACTGCTGATGGAGGTTACATTTTAGGAGGGTCGTCCAACTCAGCTATTTCAGGAGATAAAACAGAAAATAGTTTAGGGGCTGATTACTGGATCGTAAAAACAGATCCGATGGGCCAAATTCAATGGCAGAATTCGATAGGTGGTAATTCAAATGAGGATTTCAGAATTATCAATCAAACTTCTGATGGAGGCTATATATTGGGCGGATATTCTACTTCAAGCATTTCAGGAGATAAGACAGAAAATAGTTTTGGAGGATATGATTATTGGATCGTAAAAACTGATGCAAATGGAAATATCCAATGGCAAAATACAATTGGAGGTAGTAGTCAAGACTATTTGTATTCAATTCAACAAACCACGGATGGAGGGTTTATTTTAGGCGGAACTTCGAATTCTACTATATCCGGAGATAAAACAGAAAACAATAAAGGATTATATGATTTCTGGATTGTTAAAACGGATTCAATCGGTAATATTCAATGGCAAAAGACTATTGGTGGAAATGATTGGGATAGATTGTTCTCCATTCAACAAACAGTGGATGAAGGTTTTATTTTAGGAGGTTTTTCAGGGTCCAACATTTCAGGTGATAAAACAGAGAATTGTTTGGGATGGGAAGATTATTGGATTGTAAAAACTGATTCTATTGGTAGCATTCAATGGCAGAACACTTTGGGAGGAGAATGGACAGATTATCTGCGTTCTGTAAAGCAAACTAATGATGGCGGTTTTATTTTAGGGGGTTATTCTGAATCTGATTTGGGAATTGATAAAGCGGAGATAAATCAAGGGTTTGTAGATTTTTGGATTATCAAAATTTTAGACCGATACAATTTAATTTTGGGAAATTTATTTGCTGATCTAAACAGTAACGGCATTCAAGATAACAACGAACCTGCACTTTCAGGTCAAAAAATAATAGATCAAACAACAGGTCGCTTCACCTTCACGGACCAAAATGGTTTCTATTCTTTAACAGTATTAGATTCTGGCACCTACACCGTAGCACCTCAACCTTTGTTATGGTATAGTCCTATTCCAGGTACTCAAGCTGCATCTTTTACCGGGATTCTTCAAACCGACTCCCTTAACGATTTTGCATTTCAACCTCAAGGCATATTTGAAGATGTTTGTGTAACGATTACGCCTATGGGAACTTTCCGCAGCGGCTTCTTTGCATATTATATGATCAGTTACGGAAATTACGGCACAACAACTGTTGCTCCCACAGTGATTTTTTATCCGAGTAACATTGTTAGTTTTCAATCAGCAACAATAACACCGGGCCAAATCTTTCCTGATTCAGTCCTATGGAATCTACCGACATTAACACCTTACCAAACCGGAAGTATAATCATTGCCGTATATGTCAACCCCGGCCTTCCTCTGGGTACACTCATCAATAGTTCTGCGCATATCGAACCCTATGCTACCGATGATAACCAGAGCTGCAACAACAGTAATTGGGTTGTTTATACCATTGCCTCCTTTGATCCTAATGATATTTTGGTCAACGAAGACACCCTCACCACCACCCAACTCAGCAACACACCCTGGCTGGAGTACATCATCCGCTTTCAAAACACCGGCAACGATACGGCTTTCACAGTAAAAATTCTAAACCCTATTGATACCAATAAACTTAATCTTTCTACCATCGAATTTGTAAACGCATCTCATCCCGTCAACCTCAACTGGATCAACTACCAGCGGAATATGGAATTTAAGTTTGAAAATATTCTCCTCCCCGATAGCAACACCAATGAACCCCTCTCGCATGGCTTTGTTCGTTATCGCATCCAGCCCAAAACAAATCTTTCCGCAGGAGATTCTATCACCAACTTCGCTGCCATCTACTTTGATTTTAATGAACCCGTGATCACCAATACTGCAAAGACAATTATCATTCTTCCCACCGGAATTGCATCCGTATCACCAACACAAGGTGAACTACACGTCTATCCTAATCCGACAGAAAACGCAATTAGTATCACAGGTATTCAATTGGAGAATGGGAAAGCGCAGTTGCGGTTGACGGATATTTATGGGAAACTCATCCTCGCAAAAACGATCACAACATCAACAGCTACTCTTGAAACAGATCATCTCTCCACAGGTATCTATCTGATTCAATCAGGGGAAATGAGAGCGACGTTTGTGAAACAGTAATTACAATTATTTTTACAAATAACGATAATAAAATAAAACCATCTTCAAATTGAAACATCGCGAGGCTCGCGATCAAATCTCAAATTGACACATCGCGAGGTCGATCAAATCTTCAAATTGACACATCGCGAGGCTTCGCGATCAAATCTTCAAATTGACACATCGCGAGGCTTCGCGATCAAATCTTCAAATTGACACATCTAAAGGAGGCTTCGCGATTAAATCTTCAAATTGACACATTTTCAAATTTAAGTTATTATAGTACGATAGTTTTTCAAAGACTTTGTCTTTTCTAATTATTCTTTATAAATTTGACTCACTTAAAACAAACTCATGACATCGACAACAATAAAAAAGCAAGTTGATAATTATCTGCCATTGTTATCTACTAAGCAACAGACCTTAGTTCTTGAGATGATAAAAAGTTTCTTAAATGTTGACAATGACACGAAACGTATCAGCCGCAAACAATATAATAAAGAAATTAATGACGCCGTAACTCGTATTGAGAAAGGTAATTCGATTTCTCATAAAGACGCCATTAAAGAGTTGTCTAAATGGTAAAGTCTTTACCATTTAAAGTGGTTTGGGACAGAAACGCCCTTGACCACTTCAAAGAAATCCTGACCTATCTTGAAGGGCAAAGTACACGTGCGCCTAAAATTGTCAAAAATGCTATAGTAGAAAGACTTGAAGTAATTAAGACAAATCCTCTCGCTTGTGAGCCTGACAAATTAAAAGATCCTTCAAATAAAAACTTTCGTGCATTTGTTGTCTTGAGCTTCAGAGTTACCTATCAAATTAATTCAGACCAAAGAGAAATTCGAATTCTAAGAATTAGACATACCAGCCGTGAACCTCTTGGTTATTAATATAGATATCGATCAGAAATTATATCTAAATTAAAACATGTCGAGGCCTCTCCATCAATAAGTACCAACATTAATTAAAACCATCTTCAAATTCATCCATTTTCAAATCTTCAAATTCATCTCATCTTTCGCGAGGCGCTATCTCCTTACGGAGTTTTTGCTCGCGATCACGAGCTAAAGCTCGCGACAAATCAACCCATTTTCAAATCTTCAAATCCACCCATTTTCAAATTATGATTTCAACCCATTAAACGGATTAAATTTCCGTAAATTCAATCCCGTTCCTATTGCTCTTTGTATCGCTCCATCCCCGAATTTCAATCGCATCTTATCCATCGCCTGATAGAGGTTGATGATTTCTTCACTGTCTTCAAAAAGATTGATCTGGTGTCCGCCGCCGACGAGGTGACTGAAGCGTATGCCCAGCAACCGCACCAGCATCCGGCGTTCGTAGAGCTTGTCGAAGAGTTCCTTCGCTCTTGAAATCAGCGTATGGTCGTTGGAGGAATAGGGGATACGGCATTGAGTGGTGTGGGTGTCGAAGTTCGAGTAGCGGATCTTTACGGTAATGCAGGCCGTTAGTTTTGTTTCGCTGCGCAGCTGGAAGGCGAGTTTCTCCACCATCTTCACGAGGAGTGCTTTGAGGAAAACCACGTCGATGGTGTCGGTGTCGAAGGTTTCTTCGGTGCTGAGACTCTTGCGTTCGCTGTAGGGCTCTACCGGACTGTTGTCAATACCATTGGCTTTCTTCCAGAGCACGATGCCGGGTTCGCCCAGGACTTTCTCGAGCAACCTGACGGGCATCTCCTGGAGGGTGTGGATTTTCTCTACGCCCATGCTGCGCAGCAATCCCGCGGTTTTTTCGCCGGCACCGGGAATCTTGCTCACAGAAAGCGGCGCAAGAAAGGGCTTCTCCTTACCGAAATCGATTTTTAATTGTCCGTTGGGCTTGGCTTCTCCCGTGGCGACTTTACTCACGGTCTTGTTCTGCGAGAGGCCGAAGGAGATGGGCAGCGCGGTTTCCTTCATGATCTTCTGCCGCAACTCCGTAGCAAAACTGTAGCAACCGTAAAAACGGTCCATGCCGCTCAGGTCGATGTAGAATTCGTCGATGGAGGATTTCTCGTACAGCGGAACCTGTTCGTGGATGATGTCGGTGACCATCCCGGAGTAGTAACTGTAGCGTTCATAATCTCCTCGGATAATGATGGCATCGGGACAGAGGCGCCGCGCCATACGGATGGGCATGGCCGAGTGTACCCCGAACGCCCGGGCCTCGTAACTGCAGGCCGATACCACGCCCCGCTCACTGCTGCCCCCCACAATCACCGGCTTGCCGAATAGTCCGGGATGCTCAAGGCGGGATACCGAGACGAAGAAACTGTCAAGGTCCATGTGGACAACGGTGCGGGAGGGATCTGCCATTTGGAAGTTAAATTATTTTTATACCTTTGACTGCGATACAATCATTTGGAAGGACTGCAATATAAACATATATTTGCAAAACTATTTATCAAAAACACCCTTTGGTATGGAAAAACAACTTGTTGAAGAAAGTCAATTCCCGTTCAAACGCGGCGGGCGCAGCGATCACGCAACGAACGCAGCGATGAATGAAAATGAAATTGCCACAGTTATACTTGACTGTGCAGTAGAATTGCACCGACATCTGGGTGCCGGATTATTGGAAAGTGCATATGAGGCTACAATGATGCATTTATTATTGAAGAAGGGATTAAGAGCAGAACACCAAAAGGCGCTTCCGTTGGTATATGAGGAGGTGAAACTAGAAGCCGGATATAGGGTAGATATATTGGTTGAGAAGAAAGTAATAGTGGAGGTGAAATCAGTAGAGATGCTTAACGATGTACATCTGGCACAAGTAATGACGTATTTAAGATTATCAGGATGTAAACTTGGACTACTAATCAACTTCAATTCAATGAAGGTGATGGATGGTGTCCGAAGAGTTGTAAATAAATTATAGAACGTTGCGCTGCCGCGAAACCGCTGCTATCGCCGCGTTTAAAAGAGGATTATTACCCGAAGCCCATGACATTTAACGCTAACATCAAACTTCTTCGCCAGCGCCGCAAGCTGACGCAAGACCACGTTGCCGGTGAACTCGGCATCAGTCGCTCCACCCTCAACAGCTACGAGAACGGCAGCGTCCAGAACCCTACACTCGAGATGCTCATGTCTTTCTCAAAGTATTTCCGCGTCAGCATCGACACCCTCGTCAAACTCGACCTCACCAAGCTGAGCGAATTTCAACTCTCAGAACTTGAGCGAGGCCACGATGTGTACGTCACCGGTGCCCGCCTGCGCGTCATCGCCACTACCGTCGACAGCAACAACAAGGAGAATATCGAAGTCGTTCCCATCAAAGCAAAAGCCGGATATAAAAATGGTTTTGCCGATCCCGAGTTCATCAAGAAACTACCCACCTTCCAATTGCCCATCCTCTTCGGCGACCGCAAATACCGCATGTTCCAGATTTCCGGCGACTCCATGATGCCCATTCCCGACAAGAGCTGGGTCATCGGGAATACGTCGAAAAATTTTACGACATCAAAGACGGTAACGCGTATGTGTTATTAACGCAGGAAGATGGTGTCGTCTTTAAAGTGGCGTATAACCAGATTCGGAAGAAGAAGAATTTACTTTTAAAATCACTCAATCCCAATTACGATCCCTACGAGGTACCGGCCACGGATATCCGCGAAGTATGGAGCTTCTGCAATTACATCAGCGCCGAACTCCCCGAAGAATACTGGGCCAAGGACCGTGTGCTGAAACGCATCGAAAAAATGGAAGCAGAGATGAAGGATTTGAAAGGGACACTTTAAGAAAGAGAAGGAATTTCTCTCTACATTTCTTAATGATGAACTCTGGAGAATTTTATGCCTTTATCTAGAGGTCGATTATTCATTTTCACCAGATAGATTCCTCACTAAAGGAAGCGATGTTTATAGCAACGGAAGAAGTTGTTCCGGAAATCAATTCCATGTGAATGGTCCTGCCGGATACATCCAGTATCGTGATCAAATCCCCTCCATGCATATCTGCAGTAATATTCAGCCGATCATTTGCAGGATTGGGATAAAGCCTGATCATTGGTACATCGGAAGTTTCTTCAGCCCCTGTGGGAACAATTATTCTTCGTAAAACAGTTCCATATTCACCAACGGCTACTGCATAATTGCTGCCGTAAAATACATCGGAGAGGTTATTAGTAGTACCGGAATTTTCGATATTCCAGGTAAAACCGCCGTCATCGGTTGAAGCAACGGAACCTCCGCCTCCCACACAAATACATTCGAGCGTATTGCGGCAATGAATCTTCGCCCAGCCATTCCCGGCAGGGTCTATGGAATTGGGAAGTTGCGTCCAGGTGAGTCCGCCATCCGTCGTTTTGATCACAGCAAGGGGACTGGATACGGCAACAAATTCAGCAGTGGCATAACCGGTATCAGGGTCGAGAAAACAAACGGACCGTACTGCGTAATCATTCGTCTGATCAGACCAGCCACCCAATTGTTGTGTGGTTTTGAAAGTTTTGGACCATAGAGTCCACCGGAATAGGCGATCGAATCCGTTACATATTGCAGGTCAAACATGGCGGAAGGAGATCCTCCTATCAAAGCGGAATCGAAACTATTGCCATTGTTGGTGGTACGCCAGATTATATTCCCGGGACCACCGCTGCTCCCGATAAAACCCAGGCTGTCATTTACGAAATCCATCGGCCCCTCCGGACTATTCACATTCATGTTCAGCCAGGTTTGTCCGCCATTAATACTGCGGCGTAGCACGGAATAGCTACCGTTATTTCCGTTCACGTACACTGTATTTTGAGAAGGCGCATCAATATGAAACAGGTTATGAGAAGTGTAATTCACGAAACTCCAGATAACGCCTCTGTTTTGTGTGCGGTACACTTTTCCCTGCGGATTGAAATCGGCGGTATCACAAACAAAGTATCCGACACTATCATTCGGGAAACTCAGTTCATGAATCGTAAATTGTGTGCCGGTGGGGATGTTCATCCAGGTGGCCTGAGCGGATAAATAAACAGGTGAAATGGTTATCACTGTAAATAGTATACAGGATAACAAATAACTTCGTAAGGAATAATTCATACTCTTGTTTTGGAATCGTAGACTGTAAGTACATATCATTCTCCAAAATATTCTGATCCCTTTTTACATTAATATGATTATCTATTCATGATTTTCCTGAGGTCAGGAACCAATGATTAAGTATTAATGAAATAATTAAAAGATGTTAGCCTTTGTGGATTTGCAATTAGTTTTGAATAAGGAGACTGGCTGTATACCTTGGATAGCATTGGTTTTTAAATGTGACGGAGTAGACGCCTGTTGATAGATGGGTCAAATCAACAAACTGTCCGGAACGAATGAATGGTTGATGATAAACTACTTTCCTTCAATGTTGTAAACATTTTAAAATACCGCTGATAGTAATATCTTCCGCAAATCGAAATACAAAGTGTCCTTTGCTTGGGTTTGGACTTGCATTAATTGGATAGAACATCGTTTCCGGTTGAAATACAGATTGTACAAAATCAATTGTGTCGCTGGTGGTATTGGTCATCACCGGAGGATTCCAGTCGAAAATAATTCCTGCTTTGTTGTTAATGACAGTCATCGGCGACAGACTGCTTTTCGATGGAACACGATACGTCACAATCCATTGCTGCCTTCATAGTCACTGCCACTGTCAGGTAATTGAATATTGTAATAAGTAAATGTGGCGATGCCATTGCCGCTCATGTTAAAAGTTCAGAGGTAGGAAAGAACCGAGTATCTCAAAACTCAAGAGATCAGATTTTGATCAGGCGTGTCCTTGATGGTGACATTATAGGCTGTTGCATTTCCGGGTATTCTGAAAGCGGATGGTATAAGTGATGTCATCTCCTGCCTGTATTCTGCCAGAGGGCATGGCGATTTTATCATTTGGATCCCATGCAAGAGTAATCAGTTGATGAAGATTGATACTATTGTTAGAGGGAATGGTGTCATTCAGAGGACCGATGCTTAAGGTTGAATTCATGTAATTCCCCAGGACACCTGAAGAATCGGGCATCAGCATCAGTCGTTGTTGCGCTTTGTCCGGGAGCGAGTGGAGGATAGACCTAGGTAATTGTTTGCCCGGTTACAGAGAGTGGCGCCGGATTAGAACTGATGAAACTGTACGGCGAATCCATTACAAAAACAATGGTATCACTTTCTACAGAAGTGCCGTTGTTGTAATAACTGATGGCATCGGTTCAGGCTGTGCAGGCCTTACTCCCAGGAGGGGCAATGAATACCGACTTCATGAATACCGGGAATCAGTTGAAATCCGAAATCATTTCCGGAGCAGGACTGACCAGAGGGTTGATACTGATAGAAAGTGGTGTGGTGTTATTCCACAGGTGATGGGCGCCGTATTTAATGTATAGGTGAGGGTAGAATCAACGAAGAAAAGTATAATCCCCATTTCCGTCAGATGATAGATAGTAATTACCGGGGTTGATGTTTACGAGGTGATTGGCGATGGGTTGTTCTGCGGTACCTTTAGTACCAATTTCATCCGCATCGTTAAACACGTTTCCGGTGATGTGAAAATTTTACACCAGGTGTGTTTCCGCAAGCACCAAAGTGAAACGCGAATCCCGAGGCATGGAGCAGCTGGTGCTGATGGGGATGTAGTAGTAATCGTTGGAAAAGGTAGGTATCGGCCCATTGCGAGTCGTATCTCCCAGAACAAGAAGTCGGCAGCTGAAGTCCCTCTAATCCAATCTGTGTTTGAAGGCTATTGGTAGTATAGGTATTTGCACCATAAACAAAACTGATGCAATTGGATGTTTCATACAAACAATCTGGAAGTTAAGATCACCGGTCATCCCTCCGAAATAGGAGTAGTGCAGCCACTGTATTATGCAAACCCTGTCGGGAGCAGTTCCGATGGTAGTATATTGAAGGCTCGCATTAGAATTGGAATGCTTCAGATCAGCACCCAAAGCTGCAATTCTGTTATTAGAGGTTCCTCCGAGAATATTTATAAAGAGATTAGTAGGAAAAGAATCCAGCTGAATGTAGCCATTGCAGCTTACAATCGTGTAGAATGTATGCTGCGGCAAAAGTCGAAATTAAAGCCAATTGGGATGTTGCTATAGGCTATATCACCGCATTGGGGCCGTCTATCGTAATGCCGGTAATAAGGGCAAAAGTATCGAGCGCGGCAGTAAAAGGGACCGTGGACACCTGTGCGTTCAGCGTATTGCTTACACAAATAAACAGGAAAAAGGACAGGATAATTAACTGTAATTTTTCATGAGTAGGTTTTAGGCAGAACGAAGATAATGATTTACTTCAATTCACAAAAAGCCCCGAAGAATACTGGGCCAGGGACCGTGTGCTCAAACGCGTTGAAAATGAAAGCAGAGATGAAAGATTTGAAGGGGAAGTTGCAATTTCCCTTTACCATTTTCCTCCAATTATTCGGCAAGTTGAATTTATTCTAGTAAATTTTTCGCAGAGCGACATGATTGAATTACGATTAGCCGCATGGGGGCAACATGATTATAGCTCAGTCGTGGCAATGATTATAGCCGCATCGTGGACATGATTATAGCCACAGCGTGGCAACATGATTATAGCCGCATCGTGGCGACATGATTATAGCCGCATCGTGGCGACATGATTATATGCCACATCGTGGCGACATGATTATAGCCGCATCGTGGCGACATGATTATAGCCGCAGCGTGGCGACATGATTATAGCCACATCGTGGCAACATGATTA
>JADKIC010000037.1 GCA_016721435.1 Bacteroidota bacterium
CATTTTCAAACGCTCCGCATTCTCAACATGTTTAAACATGGCATCTTCGCTGTCATTGAATTTGCATTTCTGATTGTGTGAAACCCGCCTTGCGAAGCTCTTCGGCCAAAGATTTGGTATCCCACATCCACATATGATGCGCATTCCCTAAAAATGTATTGATAAGCCCTTTCACGCCCCGTTGACGTTCTGTGATGCCCATAAGGGTGTTGTTGATGAACTTCACGCTGGCCTGATTGTCTCCGCTATCCAGATCCTTGATGTACTGTCTGCTGATGTGCTCAAGGTCCGGGACAATACATCTGAAAATACCTCCCTTCTTTGGCTTAATACCTGCATTTTTAGCGCCTCTCTGAAATCTAAAAGTGACAGATGTTCTAAAGTATGTGAACAATATAATCCATCACAGGAGTTATCCGCTAACGGTAATCCCTTTGTGATATCACCGTACTTTACATTGGAAGAAATGACGTATTTAACTGGCTCTTTAAAAGTGATCCGATCAATGGAGTTTTTTGTACTCTTAATGTAGGGGAAACATCAAAGTTAACCCATTCCTTAGGAGCTGATAATCCACATCCGTATTGTACATAAAGTTTTTCCATAGTCATTGAAGCGTATTGATACCGCAGATCGAAGGTTTTCGTTTAAACCGATTATACAAGAATTCTGATATTTTGTTCAGTTTATATCACTTTACGAATATATTTAAGTTTTTGTTCATACTTGCAAACCGAACGGATGAAGTAAATGTATGGCATACGCTAACTTTGATTGGATGTTTCAGTCTATGTGTAAATGAAACAATGTAGGAGTAGATACTAAAATGGAATTCTCTGCAGTAAGATGGTCTATTCATTTGTTTTTCAACTATATAATACTAAATTCCTATGAATTAATTTAGTTTTTCAGATAGAGGAGAAGCCGGTAATTTCATTACTTATTCCATCAAAACAGACAAGTGAAATATATTTCTTTTGAATCATAGGTATTCGCTTGCATGTATTTCGAGGGGATGAATTGGGAATAATTTTCTCCTCATTTATTAATTCACCTACATTTACAGGATTATCGTTACATCGAAGTGGGTGATGAAGCTATTGCCGGACTACCTTGTTTTCCATAATTGCAAACAGAAAATTATTTAAAAAAAGGAGGACTTCCATGTGTTTTTCATCTACGGCCAGTTTCATTGCAGGGGCAGTATTGGCAGTTGCTGGAGCCGCATCGCTTCGGGTTATACATCATGCTGATCAGCGTCCATTGGCTATGATTCCGTTTATTTTTTCTATCCAGCAATTTATAGAAGGATTTTTGTGGTTAGCACATACCCATCATTCATTTTCAGAGTGGGAGATGCCACTGACATATTCTTTTTTGTTTTTTGCACAAGTGATTTGGCCCTTTTGGGTGCCCTTCGCTTTTTATAAAGAAGAGCATAATATCAGTCATAAGAAAATTCTTAGAATATTGTTGTATGCAGGATGTTTATCCTCGCTTTATTTGTTATTTTGCTTGCTTCGTTTTCCTGTACAGTCCGAAGTGAAGTCCGGCCATATTCATTATCTGCTTTCTTTTCCGGCATATCTGTCACTTTTCGTCCAGTTCGTTTATTTTATTGTTACTGTGATTCCACCATTTTATTGCAAGCAAAAAGAAAAGAAGAGCAATTAGTTCATTTTTGTTTATTTCTTTTGCTGTAACGTTCCTGTTCTTCCCTGATTTTTTAATTTCAGTTTGGTGCTATTTTGCTGCATTGATTAGCATTACTGTTTATTTAGTATTGCAGGATGAATTCAAAAGTTTAATGTATAGGAAAGTTCCTTTTTAATACTCCAACCAAAATGCCGGTCTGACCTTATTCATCTATAATTATTTTTGTGGAACAATTGTGCTATGTATTTCTAAATTATATTTGCTTCTATGAAAACAAAAATAACGGTCGAGACTGTGGTGAATGCCCCAATAGAAAAAGTTTGGCGGAAGTGGACAGCACCGGAGCATATTGTCAATTGGTGTCATGCTTCTGATGACTGGCATGCCCCCGCGGCGGAAAATGATCTGTGCGCTGACGGTGTCTTTAAAACTACCATGGCTGCAAAGGATGGCTCCGTGAGTTTTGATTTTGAAGGAGGTATATTTTGGTTACACCTTTTGAAAAGATTAGTTACATTCTCGGGGATGGGAGAACGGTGGATATCGATTTCCAGAAGCAAGAAGGTGCAATCAAGATCATGGAGACGTTTGAAACAGAAGAGATGAATTCGATTGAGCTTCAGCGAGGCGGTTGGCAGGCGATTCTGGATAATTTTAAGAAATATGTGGAAGAGAAGTAATGATTTACGATCCTAAAATATTTACCCTTTAAATCGTGTATTTTTTAGCGTGGTGCCGGTGCGATAGAATTATATTCAATAGTAATCCATAGATGGAAAAGGAACTTGATTTATTGCTCCCACCGGAGATGGCCCGGAAGGCGGAAGAAGTAGGTGTCGCCAAAGCAGGGATGAATACAACCAAAACGCTGATGCTGGCTATTCTTGCCGGAGCATTCATCGCCTTGGGTGCTATGTTTTCTACAGTAGTGACTGCAGGAACAGGTTTGCCCTATGGTGTAGCGAAATTACTGGGAGGAGTAGTGTTTAGCCTGGGATTGATTTTAGTGATTCTGGGAGGTGCGGAATTGTTTACAGGCAATAGTTTGATCATCATGGCTTGGGCGAACAGAAAGGTGACAGCGAAGCAAGTGTTACGGAATTGGTTGTTGGTGTATGTCGGAAATTTAGCCGGTGCATTGTCGATGGTAGTGTTGATTCTTTTATCCGGACATTTTCTTGCCGGTGAGGGGGCTGTAGGTCTGAATATGCTTAAAATTGCTAGGGCGAAATGTGAACTTGATTTTATCAATGCGATTGCTTTGGGAATACTTTGTAATATTCTTGTTTGCCTGGCCGTTTGGCTATGCTTCAGCGCGAAGGATGTAACAGGAAAAATTATGGCGATTTTGTTTCCGGTAACCGCTTTTGTAGCTGTCGGCTTTGAACACAGTATCGCCAATATGTACTTTGTCCCCCTGGGACTATTACTCAAAATTTATGGAGAGCCGGGCTTTTGGTCACTGGTGAATTCATCGCCGGAATTGTTCGAGTCCCTAACGATGCATAATTTCTTGCTCCACAATCTCCTGCCGGTTACCATAGGAAATATTATTGGGGGCGCCGGCCTGGTGGGAGGGGTGTACTGGTTTGTGTATTTGAAGAAGAGTGGGTGTACCTAATACCGGTGAAAGTAAGATCGCATCAACTCAGTCGACATTTTTTACATAATTTCCATACTAGCGTATTCTACAGTTTATGAAAGTAGTAAGAGTGAGGAAAATAAGAATGCCGTTGAATAAGAATGGGCCCTGGTTCCGGGGCTTCAATGAAAATATTTTTCGGGGATTGGATGAAAATCCTTATTTTTATGAAGGGATAAAGTCACCCGAGTTTGCATGACTATTTTGAAAAGCACTAAAATAGTAATATCATTGATTATTGATTATGGTTAGACTTATTCAGTTCGTAGGGGAGAGACTTTTTATTGTATTGATGCTTGGCTTCTTATTTTTATTTTCAGCTGATGTTTTTGCCGGTTCGTTTGCATCCGGGGATTCTTTATTGAATGAGACTTTATTGATGAAAGATGATTCGGCGAAAGTCAAAAAACTTATCAATCTTGCGCATAAGAAAATTAATGATAATGAGATGCAGGAGGCGATTCGGATCGCTCAACTTTCTCGGGTATTATCGGAAAATATTGGCTACCGTTTTGGTGAGCAAATGTCTTATACGGCTATCGGAAGGTGTTATTCCCGCCTCGGCGATCATGAAAATGGACTGAAACATTATACCAATGCCAATGGTATTGCAATTGAATTAAACCGAAGTGTTGCTAATTCATTTGGAAATATAGGTCTCGCCTATCAGCATTTGGGGAATCTTGCAGAAGCACTTGCTTTTCAATTGAAGGCATTGAATATATATGAGAACGAAAACGATTCTCTGGGGATGGCCAAAATCTACCAATATCTTGGGTATCTTTTAACTGAGCAGGACAAAACCGCGGAATCAATTGTATATTATAAGAAATCTTTAGCAATATTTGAAATAAATCAAAAGAATTCAGAAGTTCTTTCTGTATTGAGATTGATGGGCGTTGCGTACAGAGAATCAGGAAATCTGGATTCATCACTTTTTTTTCTGAATAAAGCCTATGAACTGGTAAAAGTGAATGGCAGTAGAAGGGATCAATCTGATATATTCCAAACCTTAGCGAGTACACATCGGGTGCTGTGCGAGTTCGCCGCGGACAGTAATATTGCTAAATATCATTTTAATGAATCATTAAGATTGAACCAACAATGCTTGAAATGGGCAGAAGAGTCCGGTAACGAAAATCGGATTGCAAAGTTGTATGGAAATATGGGGAGTTTATATTCCTGCCGGCTCCAATATACATTAGCACGGGAAAAGTACAATGCTGCGTTGAATCTTTTATTAAAATCATCAGATAAAGCCGATTTGCGTGCCATCTATTTGAACTTATCTGATTTAGACAGTCTGATGGCAGCTGATCAACATTTCTCATTGGAAGAAAGACTGCAATTTGCCCGCAGTTCATTGGTGAATACTAAACTTGCTGAAGCACTCCGTTATGAAATTATAAATGAGGAAAGCACCCATAAACTTGCAGAATTAAACACAAAGTACGAAACAGAAAGAAAAGACAAAGAAATTCTGTTGTTGAATAAAGAAAAGGACTTACAGAAAGTCATGTTGAAGGAACAACTATCTACATTGCTGATTTCAAACCTTCGCCAGCAGAAGGATGAACAGCAAATAGAATTGTTGAGAAAAATCGGCGATGTGAAATTGTTTGAACTCAATGCAGCACAGCAGGAAATTGAAGCCCAAATTATGAAATCGAAAGTAAAGGAGAACGCCCTGGTAATAGCTGAAAAAGACATGGCATTGAAGGAAAAGGAGCTTTCAAAAGAAAAATGGCTTCGAGGGTCTATCTTGACAGGTTCTTTTGCCATATTCTTTGTTGGTCTTCTTCTCTTTAACCGGTATAAACTGAAGAAACAACTGGAGCATCAACAAATTTTAATTAATCAACGCAAGAGCATCAGTGCCGATTTGCACGATGATGTGGGCAGTACCCTCAGCAGTATTAGCATCTATAGCGAAGCTATCAAAATAAATTGACCCACAATGAACCTGAACGTGTGATGGAATTGGTTCATAAAATCGGAGATAACGCCAGGGAAACCATCACGAACCTTAGCGATATTGTTTGGAGTATTAATCCGGCCAACGATAAGGGAGAGGTGGTATTTAGTCGTATGGAATCTTTTGCCTCTTTTCTTTTATCCTCTAAAAACATTCAGCTGAACTTCAATTGTGATGAAGCTTTGCGGAAAATGGAGTTTAGTATGGAAACGCGTCAGCATCTCTTCCTCATTTTTAAAGAAGCCATTAACAATGCGGCGAAATACTCAAATGCGAAGCAGGTAAATGTAGCAGTAAGTTTATGGAATGGAAAAATAAAAATGAGTATTGCCGATAACGGTGTCGGATTTACGGTTCCCAAATGGAGTGAGAACGGAAAAAGTAACGGTTCCATACACAATGGAGGAAATGGTTTAAGTAATATTCGTTTACGTACCGACCAACTCAAGGGAAATCTCGACATCCGGAGTTCTGCGGAAGGCACCACCCTCGAATTGGTCTTGCCCTTGACTTAATTCTACATTCCGGTAATTATCCTCCCGAATTAGGGGATGTAGCCAATAGAGGAACCTTGTAGTTTTGTATTGAATTAATAATGGAATAAGGGTATTTCCCCAAAAACACATAACTATGGCTATCCGCGTCTCTATATTTGATGATAATAAGAAATTACTGGATTCACTATCGGTTTTGATTGATGGAAGCCCCGGCTTTCAGATTGCGGGTACTTTTCCGGACTGCACGGATATTGAAAGTAAAATAGAGAAAAGCCAACCCGATGTGATTCTCATGGATATTGAGATGCCGGGAATTAACGGTATCGAAGCCGTTAAAATAGTGAAACAGCATTTTCCGCGAATAAACGTGTTGATGCAAACAGCATTTGAGAGCGATGAAAATGTTTTTGAAGCCATCTGTGCCGGAGCTTCCGGATATATCCTAAAAAACACACCACCGGCCCGAATTCTGGAGTTTATTGTGGATGTTTACCAGGGAGGAAGTCCGATGAGTCCCAGCGTCGCCAGACGCGTATTAGGATTTTTACAGAAAGTAAAGGATGTAGAAAAAAAGACAGCCGTGGCGATCGATTATAATCTGACTGCAAGGGAGAAGGAGGTGCTGGGATGTCTCGTCAATGGAATGAGTTATAAAATGATCGCGGATAACTGCAATATTACCTATGAAACAGTGCGTTCGCATATGAAGAATATCTATGAAAAATTGCACGTGGCCAGCATGACAGAAGCGGTGGCGATTGCAATAAATCAAAAACTTGTTCCCTAGAATACATCCGGTTTTCTGTAAGAACTTGACCGCGTATCGTTCGTTTTAGATGAAATTATTTTCCTTGTTTTATAGATAGGATTAAGTGTTTCATCTGTTCTTTTGATATATACTTTTTGCTTCTCCCCGAATTTGGGTACATCGTACATTTTTCATCGCTATACATTTGCTGCATCTCAAATTAAGAAAATGAAACACCTTCTTCAAATTGTCGTCTTCGCATTATTTGTGAATGGACAAGTCTCAGCAGCTATCGAGGAAATTATCATCGATGAAGTAAATGGTAACACGAATTATCCCCGGCCGCTTTATGGAGCTACCGGTGATGTTACCTTTAAGGCTACGAATGGCAACTGGAACAATAACAATTTTGGCAATAAATTACCGGTACAAGCCGGCAATAATTATAAGATCATTGTGATAGGTGACTGGATGGATACCTGGGATAGAATGGAACTGAAGCAATCCGATGGTGTCACAAATGCTAAAAATGTTTCTATTTCCAATAAGGTCAAAAGCGTGGTGGGAGGAAAAGGCCGGACAACTTTTACCCTCACTTTAGACAATCAATTTAAGGAGGGAAATACGTTCGTGATTCGTTTCCGATATCTGGTAGAGGTAAATTCCGGATTTATGTCAGGGGAGAACATAGCATTTGAAGCGGTGGCAAAACCGGTCATTACGAATGTATCGATTGATCCTCAGCCGGTACGTGAAGGGGCAACACTGTATCTGAGAAAGAACGTAACCTATACGCTCACTTTTACAGTTGCAAATATTCAAGGATGTATGATTTACTATAAGGGTGGGGACTTTATAAGTACACGAACCGGTGGTGGAATAATGACAATGAAATACATAACAAGTAACTCGTTTGCTAGTCCTTATATTTCTGCTTGCAATGGCACTTTTTAAGTCCTGGCAACACATTCAAAATGCAGATAAAACCGTACGAAAATGATTTGCGCAATGAGTGTAATTTACTGGATATGCATAATCTTCTGTTTGAATTTATTGATGGAAATGTGGATGAACCTTTCAGGAAACACCAAAGCCTTCATGTGACTGCCCAAATTGGTAGTTTGAGTAATGTCGCTCCAAATACAAATTTGTTTTCAGTGGTAGCAGGCGAGAAGTTGCCGGATATTGTGCCTGCAAAACTTGAAAATGTTACAAGAGGAACCACCTTTAAATTTGAAAATGTTACCGTAACCGATGCGCTTGGAAATATTTATAAGGCATTGGCTGTGGATCAAAATAATACCAATGACCTGGGCCACCAGCTCACGAACCTTAATTTAGGTTCTAACTCATCTCGCCTGGTAACAAAAAGTATGGGTAGTGATCCCACATTAGGTCAAATTGAATTGATGGAAATTACAATGGGAACGTATGTGTTGCCGATAGCAAATATTGGAGCTGCCGATGCTAAGATCGCTTTCACCAATCGATTTACTGGAAATATGGTGACCGGAAGTATCAAATTACCCACAAAGGAAGACCTAAAACAAAAAATAGCTTTTCCTTTCACTTCAACGTTTGATTATGTCCTTCCCAGCCTGGCTACAGGTATAACCAATAATTGTGTGGTGAACAAAGCGAACATTCAGGTTTTCACTTTTTCAAATCGTCCCTTTAAATTTTATTGCGACAATCGTTGGCCTGTTGAATCACAGGTGGAGTTGAATGTGGACTTTTATAATACTATTGATGAACTGGAAGATGGAATTAATTTTAATTATAGAAAGTATTGAATACTGTAGTTCCGGATTGACCGGGAATTCTTACGAATTTTTAATCAGGGCATACTTACATTAGGGTATGCCTTTCTTTTTATCCCTCAAGTGAGGTATAGCCCATGCTATCAATTCTCATTTATTCATACCAATTTCACGACCCTTCCCCGAATTAGGGTATACACAACCTGGAGGGAGGAGGTAGTTTTGTTAAATATAAAAACATAAAAATATGAAACCTGTTATTCGGATTTTCCTTCTCGTCTTATTGATGAAAGGATCTGCCTTCGCGGCCACAGAAAAAATTATCATTGATGAAGTGAACGGTAATACAAATTATCCGCGTCCGCAAGGAGCCTTTGATGTAGAGTATGCTGCCACAAATGGAAACTGGAATGCCAATAATTTTAATGAGAATATTCCGGTAAATGGTGCTACAAACTATAAAATAATTGTGATTGGCGACTGGCTGGATACCTGGGACAGGATGGTGGTTACCAAATCGGATGGAGTTACCGCTGCTCCTAATTTTACTATTTCAGGTCAGGTGAAATCTGTTGTGAATAATAAAGGACGTACTACATTTATTTTAACAGTAGGAACTGCCGCTACCCCGGGAGAAATTGGGATGATCCGTTTCAGGTATAACGTGGAAACCAATTTGGGAGATCTTATGCCGGGTGAAAACATTAAGTTCAGAGTATGTCGAAAACCTATAATTACAAATATAAGTATCGATCCTTATCCTACGTTTGAAGTGCGTACCTTATTTCTGAAAAAGGGCCAGTTGTATAATTTAACTTTTACATTATTAGCAGCTTCAGGAAATGATATCAGATATACAGGCAATGGCCTTTTAAAGGATCTCAATAACGGATTGCTGTCAAATTCGATAAGTATATTGAACAAACCTGAGTTTCGTTCACCCTTTATTTCAGCAACTAGCGCCACAACTTTCAAAATGCAGGTCATTACCTCTTCAAATAATGTGAATGCGGAGATTAACTTTCAGGATAAAAACAACTTATTGTATCAATTTGTAGATTCCATTGTAGACAGGCGATTCCGGCAAGTTAATTTTAGTTACCATGTGGCTGCATCCTTCGGCGCATTTAATAATACACCCCCAAATAGTTCGATGACCAGCGTTTTTCCGGGAGAGAAATTGCCCGATATTGTACCACCGAAAAGCGAACTAAATTTCGGAACAACCTATTCCTTCGGAAACCAAACCGTAACAGATCAACAGGGAAAAATATATAAAAATATTATTGCCAAGGAAGATGCTCCTAATGATCTTGGATTCTTACTAAAAAATGGCAACATTACCGTGGCAAATGGAGGACTCGTATTGAAGCCATTGGGTAGTGATCCCCTACTTGGCAATGTGTTTCTTGGTGAAGTACTATTGGCTCCCTATACTTTTCCGATTAAAAATACAGGAATCGCTGATGCTAAGGTGGCCTTCTTCAATGAAGTGGTGGGTTTTGCAGAAGCGGATCCAATCAAATTGCCGGATGTAGCGAATCTTGCACGTAGGACGGCAGCCACTTTCCCTAAGCCCAAAACAGTGACGATAGAACTGCCAAGTCTTGCAGCAGGTATTTCAAACAATTGTGTTGTACATAAATCCAGCGTACAGATTTTCATGTTCTCCAATAAGCCGGGATTGTTTTTTTGTGACAATGCCTGGCCCGTCGATCCAAGTATAACCATCTTTGTTGATAAGACCAATACTATACTTGAATTAAATGATGGGGAGTCAAAGAATAAAACAACGTTGAATCCACCAAAATAACGTTGCTGTCTTAGTCTGAGCGTATGATCGATGCTGCTTTCCCTATATTTTAAATGAAGAAGAAGTAAGGAGTGTTCAGAAATAGAAGTTTCATGAACTTAGGAGCCAAGCATTCCGGACGTCGAATTTAATAGATATGAGCCGCTACAGCGATGTGCGGCTCTTTTCTATTTGATGTAAATAGTGCTTTCTGATGATAATCGTCAATAAATACGAGTTTATTTTTATTTAAATTTACAGAGGAAAATGGTCTCGCATTAAACTATTGAAGACAAATCTCCTCTTAAAGATAAAATTCATATTCATGACCACATTGAGAATTAAATCCATTGTCTTCTTTATTGCTTTTTTCTCAGCATTGACAAGCACCGCTCAAACCGACGACACTGCTGGAAAAACTCAATCTCCCCGGTGATAACCTGAATCTCGCTGCTGTACTGGACGTGTTTCAGCGTTCTCCTACACTGGAAGATTTTGAGGCGGTACTGAATGCGGATACCAGTAGAATAAATAATCTCGATCTGAACAATGACAATCAGATCGATTATATTAAGGTTTTGGATAAGCAGGAAGGTACACTACATTCTATCATCCTGCAGGTAGATATCAATGAAACGGAGTCGCAGGATGTGGCAGTCATTTTTGTAGAGAAGAAGGGCGAGGATGTGCAGATTCAGCTTGTGGGTGATGAAGACCTGTATGGGAAGGACTATATTCTGGAGCCCGCAGCAGATCAACGCAGCAGGACAACTGAGAATCCCGGATACACGGGAGAAGGCACTACTATCAATACCACCAATAATTACTATTACAATACAGAGAATTATGGTTACGCCAGTCGCCCGAACTATTGTCCTCCTCCTTCTTCATGGATAATAATCGGGTTTATCTACGGACCGGTTTATTCGCCCTGGATTTCACCCTGGCATTGGAATTATTACCCGGTGTGGTGGAACCCATGGCGCCCTTATTATTGGGATGACTATTATGGTCACTGGTATTATCATCATCATTGGCATGGCTGGTGGTATTGGCGCGCTCCTCACCATCATTTTGATCGCTATTACGCAGGATATAGAACCAACAGAAGGCATTCAGGCGTGGTGATGAATTATAAATCACAGGTGTTTACCGTAAGACGTATGAGAATCCAAAGCCTTCACCAAGACCTGATAGCAAACCGAATTTTCCAAGTCATGCCATTGCTATTGATAAGAATCCGGCTATCGTGAAGCCCACAGGTATCGCGAAGCCCGGGGTTGCTCCAGCGAAAGAGGATAGGCAAAAGCCATCCGTAAAGCCAGCACCACCTGCAAAAGGTACCGTGAAACCGGCTACTCCTTCAAAAGCTCAACCTGGAGTAAAGCCGGCTACCCCATCTAAAGTACAACCGGATAATAAGTCAACAACTCCTTCAAAAGTTCAACCGGATAGTAAATCAAAGACCCCGGTAAAAGTACAGCCAAAAGTGATTCCGGTCACACCTCCAAAGAAGCCTTCTGATACCAGAACCGTTTCTCCTCCTAAATCTACAGCTCCTCCAAATGAAAGGGAAAGAAAGTAGAATAGAGATGAACATTAGGTCATAATTCTCTTGTTTAATCGTTTCAAAACTAAATTCAGTCCTGTTTTGAGCATCTTTTTCATTATATAGCAGGATTTATGACTTTAATTCTTTAAAGTGGTCTATAATCATAAGGGTTCAGATTTTTTTGTCTATCTTTAGAACATATTGCAAATTTGAGATAGGTTTGTTCCTGTACATTGGTTTTTATATAGACAATTGTCCATCTTTTTTATTGCTGAAAAATGAATGAACGCTCAAATAAGATAAGTGTAACGAGTATCTAAAAAGAAAACTTGAAGTTATGTATTAAATACATGGTGAGTATCCGTTGCAAGATGATTGTAAAGGACGAATTACAGAAACTTGGTTTCCGGAATGTGAATGTTAAATTGGGAGAAGCCGAGATTTTAGAAGATGTTTCACCTGAAAAACTGGAGCAAATCAAAATAGCCTTGCATAAATCAGGTCTTGAACTGATGGAAGATAAAAAGGCGATGTTGATTGAAAAAATCAAGAATGTAATTGTGGAGATGGTCCATTATTCCGATGAGTTCCCAAAAGTTAATTTTTCAGATTATCTGAGCGAAAAATTAGGATATGACTATACCTATCTTGCCAATCTGTTTTCAGAAACGGAGGGCGTTACCATTGAGCAAGATATCATGAATCATAAGATTGAGAGAGTGAAGGAATTAATTATTTACGATGAACTGAATCTGACGGAAATTGCTTTTAAACTTCATTATAGCAGTGTAGCTCACCTTTCGAATCAATTTAAAAAAATTACAGGGCTAACTCCTTCATTTTTTAAAACCCTGAAAAATAAGAAGCGCGCTGCTAAAGAAAATGTGGGAATATTATAAATATTTTTTGGAATTGTGTAATTAGAATAAGTTGTTTTCATCTGATCTTTGCTGAGTAAAATTGATCTTTATTAGATACCTTCTTATGAAAAAGCTTACAACCGGAATCTTATCTATCGTGATGTTAGTAAGTAGCACCACGATGCAATTGTCTGCCGGAACGACGGTCGACAATGTGCCTGTAACCACTACCAAAACCGCTGAAGCTTCTCGTCTTGCTGCTTCCGTTGCCCGAGTAAATGAAATCAAGGCAATGGATAAATCAAAGTTGAGTTCCGACGAAAAGAAATCACTGAGAAAGGAATTAAGAGGCATTAAAAAGGATATTAAGGATAACGACAATAAAGGGATTTATCTTTCTGTCGGAGCTATCATTATCATTGTTCTTTTGTTGATTTTGTTGCTCTAGTTCTTTAATTTATAATGTGAATTTTAGTTTAGTTTCAGAAATCATTCAAAACTTAAAAAATAGTTATCATGGGAAATTTACTTTATATTATTGCAGTATTGCTGGTTATCGGTTGGTTAATTGGTGTGATCGGTTATAGTGCCGGCGGACTTATTCACATTTTATTGGTCATTGCAGCAGTTGTAATTTTACTTAGAATTATTTCAGGGAAGAAACCTGTTTGATTTAAAGAATCCCATAAATTAGTTGAAATCATTAGCGATTGAGTTTTACTTAAGATATTTATCGCAGACACAAACGTTGTATAATTTAAAATAGAAATTAAGATGAAAGCAGGTAAAGTTCTTTTAGGCGTGCTCACAGGAGTGGCAGCCGGAGCATTATTGGGTATTTTATTTGCACCGGACAAAGGTTCAAGAACACGGAGAAAAATTCTCGATAAAGGAGAAGATTTTACGGATGCCTTGAGAGAAGATTATGATGATTTTATTGAGAATGTTACCAGCAAGTATGATAAACTCAAGCACAATGCTGAAGATGTGGTGTCTAAAGGGAAGTCAAAATTCAATGAGGTGAAAAAGGACGTTTATAATGCTAATAGTTAATTTGCCTTTTAGCAAAAAGAATTTTATTTGGAAAGGTAATTATAAATCATGAGCGCAAATAACAATGATACACCTATAGAATTGCTATTTGAAAGAGCAGAAGACTATACCAAGACAACACTTGAGCTTTTTAAATTGAAGGCAATAAGTAAATCGGCGGATGCGACATCTTATATGGTGGCTGCAGTGGTGATTTCTGTTTTTGTGGTCTTGTTTTCAATAATGCTCAGTTGTGGAGCGGCGATATGGTTGGGACAACTTACGGGCGATTTATTTATAGGATTTTTTATAGTAGCCGGACTTTATGCGATTATCATTACATTATTGTTTCTCTTTCGTAAACAATGGATTGGTTTACCGGTTGCGAATGCGGTTATTAATAGTTTTTTAAAATAGAAATCATGTCAGTAAAAGTTGAGAAGGAAGATTTGGATCAGTTGATTAATTTGGTGGAAGAACGTCAGGCTGCAGAATTATTAGCATTGAGACAGCAATTTCATTTAACCTATGATAGTTTGAGGCCAATTTCAATAATTAAGAGTACACTAGCTGATGTGGTTTCATCCCCCGATCTAAAGGATAATTTGTTAGATAGTGTTATTGGATTTGCCAGCGGAATGGTTTCAAAGAAATTATTCATTGGAGGATCACATAATCCAATTAAAAAAGTAGTGGGAATGCTATTGCAACTAGCTGTATCAAATATGGTAGCCAAGAATCCCGTGACTATTAAAAAGGAACGAAAAGTTTTTTATACAATTGTTTGGAAGGAAAACTCCGTCGGATGATTCGATAGCAGTGAATTCCACTTTGAATGGAGCCGGCTAAAATTTGTTTTGCTTCCATCTTTGGATGAAGAGATTTTTCAGTCAGCTGATTTTATTTTTATAACTAAGCTTATGTTGTTAAGTCGAATGTGTTATTGTAAAAATTCTATTTCTGAATCCGGAATAAATATTATATTTTTTTAATTATTTCTCTATTAAAAATTAAATCGATCAAAATATTATGAGAAAGTTAGATGGAAAGACGGTCTTTATCACAGGTGGTTTGTCTGGCATAGGTAAAGCCTGTGCCCTGAATGCGGCACTTGAAGGAGCTAATGTGGCAGTAGCTGATTTGAAAGGCGGTGAAATGGAGGCAACAATGGAGGAATTGAAGAAGTTAAATTCCAAAGCTATTTTTATGGATTGCGATGTTTCGGATTTCAAACAAGTCCATGAAGCCATACAAAAAGTAATTTCTTCGTTTGGGACTTTGGATGTAGCCCTGAATAACGCAGGTATAGGTGGTGAAGCAGGTAGAGTAGGCGAGTTGTCAGAGCAGTCCTGGTTAAAAGTGATTGGAGTAAATTTAAATTGTGTTTTTACTTGTATGAGACACGAATTAGAAATAATGTTGAAGCAGAAGAATGGTGTTATTGTGAATATGTCTTCTATTTTAGGTAAAGTAGGTTTTGCCGGTTCTTCTCATTATACCGCTGCCAAACACGCTGTGCTCGGACTTACCCAAACCGCGGCTTTAGAGTATGCCACCGAAGGTATTCGCATCAATGCAATTTGTCCCGGATTTATTGAAACTCCACTTTTGACAAAGGCAGGTATTGAAGGCGATGCAGCCATTAAACAAATGATAGTCGATAAGCATCCAATGAATCGGTTAGGAAAGTCAGAGGAAGTTGCTAAAGGATTTATATTTCTGGCTTCTGAAGATAGTTCTTTTATAACCGGTACTGCACTGGAAATTGATGGTGGTTATTTGGCTGTATAATTTACCATGCAGTACTTAATAGTTTAATTAGATCTCCACATAATATTTACCTGTATTCCAACGCCTCAGGTTTCCCAAGTTCAAAAACACGAAAGTCGAAATCTGTAGTTTTTAGTGAATTGAACCGGATGGCATTTTGTTCATTGTTATTGATAAATGTGTAGAACGAAATGGATAATTGAAAAGTATTTAATACCAGGTTTTCATTTTTGATTAGCATCCCTACTCCCAGTTGTGAATATACTTTACTTCGGGCAAAATCACTATGTTCATTGCTCAGCATGCCAAGTGAACCAATAAGATATGGCCCAAAACGGAATCCAAGTATATTCCAGGGAGCATAAGACTGTGATTGAAGCTTCAGCAATATCCGACTCTGTCCTGTTAATTTATAGTTGGTGAAGCCATCTAATCCGAATCCATCATTGATCGAAAGGGCTTCACCGGGATAACGTTTAATTCCAATAGTGATTGTCGGTTTTACGAATTGTCGGAAACGCCATTTTCCGATTTCTAATAGTGGTGTAAAGTAGGTAATGCCAGCCGTTACTACACCCTGACGGACTTTTGTCCGATGAAGAAATGTCCCGAATGTAATTCCGGAACTCAGATAACCCCAGTTGTAATAGTTGCCATGGGAAATACTACTTCCTAAATACACATTTCCGGTGTTGTTTTTTTCCTGGTAACCTGCAGTAATATTGAAGGCATGTCCGATCGGAACATCTTCTCTTAATCCATAATTAAAAATGAATTTGTCCTGTATATATTTTCTTGTAGATATGCCAATGCTTCCCAATAGGAAATGCGAGTCAGCAAATTGAAAAAGTGAATCTTCTACTTCAGGTGGAGGTGAAGTATAATTAATGCGGAGATTGCGTAAGGAGGTTATGAGCATCGTGCTTCGGGCGTTTTGAGATAGTCCTTTCAATATCGGTGTTCCTTTTCCTATCCAATAGTCCTGTACATTGAATTTGTTTTGCTGAGAAATAATTAAGGAATCGATAGTTTGAAAAGTGTCTTTTCGAAGTTGTTGTGAATAAGTAATTCCTCCTGCCCATCTGGTAAATGGGGAATAGAAAGTACGATCAACTGAAATGCTCTTTATAAAATTTCTAAATTCATCATTTCCATATTGTAAAGTTGTTCTTAAATATGTATTGTATACATTAGGATTAAAATACTTCGCATAAAAGTAATGATGACCATTTATTTTTGAGATAGAGTACGAGCCTTGAATTTCCTGACCCAGGCCCAAAAAGTTGGTTTCAGTTAGTCGATAGTTGGAATAATTGTCTGTAAAGGCCAGTTTAGGAATGATCGTCCATTTGTCAATTAATCGTACTTTGATATCTACTGAATCTGAATTATCAGAAGTTAATGTAGTAAAAAATCTTACATCAATCACATAACCGGTGCGGCGAACTAAACGTTCTGACTCTTTTACCAATAAAGAATCAAACCGGTCATTTGTTTTGATTATTAGTAGATTTCGGATAGTTATTTCTTTTGATTTGGAATGCATAGCATTGCCTGTCCTGGTCAGAAATGTGGAATTGGCAATACCTGTATCAGCAATTATATATCCGAAGGGATCCAAAACTTCTATTTGAATATTTCGGATGATTTTACCTTCAAAAGGCGTGAGCAGATTTTGGATAATGTATAGGGAATCTCCGCCCGGTGAATCTACAGTATGAAGTAAAAATGTTTCGGTGGAAGATGGATGGGTAGAATTTGAAAACGCATGGTTATAGCTCGTTTCCGGTATCGCTCCTGCGTGTGATGAAATGGATACTTCAGCAGTTAGGGCATTCGCCATCATGCAAACGTGAACTTGAGAAAATAAGCTGGTAAGAAAGAGAATTGAATATCTAAATTTCCATGAATTCATTATTTGACTTTGAACGTGGTGAGAAAATTATTTCCGGTCAACGGTCGATGGGTTTTCATTTGTCATATCGACCGAGGGATTTACATTTAAACTATTAAGAAAATCAAGTAGGAGCCGGTTAAATGTTTCCGGCTGATCGAGATTGGAGAGATGTCCGGCATTTTCAATAAATTGCAAAGTAGATAGTCGGATATTGTCTTTAAGAAATTCAGCCTTCTCAGAAGAAATGATAAGATCGTCAGAGCCGTTTATGATCATACAGGGGATATTGATTTCTTGCAACCTAGTACAGGCTTCATTGCGTTTAGCAAGTGCACGTAGAGTTTCCGTAAGTGATGATGTTGTTGTGGTTACAATAATATCCCACTGCCTTTCTACTATATTCCGGTTTTTATTCAGCGTTTCCGGATGAAAACATTTTTTTATGAATTCACTTGCCCATGTTGTTTTACTGCCGCTGATTATTTTGGAGATCGTCTGATTCCGGTTTTCAATCCCCTCAGGGGTATCTGCTTGGCATTGTGTATCGCAAAGTACAATGGCTTCAAATCGATCCGGATAGCGTTGAATGGCATTTAACAAAATATAACCGCCCATCGACAATCCGCAGACAATAGCTTTAACGATCTGAAGTTTGTCCATCAGGGCAATTAAATCATCAGCAAATAATCCCATACTTACCACTTCCATCGCCCCGGTAGATTTTCCAAATCCACGTATGTCATAGCTGATTACTCGGAGTGTATTCTTTAAAAATTCCATTTGTGGTTGCCAGGAAGATTTATCAAATGGAAAGCCATGAATAAAAATTACAGGAACTGTACCGATTCCTATATCATTATAGCAATATACAGAATCATTGATTTCAATGCTAATATCTTTCCCGCTTGTATGTTGTTGTTCCATTCTTATATATTTTTTACAATTATTAACAATTTAAATATTAACTCCTACTATATCCATTCTAATATCCGATGCTTAGTCTGATTTTTCTGTGCATGTTACCTCAATATTCAACCCCGTTGGGGTTGGACGATATACTGTTTCTAACTCCGGGTTGCACCCGGAGTTGCGTACGTTAAATCCATTTGGGGTTCGAATTCCAAACTCTATTTCCTCTTTCAACCAAATTGTCACCTGCCCTACAATCCCCGCGACGTTCCCCCAATCTCGTCAGAATTAAATCGTCGGAGACGAATTAAGAATGACGAGACGATCCTCCAAGCGAACGAAGCGAACGTTCCCCCCAGCGAACGAAGTGAGCGATCCCCCCAAATCTCGTCAGATTCAACTCGTCGCAGACGAGGTGAGTAATGACGAGACGATCCCCTTTATTTCTTCTTCTCCTTTTCCTCAGCCGCTTTTTTCAACTTTTCTTCCGCCTCCTTTTTTTGTTTGGCTGCGGCTTTCTCTTTTTTATTGAAGTATCCTTTTAAAAGTATATTGCTTTTCGCGGCTTTCATATTTTCATCAAGCCCCTTCGAACTATTTTTAAGATTTTTCATGGTTTGATTCAAATTCTCTGCAATGGTCGAATCCTGAATTAATTTTCCTAGCGTTCCTTCTCCACTGTTGATTTTAATCATGATTTCTGCAAGTTGTCCGGAGATAATTTCAGCATGGCCTGCAGTAATTTGCAAACTGGCCATGATCGCATCTGTTTCAACCGGCTCTGATGAAATGAGTTCTTCGCCGTCCTTGGCTAATGGAGAATCCGCCCCACCCTGAGAGATGACCAATATGCGATCCCCTATCAGACCTTCAGAACCAATGGCTACTTCACAATCCGTTTTAATGAACGGCATGACTTCCTTTTTTATGATCATATCTACTTTCACGGTGGAGTCGTTGATAATGCTGATATTATCTACAGTTCCTACATTGATTCCGGAGAAGCGTATATTGTTGCCGACCTGTAGTCCACTCACATTGTAGAAAGTCGAGCTGAGCTTGAAGACAGGATTAAAGAGATTGCGTTGTTTCCCTATGATGAAGATGGCCAGGATAAATAACGCTAAGCCACCTGCAATGAATAATCCAAGCCGGAATTTAAATTTATCTGAATATGTATCATTCATGATGTTTGATTTGTATAGTGTTGTTAAGAGTACTTTTATTTAATTTTTAAAGAAAGATTGGATCATGGGATCTGTGGATTTTTCAAATTCATCTATCGATCCTGTTGCATAGACTATCCCATCGTTCAACATAAGCACCCGATTGCCGGTTGCCCTTGCACATTTGATATCGTGTGTGATGATGATAGAGGAAGTTTTATATTTCTTTTGTACATCCATAATCAGTTCACTGATTTCGTCAGATGTCACAGATCCAGTCCGGTAGTGGGTTCATCGTATAGCATGATCAACGGATCTACAATGATGGTACGGGCCAGACTGATTCGCTTGCGCATACCACCGGACAACTGAGAGGGCATCTTATTCAAGGCATCTACTAATCCAACATTCTCCAGTACTTCATTTACTTTCATGGCGACTTCTTTATCATCGAGATCTTTTTAATTCTTCGCAAGGGGAATTCCAGATTTTGTCTAACCGTCATGGAATCGTATAAGGCTCCGCTTTGAAAAAGGAAACCAATTTTTGCTCTAATATTGGCCAGTTCTTTTCGATTCATGGTGAGCGTGTCTTTCCCAAATACATTTATACTCCCACTGTCTGCATGCAGAAGGCCTACTATACATTTAATTAAGACTGATTTTCCTGAACCCGATTTGCCCAATACCACCAGATTTTCTCCTTCAAAGAGTTCCAGTGATAAATCTTTAAGTACGGCCTGACTTCCGAAGGATTTAGTCACTGACTTAATTTCTATCACCGTTTTACTCTGAGCGGATGCATTCCCACTTGCTTTACTTATGGAGGTTTGTTCATCGTTCATATCAGCATATCGGTTATCTGAACTGCAATCTTATCTACTATTATTACCAGAAGCGAAGAGAGGACAACAGCGGAGTTTGCTGCTAAACCTACACTCTCAGTTCCCCGGCCTGCATTGAATCCTTTATAACAACCTACTAACCCAATAACCGCTCCGAAGAAGAAGGATTTGATGACGGCGGGAATGAAATCAATAAACTCAACTGAACTGAAAGCCTGCGACATAAACAGCACAAGTGTAACATCTCCTTTTATATTGGCACCCACCCAGCTTCCAAGGATGCCGAGCAGATCGGCGTAGAGAATGAGTAAGGGGATCATCAGACGTGGCAGCCAATATCCGGGTGACCAACAGGTATTTCATGGGATTGGCAGAAGAAACTTCCATAGCATCTATTTGCTCCGTAACTTTCATCGAGCCGAGTTCTGCGCCCATACCGGATCCGATTTTTCCTGCACAGATGAGCGCTGTAATAACAGGACCCATTTCACGAATGAGTGAAACAGCTACCATGCCCGGAAGCATAGTGACTGCACCAAAATCTACCAATACAGGTCGTGATTGTATTGTGAGAACAAGTCCCATGATGGTGCCTGTGATGGATATAAGGGAAGCGATTTATTTCCGATTTGATAGCATTGCCTCAGGAATTCTTTGAATTCAAAAGGTGGGGAGAATGTTTCTCGGATAATTTGGAGAATAAAGAGTGTAACGTTGGCAGTATCTTTAAGTATATTGTTCGCGGCAGTCTTTTTCTCCAATGCTTTTTCACTCAACTTTACAGAATTGGAATGAGCATACCCTTTTACTTTTTCAGCCGATTTGTTTATTTTCATTGTGCCTTTTTTCTTGTTGGATCCTTTGATGTTTACATTTGATGTTTCCAACTATGCATCAACCGCCTTACGGATAGCAGTCTTTGTAATACGCAGTCGTTTGTTTTTCCTTTTCGAATTTTCTGTCTCCATATTACCAATAAGAAATCCCCAGGGATGCAAGGAATCAATATGATCGAATATGATCTTTAGTACGGCAAGAATAGGAATGGAAAGAAACATTCCGGCAAGCCCCCAAATTGCTGCTCCTATGAAAACTACAACTAAAGATGCCAGGGCATTGAGTTTAACTTTTGAACCAACAATATAGGGGACAATGTAATTATTGTCGACGAACTGAATGAATGTGTACATTGCAAAAACATAGAGGACATAGATGGATGATTTGGTTAACAGTGCTATGATGGCAAATATTCCTACACCTATCAACCCTCCAATGTATGGAATTACATTTAGTAATGCACCTAATGTTCCAAGCAGTAAAGCATAATTGATACCCAGAAGGAGCAATCCTGATGTATTCAAAACCGCAACGATGGCAGTCTCGGCAAAAAGCCCTACTAAATAACTTTGAATGATTACTTTGGTTTCAGAAAGGATGGATTGAACCTGGTTATTATTTCCGGCTCCAAAGAGTTTACGTAAAAATGCAATGATATGAGGCTGGTAATAGAGTATCATAAAAATATAAACCGGTAACAAAAAGATCATGGCAAGTACGTTTCCTATTCCTGATAAAGTTGATCCGATAACCCCACTCCCATTCTTCATGATTTCCGATTTCGCATTGTCGATAATACTGTTGATCTTTTGACCGCTCATATTGAAGGTTTTGGATAACCATAAAATGCCTTCATTTATTAAAGTACGGAACTTGCCTTCGAGCGTGGGCCATGCTTCCACAAGTAATGAGGCCTGTGAAGCAATGACCGATATTCCGGTGATGACGATGAGCAAGGTCAGCGTTACACTGATGGCAATGGACAAAGTGCGGTTCATGCCCTTTTTTACCATAAAGTTGACGACCGGATGTATCAATATAGCAATAAGTAAAGCAAAGACGATAGGTAATAATATATTATTACCTACCAGAAGAATCACGACAACAAGTGATATGCCAAATAGAACGGCTATCACTTTTAAATAGGAGGGCAGGTGAATGTTCGTATTCATGATGTTTCTTTAATTATAACGGAGTTTATTACATATGTAGTATCCATCATACATTTCAAATTCGGGCGAGTTGAGTTTAAGATTTGCTCTTGTTCATATTCGGTATTATAATGATTGGCATTTTAGGAAGTAAAGTTCGTGTTTAGCAAATGGTAATCTGTCTTTGACGACATTTACTCATCTTCTGTCTTATCTCTTACTTTTTTGAATTTCTTACGCGGAGACTCATCGTCCAGTGCATTCATTTCCTGATAGGCCTGCTTTAATTTTTCAGGAAGGTCTCCCTTATAGTCGATTTTATAGATGGAAAGTCCGTTGAATGGAATTGTACTGTTGGTTTTTGAAAATTTAACACGTTTTGCTACATCAGTATTTTTGAAATGAGATCTGACAATAGTTTCACGTGCATCTCTCAATGCTGCTATTCGGCTATTGATAAGTGCCGGAGAAATTATTTTTTTGCATTTATCCTGTATGGTAAAGAGTATTGAGTCGTTGACATGATCATTGAGGTAGGAAACGAATCCGGGGTCTTTAATTGACATTTTTTTAATAGTAGTGCTGTCTTTCCGGTTAAAGAAGCCACTTTCATTTTATTTTTTGACAGGTAGTATTTTTCTTCCCCTCGAACAGCAGAATTTTTTCCACCTCTTTTTCAGTGTATTCTTCGGGATGGATAGTGATGGATGCTTCCGGCGTATCTTCTAAATAGCGCGCCATTATCCGGATGAATGTCTCTTCCAGGGGACCTAAAACATGTGAAGACATTTCCCAATTCATGGACATAAATTTTTCAATAGTATTCTCCACGCTTTTTATTTTTATCCGGTAGGGAGTATTCACCGGTTTTATGAAGATGTTTTCAAGCAAATCAAACAGGGCATCTCGTAAATGAAAGAAAGGATTCTTTAGGTCGCCGCTAATAGGAATTTCATAATCAATTACATTTCCGTTTTCTCGCACCAAAGCCATTACTATGGGCATGGGCAGCCATTTTGAATCTTTGCCTTTCGTTCGATTGGTTAATCGGGGATCAACGATGATGAGATGGTTTTCACTTTTTATTATACCATGGCGTACACTCCAGTCACCATACAATTCAATACTCCCGCGGTCAAAGGGGTAGGAAGTGTAAGCTATACTATATGGGTTGAAAGCAGTAAGTGGAAGTTTTTGGAGTTTGAATTTCAAGTCAAATTCACCACTATCCTTAGGATTGATACTTAGATTTATACTAGCATTTCCATAAGGTTTGATGCCGGTGTATACTGCTATCTGCACTCTTCGGTGATCTTTGTCGATTGAATCGGAAACTATGGAGATGGGGTCAATGGCCAGACTGAAACGCTCCCCAAGTGAATAATCTACATACCTGATATCACCTTTGTATAGTGCAAGCCGGTCAATTTTGAAGTGACTTTGAAAGAAACGTTGGGAAACCATTTTTATATAGTTCGCAATTTCGATCACTAAATTGAATTTAGCAGGATCCGCTTTTGCTGCATCGATGTTGGAACCATCTTTTCCAAATATGGTTTGTATGTTGTCCAGCTCATCATATTTTTCGTATTTAAAATAGGGTTTGACAAGAGAGATGGAATCATAAAAGAATATCATTTTTTTTGGACTCAATTCATTAATGGCAAGATGTAAACTTTCGAAGGAAGCAAAGTCCGTTTTAGCATCTTTTCCAAAATGAAAATCGCTGATAGAAATGGCTCCCCTTAGCGTTGTGTTTAAGCGATCATTGAAGTCTCCCATTGATCGTATATCAGCATTAAGTATAGCAGCAAATTTACCGTAGTTGGTAAGATCCTTCAAATATTGGTCGATGATATTTAGCGAAAAGTCATTTATAACCAATGCCAGTTTATAAGTGCTTTTGTTGGTGTGGATGCGAAGATCACCTTTTATATTTCCACTCCCTATACCGGAAACAAAGTCAAACTTTACTCCTACGGTGTCTTTATCCCATCTGTAACCATCACTCGTTATATTTGCATTTTTTATAAAGTAATTCACAGCGGTCAGACTATCTCTATAATGGAATTCCCCATCCCGTATTTCGATATCAAGAAGGTTAAAGTTCATGCCATCTTTGGATAAGGAATCTATTACGGAAGAGTCCTTTTTACTGAATTTATTTATGATATCAGTGAAGTTGAATTTGTTCGTCGATTGAATGATTTTTCCAATAGGCTGTACTAAGGTAAGTTCGCTGATCTCAAAAGTGTTGCTGAACAATTTTAATAATGAAATATTGATGCTGAGATTTTTTGTTTGTAAAAAAATGCTGTCACTTTCAAACTCGTGAACGTTAAAGTTGTGCGCATTCAGATATCCGGTGAATGGATTAACATAAACCCAGTCTAAAGTAATATTGCGTCCGGTATATTTTTCGTCGTATTTTTCAATTGCATATTTGGTTAAAGGGGATATTAATAGTATAATTAAAATGAGTAATGAAAGGATTACAATTATGGTCTTGAAAATAGGGCGGTTTATTTTAGCATAAAGTGAATTAAAGAATCAGTTTTATAAAGGAAACAAGTTTAGAATTAAAAATAACACAGTCAAGTTAGCGGATGCATGTTGAAATCATTGGGATAATGCAGAATTATGATGTTCAATGTGTCAATGTCAAAGGTGAGTTTAAAAGACCGGATTAGTATTATATAATTTCAACTTATTCTTACAATATTCACACTTTTCATCAATTTATATCAATTTATATCCATTTATATCCATTTATATCAACTTATATCAACTTATATCAACTTATATCAACTTATATCAACTATTACCGGTATTTAAGGTAGAATTGGAGTAAAAGAAATGATGGCGGAGATAACGTGTAATGAATGATTTTGCAGAGAAAAGTGTGAATATTATAACTATAAATAATTATAGTGTAACCTGAGGGTATTTTAATAGTGGATATTTGCATGAGGAGAATTTTCTTCGGTCAATCCGCTGTGACGGAGACTAGCAAACAGGTAACCTATTAAAATTACGATCACCCCGGGAATTATGATAAATGTAAAAAAGGAAGGTGTCATCCTTACGAAGACAACAACAGGTTTTGATAACGACGGGGTTTTAAATCCGGCTGTTATCATGGAAGATGGTTTAATTCACCTTTTTACAGAGCTGTTAGAAAAGGAAACTATTCCAGTATCGGTTATTGTAATATGATAAGTCCGTTGTTAATAAATGAACGAAGTAACACGCCGGTATTATATCCACAGTTTGACTATGAATCACAAGGGGTGGAAGATCCCCGAATAGTTAAAATTGAGGATATGTATTATATGTCATATACAGCATACGACGGAGTTAATGCGCTTGGCGCGTTGGCTGTATCTAAAGATTTGTTGCACTTTGATAAACTGGGATTGATTGCTCCACAATTTACCTATGAGGAATTTAGCCATCTCGCGGAGGCGAAAGGCGCGATCAATGAGAAGTATCTTAGATTTAATGAACATGAGCAGGTGAAGGAAAAGCATGGAAAGAAAATCTTTGTTTGGATAAAGAATCTTATTTTTTTCCCGAGAAAAATCAAAGACAAATTCTATTTTTTGCATAGAGTCCGGCCTGATATTCAGCTCGTGGCTGTGGCTGAATTATCTGATTTGAATACGGATTTCTGGCAGAATTATTTTTACACCTTGATGAACATATTGTGCTGAAACCAAAGCATGAACACGAGGTGAGCTATATCGGTGGAGGATGTCCGCCAATTGAAACTAAAGATGGCTGGCTCTTGATCTATCATGGTGTTCACGATACCGTGAAGGGTTATGTTTATACTGCTTGTGCTGCTCTGTTGGATCTTGAAGATCCACTTAAAGAGATTTCCAGATTGCCCTATGCGCTCTTTAAGCCGGAGTTTAATTGGGAACTGAAGGGTGAAGTAAATAACGTTTGCTTTCCTACAGGTACTGTTCTTATAGAGGATACCTTGTATATATATTATGGAGCAGCAGATGAACAAATCGCCTGCGCTTCAGTAAGTATCAGTGAATTATTAGATGAATTATTATTATATAAGAAGAAAATATGAGCTATAACGATCAATTAACTGCTGAAGATACCTCTTTTCAGGATGTCATTCATGAATTACTTTTTACAGATGCCATTCCTGAAGTAAAGAAAGTATTGCCTGAAATCCTTATGGTCTCTTCTTATTCGCCCAGAGAATGTGGAATTGCAACGTATAGTCAGGATCTTATTACTGCCATTAGAAAAAAGTATGTCGAATCTTTTAAAATTACTGTTTGTGCATTGGAAGCGGATGATCAACATCATAATTATAGTGCTGATGTGAAGTACGTTTTTAATACAGCAGATTCAAACAGATATTTGTCGATGGCACTAGCAATTAATAGAGATACGGCTGTAAATTTGATTTTGATTCAGCATGAATTTGGTTTTTTTTCAAATCAGGAAGAACTTTTTACTGAATTTGTCAAAAACATCTTTAAACCGGTAGTAATCGTCTTTCATACAGTCTTGCCACGACCGGATGAAAAAAGAAAGTTATATGTCCAAAAAATAGTCAACCTTGCGCAATCCATCATAGTGATGACTAATTCTTCAGCGGAGATATTAATCAGGGATTATAATACAGCCAAAGATAAAATTACTATAATTCCGCATGGCACCCATTTAGTTCCACATGCCGATAAAGAGACATTGAAAAGTAAATTGAATCTTTCAGGCAGGAAAGTCCTCAGCACCTTTGGCTTATTGGGTTCTGGTAAAAATATTGAAACTACATTAAGAGCATTGCCTGCCATAATTGAAAACCATAAAGATACACTCTTCTTGATAATAGGTAAAACACATCCCGAAGTTTTCAAAAGAGAAGGAGAAGATTATCGTATCAAACTTGTGAAGATGGTTAAGGAGCTGAAATTGCATGATCATGTTAAATTTATCAATAGTTTCTTGCCACTTCCTGATCTTTTGGAGTATCTTCAACTCACCGATATCTATTTATTTACTTCTAAAGACCCCAATCAAGCGGTAAGTGGAACCTTTGCATATGCCATTAGTTGTGGATGTCCCGTAGTATCTACTCCTATTCCTCATGCCAGAGAAGTGCTCAGAGAAGATGCGGGAATATGTTTTGATTTTGAAAACCACCTACAACTAGCAGAAGCGGTGAATAGTCTTTTGGATAATACAGAATTAAGAGAGAGTATCAGCTCTAATGGCTTGCATAGGATGGCCGCTACTGCTTGGGAAAATACTGCTATTGCTCATACACAGCATTTTGAAAAATTAGAAAGGAATAAGATGAAATCAGAATTTGTTATTCCTTTGATAAATTTAGATCATATAAAGCGATTGACCACTCACTTCGGAATGATTCAGTTTTCAAAATTAAATCAACCCGATATTAAGACAGGGTATACATTGGATGATAATGCCAGAGCGATGATAGCGATGTGCCAGCATTTTGAGCTGACGAAGGAGCCGGAAAGTTTGAAGTACATATCCATCTATCTGGACTTTATAAAATATTGTTTATTGCCGGAAGGTTATTTTCAAAATTATGTTGATGAAAATCGAAGTTTTACCGAACAGAATGAGACAACAAATCTCGCTGATTCTAATGGTAGAGCTATTTGGGCATTGGGGTACCTGATATCACTACAGGATATATTACCTGAGAAGCAGGTGAAAATTGCTGAGGAAATTTTAGACATGGCGTTGCAGAACGTAAGTAAAATTCACTCAACACGGGCAATGGCTTTTGTAATTAGGGATTGTATTATCGTTCGAAAAAGCAAAAGTCAATGAAGGATTTGTTTGCTATAAAGCAACTTGCTGATCGGCTTGTACAAATGTACCGTCATGAATCAGGGCCGGATTGGAATTGGTTTGAGAGTTATTTGACGTATGCCAATAGTATCTTCCCGAGGGCCTTATTGTGTGCGTGGTTGGCGACAGGTGATGGCGTTTATAAGGATATTGCAAAGTCATCGTTTGACTTTCTATTGTCAAAAACATTCTTTGATGATCGAATCCGGGTCGTTTTCAAATAAGTTATGGATGCAAAAGGGTGCTGATATTTTGCAGGTAAAAAAAGGGGGTGAACAGCCCATCGACGTGGCGTATACAATCCTAGCATTAGACAGTTTTTACCGGTCGTTTAAGGAGGAAGCCTATCGCTATAAAATGAGACAATCATTCAATTGGTTTTTAGGAAATAATCACTTGCAACAAATCATCTACAATCCTTGCACAGGAGGCTGTTATGATGGTCTTGAAGAAAATTATGTAAATCTGAATCAGGGCGCAGAATCTACCGTGAGCTATCTGATGGCCCGTTTGACAATAGAGAAGTATTCAACTGTTGAAGCCGGTCGTTTGAAGTCAGAAAATGTGAAAGAGTATAGCGTTAATAATTAAATGATGTAATCCTCCTGATAGGAGCATGCTACCTCATTTTTATTTTACGCATTTTCTTTACGAAGCGGTACTCAATGGGAAACAAGGTTTCTCATATTTCGCATTTTATTTTTCGTATTTTTCCTTTTTCGTACCAGCCTGCCTGCAGCCAGGTTTCGTATTTTATGAAATGTAGCAAACATGTAAATATTAAAAGCAATTGTGTAATTATTATATGTTTTCTGAAGTGCATCTTTGATGCGGATTAAGAAGGGGGGTATTCCCACTTTATTAGTTCAGAATTAAGAACTAAAGATATAATCGTTTAGCTGTTTAATGGTAAATTCATAATAAAGTAAATTACAAATGAGAAAAGCAGGAAAATTATTGATGTTATTGTTAATGGGAGCCATCTTATTACCTTCCATTGAAAGTTGTGGTAAATATGAAGATGGTCCTTCCATAAGTTTAAGATCCAGAAAGGAAAGAGTAGCCAATACCTGGAACGTGGAAAATTATAAAGTGGATGGAGGTGACTTCACATCATTGGTATCCGGATACTCCGAAAAGTTTTCAAAAGATGGAGACTATTACTACTCGTGGGGTTTATTAAGTGGATCAGGAGATTGGAGTTTTTCGCACAATGATGAAAGGATTAACCTGAATGGAAATGATGGTCAATCCTCACGCACCCTCTACATTCTTAAATTGGAGGAGAAAGAGTTTTGGTATTATTATATGGAAGGAAATGTGAAACATGAACTGCATTTAGTACAGAACTAAAAGGCAGACGGATGTTGTGATGAATTAATTCAATGAGGTAATGAATTTAACCGGCATTGAGTAGCAAATCAAATTGGTGAAAAGGTAGTTAGAATAGAAATTAGATTTAAAGCATTACGAGATGAGAAAGTTATTATTTATTTGCGGTTGGCTGATTGGTTTAAGTGCAGGAACATTACTGTTAGGGGGATGCAATAAGTTTGGAAATGATTTGGCGGACCTTCGGCTTAAACAAAGGAATGATGCTGCAGATGCTAAAGCAGTCTTGGAATTTGAAAGAGCAGCAGCATTGAAAGCAAAGCAAATGTTGGAATGGAAGGAGTTTAAATCAGTAGCGGAGGAAAAGAATAATGGAGCATTCCACAATAATTACAGAGTACAAACTAAGCGTAAAAGGAAGACGTCGTTCTTTCGATTATCAAGTAGTGCAAAAGCTTGAGAATATTGAGGTAAAACAGAGAGCCCTCCGTAATAAACTTATTGAATTTAATATACATAAGGACGACTGGTCCACTTTTCACTCTTCGTATAAAAAAGATTTGGAATTGGTCAGTGCAGAGGTGGCTGAGTTTCGAATGAAACCAATGAGTAAGATTTAATGGGGCAGGGCAGGAGTAGTATCCTCCGAATTTTACTCCTACTGTAAAATCCAGGTTGCCAGGTACTCAATGAGAAAATGATACATTGAAATTTATAATGGAAGAATTTTTCCTTGCCCAATCTCAGTAAAATTTTTCACTGTCGGATCCCCCTTGTAGTAGATTCTACACGTTCCGGAAGCTTCTGCAGTCAAAGTGTCCAATGCAAAGACATAGCCTGTCGACTCGCTATTGGCATCAATCGTAGTGGAGATATTTCCCGATGTGTTTCTGGCGTCATAGGTTGATTCTCCGGAAATAAATATTTGCGAATGGTGAATTATTCCGGAAACTGTCATATCAGAATTTCCGGAAAGAGTGACATCCAGATAAGAGGCATTACCGGTGTAGGAACAACTGGAAGTACCGGATAAAATAAAGGTATGCTGTTCGGTGCTATCGGTAAAACCATTGATGGAGCAAGCTGCTTTTTCTTCTAAAATTAAATTGGAAAAGGTAGGTACGCCGATTGTAAATTTGACTAACTCATTCACATCATAGTCGTCCGGATAGCTGATAGATAATTCCCCATTTATCACATATACTTTTAAAGCATTAATATCTTCTTCGCATCCGGTTGCCTTTACTGACCAGGAAGAAGCCTCTTTTAAAGTGATCCGGTGGTCATCACCCGCTTTTATTGTGTGAAAATTACTGGCTAAAAATGATTCGCTGATGGTATCACTGCATTCCTTCTCACAAGAGGTGAATAGAATGAAGGTGCTGATAATTAAGAAGTGTGATGTTTTTAAGATGTTCATGAGTTGGATGATCGTATGCTGAATTTATCATGTATCTATCAGCAATGGACGAGATAGAAATTCAGGCTAAAGGTAATGCTATTCTACTATTCCATTGATGACAAAGTGGTTTTTATAGGGGAAGGGAGTAGATATGTCCTGAGAAACAGGTTGTTGAATGTCAATTGCAAAAGTAGAAAACGTTGTTTACGATTGTTTTAGATTTGATGATTTCCCTTAAAATAGTAGTCCTGATCATAACCCGGCAGCATGAACTCTGAACATTTTTTATCCATTAGCCACAGAAAAATCTTAAACATGTTTATACAAGGAAGCAATGATTCAACAGAATTATCACCATAATCTTTTCCCGGTTTAAACTTTAACTTCCTTCCATTTCCCTTTTCTGTAAAACCAAATGTATAAAAATGCTACGAAGGCTTCCGAGGAAGGTATCGCAATAAATACCCCCAGTGGACCCATGCCGGTGGTAATGGCTAGCAAATAGGCCAAAGGAATTTGCAAAAGCCAGAATCCAACAAAACTAATATAAGTAGGTGTTTTGGTATCTCCGGCACCGTTAAAGGCTTGCATAAGAACCATGGCAATACCATAAAGCACATATCCCAAATTGATAATACGGAGTGCTTGTACTGCATAGATATGCTCTGCCGGATGGTGTGCGGAGATAAAAAAGCCGATGAGTGGATCAGCAAGAACAATGAAGAACAACATCACGCCGGCCATAAATACCACATTGTATCGGGCAATGGTGCGCACGGATATTTCTGCGCGCCCGGGTTGATTGGCCCCCAGATTTTGTCCAACAAGTGTGGCAGCTGCATTGCTCATACCCCATGCCGGTAGTATAAAGAATATAATAAGACGAATAGCTGTTTGATACCCCGCGCTGGCATCACTTCCACTCAATGCCACAATAGCCGCAAGAAAAATCCAACTTGCAGACTGAATAATGAATTGCGTAGTCGCAGGTAGTGATATGGAAAGAAGGGATGAAATTACTTTTTTATCAGGCAACCAACTTTGCTGGTGTACTTTTATCATATCTTGTTTTACAAAGAAGAGCTGATAGAGTTGATAGAGTACGCCTATGCCTCTTCCGCTAACCGTTGCCACCGCCGCACCCGTGACTCCCATCTCCGGAAAGGGACCATAGCCATTTATTAACACCGGACAGAGTATAATATTACAAATGTTCCCCAGCCATAGGCTCCGCATCGCCACAGAAGCATTACCTGCACCGCGAAATATTCCATTGATTAGAAAGAGCAATACAACTACCGCCGATCCACCTAACATGATACGTGTATAGTTGACGCCCATATTTACCGCCTCGGGTTCTGCGCCCATGATTTCCAGTATTTCTCTGGCATAGATATAACCAAAGCAACTCATAATGGCTATTAGTACTCCCGATACAAGGAGCGATTGTACTGCTGCTTTTGATGCGCCTTCCGGATTTTTTTCTCCCACTCTTCGTGCCACCAAAGCTGTTGCCGCTGCACTTAATCCAATCGCCACAGAATAAACAAGGGTTATCGTCGCTTCTGTCAATCCTACAACACTTACTGCATGCGAGCCCAGTTTGTTGACAAAGTAAATATCAACTACAGCAAATACACTTTCCAAACACATCTCCAGCATCATGGGAATGGAAAGTAAAAAGACAGCCTTGCGTATACTACCGGAAGTATAATCGTATTCATCGCCCTTTAATGCCAATGTAAAATGAATTGGGCTTGATAAAGAAAGAGAAGGAGTATTGAAAGAAGTACAGGTTTTTCATAGGAGGATGGTTATAGAACCAAATAGAAGGTTTAAAGATGGAACCGGCTATGATGTAGAATTGAACAGTTGACTTTAATAACCCACACTGTTTAGTAATTTTAAATAATTAGCAATGATTTAAAAGAAGTGTCGACGCACCTTTGCAGGTTTAATTAAAAATACCATTCTAAAGAACGATAATCTCATTAAATTTTAGTAAAAGTTCAAATGAAAAAAAATTAGTTAAAGGAGGTATGAAAAGTAAGCATGCAGTAAGAACTACAGTGCTCAAAATGATAAGAAGAACCAGATTGTTTTTGTATCGAAGCGTACTGAAAATGGAGAAGAAAAATGATCTGTTTACGAGTGTCAGGAAAATATTGGCAGTGATTAATGTTGTAAATACCATGGTGCGTGTAATCTCTTCATTGTAATGATGAGCTACAGCAAAGTGATACATAGTTAATGTTCCTGTTGTAATGGCCAAACCCTGAAGTATGCTGGTGAAAAGTTCCTTGCCATTAAAGAAAGTACTGGAGTAGGGTCGCGGCGGTTGTAACATCGTATTTTTTTCCATGGGTTCGTTTTCATAAATGATAGAACAAGTAGGTCCCATAATCAGTTCGAGAAAAATAATATGTACCGGTGAAAATATAAATGGATATTTCCAACCGAGTGCCAGGGGTATAAATACCGTCAGAATTATGGGAATATGGATGGAGATAATATATTGAATGGCTTTCTTCAGGTTAGCATATATTTTTCTTCCCATAGCAACTGCCTCTGTCATCTTAGATAAATCATCATCTGCAAGAATCAGGGAAGCAGCTTGTTTAGCAATCTCTGTCCCTCTTTTCCCCATCGCGATACCTATATGTGCAGCTTTTAATGCAGGACCGTCGTTAACTCCATCACCTGTCATCGCTACAATTTGATCCTGCGACTTCAGCGCATTGATCAGCTTTAGCTTTGCCTCCGGATACATACGGGTAAAGATGGAAATCTCCATGGCTGCAATGTTGACCTCTGCTTCATTTAACTTCATCAGTTCGTCGCCACTCATGCTTTTTTCAAATCCCCTGAACCCTATTTGCTTTGCAATGGCTTGCGTCGTCATCGCATTATCTCCGGTCACAATTTTTACAAGTATCCCGGCAGTGTAAAATGTTTGCAGTACTTCCCGCATGTTCTTTTTAGGAGGATCGTAGAAGGCAATGAGTCCACGAAAATTAAATTTGAATTCTTCCTGCAACGTTGGATAATTTTCACCCTGAAATTTTGTTTCTCCAACCGCCAGTACCCGATAGCCCTCCTCAGCTAGCGTATGAATAGTATTTTGTATTTCGTTTTTCTCTTCTTCTGATAAAGCAGATACTTTAATGATCGCTTCCGGAGCTCCTTTAGCAGCGATGATTTTGTTGCCATTGGCATCCTGAAATAAATGTGTCATCATCGGAGGAATTCCTCCTAGTGGATATTCATGTACGAGTTTATAATTTTTGCGTTCATCATTCGTGGTCATTTGGGTGTATACTTCATGGATCGCCTTCTCCATGGGATCAAAGGGAATAGGCTCGCTGGCCCACATGGCTATACGGATCAGTTCGCTTTCTGTTTTGTTCAGTGCTGCTGAAGGGTCAATGATACGATGGGAGGAAAGCGAAAATATCTTTGCCAGACTCATGCTGTTTTCCGTGATGGTTCCGGTCTTGTCAGTACAAATTATTGTAGCGCTCCCGAGTGTTTCCACGGTCTTCATTTGCTTTACAACAATGCCCAGATGCATCAACCGCCATGCTCCCAGCGCCATGAATGTGGTGAATGCGACTGGAATCTCTTCAGGAAGAATACTCATGGCCAATGTCAGCGCCTGAAGTAAACTATCTGTTATACTCCCGGATTTTGAATAGTTGATACCCCATACAATCCCAAAAATTACCGCACCAAAACCGACCATCATTTTTACGAAATAACTGATCTGAGATTCCAGAGGCGTTTTAGTTTCTTTAATTCCTTCGAGACTTTTCCCGATTTTACCCAATTTGGTTGCATTGCCAATCGCTGTCACTTTCGCAATGGCAAGTCCGCTGTTCACGTTAGTCCCACTGTATATAGTAGGGTCACTATGGTTTTTATCCTTGTAAACGGAGAGTGATTCCCCGGTGAGCAAGGATTCGTTTACTGAGAAGTCGTTGGAGTGAACGATGATTCCATCCGCCGGAATAGAAATGCCTTCTTCCACCAGGAGATGATCTCCCACAACTAAATCCTCACTTTTAATTTCTATTGTTTTCCCTTCGCGGATGACCTTACAATTGGCTGCGGTGAAGAGCTTTAATTTTTCCAACGCATTTCGGCTGCGTGAATCCTGATATAAAGAAATGATGGATATCAAAACAATAGATGCCGCCATGAACAAGGCATCTCCGGTCTTACCGCTAATGAAATAGATAGAGGAGGCTACCAATAATAGCAACACCATAGGTTCGGTCACTACTCGCCTGACAGCATCAATAAATCCGTTTTCTTTTTTATAGGCTAATTTGTTAGCTCCGAATTTTTCCCTCGACTCGCTTACCTGACTTTCCGTCAATCCTGAAATGTTAAAATTGTTTTCCGGCATAACTTTTTTATCTTGCAGCGGCTTCGCTGAAAGCGTTTTTGTTTGTAGGAATGTTGAAAGGGTAACTTATGATATTTTCGGTATATCTTCTGTTTGTTGAACCAGAATTTTATCAATTCTTCTTTTATCTATATCAATAATCTCAAAATTGAAATTTTTCCATTGAAAAATATAGCCGGTAATTGGAATATTATTTGCAAAATGAAAAGCAAGACCGCCAACTGTATTGATATGGGCAGGGTCATCATTTTCATCCGTATCTATTTCAAAGTAGCGGATAAATTCAGGCAGAGGAAGCGACGCATCGATAAGAAACGAACCATCTTCGCGGGGAATGATTTCCTTTTTATCATGCAATTGTTGCGTTAAATCTCCCACCAGTGCGTCCATCAGGTCGTTCAGCGTAAGTATCCCGCGCACATCACCGAATTCATCTACAACTATCGCTGCATTTTGACGGGAGGAGCGTAGTTTTTCCAGCGCGATATATGCTTTTGTGTTTTCGGTAAGGAAGATCGCCGGTTTCATATGTTTCTCAAGAGAGAAGGGTTTTTCTTCCAGAAGATCATTTAACATATCTTTTGAGTGTACGATACCAAGTATATGATCCAGTTCGCTGTTGCATACGGGAAAGGATTCATGCGACGATCTAATAATATTTTGTTTAATTACCTCCGGCGAATGTCGGGTGTTGAGCCAGTCAATGTCCAGGCGTTGCGTCATCAGATTTTTTACACTGCGATCCCCGAGGTAAAATACATTTTCAACAATATCCTGCTCAATGCCCTGTACAGTACCGGAAGCGGCTCCTTCGCGTATCAATGCATTTATTTCTTCCTCTGTCACCAGGTTTTTGGCATCCGACTTTAATCCAAGAATTTTTAAAAGGAAATCTGTGGATACAGTGAGCAGCCAGATAAAGGGCGCCATTAGGATTGAAATGAAATACATCGGATAGGCCACAACGGTAGATACCCGCTCCGGATTGGATAAGCCAATGCGTTTCGGCACAAGTTCTCCCAGCACCAATGAAAAATAAGTAAGTGAAATTAAGATGAGAGCAATGGCGAGTGTCTGACTATAAGGTTGTACCCTTTCAAATTGGTTGAGATACTGTTCTACATCATACTCGAATTGCTGTCCACTGTAAATACCGGTTAATAAACCAATGATGGTAATACCAATCTGTACCGTTGAGAGGAACTTCCCCGGTTTCTCCGCGAAGCGCAAAGCCATTTTAGCGGACCGGTCTCCTTTCGAAGCTTTGATCTCCAGTCGTGCCTTTCTGGAAGTGACCATCGCAATTTCAGACATGGAAAAGAGGCCATTGAGCAGGATAAGCAGGAGTAAAATTAAAACAGCAGTCATAGACTTAATGAAAGAAATTAAAGACACGCTGGCATTTCAAACCTAAATCGCATGGGGTGGCCTTAGTAAGGCAACGAAGATATTAAATAAAAGGAAATATTTAAGACGATAAAAGAGATTTTATTACTGCTTTTTATCCTGAAAAGTGGAGCGAACTTCCTTAAATTTGCAGGAAATGTATACAAATCCTTAAACCGGATGGAAACAATGATCACATGAATTGGCATGCTATTGCTTTTGAAAATATTTTAGAAGAAGTTAGTTCTTCTACACAAGGACTCTCAGGGGATGAAGCTGCCACGAGGCTTGAGAAAAATGGTCCCAATGAATTAGAGGAAAAGAAGCGAAAGTCACCGTTGATGATTTTCCTTGCACAGTTTAAGGATTTTATGATTCTGGCTTTGCTTTTCGCAGCAATTGTATCAGGTGTCATCGGGGAAATGACGGATACCTTGATTATTTTAATAATTGTATTACTAAACGCGATTATCGGATTTGTGCAAGAGTATCGTGCAGAGAAAGCGATGCAGATGCTGAAGAAGATGGCTGCTATTCAGGCCACCGTTCAGCGGGAGGGAACCGTATTGAAATTGCCGTCGGCGGATCTTGTTATCGGAGATGTGGTTTTGCTGGATGCCGGAAATGCCGTCCCCGCTGATCTCCGTATTCTGGAAGCACATAGCTTGCGTATCGATGAATCTGCACTTACCGGTGAAGCACTTGCAGTAGATAAATCGTCAGAGATAATAGAAACTGAAAATATTCCGCTCGGTGACCGCTTGAACATGGCTTATAAAAGCACCTTGGTGACCAATGGCCGTGGACTTGCTGTGGTTGTTGCCACCGGCATGAATACGGAAATAGGAAAGATTGCCCGCTTGTTGCAGGAGGGGGAATGTCAACACCGCTCCAGCGCAGAATGGCGGATTTTGGAAAGCGGTTGTCGCTGATCATTCTTGGTATCTGTATTATTCTTTTTGGTGTGGGTTTGCTCAGAGGTGAAGCCCCGTTGGATATGCTGCTGCTTTCAATCAGCCTCGCTGTAGCTGCCATTCCGGAAGCTTTGCCGGCGTTGATTACCATTGCACTTGCTTTGGGAGCGAAGCATCTCGTTCAGCAAAACGCCTTGATTCGAAAACTCCCGGCCGTGGAAGCGCTCGGATCGGTTTCATTTATCTGCTCTGATAAAACCGGTACCCTGACAATGAATAAAATGAAGGTGGTGCAGGTGCAGGAAGAAACGATTGCTGATCATCATTTTCCATTATCGCCACTTCGGATGGCTATGGCATTGAATCATGATGTGCGATTTTCAAAAGGCGAAGAAGCTATCGGCGATTCAACAGAGCTGGCATTGGTGGAGTTTGTGATGGAAGAAAAGGGAAGAAGTGCTTTCAATGAACTTTCGGCTTCGTTTCCGCGTGTTGCTGAATTGCCCTTCGATGCAGATAGAAAGTGTATGTCCTCCGTGCATGTCTTTCAAGGATCGCTATGTGGTGTTTACAAAAGGCGCTATCGAATCCATTGCCCGTTGTCTGGCTGATCAGAAGAATGCAGAGAAATTGTTTTCGCTAAATGAAGCATGGGCAGCGAAGGGGTTGCGCGTACTGGCATTTGCGTACAAGTATATCGATGTTCTTCCTGATCCTGTCTCTATAGAAGCGTTGGAGAAGGATCTTGTTTTTACAGGACTCGCCGGAATGATTGATCCTCCCCGACCGGAAGCGAAAGCTGCTATCGGAGAGTGTAAAACAGCAGGTATTAAACCCGTCATGATTACCGGTGATCATCCCGCAACAGCCTTGTCTATTGCGAAGGAAGTAGGTATCTGGAATGGGAAGGGCTATTGTGTTACCGGCGCGGAGTTGGAACAGATGTCGGAGGATGACCTTCAGGAGAAAGTAGAGCATATCTCCGTGTATGCACGAGTGAGTCCCGAGCAGAAAATTCGAATTGTAAAAGCATTGCAGTCAAAAGGGCATTCGGTATCGATGACCGGAGATGGGGTGAACGATGCGCCCTCCCTGAGAGCTGCTGATATCGGTGTGGCCATGGGAATCAATGGTACCGATGTGAGTAAGGAGGCAGCAGATATGATTTTACTGGATGATAATTTTGCAACCATCGTGAAGGCCGTGCGGGAAGGGCGCAGAATCTATGATAATATCCGGAAGTTTGTGAAGTATATTATGACCTGTAACGGTGCGGAAATATGGACGATCTTCCTCGCCCCGCTGGTAGGATTGCCGATCCCACTCCTTCCTATTCATATTTTATGGATTAATCTGGTGACAGATGGGCTTCCCGGACTCGCATTGGCGAGTGAGAAAGCGGAGGAGGATGTCATGCGCCGACCTCCGTCTAAAAGTGATGAGAGCCTCTTCTCCGGAGGTGTTTCCTTTCATATTCTCTGGGTGGGATTATTAATGGCCGGGGTGACGCTGGCTACGCAGCAATGGGCAGTAACAAATCAGTTGGCGCATTGGCAAACGATGGTTTTTACGATTTTGTCTTTATCTCAGCTGGGACATGTGCTGGCCATCAGAAGCGATAAAACCTTTTTGTATATGCAGGGAATTTTTTCAAACAGATTGCTGATCGGTGCTATTGCGATTACCGTGGTGTTGCAGTTGATGATCATTTACCTGCCTTTCGCGAATGAAATATTTAAAACACAACCACTGACGGGGAAGGAGTTGTTGATTTGCATCGGAATGTCGGCTGTGGTGTTTCACGCTGTCGAAATGGAAAAGTGGATCAAAAGGAATTTGGCAAAACGCAGTGCCAAGATTTCTTTAAAGTAAGGAGAAGGAATTATTATTTTCGAAAGTTGTGTTTAGCGTTCCGGATTAAAAATATCTTTGCCATATGCAACAACTGGACATCAAAAATATTGAAGTACATGCCTATCACGGTTGTCTCCCGGAGGAAGCGAAGATCGGATCTCTGTTTGCTGTAGATGTGTCCTTTGAAGGGATAACCAAGTTTAATCCTCCTGTGAATGGCAGCCTCGGTAAAGCGGTTTTTACAGTGGAAGAATGAATCCTCTGTTTGAAGGATTGTAGCTTTAAAGAACTTGTCATTTGCTCAGGGTATAAAGATGGACCTAAGAGCTGTGGGCGCATTTTCCCCTGCCGGATCACCTGTTTCCCCTAACATTAAATTAATGTCAATTACTTTATATAAATGGATTCTTTTTCTTGGTAAAACCATATTACCTTCGCCTTTAATATGGCAAAGAAAAAGTCTACTGCTGATCATGGAGCACTACTGAAGAAGCTACTCCTGGATATCTTTAAAGAACATCCCTATAAAGCTTATAATTATAAGCAGGTTATTAAAAAATTAAATCAGGAGCCCTTTTATGAAAATGCAAAGGAACTTCTGGAGTTGATGGATGAACAACAATGGAGAACCGCGCTGATCGCCACACTGGAGAGCATGGCCATCAATGAAGATATTCAGGAAGTGGATCGTGGGAAGTATAAGTTATGGCCGCAGTCGCATTTTATTGAAGGTGTTCTCGATATGACATCTAACGGTAATGCCTACGTGGTGAATGCCGATTTTGAAGAGGATATTTTTATTGATCGTTCCAATACGCTGAATGCCCTGAACCGGGATAAGGTGAAAGTGAATTTATTCGCCTCACGTCCGGGTAAACGTCAGGAGGGTGAAGTGGTGGAAGTGCTCGAACGGGCAAAGAATGATTTTGTAGGAACGGTGCAGGTCAGCGGTAAGTTTGCTTTTCTTTCTTCAGAAGGTGCCCGCAATGGCGTCGATATTTTTATTCCGCTTTCGGCATTGAATGGCGCGGTCAACGGGGAGAAAGCAGTGGCCCGTATTACCAACTGGCCGGTCGATGCGAAGAACCCGCAGGGAGAAATTATTAAAGTGCTCGGCGTGCCGGGTGATAATAATGTGGAGATGGATGCCATCCTCGTGGAATATGGTTTTCCATTGCTATTTCCTGCGATCGTAGAGAAGGAAGCGGATGAAATACCGGAGACCATCTCCCGCAAGGAAATCTCCGCCCGCCGCGACTTCAGAAAAGTCCCCACGTTTACCATCGATCCGGTGGATGCCAAGGATTTTGATGATGCACTCTCTGTGCAGGTGCTGGAAAATGGCCACCTGGAAGTGGGTGTGCATATCGCCGATGTATCGCACTATATCAAGAGAGATTCGCACCTCGACGAAGAAGCCTATAACCGAGCCACCTCCGTCTATCTCGTGGATCGTGTGATTCCGATGCTGCCGGAGAAATTAAGTAATATGGTGTGCTCATTGCGCCCGGGAGAAGATAAATTATGTTACTCCGCCGTTTTTGAAATCAATGATCGCGGCGAAGTGTTCAGCGAATGGTTTGGCCGGACTATCATCCATTCACAACGTCGCTTTAGTTATGAAGAAGCGCAAGCCGTGATTGAGACAGGAGAGGGGGATATGAAGGAGTATATTCTCCGATTGCATAAAATTGCGCAACAATTGCGGAAGAGTCGTTTTGCGAATGGCGCCATTACTTTTGACAGAGTGGAAGTGAAATTCCGTCTCGATGAACGCTCGCATCCGGTGGATGTTTTTCTGAAGGAGAATAAAGATAGCAATAAGCTGATCGAAGAATTTATGCTGCTCGCCAATCGTAAAGTGGCTGAGTTTATCGGGAAAATTTATCATTGAAACAGGGCAAGGAATTGCCGTTCGTTTACCGTATTCATGATACACCGGTTACCGATAAGCTGGAAGGATTCTCCTTGTTCGCCGCACGTTTCGGTTATAAGATCAATACAAAATCGGAGAAGGATATTGCGCATTCCCTGAATAAGCTGATGAAGGATGTAAAAGGGAAGCGGGAGCAGAATGTTCTTGAGCAACTCGCGATCAGAACCATGTCGAAGGCGGTTTATACTACAGATAATATCGGTCACTATGGGCTCGCTTTCGATTTCTACACGCATTTTACATCCCCTATTCGTCGTTATCCGGATGTGATCGTACATCGTCTGCTGGATCATTATCTCAAAGGTGGTAAGCCGATGGATGCTGATGAGATTGAGTCCGCCTGTAAGCATAGCACGGATATGGAAATTAAAGCATCGGAAGCAGAACGTGCTTCAGTGAAGTATAAGCAGGTGCAATATCTCCTCGACAGGAAAGATGAAGTGTTTAATGGAATGATTTCCGGAGTGACGGAATGGGGCTTGTATATAGAAGTAGTCGAAAGTAAATGTGAAGGACTCTTGCGTATTCGGGATCTGACGGATGATTTTTACGAGTTGAATGAAGAACAATATTGCCTCATCGGACATAAAACAAAGAAGACCTATCAGTTGGGCGATCTGCTCAAAGTGCGTCTGAAATCCGCTGACTTAATGAAGAAACAAATTGATTTTATTCTCGCGGAAGATTTCGGAAAAACAAGACCGGGGAAGGAAGGTTTTCGTCCGTCCGGTGGTTTCCGATCAGCACCTTCCGGTAGCTTCGGCTCGTAATCGGGGAAATCGAAATCAGGAGGCTCGGGAAGAGGAAAGAGCTCAAAGCACTCTAAGAAAAGGCGCTAGTTGGTGGAGGAGCGAATCAGTTTCGTACTGTAAACAACACCAGCTTCTTCAATGCTGAGTAAATAGACTCCGGACTCAAATTTATCGCGCTCCAATGGTAGTCGGAATAAAGCACTTTCAGTAATGATCTGCTGCTCATAAACGATTTGTCCTTTGAGATTGTAGATTTTTAAGTAAGCGAGATGTTGCTTTTCCGAGCGGAAGAGAATATTGATATGATCTTTGAAAGGCATAGGGAAAACGAGTATGTTTCCGCTTCCTTCATTCCCGCGCTTGATGGCAATGGTCTTTGAATATTTTTCGGCTCCGTTATAATCGATCTGTCGCAGACGATAATAGCTCAATAACTGCTGCAAAGGATTTTCATCAACGAATATATAATTATTGGCGAGCGTGCTGTTTCCTATTCCTTTGGTAAATCCGATTTCTTCGAATTGATTTCCTTCAGCAGAACGCTGGACAAAGAAGCCTTCATTGTTAAGTTCACTGAGCGTGGTCCATTCCAGTAAGTTGGATTTTTCTTCTGCTTTTCCCGTAAAGGAACCCATCGTTACCGGTAAAGGAATATTGGAAGGTCCGATGATTTCAAAGTCATCCAGCGCAACACCCGGTGTAGTCACCACTCCATCTGAACGAAATACAAATCGAAAAGCAACATTCGGATTTCCTGCCAGAAAAGAAACGTTTCGGGTGGCCAGTGTAAATGCACTTTGAGTAGCGTTGAAGAAGGGTTCACCAACAGGGAATGCAGTGCCACCTCCGCCATTGGCGAAATCATACCAACCTGCACCGGTCGTTCCGAGTAAATTCCAGCTATCTCCCTTGTTCAGCCAATATTCAACGCGGAAACCATCGTAAGCTATTTCCAGATTATTCTTCCTGTAAAAATTCAGGGTGTAAGTGCCTGCAGCGGAGAAATTATAGTTAGGAGTATACAAAAGACAAAAGCATTATCCGTATAGTTGCCTATGAGATTCGTCACCCATGCTGAACTTCCGCTACGGGTGCTGTTCTTACGTGCTACAGCGCTGTTTCCTCTCTGCCAGCGTGTGCCTCCTGTATAATCTCCCGCAAAATCATTGGGATGGGTGTCGAAGTTTCCTCCGGCCGCAATCGTATAAGGTGTACCGCGGTTAGGCAGTACCGTTATATAGGCCGTTTCCGTATTTGTCAGCGCTCCTCCACCTCCATTGATGCTCAGATTCACTGTATAAACGCCGGGAGTATTGTAAGTATGTGCCGGATTCGACAATAT
>JADKIC010000038.1 GCA_016721435.1 Bacteroidota bacterium
GGCCCAAAAGAAACTCCTATTTGTGGAACAATCATTTGTGTCATTAATTGTTGATATGAAGCCAGAAATTATGTTGAGGTTGTTATCAAATAAGTAAATTTTATGTTTTTTGAATTAATCAGCCTATCACACATAGAAACAAGAGTTGTTTGTAGTGAGTCAATTTGCACCATCTTACAACCTAGATAAAACGCACTAGAAAAATCGCCAAAACTTCCAGTAATAGAACCGGTTTTCAAAAGGTTAAGTTCTTAAATTTAAAACAGAAAGTTTGAACGTGCTTGATGATGAAATGATCCTAAGTATAAGTTGCTATCTTCAGAAAACAAAAGCCGAATTCAGATGTTGTAGGGTGAATTTGTTAAACCAGCATTTGTGGATGCCGAAATTAATTGTCCGGTTTTGTTATACTTGGCGACAAAAATCCCAATCATTTAACCCATGGGATGAATTTAGAGTGATTCGGAACATGTTCCAAAACTATCAGTGAACTGCATCTGAGCCCTATATTGTCCAAAAGTAAACAAAAGATGAATCAGTATGTACACCGTATGGTCCATCGATTCCGGATTAGGATATGTATAATTAATCCATTTAGGCAATCCTACAGAATCGCTTAATCCCATTAAAACCCATTTGAAACACTGTAAGAAATGTTCCAATAATTCCTAACTCCAGGTTTTCATCAACATGAATATCCTCTAATGTAGCACCTCCGGGTGATTCTACGTGCCATTCAACGTAACCATTGGAATTAATTTTTCCAAATAGTTAACGTTACCTCCATTTTAAATTTATATTACCATCACAAATAAGTTACCATCAGTACCAATTTTGATTGATTCACCGCTTTAAATTTGTACCAATAATTGTATGTAGTTGGGAGCAATATGCCCAAAATGTCATTACTAGTAAGATTATCAGCTTTAGTTAGCGAAGAACGAAGGGATGTTAAGTTATGACTAATCAATGTATCATTTCCAATTATTAACTGACCAATAAACCGCCCAAAAATAGATACGCTAACAGAATCCGAAGCACTGATAACTGAAATCGTCACCACTATCGCCATAAATTTTAAACCCAACTGACAGTTTGACCATTTGAGTGTAATTAAACTAAAATTAATAATCAATAAAGTAATAATACCAATAAGGTTTTGCTTTGCTAAGTTTCGCATCGTTTTTTATTTAAAATTTTTACAAATTATGAGAAATAATTGATCGGGATTAATTATCTTTCTTTCATGTGATAGTGTTTCAGTAACAGATACTGAAATACGATTAATCAACTTTACATTGTATTTATTTAAATTTATACGTTATACATGCAATTCTAAATTTATAAATGGGTAACTCATTCCCAAGTTACCAACAATATTTGAATACCCAATTCCAACTATCAGAATATTTCTATCTACATATTAACAAACGTTCAGTTGAATTATCGCCTTTAATAAGTACATACCTTCATCCAAATCTGCAACATTAATACAACTTTCAGATTTTGCATTAGTAATTTGTCTTACTGTTTGCCCAAACAAATTGACTATTGTAATTATTTCATCTTGACCTGTAATAAATATGAGATCATAGCTGGATTTGGGGTTATTTGAAATACACCTTCAATAACTGCTTTTTAAACTTGTTGCTGATGAAGATGGACAAATCACAATAATATTCTTAGTAGGAGAGGTTTTATGCATCCAAAGACATCTGTAATTTTAACTTTATAACTACCGGCATTTGTTACGTAATATTCGTTGCCTGTTGCTCCGAAATATTAACTCCATTCAATTTCCATTGATATGTATTAGTTAATGCATAGGGCACTGCAAGTTGTAAACTATCAGGCGGACAAATTTCTAAAGGTCCACCAACAGTTACTGCAGCATTTGGTGGTCCATAAATTTTCATTCCGGCAGATGTTTTGTTACAGCCTGTCGTGTTAGAAACAGTCACTTTATAGGTACCAGTCTTTGTAACTGTATATAGCCAGATTTGCCCCTTGAATTGCAACATTATTCTTGTACCATTGATAATTCATATTTATACGTGCGTAGTACTCAAAACAACATTTCCCAGTACAGAAATTAATCTTGTCAGGTTGATAAATTGTTGCAAAAGCTGCTATATAATTAGGATCTTTTTAGCAGAAACAAAATAACGACTGGCATCTTTAGTAATTATTCTCGAATATTGTTGACAGTTATTATACAGAAAACTGATTCTAAAACGTCCACGAATATTTTCAAAATCCGAAAAGAAAAGAACCATTTACTAATGATTGCGTTTGTGATTGGATGTTTGTATCAAGTGGGGTTATCGTAATTAATCCGTAATTTGCATCTTCTACAACACCAAAAAAACCTAAATTAGAAGGATGCATGTCAGAGTTGAGACTATAAAAATATCCACTATCTTTTACCAATCCATTAGGACTAAATACTTCGGAGACCACTTTTACTTTACCTATATATCCAACTGGAATGTTGGGTGAGTAAATTACAACACCATATGAACTTGTTATACCACTACCATTTGTCAGGAGTGTATTATTATGGTTATAAATTGACCAATTTATAGAAGCTCCGCTTTGAGGTTGCTCATTACCTAAATGATCTCGGTAAAAATAGTTTACATCATACTGATTTAAACGATGGTATAAGAAAAACCAGAGGAGGTGTACATTTAATATGCTGCCGCTCCAGCCAAGTAGATGTAGGATGACCGTCTGTATAGGATTTAGAATAAATAGCTATTCCCTTTAATTGACTAATATCATTAGGTGTATTTAAATCTATCAAAGTTCCTATCATATAAACGTTTATTAAATTTATTAAGAAAGTTCGAATCCTCGATTAAATTCTTGACCATGATATATCCAGCAATTTGATATCTGAGGAGTGCTAATGTAAACTATTTGTCCACATTTGACCATTATGAGGGCCACAATTGGTTTGTTTAACCCCTCATAGTAATGGTCATTGAATATCTGTGAAAATCGCCCAAAAGGGATGCGTATAGCCCTGCAAAAATGTTAAACACTTCACATTCTGCAGCTCGTATCATCTTCTTCAAAAGTCCCAATCCCCATGATAAAAATCATCCCTGAATGCATGTATCATTTCATGGCAATAGTAGATTTCTGAAAGTATCCCTTAAAACCATTTCATTTGAGCCCGCAAAGTATAGGCCAGCAAATGCTGAAAAATTGAGGTGTCTTTATAACATTCACATTTATATTAAATAGTGGATTACCTAAAATTTGTTTTGCAACAGGATAGAAATCTCCAAAACAATACATTTAGCCTCGAAATTTCAGCCGCAGACCAAGGTTGTGAAGGTGAGTTGTAAGTAAAAGTGAGTTCATTCCCGCTAATATTTTCAGGAAGATTATTCTGGTCCTTTTCCGGCAATATGGCGTGGCCCAATTGGTCTTTAAAAATGACTATTTTATCCTCCCCGAAATATGGGAACTGCTTTTTGCTTTTTCATTTATATAATTAATCGCATAGCGATATAAAGCTTATGATTTTCACCATCTATCTACATCTTCAGGAACCGCCCAAACGGGTAGCGTTATAGAAATGATGTGATCGTCATTGTGATTTTCTTGCGAATATAATTTTGATTGCAGTAAAACCACGGTGCTAAATAAGAGACAAATTACTTTTAGATTTTTTTCATGATTCAAAATTTTTTTAGTAAGAATAATGACGTAAATGTAAAAAAAATTTATTATATCAAAATAAGAATGATTCTTTCATTTCTCAAGCAAATAAACACTATAACTTCCTTAGTATATGAAAGTTATGGACCTAATTTAAACTAGAAGTTCCATTTACTTTGGCGGACGATAGTTTTATTCTAAAATTTTCCGACACATTTAATGGATCAAAGACCGGTGAGTAATTTGAAGCCTTTTCTCAGACACTTCTTACTGCATTCCACAAACTTATACATCACATAAAAACTATTCGGCTCAGCCTTTGGAAATACTTCAATCGGCTCCATAAGTTTTGTTCCGCAATCACTGGTCGTCTTCTTTATCATATATCCGTTTTCAGGATAGTTAGTTATTTCAGAAACATAAAACCTATGTTCTGCTTTAATTGAGGTACTACCGGCAGTGTATGTGATTAAGTTGTAAAATGTAAACGGAGAACCGGACTTTTCAAATTTTACAGATTTAACCTTCTTCATTGATGGTGCTTTCGGTAAATCACAATGAACGAAACGGCTGGACGAAACATTAAATTCGCTAATGTTAACGGAAGTTTTTGGGGGCACAACTATTGTTGGTTTTTCAACATAATTTGTGCCTGTTGAAGAAGTTGATTGTACAGTTCTTAAATTGGACTTTAACGAATAATACCCCCTGAACATTACAGAATGACTTCCAACAACATCACTTGAACTGTTATTAGTAAAGACTCTGTTTTGATAATAGTCAGAGGAGAATCCATTCATTATAAAATGCGACTTTGTTAAATCAATTGTAATATCGCCTTCGGTTTTATTTGAAAAAACAAAGCCCGGATTACCATTTTCCTGCCAAAAATTATAAATGATTTTTGCATTTGCATCATCATAAACGATACCATTTGACATTAGAGAGCCACCTTCATTCTCTACCTTATAAACCTGATAATAGGTGTATACGCTACTGCATCCGCTAAACATTATTCCAAACATTAGCAACATTAAAGTTTTTTTCATATTATGTTATTATTAAAGTTCATCCAAAAATACTATTTCACTTTGAATATAAAAACTCAAATCGTCGAAAGAAAAGAAAATCAATTGAATCTTCAGCATTTTACTAATTACAAGGTTGTTCACTTTATCTATATGTTCATGTTTGTTGAACAAAAATATACATAATTGAATCACAATATTATAAATAAGATTTTCCAACGTTCACTTTTCCACCCTGCCTCATAAAATTATAGATCTACGTTTAGCAGGGAAAGTAGGTCGCATAAGTAAAGATGCGGATGATTTGGAAAGAGTGGATAGGTTGACAATTGAACAGATTAAGAAGGGGACGATGGAAGGGTAGAACACGTTCTTATGAAAATTTTTTAAATCTATTTTCAGTATTCGAATTTGTTCTTCTTCCAGATCATTGAAACTCCACCAAAATCCCAAAAAAAAAAACTCCTTCCTGAAAAACAAATCCCCACAAAACTTGGGTGTTAAATGACCTTTCCTATCGAAAAAACATCCGCCGGCCTCCCTCACAAAGGGAAAAAGTTCCCGGCTGACTTTTTTGCGCGGCCGCCATTCGCGGCTTTTTATGTCTTGTTGACGCTGTTGGCCTCCCCGTCACCAAAGGTGAGCGGGATGGATTTCTCGTCCCAGTGTTTATTGCTGCGCAATAAAAAAAGCCGCTATTCGCGGCTTTTGGTGATCACTTTGTGATCCCGCTGGGACTCGAACCCAGGACCCATACATTAAAAGTGTATTGCTCTACCAACTGAGCTACGGAATCATTGTTTTTCGCCTTAACGTTACCGTTAAAAGCGGGTGCAAAAATAGTTTTTCCTTTATTAATCGAACAAGGAAAGTGGAAGTATTTTTTCTGAACATAATAAGTTGTTGTAATTCAGTATTTTGTAATACTACTCAACAATCGGTGCGCGTTCAAATGGCTTGCTTCGGTCAAATTGATAACGATAAGTATGGAGCTTTCGCCATTCTGTTGTATCGAGATTTTGGGCGACTTTCATCATTTTTGGATTGAAACCTCCTACCCAGGTGATGACCGTATCCTTGTAAATTCCTTTCGGTATGATGGTTTTTTCTCCGAATACGATCATCGCCGCTTCAACTCCTCGTCCATGCCAGGCTCTGGAAACACCGAAAATTATTCCGGTCATCCGGTTGGGGGTTTTGCGGAGCTTGTGGTAGAGGAATTTGAGCTTGCCGATGAGGTTGAGGTTGCCGTTGACGTGGCGGAAGATCTGGTTGAGCTCGGGCAGACTGATATAAAATCCAATCGGTTGTCCCTTGTAAAAGGCGAAGATGATGAGATCGGGATCGATGGCGGCTTTCATGGCTTTGAAGATTTTCTGTGCCGCGCTGCTGCTCATGTCTTTAAAATGGGAATGCCCGCCCCAGGCAGCGTTATAAACCTCCTTGAAATTCTCCGCCACCTCACTGAGCTTCATGCCGCGCATGTTTCTCAGATCGAAGTCGGGGTCATTTTTTAAGACATTGTACTTCCGGTGAAAGATGGGCTGTGCCGGTATTTCCACACTTCTCCAGTACATGTATTGCCTGAAGTAAATACCAAAGCCATAATTCTCAAATAGCGCCGCGTAATAGGGCGGATTGTAGTTCATCGGATAAATGGGTGGCTCGTCCCAATTCGTGACCTGACAACCCCAGAATTGGTTCCTGTCGCCGAAATTGATCGGGCCATCCATGGCTTCCAGCTTCCGCTCTTCTAACCACTTCTTCGCAGCATCAAAGAGGAAGTTGGCAGCATTCTGGTCATCGATGCATTCGAAGAATCCGATCCCGCCGGTCCTGAAGTTACTTGTATCAAGTGTTTTAGGATTGATAAATGCCGCAATGCGTCCGATGGGCTTGTCCTGGGCATCGTATAATATCCAGCGAATCGCTTCCGCACCTTCCCTGAAAAGCTTGTTTTTCTCTTTGTCGAATAACTTCTCAATGTCCTGCCTGAGATAGGGAACCCAGTGAGGATCATTGGCATAAATTCCCTTGGGGACGGCGTGAAATCGCTGTATATGAGCGGGGGTAGTGACTTCAGACAGGTACATCTTCTCTTTTTTGCAAAGCTAATTGCTGTTTTGATATGCTTTAAAATGGAGATTATATTTCTTCTTTAATTCCTTTCAATAGTTTTGCAATCGTGGGACAAAAAACTGTGATTATCACCGGCGCCGGTTCAGGTATTGGAAAAGCCTGTGCTGTGGCCTTTGCAAAAGCCGGTTATCAGGTGGTGATAGGAGGGCGGAGATTGGATAAACTGGAGGCGGTGGCTGATGATCTGAAAAAAAGTGGTCATCAGGTGCTTTCGGTACAATGCGATGTCAGCAGGGAGGAAGATTGCCGGAAAATGGTGGATGAAACGGTGAAGCGGTTTGGTGCAGTGGATGTCCTGATCAATAATGCGGGCATTTCGATGCGGGCCTTGTTTGCTGACCTCGATCTGAACGTGCTGCGAAAGGTAATGGATACCAATTTCTGGGGAGCGGTGTATTGTACGAAGTTCGCATTGCCTCATCTGCTGAAAAGCAAGGGGAGTGTGGTGGGCATTTCTTCTATTGCCGGAAAGAAGGGCTTGCCGGGACGTACAGGTTATTCTGCCTCTAAATTTGCACTGGAAGGTTTTCTGGAGACCCTGCGCACCGAGAACCTGAAGAATGATTTACATGTGCTGGTCGCTTGTCCCGGATTTACGGCCTCGGATATCAGAACTTCCGCGCTGGCCGCTGATGGGTCACAGCAGGGAGAGAGTCCGCGGGAGGAATCCGGTATGATGAGTTCGGAGGAAGTGGCGGAGAATATCCTCAAAGCCGTGCAAAACCGGAAACGTGACCTTGTGCTTTCCTTCAATGGAAAACTAACGGTGTTTCTGAATAAATTTATCCCGGGCCGATTGGATAAAATGGTGTATAAACACATGGCTAAAGAACCGGGATCTCCTTTCAAATGATAAAATGGTAATGAAAAAAAATATGTTGAATACTTCGAAGATTACATCTTATACAATTATCCTCTTCTTATTTATTATTAGCTCCTGTGTGCGTCCGCAGGTGACTTTGCAAAAGGAAATTGAAAAAGAAGAGGCCGCGTTGAATTTCGATTCGATGCCTGTTCCTGATCGTGCGAAAGCGGAACAACTGATCGCCCTCTACCTGAAATATGCGAACGAATACCAGGACGATACCCTTTCTCCCTCTTATTTGTTTAAAGCGGGAGAGTTACATGTCGCCACCGGAAAGTTTAATGAAGCCCTCGATCTCTTTGGCAGAGTGCAGCGCTATCCGAATTATAATAAAGTAGCTGCCGCTTTGTTCCTGCAGGGTTTTGTGGCAGAGAATCATTTGCGGGATACAACGAAAGCCAGAAATTATTATGAGAAATTTATTGATACTTATCCTCAGCATGAACTGGCAGGCGATGCAAGAACGATGCTGCAACAGTTGAGTCTGAGTCCGGAAGCATTGATTGATTTGTTTGAGAAGAACAATGCAGGAATGGATACCGTATCGAATTCCGTAAATTAATTTTTTTATGGCTCGTCAGAAACCCAATAAGAGAGAGAAGTTCGCGGCTGCTCAGGCAGAGATGAAGTCGGCTCCAGCTTCTGTATTGACAAAATCACAGGTGCCGGTATGGTGGCCCTTGCTTCCGGCTATCCTGGGTTTCTTCGTCTATGCCAATACGCTCAATCATGGTTTCGCACTGGATGATTACGCTGCCATCCTCGAAAATTTAAGTACGCAGAAAGGGTGGGCTGCCATTGGTGAGATTTTCAGTACGAGTTATCGCTATGGATATATTCTTTTGGCTGATGAACTCTATCGTCCGCTGACGAAGGCCATCTTTGCTGCTTTCTGGGCGATGTGGCCGGATAACGCTACACCGGGTCATGTGCTGAATGTTGCGCTGTTTTCTTTTACCTGTTATCGTGTGTATACTTTTACCGGGAAGTGGTGGCCCAATCAAATGCAGGTAGCTTTGCTTGCTGCAAGTCTCTTCGCCGTTCATCCCATCCACACCGAAGTAGTCGCCAATATTAAAAGTCTGGATGAAATACTGGCTTTTCTTTTTTGTCTGATGAGTCTGGATTTGTTTCTGGAATATACGAAATCCGGGAAAACGATGTCTGTTGTCGGAGCGGTTATTTGTTATTTCATCGCCTTCCTGAGTAAAGAAAGTGCCGTGACATTTATTGTGCTCTTTCCTTTGATGGCCTGGTTCATTCACGGCCAGGATTTCAAAACATCACTGAAAGGTACCCTCATCATGTTGGTTCCATTACTCTTGTTTTTTCTCATCCGCCACCAGGTGCTGAATGCTGATACGATTTTTAAAAGTGCTCCGCCTTCAGTAGCGGATAATATGCTTTCTTCAGCTAAGGATCCCTTGACCAAAATTTACAGGTGCAGTAGCCATGCTCGGACTCTATGTTTGGAAGTTGGTATTGCCCATTAATTTAAGTTTTGATTTATCCTACCCGCAGGTATCACCGGCGAAAGTTTCGGATCTTTCGTTTATCGTTTCCGCAATTGTACTCTCTGCTACACTCGTATTGGCTGTTGTTGGTTTTAAGAAGAGAAGTATGTTAAGTGCATCACTGTTTACTTCTTCGTTACGGCTTCCGTCTCCTCAAATATTTTTATGCTGATTGGCACCCATTACGGCGAACGATTAATGTATGCCCCGTCGTTTGGTTTTTGTCTGGCGGTTCCTCCGTATTGGTGGGCAGGCTGGGAGGAGAGAAGACCATCGGAAAATTATCTCCCGGACTTTCAGCAATAGCCATTGTCCTCGTTGGTGCATTCAGCATACTGACCATCCAGCGTAATCCGGTTTGGAAGGATAACCTGACACTCTATGCATCCGGAATTATTTCAGCTCCTAATTCTGCACGCGCGTGCACTATTATCAGGGATTGATTCTCGTAAAACCGGAAACACTCACTTCTTATCCGGAATCATCCGGGACAGTGTGGAGCAAGTCGGTATCTATCACTTGAAAAAATCAGTTGAACTGTATGCGCCTTTCGCCGATGCCTGGACGCAGTTAGGTGTCGCTTACTACCGAAAAAAGAATTTCAAAGAATCATTGCAGTACTATGATGAAGCCTTGAAGTATAATAAATACGATCCGGTGGTGTATAATAATTCCGGCTCGGTTTATTTTGAGATGCAAAATTTTAATGAGGCCTTAAAGCGCTATACAGAAGCCGTCCGTTTGAAACCCGATTATGCAGATGCCTATATGAATATGGGAAGCTGTTACGGTGTCGCCGGACAATATGATCAGGCCCTTGTCTATCTCGAGAAAGCCGTCTTCTACGACCCTAAATTATCGCAAGCCTATTATATGATTGGTGTGACCTGGAAGAACAAAGGAAACGAGCAGATGGCGAATCAGTATTTCCAAAAGGCGGAAATGGCGAAGGCCAGGAAGTAAAAATGGCTGAAGAGATTAATGTTCCTCCTTTCTTCCGCAGAAATAAACAGTAAAATTTACGAGCAAAAGAAAATCTGCATAGTGCTCTAACTTAACAGATGTCTCAAAGTGTCCGACGACAGTTGGCAGTCCGGAGTTTTTAGATATACAAGCCCTGTAGGGGCGGTATCTCTGTAAGAGGAGACCATCTTCACCCACCTATGCCTGCAGCCGACCATAGGTCGGCTGCAGGCGGTTGAAGGGATGGGGCAGTTTGTCGGTTACAGAGATACCGCCTACAGGCTTTATGTCCGAGGAATAAGCATCTTCGCGCTGACGTTATTCTTTTCCTGCCTTCCGAATAAAACTTACTCTGAAAATAGTTAAAGAACTTTTCGGAGTTTAATTTAGGGTGTTGCAGTGTGGAAGTCAGGAAATCCATTAGTAAATCAAATTTGAAATCACCGCACTAAATGGTAAAAGTCAGTAAAATTATCGCAAGCCTATTATATGAAAGGTGTAACCTGGATGAACAAATGAAACGAGCAGATGGCGAATCAGTATTTCCAAAAGGCGGAAATGGCGAAGGTGAAAACTAAAATGGCAGGAGAGATTAATGTTCCTCCTGACTTCCGCAGAAAAAAAAAAATTTACGAGTAAAAGAAAATCTGCATAACGATTTAAATTAACAGGTGTCTCAAGGCGTCCGACGACAGTTGGCAGTCCGGAGTTTTTAGATATACAAGCCCTGTAGGGGCGGTATCTCTGTAAGAGGAGACCATCTTCACCCACCTATGCCGGCAGTCGACCATAGGTCGACTGCCGGCGGTTGAAGGGATGGGGCGGTTTGTCGGTTACAGAGATACCGCCCCTACAGGGCTTATGCCGAGGGAATAAGCATCTTCGCGCTGACGTTATTCTTTTCCTGCCTTCCGAATAAAACTTACTCTGAAAATAGTTAAAGAACTTTTCGGAGTTTAATTTAGGGTGTTGCAGTGTGGAAGTCAGGAAATCCATTAGTAAATCAAATTTGAAATCACCGCACTAAAAGGTACATGTCAGGAAAAATATCGCAAGCCTACTATATGATCGAAGTTACCTGAATGAACAAATGAAACGAGCAGATGGCGAATCAGTATTTCCAAAAGGCGGAAATGGTGAAGGTGAAAAACTAAAAATGGCAGGAGAGATTAATGTTCCTCCTGACTTCCGCAGAAAAAAAAAATTTATGAGTAAAAGAAAATCTGCATAACGATTTAAATTAACAGGTGTCTCAAGGCGTCCGACGACAGTTGGCAGTCCGGAGTTTTTAGATATACAAGCCCTGTAGGGGCGGTATCTCTGTAAGAGGAGACCATCTTCACCCACCTATGCCGGCAGTCGACCATAGGTCGACTGCCGGCGGTTGAAGCGATGCGGCGGTTTGTCGGTTATAGAGATACCGACCCTCCAGGGCTAATGTCGACGGAATAAGCTTCTTCGCGCTGTCGTTATACGTTTCCTGCATTCCCTAGAAAACTTGCTCTGAAAATAGTTAGAGAACTCTTCCGGAGTTTAATTCAGGGTGTTTCAGATTGGAAGTCAGAAATCCATTAGAAAAATGAAAGTGAAAACACCGTAGTAATAGGTGCAATTCAGGAAAATTATCACAAGCCTATTACATGACTAGCGTCAAGTGGAAGGACAAAGTTAACGAGTAGCGATTCAGTGTTTGTATGAGGCGGAAATAGTTAAGGTGTAAAACATAAAAATGGCAGAAGAGATTATTGCTCCTTCGTCAATAATTCTTCCAACTCTTCCGGCGAAATATTATAGTGCATTTTTCCATCTACAGCCATGGAGATATTTCCGGTTTCTTCCGAGACAATAATAGAAATGGCATCACTTTGCTCAGTAATTCCCAGTGCTGCTCTATGTCTCATTCCATAATGAGCAGGTAAATCGGTGTTCTCCGTAACAGGAAGTACACATCGCGCGGCTTTAATTTTATTGTTCTCAATGATGACCGCACCATCGTGCATCGGACTATTCTTAAAGAAAATACTCTCAAGCAAACGTTTCGAAACTTCTGCATCCATGATATCTCCCGTGCGCTCGTAAAATTTCAAATCGGAAGAGCGCGCCAATACCATGATGGCACCTGTCTTATTCTTCGACATGGACGTGCAGGCTTTTACAATAGGAGAAATATTCGGTTTACTGATTGCGGGTGCCTGCCAGTTCCACGGCAATAATTTGCGCGTGAAACTATCCTTACCGGCAAAACTATTGCTTCCAATAACCAATAAGAATCGTCTGATTTCCTGTTGAAAAACGATGATCAGCGCGATGACACCAATGCTCATGAATTGTCCGAGAATGGCTCCAAGCAATTGCATATTCAGGATTTTTACAAACAACCACCAGAGCACGTAGATGGCGATAATTCCGATGAAAATATTAATGGCGGCTCCACCTTTTAGCAAGCGGTAGATTTTATAAAGAAGGAATGCGACAATCAGGATATCCAGGATATCCAGCAAACGCACACTCAGAAAACCGATATGCAATATTTCCATCTTTGTTACTAACGCTCAAAACTAATCATTTTTTATGGCTACCGGTACCGGATGGGGGATGTGTAATCAGTTAAACTTCTTCTTTTAATACAAAACGCCAGGGGAGTAGTGCATCTTCAGCGGCATAGTCTACACCAATTCGGGGAGTCCCCTTAATATTATGCTCCTCTATGTTCAGCCCGCGATCTTCTATCCAGATAAGCTGCCCAAAAAGTGAAATCCCGGAATGACTAAAGTGAATACCCATCGCTTCACTGACTTTCCCCGGACCATTACTAAAGTTCCGTGTCGTCGACTTCATTTTCCTTCTTTTTTCCATGAGATCTATACCCTCCAGAGGTTGTATCGCTCTGATGAGTATGGCTTGTGGCTGATCTGCCTTTCCAGTAACAACATTGAAGAGCGAATGAATGCCGTAACATAAATAAACATAGGCACAACCTCCGATGGCATACATTATCTCAGTCCGTGTAGTTCTTCTTCCTCCGTAGGCATGAGAGGCCTTGTCATTAATTCCGTTATAGGCTTCCGTTTCCGTGATGATTCCGCTGCAGTAGGTATTGTCAATAGCGGAAACAAGCACCTTTCCAATCAGGAGTTTTGCAAGGGTGACTACATCTTCCTTCCAGTAAAAAGCTTTCCCCAATTTCCTTTTCATTCCGATTTTACATATAGTCTTCCAATGAAATCCAAACCCAGATCCCCGGTATCCAATAGCCATCGCAGGACAGGCTCCAGTTTATCAACAGGCACATCCGTAAGTAATTTGGATAGCTCAGCAGGAATAAGCGGATGAAGTTGCAATACTTCATGAATTTTTTCAGAGAGTGTCTCTACTTCCATATCATTCAATGCAAGTTTATTTCGCTCTCTGCAAAAATCACAAGTCCCGCAGCGCTGCAGATTCTTCTCTCCAAAATAAGAAAGTAATAGAATGCTCCGGCATTGATGGGGATTGGTTAAAAAATTACGAAAAGCATCTGCTCTGATTCTAAATCGCAGCTTACGTTGTTCTAAAATTTCCTTAGGAATGTACAATTCACCCTCGGGAACTCTCCGATGCAGAAAGGTAACAGAGGGCTTCAAGGTAACAGGAATGTAATCGAGGATTCCAATTTTAGTGAGATAGATGAATTGCTTTTTCAGTTCCTCAACCTCTATCCCTGTCCTTCTTGAAAGTTCTGTTTCACTAAAGCGCACATAATCATCAAAGGTACCCGCATAAGAGCGGAGTATACCTTTTACGAGAGGATCATAGGCAGGTTGTTCCACCTGGAATTTATATAATTCCATTTGATGTGCAAGTATTCGTACTCTGGCCGGATGGTAGAAGGCATCACTCAAGGAGATGTATCCGGTCATTTCCAAAACTTTCAGACAGTTTAAAGTCTGGAGTGTTTCAAACTGATATTGTTTGCAGAAAACAGTGAGTTCAAATTCGTAGCTGATGTCCAAACCTGCTCCCGTAGGGATCTGCAGAAAATTCGAGAGCGCCTTGTACACATTCCGAATGGCTTCTCTTTCCGGAAAGTTGGAAATACAACGGTGTTCGAGATCCGCGAGGTCAGCCTTGTCATAGAGAACCACCGCGTACGCCGGCTTCTCATCTCTTCCACCTCTGCCGGCTTCCTGATAATAACTCTCCAGATCATCCGGAAGGTCCATGTGGATGACAGAACGTACATCGGGTTTATCGATTCCCATTCCAAATGCATTTGTCGCAACGATGACCCGCGTTGCATTTTTCTTCCAGGCTTGCTGTCGTTCTTCCCGTGTTTGATGGTCGAGGCCGGCATGGTAATAGTCGGCACTGATCTGCATTTTCCTCAACTCGGTGGCAATTTCCATTGTCTTTCTTCTGTTTCGAACATAAACAATAGAGGTGCCCGGCACATTTTTTAACACTTTCAGCAGGTGCGCAAATTTATTTTCCTCCAGTCGGACAAGATAGGAGAGGTTAGGTCGCGCAAAGCTCTTGGTGAATACGGAGAAGTCTTTAAATAAAAGTTTTTCGCAGATATCTTTCTGAACTTCCGGCGTGGCTGAGGCGGTGAGGGCAAGTACAGGGATGCCGGGAAAGGATGAGCGGATGTCAGCAAGTTGAAGATAGGGTGGACGAAAATCGTAGCCCCATTGGGAAATACAATGCGCTTCATCGACCGCGATTAAGTTCAGTTTCATCTCCTGAAGGGCCTCTCTGAACATTTCGGATGCCAGTCGTTCCGGTGAGACATATAGAAATTTATAGTCGCCGAGCTGACAATTATTCAAAGCAAGTTGCACTTCCCTTTTTCATTCCGCTGGTGATCGCCACAGCGCGGATTCCCTTATCCCTGAGCTGTTGCTCCTGATCTTTCATCAATGCAATCAGCGGTGAAATGACCAGACATAATCCGGGCATGGCCATTGCCGGCACCTGAAAACAGATGGATTTTCCACCACCCGTAGGCAATAAAGCCAGGGTATCCTTTCCCTCTATGATAGAACGGATAATTTCCTCCTGCAAAGGACGAAACCGGTTATATCCCCAGTATTGGGAAAGGACCTGATGTATTAAACTCATTGGTATAAAAATAAAACATCGGCCTCAATAATCTGAAGCCGATGTTTTACAATTAGTATTTTAAATTAAAATGTAACTGTTATTCGCTCCGGATCAATTTCAGCAGGCCTCACTGTCATCACCGGAATTTTAGAACCATTGATGACTTTGGTAGCATAGGAGCCCATCAATAATCCGGTAATGGAAGGTTCCTGCTCCGTCATGATCACCAGCAAGTCGGCTTCAATTTCTGTCGAACTTTGCAAAGTGCTTTTCGCGAGATCGTCACCTTGTTTATAAATCGACTCTGTAATGATTCCATGTCCAGATAGAAAATCTTCCACCTGTTCAATCTTAATCTTAAATTTTCGTTGATAATCTTCATTGCCATTTCTCATTAATCCGATGACTACAACTCTTGAATTATAATGCTTAGCAATCTCTAATGCGAAATTTACCTTCTGTCTGGATTCGGCACTGTCATCAATAGGCAGGGCAATTTTTGCAAAGCCAACTTTGGTTATATGTGTTTGCACTGAAATCACCGGACAAGGAGCTTCCTGTACAACACGGGTGGTATTACTTCCGATGATATAACTGCTTCCACTGGCTCCATGTGTTCCCATGATGATGATATCCACATGAGCTTGCTTCGCCGTGTGAACGATGCGCTTATAGATTTTACCTACTTCCGTTATGATTTGAACCTGTACACCATGTTCGCGATGTATTTCATCGGCAAGTTCCTTCAGCTTCTCATTGGAAGCTTCTTCTACTTTCTTTTCAAAACCTGTGAAGGCATGAGAGATGGAACTGGGAAATGTAGTGGTTTCAACGATGTGCAGGAGATAAATATCCGCTTTCAGCAATTTAGCCATGAAGATAGCATGCTCCAGACTTAAGGCGGCTGTCTCTGAAAAATCGTATGGAATAAGGATTTTTTTGATGTTAAGGTCTTTTTGCATAACGTATAGTTTCTAAGTAATTACATATTCAGTTGTATCCTTGCGTTCGATAGGGCGGATACTGCAGATAGGCACCTCTGAATTATTGATGATTTGTTGTGATTCAGTACTTACAAAAACAGTCCAGTCGGATTCCTTTTGAGTCATAATGATAATCAGGTCGGCATTGATTTTATCTGAATATTCAAGTACACCTTCAGAAATATCCTTATGCTTATAAAATTCCCCGGTACATGCAATCTCATGGCCTGCTATAAAAGCTACTACCTGATCCATCTGTCGCTCCAGCTTGTTTATTAGGAATTCATCCTCTGTATCAATTACTGACATCACTTTTACCGTAGAATTAAAAAAACGAGCAATTTCAATACATTGCGTCACTTTTTCCTTAGTCTCTTTAGATAGGTCTAAAGGTAGCAATATTGTATTACATCCCGATCTATGCTTCTTACCTTTAATAGTAATTACAGGGCATGGTGCATCACTGATGACACGAATAGCGTTAGAACCGATAAATTTCTTCTTGAGGGTGGTCTCTCCCGATGTACCCATTACGATAAAGAAGCATTAATTTCCTTGGCCACTTCGGCAACAACATCGTAAATCTTACCCTTTTCAATTCTGGTGTTAAACTCAAGTCCGGATTTAGCCTTGGCATCATTTGCCATACCGTTTAACTTTGTTTGTATACCTAAGCGTAATAATTCTTCCTGATCTTCCTTGGAGGAGAACAAATGGAGGACAGAAGAGAAGAGTGCTTCATCAATTACATGAAGCAAGGTGATATCAGCTGACGACATTCTCGCCAGATTGTATGTTTGACTTAACGCAATGGTTGACTGTTCACTGAAATCAATGGGTACTATTATATGTCGCTTTTCCTTAGTCATTTACTTGAGTTTCTATTACATTTGTTGACTGCAAAAATATTTGATTAATAGTTATGACACAAATACCTGAATCTGAATTAATTTTAAACAAAGACGGAAGTGTCTATCATTTGAACCTTTTACCATCCGATTTAGCTCCTATTGTCATTAACGTAGGTGATCCTGACCGTGTTGCAATGGTGAGCGCTTATTTTGATCAGATAAAGGTAAAAAAACAAAAAAGAGAGTTTATCTCTCATACCGGTTCCTATAAAGGCAAATCCATGACGGTGCTCTCTACCGGCATAGGCACTGACAATATTGATATAGTTTACAATGAGTTAGATGCATTGGTGAATATCGATCTGCCAACCCGAACGATTAAAAAAGAACTTTCAAAACTTTATTTAGTTCGTATTGGCACTTCAGGTTCGCTCCAGGAGGATATTCCGGTGGATAGTTTCGTTTGCTCTGAATATGGTCTGGGTTTAGATGGATTACTGAACTTCTATAAACTGGAAAATGATGACTATGAAGAAAGTATTATTCAGGCATTTAGAAAGCATTATCCCAGTAATGGCATATTGGCTCAACCTTATATTTCTAAAGGATCTGAACGGTTGATTGATTTACTCTCCCCAGAAATGCATAAAGGAATTACAGCTTCCTGTTCCGGCTTTTACGCTCCTCAAATGCGTCAATTACGACTTGAACCGGCGCGGATGGATATGATTGAACGCTTGAGTTCTTTCCGTTTTGAAAGTGAACGCATCACCAACTTCGAAATGGAAACCGGGGCGATGTACGGCCTGGCTAAATTACTCGGACATCATTGCTGTTCCGCGAATGTGATTGTGGCCAACCGGATTGCCCAACAATATTCCGCAGATGCCGAAGCAGCCATGCATAAATTGATAAAAATGGTGCTTGATCGCCTCGCTTCTTTGTAATATTCATTAGTTTTCTGAATCTTTTCGTATAACATTATACCTGAATATCAAGAAGATACGACTTATTTTTATTATATTTTAGTCTGTTTTTGCTGTAAGCCGACAGTACATTTTAGGTTTTTAAAAGCTGTTCGTGGAATGCTTTTCGTTGGCCATGGTTCAAATGAAATTGAAAAATCATGGAAAAAAAATTACTCTTTCTATTCTTTTGTCTGAACTTATGTTTGGGCAACACGTGGGGAGCTACTTATTATAGCAAAACCAACGGTGGCAACTGGAATGATAATTCAAGCTGGTCCACGACAGGTTACGGTCAGGCCACCAATTCCGGAACATTTCCTAAGTCCGGGGACTATGCTTATATCGGTGATGGCTATACCATAATTGTCAATGTGAACTGTACGACAAGTTATCTTTTTATCGGCCAAGGCACTTCCGGTGAACTGGAATATTCTTCAGCGGGAAGCTACAATGTAACCGTCATTAACAATGTAACTGTGAATGCCGGAGCCAATTTGAAATATGCAGGCAATAGTACAAGAACCCATACTTTTCAGGTAGGTAATAATTTAATCAACAATGGAAACATTGACTTTTATTCAGATGCTGATGATGTGGTGAACTTGGTTTTCTATCGTTCAGCCAACTCCATCGTATCGGGTTCAGGCACGCAGGATTTAAACCGGGTCACTGTTTCAAAGAGTGCTTCCACAACTTATTATGTGGAAATTCAAAGTACAAGTTTCGAAGCTGCCATACGTGAACTGGTTATTACTTACGGAACTTTTCATCATAATAATGCTGCGATATATGAAGTGAATAGCTCGGCCGGAAGTGGTTTCAATATTCCCGCAGATGGCATTGTGAAAGTAAGTCAGGGAGCACTGCATTTATCGCCCACCCAGGATGAATTAACCTTGTCCGGGTCTATTTATGTTACAGGAGGAATTTTGAAGGTAGGTTCGCCAACCGGTCTGGGCGGACTTCGCTACGATAAAACAACCTCCTTCGTACCAAGATTGGATATTGAATCGGGGAAATGGAGATCCATGGTGGAATCACTTATAAGTCCGGTTCTTCCTCATCTTCCTTCAACTTTACTATTAGTGGTGGCAATTTACTATTAAATACAGGAACATCGGGAACTGCAGATATTGTTTTTCGCATCAATGATGTTACAGGAAGCACGTGTACCTTTCTGGATGGAAGTATTATTCTTGAAAAGCCAAATACAACCGGCACGTCGGTAACTGATGTCCAACTTTGTTCCACCAATGGTACTGTTGCTACAACGGGAGGATTTCTGCAATTTGGAAATGAAGAGAGTGGATCCGGACTTACTTATACATTTACACCGCATAGTTCTGTCACTTTTCCCAATATTATCCTCGCCGGTCCATTAGCGAACAGCGCCATTTTATGCCCTTCGGAAAATTCAACAGAAAATATACATTTGATCAGTTTGAATATTTACGAAGGAAAAACATTTGATATTCGTTCTGCCTCAGGTACAACAGGCGATAGCCGCTCCTTCTACCTTACAGGTAATTTCGATGGGATCAATTCGCTCTATTGCGATGGAACCTTTACTGCACGAAACTCTACACTGACATTAGAAGGTGGAGAGGGACAACAAATAGGCGGAAGCGGAACATTGGAATTTCATCATTTTGATATCAACAATGGAACAGGTATGACATTGGGAAATGATATCAGGATTTCCGGAACACTATCTCTTAATAGCGGAGTAATCTACACAACCTCTGAAAATACATTAACCATTTCCCCGACAGCAAGCCTGGGTATAGGCAGTGCATCGTCTTATATTGATGGACCACTGATCAGACAAGTAAGTACAGATGTAACCTCCGTTTTAAATTTTCCTATAGGAAAGGATGGTCATTACCGTCCATTACAAATGGAAGTTTCTCATGCTACAAATGCAATGGTGACTTATACCGCGGACCTCAATAATGCAAATGCAAGGGATTTGAATTATGGATTGCCGGGAAGTATTGACAGAGTTTCTGCTGTAAGGTATTATTCCTTATCACGGACAGGTGCATCAAATCTCAATTCGGTGGCGTTTACAATTTATTATGATGCCGGGGATGGAGTGGATGATCCCTCAAATTTAAGAATGGTGATGGATGATGGTTCCTCCAATTGGACAGATATTGGCGGCACCGGTTCCGGTGCAACAAGTGGGAGTATTACTTCTTCGCCTTCAGGAACTATGAATGGAATTATCGTTCTGGGCAATACAACAGGCGGTAGTAATTCCTTGCCGGTAACATGGATGTATTTCAGAGCGGGAAATACAGAAGGATTTTCCCTGCTCGAATGGGCGACAGCGGCAGAAAAGAATGCTGATTTTTTTGAAGTGCAACGCAGTTTCGACGGCAGAAATTTTGAAAATTTAACACGTATCGCTGCTGCCGGTAATTCCACAACACCGAAGTACTATTCCTATATCGACCGCACTTCTCCATATACCATCGTATATTACAGGATCAGACAAGTGGATCTGGATGGAGAATATACCTTTTCTTCCATGAAAGTACTCAACGGGAAGACTTCTCCAACCCTGTTATTCCCAAATCCCCCGGTGCAGCAAGCATACACTATTTATTTGTCCTCCGAATTCACCGGTGAAATCACCGTAAACACTATGGATCTAAATGGAACTATTCTGGATTCACGAACGATTGATAAACCCGAAACAATTCTCCAATGTTCTGTTCCTCCATCGAATTCAGCTAAGAATCTACTGGTGCAAATCACCGATGCATCCGGAAAAAAATGGACAGGTAAATTGCTCACTGTTGTAAATAATGAATAAATAAGAGTGATTTACTCCTTGAATTTGCATTACTTCCCATCGTTTGAAAAAGCCATTCGTCAATTAAATATAACTGGGGAATAGGGTATGTGATAAACTATTTGAAGGCTAGTTACTCTATTTATTCGCTCTTGTTCTATTGTCTGCTAAATTATTTTATCGGTTATACTGAACTCCCTTTTCCATGCACTTTACACCTTACATTACAATTGTAAGATTTCCTTCCAATTGTTATTTTATCAACCGGAAGCACTTGCATATTTGAATCACCAACAACAATAGTCTAATAATGCAGCGCATGAAAACTTTAATCATGCCGCTCCGAAAATCCGGGTTCATAGCCCTTCTTGTTCTGAGTTTTCTCAGTGAAAGTAATGCTAGAACCTATTATTCTCGACAGAGCGGTCTCTGGAGTGTGAACACCTCCTGGTCAACAGTAACTTATGGTAGTCCGGTCAACGCCGGCACCTTCCCGCAAAGAGGTGATGTGGTCTTTATCGGTGATGGACATAACATTTCAATGAATGTTAACTCCGTTACTGCGAGCATCACCATCGGTCAGGGGGCATCAGGTTCCTTGCTCTATTCCAATTACCTGACCTTCCTTATGGTTGTTGCCGGAAACATTACCGTGAATAGCGGAGCGGCTTTTGGGTATGCCTCCAATTCATCAAGGATGCATAATCTTTTCATCAGTGGAAGCATCATCAACAATGGATCGGTGGATTTATATGTGGATGCCAATGATTATGTCAATGTGACCTTCAATTCAGCCATTAATTCAGTAATTTCCGGGACAGGCTCCTGGGATTTGAATCGGGTAACCGTCTTTAAATCAACGCTGATATCGTACAGACTGGAAGCAACTGTTCTGGCATTTGAAACGGCCATAAGAGAACTGGTTGTTGGTTTCGGAACGTATGTACACAATAACCGGTTTACCTATAATGTTAATCCTGCATTGGGTGATTTTACCGTTGGTCCGAATGCTATTATTCAAGTGATGGATGGTGTTCTTCACCTTTCGCCTAATTCAAATTATGTTTATCTGCAAGGTCAGATTACAGTGACAGCGGGTACCATGCGTATTGGTTCTGCTACAGGTAACTTTGGGTTGAGGTATGACCAGAGCGGTGCAGGAATTCCGGCCATTGATGTTACGGGCGGGACACTATCGGTATATGGAGGAATAACATATCGTTCAGGAAATTCCGGCGACCCGCTTCGTTTTAGTCAGAGTGGCGGTAATGTACTTCTCAATTCAGGATCTACCGGGACCAATCTTGAAGTGTTCAATGTAGGAAATAGCGCTTCCAGCCGCTTTACTATGAGTGCAGGTACAATTACTTTGCAGAAGCCGGGTAGTGGAGCCGGATTAACCGACTTCAATATTTGTGGCACCTCCGGTACGGTGACTGTGAGTGGCGGGACAGTTGTTTTTGGGAATGCGAGCACAGCATCCGGTTCTACTTTTAAATTTACTCCCTATGGCACAGTGAACCATCCCAACTTCCGGGTTTCAGGTCCTGCAGCCGCTATAGTTACCCTTTGCCCCGTTGCAAACTCAACCTCTGATTTCAGAGTGATGAGCTTAAATATCGATGCCAATAAAATCTTTGATAACCGATCTGTTTCAGGTACAACCGGCGATTCCAGAAATATAATCCTGACAGATAATTTCGACGGTTTACATGCTTTTTATAACAACGGAACTTTTACACCACGTACAGGAACAATAACACTTCAGGGCGGTGAAGGATTATGGATAGGAGGAAGTAGTACTACTTCATTTTACAATCTTACCTTAAATAACAGTATGGGTTCAAACCTGACGCAAACTATTCAAATCAGTAATACATTATTGATGCTTGACGGGGTCATGTTTTCATCTGCAGCAACGCCTGTTGTTTGCTTAGCAGGTGCTGCTTCAAATATTGGTTCTTCGATTTCTTATGTCGATGGTCCCATGCAACAACTGGTGGCAAGCAGCAGCGCGCAAAGTATAAATTTCCCGGTAGGTAAAAATGGCGCCTATCGTCCCATCATCTTAGCAGTGCAACACTCTTCAGTAGCAACGGTTACCTATACTTCCGAAGTTTGGAACAACTCAGCCAGAGCTATGGGATACTCTTTACCACCCACCTTGACATGGGTATCTGATATTCGCCACTACACCATTACCCGATCTGCTGTTGCCAATCTGAGCAATGCCAGGGTAACTTTATCCTATGGTGCGGATGACTTTGTTACGGATTTCAGCAATTTACGTGTAGCGCGCGACAATGGTGCATCCGCATGGCTGGATCTGGGTGGTGTAGGTACGGCGAATGGCACAGGAAGTATTACCTCTGCTAATTTCAATGGCTTTAATAATTATTTTACACTCGCCAACGCCAGTGGTGGAGTGAATCCTCTTCCTGTTGAATTTGTAAAGTTCAATGGATTAGCTCAGGGCAACTTAGTTATGTTAGACTGGACTACTGCTACTGAAGTAAATAGTGACTTTTTTGAAGTGCAGCGCAGTGGAGATGGTCATGAATTTATTCCCACTGGTCGGGTGATGGCCAAAGGCTTTTCTAATAGTATTTCTGATTATCAATTCAAAGATGTTCAACCATTGAAAGGGATGAGCTATTATCGCTTACGGCAGGTTGATCGAGACGGGACTGATGAATTTACCAATATAGTGGCTGTTAATTTTACAAAATCAACTTTATCGGTGTTTCCCAATCCGGTAGCTGACAAAATAATCAGAATGGTTCTTCCGGAACAGGAGAATGGTGTTTTAGTCGCGAACCTTTTCGATATGACGGGAAAAAATGTTCAATACATCGGTAATGTCTTAACGGATGGCTATTCTAGACAGTTCCAAATTGATGCTTCGCTTCTACCCGGAACTTATTTACTCAAGGTGAGTGATGGTAAAGGACAAGAATGGCAGGAAAAAGTAGTTCTTACTTTTTAAAGAAGATTGATTATTTTTCAGGTCTGAAACAGGACCACATGACAGAAGTAATACGTTTTAAAACTGAGGATAAAGATAATGCCTCCATCATTTTTGCGATCAGGCAAAAAGTCTTCGTTGAAGAGCAGCATGTCTCTCATGAAGAAGAATATGATGAACATGAGGATGAAAGCATGCATTATATGCTGTTGGTGGATAAGCAGCCGGCGGGTACAGCCCGCTGGCGCTTTACCAATGATGGTATTAAGTTGGAAAGATTTGCGCTTTTGCCGGAATTCAGAAATAAAGGCTATGGTTCATTTTTAGTGAATACCGTCTTAAAGGATGTTATTCCGTATGGTAAAATGATCTACCTGAATGCGCAGGTAAATGCCATGAATCTATATAGCAGAGCAGGGTTTTATCAGGTGGGAGAGTTATTTTATGAAGCCAATATTCCACATTTCAAAATGATCTTCAAGAATACAGTGTCATAAAACCGTATAGTAGTAAAGCCGTTTAATTTTACGATTTTTGCAAACGGTTGTATGAAGGTTAAAGTAACGTATTCAGAAATTTGGCGTATTTCATGGCCAATAATGCTCAGTAGCCTCGCAGGAACTGTCATTAATTTTACAGACGTCGCTTTTGTAGCCAGAATTGGAGAAAAAGAACTGGCTGCTTCAGCGCTGGGTGGCGTTTTCTACTTTTTGCTATTGATGTTGGGCACGGCCGTAGGGATAGGAGCACAAATCATTATTTCAAGAAAAGCAGGGGAGGATCGTCCAACGGAAATAGGACACGTTTTCGATCATAGCCTGGTCATTCTACTTGTATTTTCTATGTTGATGTTGCTCTTTCTCTATCTGGCTATACCTTCATTATTGCCATTAATAATTAATGATGGAGAAGTGGCAGCAGCGGCGCTGAGTTATTTAAAAGCACGTAGCTGGAGTTTGCCATTGATGATGATGCTCATTGCACTACGTGCCTTCTATACCGGCATTACGCAAACCCGCATTATTACTTATTCTACTGTTCTCATGATGGTATTGAATGTAATACTTAACTATGGTTTTGTATTTGGCGGAATAGGATTCCCTGCACTAGGTCTCATCGGGGCGGGACTTGCCTCTGCAATTTCGGAATCACTCGCTGTTGTCTATGCTGTAATTTATACGATGTCTCGTTCAGTATTTCAGAAATTCAGGTTATTTAAGTTTACACAATTAAAAAGAACGGCCTATGCTCAGATCCTCACTTTATCTTCTCCCATTATGTTACAACATTTTTTATCGATGGGTGCATGGTTCCTGTTTTTTGTATTGATTGAAAAGTTAGGTGCAAGGGAACTGGCAGTATCAAATGTGCTTCGTAGTATATACATGGTCCTCATGACACCAATATGGGGCTTTTCTCAGGCCAGCAATAGCATGGTGTCAAATCTTCTTGGACAAAACAAAGAGCATGAAGTCATTCCTCTGGTCACAAAAATTGTTAAAATGAGTTTTCTTATCGGAGTAGGAGGGATACTGACAAGTATTGCATTTAAAGATTTCCTCTTTCGTCTTACCACGTCTGATGGTATGCTGATTCAGGAAGCTATTCCGGGCTTTTATGTCGTCTGTGGAGCCACATTAGTATTTTCTATTACTATGGTATTGATTTCAGCGATTTCAGGTACCGGTCGTACTACTGCAGCAATGATTATTGAAGTAATTTCACTTGTCATCTATGTCGCTTATATACTTATTTTCACAGTGATTCTACCGGGCACACTGGAGCTAGTCTGGACTTCTGAACTGATCTATCGGTTGATGATGGGTATAATCAGCTATTTTTACCTCGTTTCCGGAAAATGGAAAAGTAAATTGATCACAGAGAAGTTATGAAGATGCGAATGGTGTGGTTCGGGCTGTTGCTTATTGGAATGGTTTCCTGTAAATCAGGGAAAACATCCGCAACCGGAGGAGGTAATGTAGAAATGCCTGAAGAAAAACCTGACCCCAGGTTCAGGAAAATGAAGGTGATCGATAGCAGAGATCTTGATGGCTGTGGCTTTCTGTTGATGCAGGACGACAGTACCCTCTTTGATCCGGGTGTTCTCGACGAGAAATTCAGAAAGGATCAACTGGAAGTCTGGGTTCACTTTCAAAAAGTTAAAGATAGAATGAGTATTTGCATGCGTGGCATACCGGTGACAATCATTGAAATTAAAGGGCTTGACAAATGAAAATTATTTTCCTTGGCACTCCCGCATTTGCAGTTCCTTCTCTGAAGATACTTGTTGAGAATGGCTATGAAATTGTGGCTGTAATTACCGCAGAAGATAAAGCTGCCGGACGAGGTCAACGTATTGCAATTTCTGATGTCAAAAAATATGCTCTGGAAGCCGGATTGAAAATACTTCAACCCAAACGAATGAATGATCCGGTTTTCCTGGACGAAGTAAAATCTCTGCAGGCTGATCTTCAAATTGTGGTCGCCTTTCGCATGATGCCGGAAGCATTGTGGTCGATGCCACCCCTTGGCACCTTTAACCTTCATGGATCATTGCTCCCTCAGTACAGAGGGGCCGCTCCCATAAACAGAGCCATCATGAACGGTGAAACAAAACCGGATTGACTACTTTTTTCTAAAACATGAGATTGATACCGGTCTCATCATTTATAGAAAGGAAGTGCCAATTGGTCCGGAAGATACCGCGGGAGATTTGCATGATCGTATGATGGAAGAAGGTCCATTGCTAGTTTTAAAGACGGTGAGAGCGATCGAAAACAACGCTATTCAATTGCAACCACAGGAAGAATATATCCAACAGGGGGAGGAAGTAAAATCAGCTCCCAAAATTTTTAAAGAGGATTGCAAACTCGATTTCAGCAAGGATATCCATCATTTGAATAATCAGGTGAGGGGATTAAGTCCATTTCCGGGAGCATTTTTTGATTTGGCGCTGGAGGATGGATCGCTTCTCCCCGTTAAAGTCTTTCGCGCTATCCCCGAACCCGCAGGAACAGTATTGACACACGAAATTATCAGTGACGGTAAAAACACCTTAAAAATAAGTGCTGCAGATGGATTTCTGGTAGTGCAGGAATTGCAATTGCCCGGTAAGAAACGAATGAAGACAGAAGAATTACTTCGTGGTTTTAAGTTTCCGGAACGGGCTACCATTCTATAAAAAGCGTGTAGCATTCATTCTTTTTAACGTTAAATAGTTAATATAATTTTAGCAGACCCGACTGCTTCCGGCAGAATGATAAGCATCTTTGTGCTATGAAAAATATTGTTATTTTTTCCGGTGCGGGGATTAGTGCAGAAAGTGGAATTAAGACATTTCGGGATAGCGGAGGATTGTGGGAAGAATACTGTATAGAAGATGTAGCAACACCCGGTGCATGGCATAGAAATGCTGCTTTAGTCCTTGATTTTTATAACCAACGCAGAGCACAGGTCTTGTCCGCTCAACCCAATTCTGCTCATAGTGCAATTGCTGATCTTGAAAAATATTTTAATGTACAAGTTATCACTCAGAATATTGATGACTTACATGAGCGGGCAGGGTCATCAAATGTCCTTCATTTACACGGTGAAATCAGAAAATCAAGATCCACACTGGATGAACATCTGATTTATACAATTGAAGGAAGTGAATTAAAGATAGGAGATGTCTGCCCACTGGGTGCTCAACTTCGTCCCCATATTGTTTGGTTTGGTGAGGCTGTCCCTGCAATGGAGGAAGCAATTTCTATCACGAGCATGGCTGATATTTTTATGGTTATTGGAACTTCATTGGAGGTATATCCTGCAGCAGGATTGCTGGAATATGCTCCGGATGCTTCTCTAAAAATACTTGTGGATCCCCATGCGAAAATACCTGCTCATTTAAAAGAGTTCTCCATAGTACGTAAATCTGCCGGTGTTGGGGTGCCGGAAGTGCTTCAAAAAATAATAGAAAATAATGTTTAGCAGCGAATTTATTGCTTCAGATACCTTTCAGTGGTTTGTTCTTCCCGCTTTAATTTTTTTAGCGAGAATGAGTGATGTAACCTTGGCTACATTGAGAAATATTTTCCTGAGTAAATCCATTAAATACATCGTACCGTTTCTTGGATTTATTGAGGTGCTTATCTGGTTGTTGGCCATTAGTCAGATCATGAAGAATTTGCATAATCCGGTTTGCTTTATCGCCTATGCTACAGGATACTCGATGGGAATTTTCTTCGGAATTAAGATTGAGGAGCGGCTGGCACTCGGCTTACAAGTGATGCGGATTATTACCCAAAAAGACGCTGATGATCTGATAAAAGCACTTGTTGATCATAGTTTCGGCATCACCACCATTGAAGGACATGGTGCAAAAGGTCCGGTGAAGATTATTCTTACTGTGGTGAAGAGAAAGGATATTATGACCGTCCGCCACCTCATTGAAGAAACACACCCCACTGCCTTTTATTCTGTGGAAGACATTAGAACAGTGAGCAGAGGTGTTTTCCCTCAGTCCGGACAAAGCCGGCTTGATCATTTTAAAAGTGTTTTTCCATTAGGAGGCGGGAAGTAATTCACTTGAAAAATCTTTCATAGATTTTGGAGATATGTGATTTTTGTCACATAAATACAAAAACCTATTACATAGTTTTGTTTCAACTAAACAAACATACTAGGAAAAAAAACATGGGTTCTACCGATAAAATTATAAGAATCATTGTTGCACTGGTATTGATCTTTCTCTATGCAACAAATAGAGTAGAGGGTACATTGGGTATTGTATTGCTCGTGCTGGCAGGGGTTTTTATCCTGACTTCTCTGGTTAGTTTCTGTCCCCTTTATGCGCCATTCGGAATCAACACCTGCAAAAAGAATTAATCCGGGGATACCGGAAATATACCCGATCGAAATGCGGAATAGCAATTATTTGCCGGCCTTATTTTTGTTTTTTATTATGAATTTAGTGAGGCTAGTGTAGATGTTCCTTATATCAGGAGTTGCTTTTAGAAGGGCAAGGTGAGATTTAATAGATTGTTGGTCTTCCCGCTGTGCCGGACCGGTTTGTACAGCGACCGGAGAGGAATGCTGTACTTTTTCTGCCGTTGCCGCTATCAATGGTCGGAGCAAATCAAAGAGAGATGGCTTTCCTTAATATACTTTCAGCAATTGCATATTGAGCATTACTAAAATTATTGGCAAAAACAGCAGCAAGATGTACCATTAATCGTTGCCGGCTATTCATTGCTGTTACCTTTCTACTCAGGAGTTTGGCTATTTTCTTTAAAAGCTGAAGTGCTTTTGGATGACTCGCCTCCAAACAAATTGGTACTTCCGACCAATCTACTTTCAGTTTAGAAGAAAAGGATTGCACAGGATAAAATACGCCTGTCCCTTGGGGAAAAGCAGCACCTTCAACCAGACCAATGCTACCGGAACAATGCACCATAATAAAACCGGCTTTTGTGTTTTTCTTCATCACATCTTGAATCGCATCATCCGAGGTACAGACAAATAAAACTGCACTTCTTTCTTTCGCTGCCGGTACCTTAGCTTGCCATTCAGCCCCTGTTGCACGGGCAATGGCTTTTCCTTTTTAACATTTCTGCTACAGATAAAGCGGATAGGTAAACCGGCATGAAAAAGTCCTATGGCAAGATGATGTGCCACATTCCCTGAACCTAGTATTCCAATCTCAATATTTTTCACATTATTGAACCTGCTGAGCTTTTAACTGACGAATCCTCTTTACGATGGCAATCCATGTCCCGATAATCATGAGAATACAACCTGTCCATAAGATGTTTATCTGAGGAAAAATAATAGCTTTCATGATCACAAATTCTCTTACATTCCCTTCTTTTTCGGCAATATCAATTTCCATCTTATTCTCTTCGGGTAAAATCTTTTCAAAAGCAAATTTCAGACCCAGCTCATTGATTTCTGCCGTGCGATTGAAGAACGAGTTTTCTCGAATGACAAAAACAGGTTCTGCATAATGAATCTTTCTGTTCACATCCATAATCAACAAGCGGGCTCCAATGGCAATATCACCTTCCTTCAGCATCAAAGCATTTTTGTCCACGTCTTTATTCAATGACTCCAGAATAACGAGACTATTACTGGTTGTAATCGTATCGCCAATCGACATTTGATATTTCTTTCCTTTCCGATAAGTTCCATCCTCCTGACGACCTGTTTTATCATCCAGCTCCGCATAGGTGACATGAGTATAAATATCTCTGTTCAAATAATGTTTGGTAGAGGTTCACTTACATTGCCCATCCTTTCATTCAACTGCACTTTAGGAAAAAGGAAAAACTCTTTTCTAATTTACCGTTAAGATGATTTGCTTTAAAGTATTCCACTTCATAGAAAATGTTAATACCTTCCTTTTTCTTATCCTTATAGGTGACGTAAAATTCACCCATGGGTAACGTATCGCCCTGGTAGAGCAGAATATTCTCGTTATTGGGGAAATCTTTACCCAAATCTACTTTCAAACGGTTCTGACTAATCACTGTCTTTTCTGCATTCGATATGAGTGATCCTAATAAAATAAGAGCAATTCCCATATGCGCAATACTGGAGCCGGAATGCATAGTCTTCCCTTTAACTACCCGGATCAGATAATCCAGATTAGCTAAAAAGGCCCATAGTGCAGTAAACAAAAGCAGGGTTTGTTGTACACGGTCAAAGTCATAATATATTTCGAGAGTGATAGCAGCAATCAAAGCCACTACAAAGGAAATGACCAACTTCTTAATGGTTTCCTTAGGATCTGATTGTTTCCATTTAAAAAATTGTGAGATGGCCATGAGGAGACCAATGATGACGGCGATAGGAATCTGCCAGGAATTATAAAAATCTATAGCATCTGCCGGGGGAGCCATCTTTGTTCCAAAAATTTTATTGATGACAGGAATGGAGGTGGTAATACTGATCTGCACAGCAGAGATGACGAGAATCAACATCCCCATAAACATCCAGAATTCACGACTGCTGATATGATCATCTTCGCTGCTTCCTTTAATTTCTTTTCTGTTGATGAAAACAAGAACTATAGAAAGCACAACAAAAAAGAGCATATAGAGTACCAATTGTCCTCTCATACCTAAATCAGTAAATGCATGTACAGAAGTATCGCCCAAAATTCCGCTTCTTGTTAAAAGGTGGAATAGAGAATCAACAGAAAACTGGAAACAACCAATACGATTGTACTGCCTAATGAGGTCCCGTTCTTCTTAAAAATCACCATCACATGGGCTGCACCCACCAACGTTAGCCACGGCACCAAACTCGCATTCTCCACAGGGTCCCATGCCCAGAATCCGCCAAAACTTAAAGATTCATAGGCCCAGGCTCCGCCCATTAATAATCCTGTTCCCAGAATCATCACGCCAAAGAAAGCCCATGGCATTGCAGGTGCCACCCATTCTTTCACTTTTCCGGTCAGCATTCCACCGATCGCATACGCAAATGGAATCGCAGTAGCAGCAAAACCCAGGAATAGAGTAGGGGGATGGATGACCATCCAGTAATTTTGCAAGAGTGGATTTAATCCCCGGCCATCTTTTATCTTATTCAGATAATCCGGCATTTGTATAAAAGGTAAGTTGGCAAAGTCAGGATGATCGCGCAAAAGAATAAATGGATTCGACCCGATTTTAATGCCATCAAATTCTAATCCCAATAACATTGATGCCAGAAAAGCCTGTATGATCATCAGCGTAAACATAACCGGAGCCTCCCACTTCCCGGCTTTAAGAATAATAACGAAGGAAAGTATTACATGCCAGAAGGTCCAAACTAAAAAACTTCCTTCCTGACCTTCCCAAAGACAAGCCCACATATATTTAAAGGGTAAAATAGTACTGGAATGTTGCCAGACATAGTAATACTCAAAGAAATGGCCGTGAATTAAATAGTAAATCAGAAAGATCAACCCTAAAGCACTCATCGCATGAACACTGAAGGCCATTCTCCCCAGCGTCACCCATGACGTAGTTATTTCGTTTTTTCTCTTAAAAGAAAAATAATAAGCGAAGCAGGATAATAATGCCGCTGTGAAGGATAAGATGATCAGTATATTTCCTAATTGACCATATCCCAGGTGTTCACCTTGATAGTTTAGATTCATTTATTTTTTTCCTCGAAGCATTAAGAAAAGGAAATCGTTAATACGCTTACTGTACCGCTTTCATTTGATCTTGTTGGTTGCCGTTGTATTTGGAAGGACATTTCATCAGCAGTTGATTCGCGATAAACTTATCTTCCTTCATTTTCCCGACCACAACAATTTGTTCGGATCGCTCAAAATCCTGAGGCTTTGTTCCATTATACAAAACCAGCTTTTCCAATCCTTCATTATCGACCAGGTAAAAACCAAAAATATTAGCGTTCTCCTGCGGATTATAAATAAAATCCTTCTGCAGGTTTACTTTTCCAACAACATGGAACGTATTCCCTTCATTTTCGATCGCTGTCCTGAATGGGGCATACGTGCTGGAATTGCTGATCGTGCTGACAATAACAGCCAGAGCAATCGCAATAACCACTATAGCAACAATATGGATCTTTTTCATTTCTGTTATCTTTTATTTATCTCTTTCTCCAGCTTTGATACCTTTCTATCAATGCGAAACATGTAGAAACTAAGAATAGTTAAGGCAAGAGCTGCTATCACTACCACTACATATATTTTACCCTCTGAACGCATCGTATCTGCCATTTCAATTTCCTGGGCGCGGGCAAATGAATGCAGCGACATGAAGATGGATAACGTTAGAACTGCTGTTTTAGATATAATCCTATTCATGATAATGTTTTTCAAGCTTTGTTATTCTGACTCTGAAACTCATCATCCAAACACCCAGTAATGTCCAACCGATAACGGCCGGATAAAAAACCATGCGCATATTGGAATCCAAATCATATTTGTTAAAACCGGGATTTCCACCTTTGCCAGGATGCAATGAATCATTTAACTTAGGTATGATCAAAATAAAAACCACCATCATCACGAACGCAAAAATGCTGTACACGGAAGAGAGACGGGCACGTTTAGTATCGTCGGCAATGGCATTTCTTAAAATGAAGTAAGCTGCGTAAATCAACATGGAGGCTGCAGTGCCATTTAATTGCGGATCGTTGACCCATGGTGCTCCCCAGGTATAATTAGCCCATACCATGCCTGTAATCAATCCGGCGACACCAAAGACCATCGCCATTCTTGCACATTCTTCAGCTACGATATCAGCATAGGGTTTAGAATTACCAAGATATTTAATACTATAAATAGCATTACACAGCATCAACACAAGCATGGCCATCCACATAGTGACATGGAAATATAAATTACGAATGGTTTCATTCAGAATGGGCATCCTGGGCACTTCTCCTAAAAAGCCCATATAATAGGTATAAAAAAGACAAATGAGTGCTAAAATTTTCCACCACCAGGCATGGGCAATTGTCGTTTTCATTTCAATTTATTATTCTCGCCAAAGGTAGGGAAAGAGGAGGTAGGAGAGCGCAACAATCATTACATTTAAGGAAATTAATAACAAAAAATACGGTTGATTATTGCTCCAATCTTGTCCTTCAATGGCATTTTGCGTAAATCTAATTATCGTTATGATGAGTGGAAAAAGAAGGGGAAGCCAAGAATTGCTACTAATGCAGCATTACTTTGCGCGTGAAACAATGCCAGATACAAGAGTCCAAAATGGATGACAATCCAAAACTTCCCAAGAGTAATCCACCCACAAACTGAAGTTTATCCTGTATTGGCAAATCAAAAAACAAGGAGAATGCCAGGAGATTAACAATACCTAAAGCACTTAGCAATAAAATATTATAACAAGTCTTTGCCAAAATAACATTGGCAGGACTCAGGAGCAAATAATGGAAAAGTTGAATACCACGGCTCTCCTGAAGAAAACTTCGGGCGATGGCATTTGTGGCTGCAAAAAGCATTATTATCCAGAATAGCGCATTCCAGCTCACCGGATCCAGTTGTTGGCGGTAACTGAGATAGGAGATGTAAATGGACGCAAGCGAATAGACCAACAAGCTGGTAATGGCCTGTTTATTCTTTAATTCCAGGTTGAACTCATGTTGAATTAGCCGAATGAACTGTTTAAAGGAGAATTCCATATCCGGCAAATTTGGTGTTTTTATGAATCCGTGAATAAACTATTTTTGAACCGAAAGCAGAATTATGAAAATTGACCTTCTGGCATTTGGTGCTCATCCCGATGATGTTGAATTAGGGGCAGGTGGAACACTTGCTAAAGAGATAAGTCTCGGAAGAAAAGTAGGTGTTGTTGATCTGACCCGTGGCGAGTTAGGTACCCGGGGTAGTGCAACATCCAGAGACGAGGAAGCCGCAGCCAGTGCTGAATTACTTGGACTCGAATTTCGAACCAATATGTGCTTCAGGGATGGTTTTTTTCAAAATGACGAATTTCATCAGATGGCGTTGGTAGCTTACCTTAGGCACTATCAACCGGAAATTGTTATTTGCAATGCGAAAAGCGACCGTCATCCGGATCATGGCAAAGGGAGTGAATTGGTTTCTGTGGCCTGTTTTCTCAGTGGATTGAGTAAAGTCAAATCTCAATGGAATGGAGTTGAACAGGAAGTCTGGAGACCTAAAGCTGTTTATCATTATATTCAGGATAGATATCTAAGGCCGGATTTTGTGGTAGACATCTCTGATTTTATGGAGATGAAAATGAAATCTGTTTTATCTTTTAAAACTCAATTTTATGACCCAAATTCAGCAGAACCTGCTACTGCTATTTCTTCAAAAGAGTTTCTCGAATTTCTATACGCTAGAGCAATTGAATTCGGCAGACCCATTGGTGCAAAATATGCAGAAGGTTTTACTGTGGAAAAAATAACCGGTATCTCTTCCTTGTTTGATCTCCGGTAAATTTTAGAATCATCAAGTCATATTATTAATCGAATTTCTTTTGTATCAAATTGGATTCATGTTCTTGTATCCTTGAAGAAGTGTTAGTCCTGTTTTTGAAGTGGTACTTCCCTATAATTTTTCAACTAAAAATTTCATTTCATGTTTTTTCAAATTGATCGATCCATTGCTTGTCTAAAAAATACTTCATAAAAAAAGAGGCTATCTCTTTCGAGACAGCCTCTTTTTATTTATTAGCAATCAATTACTTCACAATCATAGTGCGGGTAGCCTTTTCGCTGCCTACAATTACTGTGTATAAGTATAGATTCCAGAAGCCAAATCACTGCCATCAATTGACAGGGTATTTAAGCCGGTTTGTAAATTGTTGTAAGTATTCGTCATCAACAATTTTCCAACAATGCTGTATACTTCAACAGTTACACTTGAAGATTTTAGAAGGTTCAGATTAAATTGAGTAGAACCATTGAATGGGTTCGGGAAATTCTGTCCCAACGTGAAACTTGAAGTAGCTGTAGTTTCGTTGATGCTTTGTGTAAAAAAGTTCGCAACAGGGAAAGAAGCACTTGCTTCTGTAAAAGCAGGATCACATACTTCAAGACCATCAAGATACTTGTGATTGATATCTACACCGATATTGATTGGAACTTCAAGATAAGATACAGGAATTTTATAACATCCGGCTGTAGCACCATCCAAAGTGAAAGGAGATACGTTTCCGAATAAACAAGCACCATCTGCATTTGATCCTGCAGTCAGGTTGATTTCAGATGTCCAAAGACCTGATGTTACGTTGAACGCTCTGCAGATTGCATTTGGAAGAACGTTGTCCTGTAATCCGGGAGTTAAAGTAGTGTCAGTATCAAACCATACAAAGAACAATTTAGTTCCATCCAGTGTACGTGCAATCTGAGGACGACTATCTTCAGCAAGATTGTTAGTTCCATCTGTAAATTCTCCACGGAAAGTTAAAGGCAAACCTAAAGCTTCAGCGCTCCAGGTAGTTCCACCTTCAGTTGTGAATATATCAAATACACCCCAATTACCAGTACCGGAGTTGATAGAGAATGGCGAAGTAGCCTGAGGACCTACTGCAACAAAGATGTGTGCGTTGTTGTTTGCATCTACAGCCATGTCAATTTCGAACGCACAAGTGTAACCGGTTACGGAAGTATCAAATTGGAAGAATGTTTCAAAACTAAACATGTCCAAAGCAGCTACTTTATTCCATGAGCTCCATTGTCAGTTGTTTTGAAAATTGTAGGATATAAGAAACTATCAGGATCCACAGTGTAAGATTCATGACCTAACAAAGCAACGTATCCTGTTCCACCTGTACCCCATGCAATGCTTGTAGCAGTCAATTGAGGAGCGCCACCTGCATCACGTAAATCGAAGGGAGCAGCAACAGAATTATAAGTATAGTTGTAATCTCGGCATTCCATACACCTTTCGCTAAGAAAATATTACCATTGTAACCACCTGCAGCATCAATGTAACCGGTAGAAGTCCAGAAAGAATTATCATCGGTATTCAAGCACCTCCATCAGGAATTAAGAAAGAAGTACTTGTATCTTCCGCAGCAGTTGGAGTTCCACCACCTGTTAAACCGTTTGAGCCATGAGCTAATCCACCCCAACCTACATTCAAACCTACCAATGAAGGTGCGAAGTAAGAAACATATGCATTAGAAGGAGTAGTATTTCCAGCAGGATTGTAGATCATACCTTGTGGGTAACGCGCATTGGAAAAAGGAGCATTAGCAGAATAAATAGGACCTTGGTTAGCACTCCAGGTAGCTCCACCATCTGTAGAATACCCATAACGTAAAAATCCGCTAGATGCATCTCCTGTTACTGTTGGAGATGAACGGTAAACCATAGAAACACTGTTTACAACCGGATGTGCAAATAATGTTGTTTTTGCACCGAATGCAGTACCAAAAGCATTACCTGAATTACCAATATCAATTACTGTAACAGCTTGAGTACTTGGTATGCCGGTTTTCTTTCTGATAACAGCAGGCTTTGGATTGTTTGAAGGAGTTGTTTTCGTCTCTCCATTCACTAATTGACCTTTCTGAGTTGCAGAAAATCCGCTCAGACCAACGCCGGGGGATAACTGCTGAGCCATTGCATTTACGCTAAGTGTAAGTACAAGACCACATGTAAGTAGTTTTTTCATCATTAATTTGATTTTAAGTTTGTATTTGTTTTAAGGTTTTTATTGTTTGATCTGTGGGTAAAGGTATACATAAAACATACGAATTCAGGTTAAACTTTGTTTTTTTACTTTACAATCACAAAAATAATATTTTTTAGTTAAATAAAATCGCCCGGATTTTTTTACAAACTTCATTCAGGGACAATCCTCAAAATTATTGCTTTATCTGTCTGAATAACAGCATATTATGTAATTAATGATGTGTTGAAAAATAGTGCAAAAAAAATACCGCTAAAAGCAAAAAAGAATAGACCAACCATGTTTTCCATTGCAGGTATTCTGAAATAGGAACTTTCATTTTTATATGCACATAAAGGGCTAAACAACATTTTTCTACTATAAAGGCTGCCAAAGTGCCTATGGCAATTCCAATGATCCCTAATTTTAACATTAAAAAATAGCTGACTAAAACATTTACTGTAATTTCAACTAAGGCAATTTTAAAAATGATATTGTTTTTTCCGGCCGCAATGACCAACGTTTGAGGAAAAACAACCCTACTTATCAATAAAAGTAAATAAGTGTTAAAAATCACTGCGCTGGAGGAAAACTCCTCTCTAAAAACCAGTGGATAGAAATAATTACTAGTTAATAGCAGCACAATAGTTACAGGATATAACAAGTGCATGAGTCGACCTGATTCTTTTTTCAATAGTTGCAGGCCGGATTTATCAAATCGTGATGCTGCAAGTTTGGGCACCAATGCGTTACTTATCGCACCTGATAAGAGGACAGCTAAAGGCAATTCCTTAGCTCCGTATCTGAAAATCGCAAAGGCATCGCTCCCGAAATGGGTACTTACCAATAAACCATCAACATATTCAGCAGATCCGGAAATCAGAAGGCTGAAAATTAAAAGGGAGTGAAAAAAGGACTTGATTGAGAATAAGTTTGAAATTGAATTGCAATTGGCTATGTTCAGAAAGTAATCGATGTAAATAATATTTTTGATGGCAGCCAATAGTATAAGGAAATAAAAGCTGTATTCCAATCCATAGCCCAAATAAACAGGAACGCAACTGCACTAATATAGGCGATTAAATTTATCATCCCATATTTGAGAAGTCCATATGTCCTGTTGGTGAGCAGGAGCAAGTGTTCAATTAAAAAAGTAGGGTTGTTCAGAAAAATATAGAGGAGCATTAAGGGATAACAGTCCACTGCTTCTGCAGGTAAGCTGTTGCGCGGT
>JADKIC010000039.1 GCA_016721435.1 Bacteroidota bacterium
TCTAGATAATAAAATCTATCTTGCAAGCACATTTGAGAATTATTACCCTTATAAAGATACTTCTTACAATGTTTACAACACCCACCTCAGCGTCATCAACCAGCCCGATTCACTCGGTCTCGCTTGCGATTTTCAACCCTTTAGTTTTTACTTAGGAGGTGCCAGAACGTATTACGGCCTTCCCAACAACCCCGATTACGAACTCGGTGCATGGGTGGGCTCGCCTTGTGATACGCTGAGTGTGGGGATAGAAGATTTTCAACCCCCACAGCAGGTGTTTTTTCAGGCGTGGTATAACAGCGAATGGAATATGATACACGTGAATGCCTCCAAACTCAAAGGGAGAACAGGGAGTTTGCGGTTGTATGATATGGAAGGGAGGTTGGTGTACGAGAAAAAAGTGGAGGTGATAGCGGGAGGGTATGTGACTACAGAAATTAGCATGCAAGGCATAGCAAAAGGGATGTATATTGTTAATTTAGTAACGGAAAAAGAGTATCTTTCGGGTAAAGTTATGAAATGAGCGAAAGTAACTTGACAAAATATGATAGTGTGAGCCAGATTGTAGAAAAAGGTGATCATACATCAGCCATTTCACTTTCAGCTATTGATGACACCAACTCTCAGGAAAGTGCCCTTAAGTCAGTGCATTATATTTATTCGAATCGAAAATACAGTGCGATTGTTTACACTTCAACAGATACAACTTATTTGGACAGTGTGGCTTTGAGTAATTCGCTAATTACAGGTGACGCTTCATTCATGTCACGCAATATTTTATTTAAAGAGGTTCATGATGCTCCTTTGGAAAGTAATTTGAGAATGATGAATCCAACGCTCGATAAAGCGGACAATAGTTTAAATTACCTTATCTATCCAAATCCTACCCGTCAAACCTGTACCATAAAATATAATAATCAAATATTCAATGGATGGGTCAAGATAAGCGATATTCAAAATAGGACACTTTCTCAATTTTATTCAAATGGAACTTTTGATGTTGATCAATTAAATGATGGAACCTACTTCATACATCTGCAACGTGAAAATGATAATCCGGTCGTACTTAAAATTGTGGTACAGCATTAGCGATGAAAAAAATAGCAATTATATTATTTATTCTTTGTCTATGGATAGAGTTTTCATTTTCGCAAACTCCAAATAATAACTATTGGGTTTTTGGAGACAGTGCAGCCATAAATTGGACCAATCCTCAATCACCACAATTTTTTAGATCAAATGTTAAAAGCAGGTGTGGAACAGTTTCTTTATATAATGACACTTTTGGTCTATATCTGTATGCAAATTACAACAAAGTGCAGAGTGTAAATTTTGGGAAGGTATGCATTTATAACAAATATAATAGCGTATTGAGTAATTCTGATTCAGTTTATGGTGAAGATTGGTATCACTCACTTCAATTATTACCGCAACCCGGTAATGATTCAATATCCTTTTTATTCAGCGTTGGTGTGGTTGGAATAGCACCTTACGGTCTCCATTATTCAATCATCAACCACAAGGCGAATAATGATTCAGGTATTGTTGTTCAAAAGAACATCCAACTCAACAACCTACCGGCATTTGATGGCCTTACCGCAGTTAGACATGGGAATGGTAGAGATTGGTGGTTGATTTTTAAAGAATTTGGGACGCTCCATTTACACCATAAATAACGGTTTTATTTCCATTTATTTTATAAATAGTAAACTTAGCTCCAACTATGCAATCTATTGGACAACTTGCATTGCGACAATGGAGGGCCAAGTTCTTTTAATAATAATGGACCAAAGCATTATCTTGACTTTGAATGGTATGATACACTTTATGATTTTGATAGATGTTTTGGACAATTTTCTAATCACACTAACATTGACTTTCACAATGCTCCCAATTTCCAGCCCTTTACGGGTTCTTGTGCTCTTCACCCGATGAAACTAAATTATACATAAGCGCTTTACTCAATAGAACAGGTAATAACCAGCAGTAGACACCTTATTTCAGTTTGATTTAAACACTCCGGATATTGGAGGTTCCAAAACCACTATTTTTGATGCCTCACGATAGTATTGGAATTGGAACTTAAAAAAGGCCCAGACAATAAAATCTACCTTGCCAGTACTTTTGAGAATTATTACCCATATAAAGATACCTCATACAACGTCTACAACACCCACCTCTCCGTCATCAACCAACCCGACTCCCTTGGCCTTGCATGCTATTTTCAGCCGTTTAGTTTTTACTTAGGTGGTGCAAGAACCTATGTAGGCCTCCCCAACAATACCGATTACGAACTCGGTGCATGGGTGGAGTTCTCCTTGTGATACGCTAACGGTGGGCATAACCGAAAATGATGAAAAGCAGCAAGAAGTTTTTTTCAAGCCTGGTACAATAGTGAATGGAGTATGATTCACGTCAACGCCTCCAAACTTAAAGGAGAACAGGGAGTTTGCGGTTGTTTGATATGGAAGGGAGGTTGGTGTATGAGAAAAAGGTGGAGGTGATTGCTGGAGGGTATGTGACGGGAGAGATACCGATGAATGCGGTGGCGATTGGGGTTTATCTTGTCAATTTAATTACTGATTCGGAAAGTGTTTCGTCGAAAATTGTCAAATTTTAGTTGCATAGAGATCGTCGTCCTAGAAGGATTTGTCATTTTAACCACTAAGTCACTGAGGTCACTGAGAATCACGGAGGACTTTTATTAAAAGAATAACTCTATATTCATTTCAAAACTTTCAACCCCTCATTCCAAAACATTCATCAATTCATCAATTCATCAATTCATCAATTCCTATTTCTTCTCTGCACCTCCCGCACCTTGTCCGCCGGGTTTGGCGATGGAATCTCTCATGGCCGTATCTGCCTGCACATTCTGTAATTTATAATAATCCATCACGCCTAAATGTCCGGAACGAAAGGCCTCCGAGATGGCCAAGGGGATTTGTGCTTCTGCTTCGATCACCTTTGCACGGGCTTCCTGTGCCTTTGCACGCATCTCCTGCTCAAAGGCAACCGCCATAGCACGACGCTCTTCCGCTTTCGCCTGAGCTACCTTTAAATCGGCGGAGGCTTGCTCCGTTTGAAGTTTCGCTCCGATATTCTCACCTACATCAATATCGGCAATATCAATAGATAAAATTTCGAAAGCTGTTCCGGCATCAAGTCCTTTGTTCAAAACGGTTTTTGAAATCTGATCAGGGTTTTCCAATACTGTTTTATGGTCATGAGCTGAACCGATAGTAGTAACAATACCTTCACCGACACGTGCCAGAATGGTTTCTTCACCGGCGCCACCAACCAATTGATTGATATTTGGTCCGTACTGTTACGCGGGCTCTAACAATCAATTGAATTCCGTTTTTTCCAACCGCAGAAACAGGTGGTGTATCAATTACCCTTGGATTCACAGATAACTGCACCGCATCCGCCACATCTCTTCCTGCCAAATCGATGGCAGTTGCCATCTTAAAGGTCAATGGAATATTGGCTTTATCTGCAGAGATCAATGCTTTGATGACATTATTCACGTTACCACCGGCAAGGAAATGGGTTTCTATATCATTCGTAGTGACATTCAATCCGGCCTTGGTACTTGTAATCATAGCATTGACAACAATAGACGGTGGTACTTTCCGCAATCGCATCAGGATAAGATTCATGATGCTGATTTTGACATTGCTGAAAACAGCCGTGATCCATAAGTTGACAGGAACAAAATAAAGAAAGAGCATGATAAAATAAATGCTCCGGCAATGACAAGTAAAAGAAATGGAATTTGCATAGGGTGATTTTTTTACGAAGATAATTTAATTGTACAACTATTCATTCGGTTTGACGATGAGTTTATTTCCTTCTACCCGTATCACAATGATCGGATAATTGGGAGGAACCATCCTTCCTTCTGTAGCGGCTTCATAGCGTTCTCCATTGACCCGCACTGTGCCCATAGGTCGCAAACTGGAAACCGCTTCACCACGATCGCCTGCTTTTACACGGCTTTCGTCAATGACATTCATTCTTCCTTCCAGCTTATCACGTAAACTGAACTTCTTCCAAAAGGATGTTCTCAGTGCGGACCATATCGAAAGACCTGTCACAAAAATACTGATCAAGGCTACTATAATTCCTGTAGTGGAACCGTACACCTGCCAGGTCCAGCCAATGCCCATTACTACAAACACAGCACCGGCAATCCCAACAATAAAACCGGGAACGATGAGAATTTCAAGGACAATCAATAGTATGCCAAAGAGAATGAGGACAGAAATGAAAAAAATGGACATATGGCTTCTATGAATTAATGTTGATTTATTTTAAGATGGAGATAAACTTACGAGGGCTTATAGTACTTCAATGCCTGGGGCATAAATTTATTCAGTTCTTTCACGCGGTTCGCATCACTGGGATGTGTGCTCAACAGCTCCGGTGGTTTTGCGCCTCCTTTAGCCGCCATTCGCTGCCAGAACTTTGGCGCTTCACGAGGGTCATAGCCGGCCATGGCTGCGAAAATCAATCCGAGCTTATCCGCTTCCGTTTCATGCAGGCGGGAGTAGGGGAGAATGAGTCCAACCGCAGCTCCCGCACCGTAGGCGGTTTGAAAAATTGCTTTCGTCTCAGCACTTTTATTTTGTAATGCAACACCTAAAGCAACACCACCGGCCTGAGTCATCAATTGCTGACTCATCCGTTCATTACCATGGCGCGCAACGGCATGTGCAATTTCGTGACCCATCACCATGGCCAGAGCCGCTTCCGTTTGAGTTACGGCGAGCAAACCCGTGTAAACGACCACTTTTCCACCGGGCATACACCAGGCATTGATAGTTTTATCATTGACAAGATTGAATTCCCATTTAAAACCCTCTAACCTTTTGCTCAGCTTATTTTGCGCCATGTATTTGGTCACAGATTGCTGAATTTTACTTCCAATCTGTTTCACCATGGTGGCTTGAGGATCTGATGCAGCAACCGGAGGATTAGCCTTTAAAAACGATTGATACTCGGTGAGACTTAAAGAAATAAGCTCACCTTCCGGAATCAGGCTTACTTGTTTTCTATTGGTAATGGGTACTTTTGAACAGGCAAGTAGTAGTACGAAACAGCAGGTAATGCTTGCAAGTAGAAGTGTTGTTTTTTTCACGGATCAGATTTATTCGATGGTAGCACTTAAGCCGCGATCGAGCAGCGCTTCGCACATCGGCCGAAGTTTGTCAAAGTTACCTTCTTTAACGGAACATTTTCCGTTATAATGTATGATCATCGAACATTGTTCAGCCTGATCTCGCTCATGCTTGCAAACAGAGACCAGACTTTCGATCACCCAGTCAAAAGTATTTACATCATCATTGTAAAGAACGAGTTGATTTTCGAGGTCAACTTCTTCTTCTAATAACAGATCTTCCTGCTGATAAGGTTTATGTGAGTTCTGAACCATAGTTATCTTCAATACCTCAAAGGTAAAAAGATCAATCCGATGTGAACAAATCAATTTTCTGATTTTATTTTAACAAAAAAAAAGAGCCCTGAAATCAGGACTCTTTAAGTTTATATATAACTTAATTTCAATCGTTTGTATCGGTATTGGCCGTGTTATTGGCTCGGGTTATTTTAATGGCTTCCGAGAGGTTCATCGGCTTGGTTTCCTTAAAAGCAACGATAAAGGCATCTCCAAAGCCGGCCTGACGCAAGGTTTCACGCAAATTTTTGGCTGATTTATAATTTCCTTCTGCACCCATAAAGAAACGCAACCAGGTTAAATCATCGTAACTCGTTAACATGGTCTTATCCGTTTTCTTTTCCAATCGCTTCTGAACAATTTCTCTGGAATGCTTTCTGAACGCTCCGATTTGCACTTTATAAACTATGTCCTTTTGTAGAGAAGAATTCATTTCACTATTGTTCATTCCGTTGCTTGAATTTTTACCATAAGTAGTACCACCATTGGCGTTATTTGCCTGTGTCCCGTCCGGATTCAATTTTTTCGCAGCCATCATTTCAGAGAGTGAGACCACTCACTTTCATTGCTGCCATTTGCGCTTCAGAATAAATGCCGGGGCTGGTGTTCTCTTCTTCTTCGGTATTCGCAGTAAGCGACTCGTCAATAAGTCCGGATTCCGTTAAACGGCGATTTGAAATAGCCAGATCCTCTGTTCCATTAACACTTCTGCTCAGGAATATATCCTGTACATAAATACGATCACTGAATTCACCAAACCTGATTTCTTCCGTATGAGGCTGGAATCCCGGCGCATCAATTCTGAATGAATAGGTGCCCGGACCGGGTAATTCAACAGCATAGGCTCCGCTTAAAGAATCTGTCATCAAATCAGAGATGATATTTTGTTCTCCATCACGTGTAATGACTAAATGTATCGATTTTAAATCCGGTTGTCCGATGCAGTTAAATTTACCGTTGATGGCAATGGGCAATTCCTCCGTATTAGAGTAAGGGACTTTATACACGGTAAATGTTCCGGGACCTGTTTCTCTCTGACTGGTAAAATAAGCAGTTTGTTCAGCAGTGGATGCAACAAAACAAAAATCATCATCCGGTGAATTGTATGGACTTCCCATATTCTCAGGATTTGTCCAGGTTTTACTTACGGTATTGTAATAGCATTTGAAGATATCAAAACCACCTGTGGATGAATGTCCGCGTGAACTGAAATAAAGAATGCGACCATCGCTGTTGCAGGTGGGGAAAAGTTCATCTTGTGGACCGTTGATCATTCTGTCTAATCGAATAGGGGCGGACCAATTTCCATCAAGATCTTTCTCTACTCTGAAAATATCTCTGCTACTGGTCTCGGGACTAATGGAGCTGTAATACATCACTCTTCCATTAGAACTTAAGAAAATAGTAGGACGTTCTTCGCCCTGTGTCTTCGTATTTTGAGCAATCTCATCCGGCATACTCAGTAACTTTCCGTTTGGACTATTAAATGCATATTTATTATAGAAATCATAAGCCGCACTTTCATTTCTTTCCTGAATTTTAGAAAGCCTGGTAGTATCTAAAAACTGCTTGGCATTATTGCACATTCCATCAGTTGTGGTGTGCCCCATTTCCCTGCATTCTTTGCACCAATGATAGAGTTAAATTCAGTGAATGCTCTCATTGCCTCATCAAAGCGATATGTAAAATGCAATGCACGACCTATATAATAATAGATTTCTTCAGGAGTTTTTGGATTCTGAATAGCCATTTCCAAATAGGGAAGAGCCTGATTTTTGTCCTTTCCAATTATCGTCAGACAAATACCATAATAATAATTGTACTTGAAATTCTTGGGATTCGAACTCACCAATTGAGCATACAAAGGTGCTGCCTTTTCATATTGTTTTGCAAGAAAGTATTTCTCAGCAGTCTTTGACCGTTGATGTTCTGATACTCCGCCCGCTTTTATCGTCCCTATTGTAGCAAATACTGCAAATACTAATAGCACAACGGTAACTAGCCTTTTTTTCATTGTCCGATTTGGTTTTAACGCCCCTTATATACGGGAAGTGATAAATTGCGGTTACAATTTGAAGGACATTCTTGTTCAAAACCGGGACAAAAAGAGTGGTTTTCTTACATAATCATTGCGTAAGCCTCCCTTAAAGAAGAGTACATAAGCCTGATTTGAAATGATTTATAGAAACTGAGAAATAAAAACAAAAAAAAGCTAATCAGCCCATTTTTCGTCTTGGGAGAAAATCAATTTTACTTTCTTCCCGGCGAATTAACCGTTCAATATTCTTCTGATGTGTTATCAAAACCAATACACAAACAAACATCGAGAAAATATTCAGGCCCGGCATTGTTTCATGGTAAATGAACATGATGGAGATGGGAAATGTCAGCGCAGCCATCATGGAACTTAGAGAAACATATTGACTTAACATCAATGTTACAATAAATACTCCGGCACAAATTAAAGCTGCTCCAATATGTACAGCACATAATATTCCCAGTAATGTGGCTACACCTTTTCCACCTCTGAAACCGGCGAATAAGGGAAAAATATGACCAATTAAAGCAGCCATACCTAAACTCAATTCCAGATTAATAAACTGTTGCGTTCCGGGGTAATACATTCCGGTTAAGAAGGCGAGTTTAACGGCAAAGAACCCTTTTAATATATCCAGAATGAGAACCGGCAATCCGGCTCTTTTACCCAAAACCCTAAATGTATTGGTTGCTCCTGCATTGCCACTTCCGTATTCTCTGACATCTATTCCATAAAACATTCTTCCAATCCAAACGGCTGAGGGAATAGACCCCATCATGTAGGCAATAATCAATAAACTCAGATTGCTGAAACTAATCATTGCTGCCAAAGATATTACATTAATGTTAAGTCAGGAATATTTCTTTGTATCAAGACGTTTTTATTCCATAACAACCAACTGACAAACAACGATTTATACTCTAAAACTTAGGCAGGATTCCACCACCGTTTCCTTGCAACCCTACTTTAGTATCAAAACTCTTTAAACACTGGAAGATTAATTACTTCCATAAATTACTTACCCGATCGAACGCAAGTCATCTCTTCCCACTATTGCCCGAGGAACTTCTTTACAAACTCTGCTTTTTTGCGATCAGTACTCAGCATGAACTCATAGGGAGGTGTATCTCCTTTTGATTCAGCAACTCGTTTCTCGGGTTTCATACCATTGATCGCATCATTGAATTTATTATCGGAGGAGATGACCTGCATGATACCACGGGAGTAGTTAAAGTACCACCAGGTAGCGTTATCTGATTCGAGGTAGAGATTAAATACTTCGCTGCCTCTTTTCCTTTGTATTTCGAAATACCCTTTCAATTGCCGGCTGATGGTTTCCTTGCCAATGAATCCAACGCCAATGGGTCCTCTTGATTTAAAGGATTGCACCTCCTTATCCCAATATAATTTTAAGTCGGTGAGGAATAAGGTTTGCTGAAGTTCCTGCGGCAGACGTTTTGGAGCTCCATATAAACTGAATTCCGAAATCATCTTGTCTGCCTTTTCTATACCCAGAATTTCCTTCATTCCGCGCACCCATGTTGTTCGTGTATCCGCAGTGGGTTGTAGGGTAGGATTACCTGTTATTAATTCCACCATGCTCTTTAATGCATCGTTGTTAAACATGAAATCCATTCCTACCAGTACATCAAACTGAGTAGAATCGTTATTGGTATTATTGGTTACATTTCCAACTGTCGTCATTTTAAACTGTCCGAAATTTGTAGCCAGATTCATTTGCCCTTCCGCATACACTACACAATTCGCATCATTCAACTGAACCAGATTTCCGGGACCATCCGGGCTCTTTATCTTTTCCGCAGAGGCCACTTTATACACTTTTGCTTTTGCATCATAGGAGAGCACCCCATTTGCGGTGATCAGATCCGCATCTGCATTTCGCTTTTTAGGAGATAGGAATGAAGAATAAAATCCGGTGCTGTCAGAGGACAATGAAATACCCACTGACAACTTCTCATAGTTCTCATTCTTCGCTTCTGTAATCGGAATATTCACTCCACCCGGATCGATGTCACTTCTGAATCCAAACCAGTTGGCAGGGAGTTTCTCTTCACAGAGATGATTGACTTTAGCAAATCCATCGAAATTCAAGAGCGGATTGGCCGCCATGATATTAACTTTTCCCTTGTACTGAATATTAGTGCTCAACAGGAAATTACTACTGTCAGGAATAACACCATTGGCATAGGTTTGTAAGGCGGTATCAATAGCAATGCGTTCCAGCAAAATGGAGTGTTTAACCTTCGCCTGATCCGTATAGGCATATTTTCCACTCGCCGTATAACTTTTCTTCCCAGAACATTGACCGTAGATTCAGTGATGGTATGGTATTTTGTGGTGGTATTGGCTATGATCTTCGCATCATTCAACGGGCGCATAGCGGCATTTCGCTCAATAACGATGGTTGCAGTGTCATTCGGGAGTATAGATGCATCTGCAACCAGAATTTCTTTCACCTTCCTGGCTTTGATCAGATAATCAATCAGACTATATCTCGCCAGTCCGGCATTCCATCGCAGCGAATCCTGATAGGGGTTGATGGATACGAAATCAGAACCTTCAATATTCAGCTTCGTATTGTCTTTGTAGTCATCACCAAATTCAACCTCCTGCTTATCGATAAACCATTTAAACTGCGCAATAAAACAGATGTATTGGTTAAGCGGAAAACTGACAAACGAACCTTTTCCGTTAGAGATGAAATCACCAAATCGTTTGACCAGATCAATCCTGGATTTTACATTTTTAGTCTGAATCGCCAATACCGACGCATCATCCGACTTCAGCTTGAAATCAGAGGTATCTGCTCCGTAAGCATCTTGTTTAAACCAAAAATCTTTCGAGTACAGTTCCGATTCAAGGAAATAGGCATCACCATTACCACCAAGTCCTTTGTTGGCAAGAACGAGGTTGCCGTTGACCGTAACATTTTTATCGTAGACCTCCAGGTTTGTTGCCTGCTTATACACAAACATGCGATCTTCCTTCGGGCGCCAGTTGATTGCTGTTCCTGACCCGTTCGCTTGTGGAAATCCAACACCGGCAATGGTTTCTTTGCGCAAATCCCACTGTGCCTGATCCATATTAGTTGAATCGGGGAAGAATACAATTGCTTTTGATTCAGAAGAAGAGCTCAGGTATTCTACTTTTCCATCACCTATAAGTCCGGCATAACTGAGGTCAATATGATTAAAGTACTTTCCTTTTCCTCCGTACATCGCATACCCTTCGGGTGGACTTTCCCGCTCAAATCCAAATGAGTAGTCCGGACGGATAATAGCAGTTTCCGCAATAGTCGGGAAGATGCCGCCGGACTCAAAATCACCTTTGAACTTCAATCCTCCGGCAGAGAAATTATCGAGAGAGTCGATCGTAAAAGGTTCCATCTTAAAATAAAACTTATCGCGGGCATACACACTGTTATAAATAGAAGGATGATCGTAATAAACAAAAGCTTCTTTATCACTCACAAAAATGGGGTAGGAGGGATAACTTTTTCTGCTCGATTTATTGGTGAGACTATCGATAAAGATACGTCCGGTAACATTCTGCAAAGTACTCTTCAGCGGAATCAGTTTTGGATTCCCGTTCTCATCAAATTCCGTATCGGAAACCACCTTCAATCGAATCGAATCGACATTGGCTAAGTCTATCCGAAACTGGTCGTATACAAATTTAAATTTTTTCCCATAGTAATCACTCCTTCCGGCATGTACTCTGCCATTGAACTCAATATCCCGGTTCTTCAGCAATCGCATTTCCTGATTCACCGGTGCTATCCACACTTGTTGCGAGTCACTCAACAAAATCCTGCCAACACCTTGCATGTCCATCTCAAAATTCATCAGATTCAATTTCGCATTCGGTATGGCAGAAATCACCGACTCGATTTCGATCTTATCGTAATCTGTTTTATTGCTTCGTGCGGCCAGATAATAATATAATTTTTCGTTAATCGTGGCTACATCCTCTTCAAAATCATAACTCACAAAACCCTTGTTGGCAAGAAATATCAAGAGGGAACGCGCCTGTTGCTCACTCACACGAAGGTACTTGTCAAAATCGACGGAGTTAATGTAGCGACTGTTCTTCTCTGCATACTGCTTTAAAGTAAACAAGGGACTCACATCAGCAATACCCTGCATTTTCTGAAAGCGCTCATCGGTATAAAGATTATTGGATTCCAATACCATCTTGCTTTCGCCCTGTCCACTTAACATTTTTAATTCCATCAAGGGGTCATCAATTTTCCAATAAATCGCATCCACATACATATCCATCTGATGAAAAGAGTTAAAAAACGGCATGGTAATTCCGGAATTGGTCGATCGGATTAAACTCAGCTCACGGTCCTTGCTGATATATTTCATTTCCAATGAAGGATGGAAAATCGAATCTTCATTGAAATAGCAAACAAAGGCAGCATTGTCGGAGCTGATGCGATCCGGCCGCACCACAAAACTCCTGGAGGAAACAACCAGAAAAGCTTTCTTATCTCTTTTAAAAGTTAAGGTGGCCTTCTGTTCCTTTGTACCCGCCCCAATCATTTTACTGCCATGCTGAGCGAATCCGCCCAGATAGTCGGCGTCCTTAACAATTTCCTTAATCCCCAATTGCAGATTGTAGGAATTAAAGCGAGGATAAGTAGCAGTCTCAGGAGTACTATTTGCCAGAATTTTATCCAACACTCTTCCTCTCAAGCCCTCTTTAAAAAATTGCTTATTGTAAAAATTGCGCTATCCGTTCCCCATTCTGAACCTGTAAGAACAATGTTGGTGCTTATCAAATCAGCATATACGGAGGCTGGATTCAATCCGGCTCGGGTCCAAAACATCTTTCCGCCCTTACCCACAAAAGTTTTTGTCAATGGATAATAATAGCCCTTTATTCCGGAAACCGTACTGCTATCACCCTTGGCATAACAGGTAAGATCCATCACCGGAAAACTAATGCGCGGCACGGTGTCAAATTCAAAAAGGTAACCCGACGTACCGGCAACCCATTTGGTAGATCCGGATTCATATAAAATATTAGCAGTAAAAAGTCCCGCCACATTTTCAATATAATCACTATACCGCTTCGAAGTACCGGCCAGCATTTTCTCCAGACTATTGTGCCAGTTCACAAAAACCTGATGATCTCTTCCTGAATTACTGAACGCCATCAATGCGGCCACATAGTTGCTGAAATCCGGATAAGGCTTCATCCGCTTTTTCAACATATCGTTAGCTGTGGAGATGATCGTTTTCTGTTGCTCGCCGGAAACTTTTGGTTCCTCCAGCCACATCTCCTCAAACTTATCCATCACCTTCTCGGTTTCCTTCTTATTCGTCAATTCCATATACCCCTTCAATTCCTTAAAAAAGGCTGCGGGATCACCACTAAACGACTTCGGCGCCTGCGCATTTCCCTCGAAAGAAACAAAAAAGAGTACTATTCCAATTAATTTTATTTTTAAGAATTGCATTTTCATTATTGCTATGTTGAAATTATAATGTTTCTATATTTTTGGTCTATAATACTCATAGAGATTCTTAATATTGTACAATGTGGCAAGGAGCTAGTAGCAAGAAGCCAGAAGCAAAAAGTTACAATTTTATAGGGTAAACCTTGCACAACACCATTCCTTATCCACCGTATGATCTTTATATTCAAACCCGAGTTCTTGGGCCTTCTTTTGAATCATCGGTAAATCCTGAATATAATATCCACTGGTAATTAATTCCCCGCCGGCATGCATGCAAGCCTTATATAACGGCAGATCGGTCAATATAATATTTCGGTTGATGTTCGCGATAAAAATATCACATTGTTTATCCTTAAGAGCCGCGGCTTCTCCCGCTAAAACGATCACATTGGCCACATCATTTTTCAACACATTATCACGACTATTTTCTACAGCATTGGCATCATTGTCAATGGCAATTACAGAAATTGCTCCGCGTTTGACAGCCAAAATTGCCAGTATCCCTGTCCCGCAACCCATATCAATCACTTTTTTTCCGTTGAAGTCCATGCCCAACATCATTTCCATGACTTGAGCAGTAGTGGGATGATGACCGGTTCCGAAAGCCATCCTTGGCTGAATAAGTATTTCAATAGGAAACCCCGGATTCGGTGGATGAAAGGCTGCCCGCACATAAATTCGATCCGCAATGATTTCCGGTTGAAAATTTTTCTCCCATTCTTCATTCCAGTTTTTCCAGGGGATGTTCTCCTCCCGATAATTAATCCTGCAACCCAACTGTTCGCAATCGCTGAATACTTCCTTTACCTGAACGGGATCATAGGACCGCAATGGTGCATATGCTTTTAATCCGGTCCCGGTCTCCTCAAACATATCGAAGCCTTTCTCCGCCAATTGGTAAGAAAGCAGATCGCGAAATGGATCCAATGGATCAATCGTTATCTCCAGTAGTAAATATTCCATCCCTGTAAAAATAGAATTTTGGCTATCGCTGATGGCTTCTACATAGCACTGTTTATTAACATGCGTAAAGCTATCAGGAAAAAACTGCTAAGACCGGTGAAGGTTGATAAATCGCTTGTTGGTTGAAAAAAATCAAGACCCTCTTCAACAGATTTTGCGCTAATATTGGGGTCGCAATGAAAAAAGAAAACCTCTATAAATTAGCCCACTATATTTCAGGTTTTGTGGTCATTTTGCACGGCATAAGTGAATTGGACCGTTCACATGGTTCACCCTGGTTTTACTTTATTGCAGGTTTTCTGATGATCCTCGTTGCAATTTTTCATCATCAGGTAGAAAAGCTATTAAAAAACGGAGAAGGTGTTATCTTCCTGATCGAAGGCGCCGTTCAACTTTTTATTGCTTTTCATTATTTTGAAGTGGGAAAGAAGGCGTTGCCATTTGCTCATTTGTTAACGACAATGCTCTATTTTTATGTTGGAATTATTAAACTTAAAGGGCAAGTACCTTTCAGAAAAAAAGGAAAATGAATAGAAAACTAATAATTAACGCTAAAGGAATTGTTCAACACGGCCGTAGTCATGTGGTGCGCGGAAAGGATATGAAGGAATTGCCCGTCTATGAGAATGCATGGCTCGTGATTGAAGGGGATAAAATTTGTGATATCGGTCATATGGACGAACCCTTTCATACTCCTGTGAATGATGTCATCGATGCGGATGGGAAATATATTTTTCCGGCATGGTGCGATTCGCATACCCATGTTGTTTTTGCGGGGTCACGTGAGAAGGAATTTGTGGATCGCATTCATGGTCTCAGTTACGAGGAGATAGCCCGCCGTGGTGGTGGCATTCTGAATTCTGCAAAACGTTTACAAAACACAGAGGCTGCTGAATTGTATGACAGCGCCCTTGAACGTCTGGATGAAGTGATAAAAACCGGTACCGGTGCCATCGAAATAAAAAGCGGATACGGTCTTAGTTTCGAAGCTGAATTAAAAATGTTGCATGTGATTAAACGGCTGAAAGAATCCTCTCCGTTAATTATTAAAGCGACCTTCCTCGGTGCACATGCCTTACCCGCCGAATTTAAAGAGAACAGGAAGGAATACATCGATATGCTGGTGAATGATTTGATTCCCATTATCGCGGATGAAGGTCTCGCCGATTACAACGATGTTTTTTGTGACCGTGGCTTCTTCACCGTGGAAGAAACAGATCGCATTCTCGAGGCCGGTTGCAAGCGGGGACTCCAGCCAAAGATTCATGCCAATGAACTTGATTTTTCGGGAGGTATTCAGGTAGGAGTGAAACATAATGCACTTTCTGTAGATCATCTGGAATGCACCGGAGAGGATGAAATAGCATGCCTGTTGAATAGTAATACGATGCCAACTCTTCTGCCGGGCACCGCTTTTTTCTTAAAAATCCATTATCCGCCCGCCCGCAAAATGATAGACGCCGGACTCCCCATCGCACTCGCTTCGGATTACAATCCCGGCTCTTGTCCAAATGGTAAAATGCCCTTCGTCTGTTCACTCGCCTGCCTCTATCTGGGCATGAGCCCTGAAGAAGCGATTAATGCAGCCACCTTGAATAGCGCCTATGCTATGGGAGTAATGGATCTGGCCGGAAGTCTGGTGAAAGGTAAAAAAGCCAATCTCTTTATCACGAAGAAAATGCCCTCTCCCGCTTATCTTCCTTATGCCTTTGGAAGTGATTTAGTGGAAAAAGTATTTTTAAATGGCGAAGAACAATAAGTGAATGGAGATGTCGCTGCAGATTTATGATACACTTCGTATCGCAGAACTGGTTCGCCCGCGTCAGGGAGAAACACGTCTCGGAGAAAAGATTCAAACAATTCCGTGGGCATATAAGCTGAATTGGCCCGATATGCTGGATAAAATGTCCGGCAAGTATGTGCTGCTGGGTTTACCGGAAGATGTCGGCGTAAGAGCGAACTTTGGTCGTGGTGGTGCTTACTCCGCGTGGATTCCCGCATTGTCAACGCTGCTCAATACTCAGAGTAATCAGACATTGGATGGGGAGGAAATTATTGTCCTCGGACATATTGATTTCACTGCAGCCATGAATGCAATGAAAAACCTCGACGTACAAAAAGCAGCAGACCTGGAACGTTCACGTGAGCTCGTCAGCACAATTGATGATGCCGTTTCTCCTGTCATTGCTGCCATCGTTTCTGCCGGTAAAGAACCCATCCTAATTGGCGGCGGACATAATAACGCCTATGGAAATCTGAAAGGAACAGCACTTGCTCTAAATAAAACAGGAACCAAAGAAATTGGTTGTATCAACTGTGATGCCCATAGTGATTTACGTCCGATGGAAGGACGACATAGCGGCAATGGATTCAGCTACGCCCTTCACGACGGCTATCTGCACCGTTATGCCATGATTGGTCTGCATGAGATGTTCAATTCCTCCTCCGTCCTCGAAAAAATTACCGGCGATGAACGCCTCGACGCCTCCTGGTTTGAAGATATTTTCATTCGTGAAAAACTGACCTTCAAAGAAGCTGTTGACCGGGCCATCGCCTTCACCAAACATCTTCCCATCGGCCTCGAACTCGATCTCGACACCATACAAAACATTCCCTCCAGTGCAAAAACATCCAGCGGACTCACCACCCTGCAAGCCCGCCAATATGTACATTGGGTAGCTGAACAATCGGATGTGAAATACTTCCATCTCGCCGAAGCCGCTCCCGTCCTCTCTCACATCAAAACTGACCTCAAAACCGGTAAACTCATCGCTTACCTCATCTGCGATTATATCAAAGCCCGCAATAACAAAAACTCTGCTTAAATATATAAAATCCATTTCACCCGCGATGGAATATCACTCACAAAAATCCGCGCAAATCACTAAAATCCGTTTAATCAGCGTTCCCTGTGAATTGATATATACTATCATATAATAGAATTTCTCCTCATCAAAAAAAATCATAAAAAATCATAACCATCATAATAATAAGCATTACATTTCAGGTTTTATTCTCCCGTAGATTTATACTTCCACCTAAATTTCTATGAAACAACTCATCGAATGCGTTCCAAACTTCTCCGAAGGACGACGACCAACATGTTATCCAACAAATCACCGACGCTATCCGTACCGTTGAACGTGTTAAACTTCTAAATGTAGATCCGGGCAATGCCACCAATAGAACGGTAGTCACTATCGTCGGTGAACCGGACGCTGTTGTAGAAGCGGCTTTTCGTGCAATAGCCATGGCAGCGCAACTCATCGACATGAGCAAACATAAAGGAGAACATCCCCGCATGGGCGCTACCGATGTATGCCCTTTTATACCCGTGGCCAACATCAGCATGGAAGAAACAGCGGCATGGAGTAAAAAACTCGCCGAAAGGGTAGGGAAAGAGTTAAACATTCCCGTCTATCTCTATGAAGATGCACAACCCAATAAAGAACGCAGCAATCTTTCGGTCATTCGTGCCGGTGAGTACGAAGGTTTTTTTAAGAAGATCAAGGACGCCCAATGGAAACCTGATTTCGGACCTGCCGAATTTCCTGCTAAAACAGGAGCTACCGTTATTGGTGCCCGCGACTTTCTCATCGCCTATAACGTTAACCTCAATACGAAATCAGTGAAGAGAGCCAACAGTGTTGCTTTTGATATCCGCGAGGCAGGAAGAATTAAAGTGGATGAGAAAGGAAATAAAATCCTGGACAGCGCCGGCAACGAAGTGCGAATTCCAGGTTCGCTGAAAGGAGTGAAAGCCATTGGCTGGTATATTGACGAATACGGCATTGCGCAGGTATCCATCAACATCACAAAATTCAGAGAAACGCCCTTGCATATTGTCTTTGAAGAATGCTATGAGAGTGCCCATCGCCGCGGACAACGTGTGACGGGCTCGGAGCTGGTCGGACTGGTGCCCTTATCGGGCCATGCTGGAAGCAGGTAAATATTTTCTGAAGAAGCAACGCCTCAGTGCGGGAGTGAGTGATGAGGAATTGATACATATCGCCGTCAAATCCATGGGACTCGATGAACTGGGGCCCTTTGATCCGAAACAACGCATCATCGAATATCAGCTTTCAGAAAATCAACAGCAACTGATCGACATGAATCTGGTAGCTTTTGCTAATGAAACGGCAAGCGAATCACCGGCACCGGGGGGAGGATCGATATCGGCTTATGTCGGTGCACTGGGCGTTTCGTTGGGTACGATGGTCGCTAACCTCAGCTCGTCTAAAAAAGGATGGGAAGATAAATGGGAAGAATTCAGCGAATGGGCAGAAAAAGGACAAGCCTACAAAAAGCAATTACTGCATTTAGTGGATGAAGATACGAGAGCCTTCAACGGCATCATGGAAGCCTTCAAACTCCCAAAATCAACGGACGAAGAAAAAGCCGCACGAAAAGCCGCCATACAAACAGCTACCCGAAAAGCCATTGAAATTCCATTTCAGGTAATGGAAACCGCCTTCAACAGCATGACCGTAATGAAAGCCATGGTAGAAAAAGGTAATCCAAACTCCATCACCGACGCCGGTGTAGGAGCGCTCTGTGCACGCACAGCCGTCATCGGGGCTCATATGAATGTCCGTATCAATGCCGGTGGATTCACTGACAAAATCTTCCTGGAAGAAATCCTTGGTAAAGCAGCAAAAATTGAATCGGATGCGATGAAGATGGAGAAGGAAATTATTGATTATATTAATAAAGTGATTGCCGGATAATTTGAAAATTTGAAGATGGGTTAATTTGAAAATGGGATGCATGTATAATTTTAGTTGACAATAGAATTTTTGTCTCTGACTGCTCGCTTCTGGCTGCTTGCTTTTTTTTTAGGGGCTGATGCATTGTTATATTAGAGAATAGTTGCTGCGCCTCCCGAAAAGATCTCTGCGGCTCAGCGACCTTTGCGAGAAACCCATTTATTGGTAATGGTGCCAAAAATAGTTGGTAGATCAACTATTTCTAATTTAAAATTGGTATCCTTATATCGCTAAAAAAAACCATTTGCTTGAACAACTAATTGTTGAAATTGAAATGTGTTTCTATTTTATGCATATAATTCTTTATGAATCAACTTAAACAAGCCGGTTTCACCAACTATTTTTGTCCATTATACCCATTTATTTCTTTTCCGTTTGAAAATCGCGTATTCTAAGACTCATCAATTTTATTCTAAAACATTCATCAATTCATTAATTCATCAATTCATCAATTCTTTCCTGTTTATCCAATTAAAAAACGCAGGGTTTTTTATGTAGCTCCGGTGGGGACTTTTTCCAGTCTTTAACTTTTAAAGTTCGGATGTGTTCATCGGGGGTGGTGAGATCGGAGGCGAGGCAAATTTTGGTTTCACCGCTGAGATATTGAAGTAAATCGGCGAGGAGTTGGTTGTTGCGATAGGGCGTTTCTATGAAGAGCTGCGTTTCTTTCTTGCTTTTAGCGGCTTCTTCCATGCGCTGAATTTTCTTCATGCGCTCCGCTTTATCAATCGGTAAATAGCCATGAAAGCAAAATTGTTGTCCGCTGAGTCCGGAGGCCATCAAAGCGAGTAGGAGAGAGGAAGGTCCAACCAATGGCATGACTTTATATCCGTTTCGGTGTGCTTCGGCCACCACTCTGGCACCGGGATCAGCAACACCCGGACATCCCGCCTCACTGAGTAATCCCATCGAAATTCCTGACTTCATCGGCAAGAGCAGCTCAGCCATATCCTGATCGGGTTGATGTTTATCCAATTCCTGAATAACAAGCTCTGACTGAGGAATCGTAATGCTGCAGGTTTTCAAAAAGGCTCTTGCTGTCTTCGAATCCTCAACAATGAAATATTGCAGACTGCGAATGATGGTGAGTGTTCCTTCAGGCAAAAAATCATTTACATTTTCAGCCCCTAACGTGGATGGAATTAAATATAATGTAGGAATCATGGGCAAAGATATAATTCAGAATGCAGAATTCAGAATGCAGAATTAAGAATTATTTTATTGGTTTTTTCTAATGAATTCTCGAGAAAAACTGATCTGAACCACAATTTGAAATATTGCTTTTAAAAGTATTACTATGATACGCTACGTTGCGAATAACAAGATGACCTAGGTGAGATTTTACAAATTCTGAACTTGCCTGCAGCAAGCAGCAGGTTCTGCATTCATAATTCTGAATTCATTCAATCCTCAACAATAAACTTACCCGTCGACCTTCCTTCCTTCGATTGCAATTGGGTTAAATACATTCCGCTGGGTAAATGGCTAATATCGATGGATACTTTTTCAGATGTATATACTCTTGTTGAATAAACAATTTGACCATATGCATTAAATAGCGTAATTATATTTTCTTGCTCTGGCCTTCCATTTAAATCGATACTTAAAACATTATTTGCAGGATTTGGATATAAGTTAAAATTGACAAGATTTGATATTTCATCTGCTCCTACAAGTGGAGCTAAAAGAGTTTTCCAAACACTTTTATCCCATGTGCCTGCAAAAAGATATCCATCATGTATGGCAAGAGACATTACCGAATTAAATTGAGAAATTGAATTCACATTACTCCAAGTATACCCAAAGTCATTGGATATTTTTACACCTCCACTTGTTCCAGCAAAAAGAAAATTATTATAACCTACCATGTCATAAGTAGCACCAAACGGTGTAGCAATGCTTGGTGTCCAACTCACTCCATTGTCGGAAGAAGTAAATACCCCTCCACCAAAGGTTCCAGCAATTAAATATCCGTTATGTGCTAAAATTTTTGAAACTACTGCTCCAGAAAATCCACTACTAGTAGGTGACCAAGAAGCTCCATTATTGCTCGATACATAAACACCATTCCCATAAGTTCCCGCGAATATACTGGTTCCAATTTTTACCAAGGTCATAATTGTTGGACTGTTCATACCTGAATTCATAGTTGTCCATGTGATCCCGTTATCATTGGTATGTAATACTCCGAAGTTAGTACCTACAAAAACATTTGTTCCATCTACCAGTACCGTGTTTAGATAGAGATTGGTCAAACCCGAGTTCAACGATGTCCAAGATGCCCCACTGTCGCTTGATGAAAATATTCCATCTCCCCAAGTAGTAATAAATAAGGTTGAGTCTTCAAATAATAGTTTAGTTATAATGCATATGGGTAATCCACTATTTTGACTTAACCATAAATTACCATTATCAGTAGTGGAAAAAAAACCTGCTGATTCTCCGCTAGCATAAAGTTTAACTCCATCGGTAGCCATCGCTGAAATTTTACAATTAGTTAATCCAAAACTTGACGCATTCCAACTTAATCCATTGTTTATAGAGGAATAAATGCCTCCACCTTCAGAACCAACAAAAATGATTGAATTGTGACTAATTGCAGATATGATAGAACTGTTATAAATTCCTACATTAGCTGTCGACCAAGTTGCTCCATTATTATTCGAATAAAAAAGTCCAGAATCATTTGTTCCTGCGAACAAATCAGTTCCCTCCATAAACAAAGTCCTTATGTCTAAATTTGTCAATCCAACATTTATAGAACTCCAGTTTGTTCCTCCATTATTTGAGTAAAAAAACTCCATCATAAGTTCCAACAAATATATCTTGTCCATTGATCCATATTTTTGAAAAATTAGTATTCGTGATGCCATTGTTTGTTAAACTCCAACTGACTCCATTATTAACTGACTTATATACTCCAACACCATATACTCCTGCATAAATTTCTGTTCCATTCAAGCAAATGCCCAGACTTGAGGATTGGCTATTCCAATATTAACAGAACTCCAAGAATTTCCATTATTGTTTGAGACATAGATCCCACTATCAGCAGTGCCTGCAAAAATAGAAGTTCCTGAAATTATCATCGAAATTATATATGGAGTTGGAATGCCATTATTCACCTGACTCCATGAATTCCCATTATTCGTTGTCTTGAATAGATCTCCATCGGTACCAGCATAAAGATTCGATCCATCTGCTAGCAACGTAAAAATTCCTGAGCTTGCTAATCCCACACTTTTTGGTGTCCATGTGGAGCCATTATTTGTAGAAAGGAAAACTCCTGCACCATAGGATCCAATAGCCCCAAAAGAAGTTGCTACAAACAAGTTATTTCCAACTGAAGCAAAGGATGAAATAACTCCCCCTCCAGGACCATTGGTTTGATGCCATTGTGCTGAAATGGTGTGATGGCAAAATATTAAAATTAATAGGAAGTAAAGTCTTTTCATTGAATAAAGGTAGGGATTAAATCAGAATGTAGAATGAAAAATTAAGAATATTTTCAGGATAATTCTATTATATTCAAGTAAAAATATAAACTGACCAACCATGTGACAAGAATGTTGCTTAAATCGACTAGTAGATACATTCAAAAGTGAATAACAAAATGGCTTAAGTAAGATCATTCCAATTCTGAATTCTGAATTCTGAATTCTGAATTCTGAATTCTGAATTAACTTCTATGGAGCTCAAAAACGGTAATCTCCGGCAGTATCCCTACCCGCCCCGGATACCCCAGGAATCCGAGTCCGCGATTGACGTAAAGATGCTGATGTCCTTCCGTGTATAAGCCTGCCCATTCTTTGTACACATACTGCACCGGACTCCATTTAAAAAACGGCAATTCCACTCCAAACTGAAAGCCATGGGTATGTCCGGCCAGCATCAGGTGAATATTTTTAAAATCCTTCAAGACTTCTCCTCTCCAGTGACTGGGATCATGGGAAAGCAAAATATTGAAATCGCTAGAGTCGATATCTTTCGTCGCCAGGGGTAAACTCCCATACTTGGGAAAACGAAGATGCATACTGTAATTCTGTACGCCAATCAATGTAATCCGCTCTCCGTCTTTTTCAATATGACGATGTTCATCCATCAGGATATCCCGTCCCAATTCCTTATGCCCCTTAATCAACGTATTCAGATTATCCACTTTTGCCTGATCTGAATCCCATGCTACATAGTCACCATAATCGTGGTTACCCAGCGTAGAATAAATTCCCTGACGCGCCTTAAGTTTTGAAAGTGCAGGTTTATGGACATCCAGTTCTTCTGATTTATTATTCACCAGATCGCCTGTAAAAAGGATGATATCTGCTTGTTGCTCGTTAATAATTCTCACCGCCTCTTCCAGAGGTGAAGTGCTGACAAAACTACCCACGTGTAAATCCGAAATTTGCACAATTTTATATCCCTGAAATGCAGCAGGGAGATGGGGCAATGTGAGTTTGATGTTCTTGACCTGATAATCATAAGCGCCACGCACCATTCCATAAATCAATGACATGAACGGTAAGGAGCCGAGCACTAATCCTGTTTTGATTAAAAAATCAGATCGTGTAATGGCATTGTCAGGTATCACACTCAAGGACTCACCGGCCTCTTTTGGCGAATTAAACATCTTCTCAAAAGCCCATCTTGCCCCTCTAAAGATATCATCTGTCAACAAAAAAAGCAGAATAAAAATTTTCGAGAACGTCAACACGAAAATAAACGCACCGGAATAGGTCTTCAAAGCTTTTGGCCAAAGATCCCAATCGTAAATTCGACTAGCCAGCAATACAACCACACAAAAGCAGTCATCGACCAGAAAGTAATGGTAGTTACTTTTGAAACATCTCCGAACTATTGCATAGCAAATTTGAATGCCTGAAAACATAGAAATCTAATGCAACAAGGATGATTATAAAGATAAGAATTCTAATGGTCATAGTGATGGAACAAACTTATAGTGATATTGTTATTTTTCTTGCTGCCAGCTACCGGCTTCCGGCTCCGGTGGGGAGGTGCCACTCCCATCGCGAGCGAAATCTCTGGAAAGAGATGGAGCCTCGCGACTGCTTGCTTCTGGCTACTTGCCTCTGACACTTACTTCTGGCAGCTTACTTCTGGCTGCTTGCTTCTGGCTACTTGCTTCTGGCTGCTTGCTTCTGTGCTGACAAATGGTGCAACTTTAACTTTGAACCATGAAGCAGAATCGCGAAAGCGATACGCTTCATGGTATACCTTAAACTCAGACGATTCAGTTCAATTAATATTTAAATTATTATCCTAACCTACGGCGCCAGTCTGAACACCATCCAACCCGTCGGACTATCTTCATAGAGGAAGCGATCATGGAGGCGGTTGGGACGACCTTGCCAAAACTCGATACGGTCAGGAAGGACAATGTATCCTCCCCAATGTGCAGGGCGGGGGATGTCCTTCCCTTCATACTGTTTCTCTAATTGTGCAATGTTCGATTCTATTATTTCCCTGCTTTTTATGACTGTACTCTGTGCTGAAGCCCATGCCCCAATCTGACTATCTCTTGGGCGGCTGGCGAAGTAGGCATCACTTTCCTCCGGACTCACTTTTTCAATGCGTCCTTCAATTCTAACCTGCCTTGCCTGTAAGGTCCAGAAGAAATTGAGACTGACAAAGGGCGACTCTGCCATTTCCTTCCCCTTCCGGCTATCGTAATTGGTGTAAAAAACGAACCCTCGCTTATCTACTCCTTTCAATAGCACAATTCTGGAAGAAGGTCTGCCGTCGTTTACCGTGCTAAGGTCCACCGCATTAGGTTCAGATACACCGGCTGCTATGGCTTCCTTCATCCAGGCTTCGAATTGATCTAAAGGGTTCTCCAGCAGGTGATTCTCACTTAAGATACCCTTATCGTATTGTATACGAGACCCTTGCAAATATTCGTTCAGATGCTTCATAGGGCTCAAAGTTAGGTGTAAAATCAACAAAATAAATTGTAAGGTTCATTATCAACATGATCCAATATTACATGTCTTTTGCATCTTTTTTTACAAACCGTTGGCGTTTGACTTCCGTATCAATGTAAGGCTGGCATACTTTTGGACTTTGCTGCAGATAGTAAAAACTTGATTCAAATCCGACAGATTATAAGAAGGAGAGATCAGCAATGAGCGATAAACAATTAAAAAAAGAGGTTATGAAAAAGTTATCTAAACCGGTCCAGGGCAGCCTCCTTATCTCGGAGCCTTTTTTGGTCGACTCTTATTTTAAACGCGCAGTAGTATTACTCAGCGAACACGATGATAAAGGAACGCTGGGGTTCATTCTAAATAAACCAACAGATGTCACTTTAAACGAAGCGGTAGATGATTTCCCTGAGTTTCGAGTACCTCTCTATTTTGGAGGTCCCGTTGAAACCGATACACTATTCTACATCCATACAGTTGGTCACTTGCTGGAAGGATCAAAAGAAATACTAAATGGAATTTTCTGGGGTGGTGATTATGAACAATTGAAATTCTTAATCGACACGAAACAAATCCGCCCTAATCAAATAAGATTCTATGCCGGCTATTCGGGCTGGGAACCCAAGCAACTGGACCATGAGTTAAAAGAAAAATCATGGCTGGTCTTTAAAGGAAGTAAACAATTCACCTTCGCCGATGATCCTCGCTCTTTATGGAGTCAGGTGCTCCGAAGTATGGGCAATGAATACGCCATACTCGCGAACTTTCCGGAGGATCCGAATCTGAATTAAAAAAATTTTTGAATTGGGTTAACGATAAAGGAGGGCCGGGGGGTTCTCCTTTTTTTTGATGCTTTTCGTAAGGAAACACTTTATATGGGGGTTACGAAATACGAATTTTTACGAAATTACGAAATACGAATTGGCGAATTCGCGAATTGACGAATGTACGAATTGACGAAATTACGAATTGACGAATGTACGAATGGAGGAGAGAGGAAATCTGCGAAAATCCGTAAAATCCGTGTAGGCCGACAGGACTCCGTGTTCCCCCCTTGGGAGTTTTGTTGATATGAATAGTTAGTTTTGCAGAATGCAGGTGCAGGTATTATCTATAGATGATTTTTTGTTGCAAATGGGTTTGAAGAAACCATTGGTGCTCGATACCAGAAGTGAAAAGGAGTTTGAAAAGGCCCATCTTCCGGGTGCTATTTCGTTGCCCTTGCTTAACAATGAACAACGGCATATTATCGGTACGGTGTATAAGAAAGAAGGGCGTCAGTCAGCAGTATTGAAAGGTTTTGAATTGGTAGGTCCGGAATTTCATGGGAAAATAAAATATGTTTTAGAAGAAGCCAAAGGCAAACCGGTGTTTTTATATTGCTGGAGAGGAGGTATGCGGAGTAATATCATGGCCTGGCTCTTGCAAATGGCGGGATTAAAAGTTTTCTACTCGAAGGAGGTTATAAATCATTTCGCCATTGGGTATTAAAGCAACTCAACCGGCCTTTGAAAATATTGATTCTCGGTGGGAAAACAGGAAGTGGAAAAACAGATCTCCTGAAAATGATGCGCAGTCGTGGTGAACAAACCATTGACCTGGAACAATTGGCATCTCACAAGGGCTCTGCTTTTGGTCTATTGGGAATGCCTCCTCAGCCCATGCAGGAACATTTTGAAAACTTATTGGGGATGGAGATGCATCTTCTGAATGAAACAGAAATAGTATGGTTGGAGAACGAAAGTCGGGGCATCGGAAAACTGATTATCCCTAACACGTTGTTTGAAAGAATGCGATTAGCCAAAGTAGTAGAGCTGGAGGTGAGTCACCGTGAACGTATGGATAGAATTCTCAAAGAATACTGTATTTTTCCGAAAGAATCTCTGGCTGAACATACCCGCAGAATTGAACGTCGTCTCGGAGGTCAGCATATGAAAGCAGCATTGGCATTTCTGGAGGAAGATCAGATGGAGAAATGGCTGGAGATTATTTTAGGTTATTACGATAAAACCTATGCTTTCAGCAATGAAAAACGTGATCAGAGTCAGATCCATTCCTTGTCGTTTAGCTGGAATGAAGTGGAGTCCGGTCTGAATAACATCATTCAATCTAAAAATAAATTCCAGGCCATTTGACTTTTTCACTACAATCTTAAAATTAAACCTTGAAAATAAATTGAAATGTCAGAAACAGTAAAGTTGACGCAGTTCAGTCACGGCTATGGTTGCGGATGTAAAATAGCTCCGGCAGTACTGGATGAAATTTTAAAAGGAAATGAAACAACCACCTCTTTTCCCGGATTGCTGGTGGGCAATGATAGTCGCGACGATGCAGCAGTTCTTGAAATAGGTAATGGTCTGGCTTTAGTCAGCACAACAGATTTCTTCATGCCTATCGTAGATGACCCTTTCGAATTCGGTCGTATTGCAGCTACCAATGCGATCTCTGATATTTATGCCATGGGAGGGAAACCGAATCTGGCCATTGCTATTTTAGGCTGGCCGGTGGATAAACTTTCTCCGGAAATTGCCGGTCGTGTAGTAGCAGGGGGCAGATCAGTTTGTGAAGATGCAGGTATCCCTCTGGCAGGTGGCCATAGTATTGATAGTCCGGAACCCATTTTTGGTTTAGCCGTGAACGGGATAGTGCATACTGATAAATTACTCCGTAATGATACCGCACAACAGGGGGATGTTCTTTTTCTCACCAAACCCTTGGGAGTAGGTATTATCACCACTGCGGAAAAGATGGGTAAGGCCGGAGCAGCCGATGTAAAAGCCGCCATAAGGTCCATGACAACCTTGAACAGAATAGGAGAGCGCCTGGGCGAGATTACGGGGGTGCATGCCGTTACAGATGTCACCGGCTTCGGGTTATTCGGACACTTGCTGGAGATGGCCAGAGGAAGCGGACTCGCAGCAGAACTCAACATCAAAGCCCTTCCTGAAATTCCGGGACTGGATATTTATATGGATCAATTTACTATTCCGGCGATCACCTACCGAAACTGGAACAGCTACGGACATCTTATTCAAGAAATCGGTGCTCGGGAATTACATCTTGGATGCGACCCTCAAACCAGCGGTGGCTTACTCATTGCTATCGCAGAAAGTCAGGTAGATGAATTGATAGGACTCATGAAAGAATATAAAATTCCAGAGACCTGTATGCAGCCCATTGGAAGAATGATAAGACAAACCGGTGAAAAGTGGGTAGAGATTGTGTAATTCAATTTTCTCGCAAATCGTTCTTTGGTACCTTTCGCATTTCGACCTCTACTTCATAAACTTCCTTCGAAGACTATACTATTTTCAATGCATTAAAATTTTTTAGCGAACCTGCCTGCCGGCAGGCAGGCGCAGATGACGCTGATTTTTTAGGATTTTCGCGGATTAGATTCGTAAGTCTAAACAGTATTCGGATCCTTTCGTACTTGCATGCCGGCATGCAGGTTTCACCCTTCAACGAATAAAAAATATATATTCAGTACAACACTTTACAACGACTTCAATTCTGTCACCAATTTCGCCAATACATCCTTTGCATCTCCAAAGAGCATGCTGGTTTTTGGATTGAAGAACAACTCATTTTCAATACCGGCATACCCTGCACTCATCGAGCGCTTGTTGACGATGATATGCGCCGCATTTTCAACATCCAGAATAGGCATTCCGTAAATAGGAGAGGCGGGGTCATTGTGAGCAGCCGGATTTACAACGTCATTCGCACCAACGACAAGTACAACATCCGTTGAACTAAATTCCGGATTGATATCTTCCATCTCCACCAGCTTATCATAGGATACATTCGACTCCGCCAGCAATACATTCATATGTCCCGGCATACGTCCTGCTACCGGATGAATGGCATATTTCACGCTTACACCGCGTTCTTCCAGTATCATCTCCAGTTCATGAATCACGTGTTGCGCCTGGGCCACCGCCAGACCATATCCCGGAACAATAACCACTTTCTTCGAATAGTTCATGAGCACAGCAGTATCACTGATATTGATGTCCTTGATATTTCCTGCTATCTCGCGTTCAGCTGTAGCTCCGCCTCCTGGAAAAGCACCAAAAATCGCATTACTCAACGGGCGATTCATGGCCTTACACATGATGAGCGTAAGTAATGTACCCGCCGATCCAACAAGTATTCCGCCGGTCAACATGATTTTGTTGTCGTATAAAAAGCCACCAAAGGCGGCAGCAAGTCCGGTAAAAGAATTGAGTAGCGAACTCACTACCGGCATATCCGCACCCCCAATCGGAATGGTGAATAAAATACCATAGATCAGCGCAGCAAAGAAGAGCGCATACAAAATAGTCATGTTATCAGGAGAAGCATACACCACCCAGGCACCAAAAGCCACTACTGAAATCATGACCACCGTATTCAGAATATTGTATTGTGGCAACCGCAATGGCTTTTTCATCGTCCCATTGAGTTTCAAATAAGCAATCACTGAACCACTGAATGAAACAGAACCTATGACCATTCCTGCAATAATAGCTGACAAAGCTCCTGTCTCGCCTAAGTAATGCTGGTACTCCATTAAACCAATTAACGCCGCACAGGCACCGCCCATCCCGTTGAACATGGACACCAACTCCGGCATCTTTGTCATCTGTACACGCTTAGCTGTTAACCATCCAACTACGGTACCCAGACCAATAGCTCCGAAAATGAGGCCATACACCATACCGGGAACAACAAAGGAAGTATCCACCACGCCCATATGGTCATGTTTTTCAAAAAGAAAAATTGTACCAAGTATGGCCAGGATCATTCCGCCGGCTGCAATAAGATTTCCCTTACGGGCTGTTTTGGGATTACCCATCATTTTCAGTCCCAGAATAAAGGTGACTGATCCAATGAGGTAAGAAATTTCGAGCAGGGAGCTCTTCATATAATCTGTTTATTTAATCGTTCGAAATGAATTATTTTTCTTAAACATCTCCAGCATGCGGTCAGTTACCACAAACCCGCCCACTACATTTTAAGGTACCAAGTAATACAGCTAAGAAGCCAAGAATCAAGGCAGCGATGTTTGTCGGGTCCACATTCAGCATAACGTAGATAGCTCCAACGATTACGACTCCATGTATAGCATTCGCACCGCTCATCAATGGCGTATGCAAAACCGTTGGAACACCTCCGATCACTTCAACACCTACGAAAACGGAGAGGACAACGAAGTAGATCATTTCACGGTGTTCTGAGATAAGATTTAATATATTTTCCATAAAAGAATTGATGAATTGTTGAGTTGATGAATTGATGAATGTTTTTTTTAATGAATGTTTAATGTGAATGCTCTATGGGTAGATCAATTAATATATCTGGATTTATAAGTGCTTTTGGAGCGTGCCAGAATTGAGGTTAACTCTGAAGTTTCTTTTAATAGGAGAGTTAGTGCTTGATCTGATGAAAGGTCTGTGTCTTTTATGAGTTCCAGCCAAAGGTTGGTTTCATCTATTTCTTCTACCACGATACAAAGCTTAGCATTTCAGTTGCCATTTTCTGAGTTCGCATCAACATCTGTTTAGCGAAATCTACTTTGTCGGTTACTTGTTTCATAGTTAAAGTTATTTATATAAAATATTTTTATTTTCATCATTCAACTTCCAAAAAAACTTCCCCTCATAATCCTTCCTCCCTCTTCAAACACTCACCCCTTCCTTCTTAAACATTCATCAATTCAACAATTCAACAATTCATTAATTTTTTATTTCAAACGACTAACCCCATCGTAAACAACTAGCGCTCCTTTCGTTATCTCTTCTTCCATCTCCCACTTGAAGCCATCCTTAGTGGCTAGATGCAAGAGGAAGGTTTGTACATTTTTTGCATAAAGGTCGCTGGCATTGAGGGGCAGGAGGGAAGGTATATTCGCTTCTCCAATGATGGTTACTCCATGCTTCACTACTGTTTGATTGAGTTCACTCAGCACGCAATTTCCGCCTTGTTCAACCGCCATATCAACAATCACAGACCCGAATCGCATCTTTTTCACCATCTCCTCTGTGACCAATACCGGAGCTTTTCTCCCCGGAATTAAAGCTGTTGTGATGACCAGGTCCGCTTCGGCAACATGTTTTGAAACCAATTCCTGTTGCTGTTTTAGAAAATCTTCAGAGACACCCTTCACATATCCACCTTCAATCTTAATAGAAGCATCCCTTCACTGTGATGAACTTGCCACCCAGGGATTCTACTTGTTCTTTCGTCTCCGGACGGATATCAGTTACTTCAACAATGGCACCTAATCTTTTCGCAGTAGCAATAGCTTGCAATCCCGCCACACCTGCTCCAAAAATGACGACTTTAGAGGGTTTAATGGTCCCTGCGGCAGTCATTAATAGTGGAAATATTTTACCGAGTGCATTGGCACCCATGATCACGCTTTTATAACCTGCCAGATTTGCCTGTGAACTCAAAGCGTCCATTTTCTGAGCTCTGGATATACGCGGAATGGCATCGATAGAAAAAGCATTTATACCTTGTTTTACACAGGCCTCTACCAATTCGGGATTAGTGGCTGCCCACATAAAGGAAATCAAACTTGCGCCCTTTTTCATTAAACTGATTTCAGCAGCAGTAGGGGCATTTACCTTTAAAACGACATCTGATCGATTATAAATAACTGCGGCATCTCCTTCGAGGTTTGCACCGGCAGCGATGTATTGATCATCAGCGTAATAAGATTTTAATCCGGCTCCGGCTTGTACAGATACCTGGAAACCGGCTTTAACTAATTGTCCGCAGACATCCGGTGTAATGGCTACGCGACATTCGCGCTCCTTGGTTTCAGTGGAATTCCCAACAACATATGAAAGAATTTCTGGTTTTCAGCGATAGTGTGTTTCGCAGGGCAAAGGAATATAAAAATCCGGCATGAAGGGTGTTAAATTCAAAATCAGGCCTTGTTAATAAGAAGAACATGTACATTTTTGCTTTGAGCAGGGAAAAATCACGACTTTTGGGAATTATACGATATGGCAAAATTCACACCCGCATATTTAAAAAAACTGGAAGACTTACTGGAGCAGTCGGGGTATGATGTTCGCTACGAAAAGGGCAACTTCAAATCAAATTACTGCATCCTTGAAGCCAAGAAAGTAGTAGTAATCAACAAGTTCTCTGTTTTGGAAAGCCGGATTCAGTCTCTGCTTGAAATCATTCAAACTTTAGTGGCGAATCAGGTCATACAGGCGGATTTGCGTACAATTGGCTTAAAGAACCCGATCCATACCCATGAACTTGCTTTTGAAGAATCAACAAACACCGATGAAAATTTGATTGTTGTTGATAAGGAGGAACTTTCAGAAAATTCAAGGGAAACTGAATCATCTAACCTCTAATACCTTGCTTAAAATTACATTTCTAGGTACCGGAACCTCTCAGGGTGTTCCTGTTATTGCCTGTGAATGTGAAGTATGCAGGAGTGGAGATGAAAAAGATAAACGGCTGAGGACTTCTATTTTAGTTGAAAATGAGGATACCACGGTTGTAATTGATTCAGGTCCGGATTTCAGGCAGCAACTACTGCGAGCAGGTGTCAAAAAGCTGGATGGATTATTATTTACCCATGAACATAAGGACCATATTGCCGGGATGGATGATATCCGGGCATTTAACTATGTCTGCAATAAACCGGTTGATATCTACGCCACAGACAGGGTACAACAGGCTATTAAAAGAGAATTCCATTATGCTTTTGACGCCATTAAATATCCGGGAGTACCGGAACTTAACTTACATACTATTGACCTGCATCCTTTCAAAATAGGAAGTATAGAATTCACTCCCATTCTTGTTAAACATTATTTATTGGATGTGCTTGGTTTTCGGATCGGGAACTTTACCTATATCACCGATGCCAAAACAATTCCCGAGGATCAACATAGCAAAATCTACGGTTCAGAAGTCCTTGTTTTGAATGCACCTCGACGTGAACCTCACGTATCGCATTTTACATTGGAGGAAGCATTAAAAATGATGCAGCATTTTCAACCGAAGCTTGGATTACTGACACATCTGAGTCATCAAATGGGTTTGCATGACCAAATTGAAAATGATTTACCGGTAGATGTGCGTATTGCTTTTGATGGAATGGTTTTAAATTTTAATTGAACCATTCTTTCATTTCGGTTCTTTCAATTTCAAGAAATGAAATAGAGGATGGATTATTTTAATTATTAAGTACTCCAACCTTTTCAAATTGCTATTCCTTTCCACTGATAATTCCACCCAACAGTCCGCCTAACCCTCTTGATTCCTCACGTCCACCACCCACACGAGAAGCGGCAACAATACGATCAGCCATACGCGAAAACGGCACACTCTGAAGATAAATCAAACCCGGACCTGTCACCAATGCATAAAATAATCCTTCACCACCAAACAAGGAGTTCTTAAAACCACCTATAAATTTGATATCATACTGGACACTTGTTTCAAAAGCCACAAGGCATCCCGTATCCACCCGCAATGTTTCTCCGGCCGCTAATTGCCTTTTTAAAATTGTTCCACCCGCGTGAATAAATGTATTTCCATCACCTGACAATTCCTGAAGAATAAATCCTTCTCCACCAAAAAGTCCGGCTCCGATTCTTTTCGTAAACGCAATGTTAATTTCGATGCCCTGCGCCGCACATAAGAATCCGTCTTTCTGACATAGGAATTTCCCTCCAAATTGAGCGGGGTTGATCGTGATAATCTTTCCCGGATAAGGCGCAGCAAAAGCCATCTTCCTCTTCTGATTACCATTATTCGTAAATGACGTAATGAAAAAACTTTCACCTGTGATCATCCTCTTCAACCCTTTAAATATTCCTCCACCCGTTGAAGTTTGCATTTCAATATCCTGTTCCATATACAACATAGCACCCGCTTCCGCTCTGACTCCTTCTCCGGGATCCATTTCAACTTCTACTACTTGAATGTCATCTCCAATAATCTGATAATCTATTTCGTGTGCCATTTGATAAGTTTAAGGTTTAAGGTTATAATATTTGTTCCCAGCAAGTGAAGCGAGTGTTCCCCCAAGCGAATGTAGCGAGCTTTTCCCCAAGCAAGTGATGCGAAGCATTCCCCAAGCGAGTGGTGCGAAGCATTCCCCCAAGCGAGTGAAGCGAACATTCCCCAAGCAGTGAAGGAGCGTTCCCTAAGCAGTGAAGAGAGCGTTCCCTCAAGCAGTGGTGGGCGTTCCCTAAGCGGAGAGCAGGTGTTCCCCAAGCGAGTGTAGCGAGCTTTTCCTAAGCAAGTGATGCGAAGCATTCCCCAAGCGAGTGGTGCGAAGCATTCCCCAAGCGAGTGAAGAAGCATTCCCCAAGCGAGTGAGGAAGCATTCCCCAAGCGAGTGAAGGAGCGTTCCCTAAGCGAGCGGCGTTCCCAGCAGTGAAGCGAGCGTTCCCTAAGCAGTGAAGCGGGCGTTCCCTAACGAAGAAGAAATTTAATCTTCCCGAAATTTGTAATGCAGCCCAAAATTAATTAATTTAGAGGCATGCGTAAACTAAAAATAATCTTAAGTTTATTAACCATTTTTACAGGATCAGATTCTCTGTATAGTCAGAGTTTGCGCCAGGATAGCTTATTCGTACCCGATCAGCTTCGGCAATACCAGTTTCAGTTAGAGGAACCGGTGCAATCTATTGAAAAACTGCGCTATGAAAAAAGTGAAGAACCCATAAAAGGAACTTTGTCGCCGGATGGAAAAAGGGTGATTATGGAAAATTATAAAAAAGGACAACGGGTAAAATTAGATGCAATTTATCCGGATGGGCGAAGAGTAGAAGTCAGTAAGAGCCCTTGCTTCATTGATCCGGTATCGTATGAATTATAAAAGGACGACCTGGTGAGAGTCGCCCTTTTATATTGAATTGGATTGAAGGCTTCTACAAACCCAATATTTGTTTATCCTTGGGATATTTCACCTTAAAGACAGGCGCTTTTTTGTTGTTTCACCTGCAGGAATCTGCAATTTCCATTTCACTTCTCCGGTTTCGACATTGTGTTCCCCACCACTCAACTCTTCCACTTTCACTTCAATATCTTTTTGCATGGTGAGCGGAATTTGATCATACAGTAGGATACTGATCGCCTCTTTCTTTCCATTTTTAATACTGATATCATAAGAAAGAGAGCGTTCCTTATTTCCACCAAATAATTTAGAGCCACTCAAATCCTTTAACTTCTCACGTTTAACGACGATTCGTTTATCGCGACCCAATGAAATTTCAAGAGTATCATTGGTTTCTGCAGGATTGACAAATGACTCTCCTACATAAGCTCCGTCAAAGTAAATATTGGCTCCTCCGGCGGTCAGACTTAATTCCTCCCATCCGGTGATGCGTGCAGTTAAAAATGCATCTGCATCCAACTTTGGAAGGACAATATAATTGTAGTCCGCTTTTAATGAATGCTTTTGAATTTCTACCTGATAATCCTGGCCATCGGATGGAATAGAGTAGGGCTGCTGAATCTCAAAGCTGGAAGAAAGTTGATTTTCACTCATGATAACGGAAACATTCTTCATGTCCTGTTGGTCCTCTGCTTTCGACATTACGGCACCCTCGGCAACAGCCGGAGCGGAAGGCATGTCCATTCGATTGGCTTTATCCTGCAAAGAATACATTTGACGGGGCTGATAAAAGTTCAGATACCATGGATTCAAAAATGGGCGTTCACTTCCTACTGCCGGATTTCCGGTACTTAAACTTAGGCGTACCTGATTCCAGTCTTCACCTGAACTTTGATTCACTTTCGCTTTGTAGACCAGTTCAACAGGACTGTTTACATCTTTAACTTTAATGTCATAAAATGCATACCAGGTGACATTGGAGTTAATGACATAACTGAAATCAAAAGAAGACATGGTTGGTTCATCCACGAGTACCCCGTTGTTTGCACCACCAATTGATTTATTTGCCTGGAGAAGGGCTTGCGTTTCGGACAGGACAACGATTTTATTTTTTACCTGTTGCAGTCGAAGACTTAATGAATCCAGGTCTTGTTCAAGAGAAGTAATTTCCTTGGATTTTTTCTTTTCTACCAGATAATTTTGCTGAAACGAAACCGCCAGAATAGTGGCATCCCCGGTTCCCTTTAAGCTAATACTTTGCGGATTTATATACGGTGAAAGTCCGTCGAGGACGACTTCCTGTAATCCGGGATTCAAGGTTGCTTTGGCTGTTCTGGTGACCATTGCACCATTTTGAAAGATTTTTACTTCCTTGATTTCTGAATTGCCCACCCATACAGGATCCTGAGCTTTTGCTAGACATGGCAGCAACAGCGTTGCGAGCATGAAACGAATGATGATCTTCATATTGTTGACGAAATTAATTGTTTAACAGGCGGGAGCGGAAAATTATTAAAATTCCATATTGATTAGATTGATTTAATCTGTTCTTCATGCTAATTCTTTCAATGTTCAAATTTGAGCAATACTTTAAAGATGATTCTGCCAAATTACACACTATTTTTGTGAGATGTTTTTACGCAGACTTACCCTATTCAATTTTAAGAATTACGATGAAGCCGAATTTAGTTTCAGCGAAGGAGCCAATGCGTTTACCGGTCAAAACGGCAGCGGTAAGACCAATATCCTCGATGCGATCCATTATCTCTGTTTGTGCAAGAGCTATTTCAATTCAGGAGATGCCCTTTCCATAAAGCATCAGCAATCATTCTTTTCAGTTAATGGAACTTTTGAATTAGACGGAAAAAACGAAGAAATATTGGTCCTGGTCAAAAACGGCCAGAAAAAGAGCATTAAAAGGAATCAAAAGGAGTATTCCCGACTTGGAGAACATATTGGATTATTACCTCTGGTAATGGAGGCACCTGTTGACCAGGAACTCATCAGTGGCGGAAGTGAAGAGAGAAGAAAATTAATGGACAGTATTATTTGCCAATATAATCATCCCTATCTGGATGATCTCATGGCCTACAATCGTGTCTTACAACAACGGAATGCCCTCCTCAAACAAACTGCAAAGGGGGCTTTAACAGATGCTTCACTTTGGCAAGTCTGGGATGAACAACTGGCGGTATATGGTGAAAAATATATCTTGTCAGGAAAGAATTTATGGATCATTTTTACCATTATTTCAGGAATCTTATGGCTATCTCACCAATAATAGCGAAGAAGCAGGATTGAAATATAACTGTAGCCTTGAACATGAAAATCTTCAATCCCAGTTAAACAAAAACCTTCAAAAAGATTTAATACTTCAATATACTACAGCAGGAATTCACAAGGATGATCTGACGCTTACTTTAAACGGTCATCCTGCCAAACGTATCGGATCTCAAGGTCAGCAAAAATCAATCATACTGGCCTTGAAACTTGCACAATTCAAAGTCATTAAAGAAACCCGTGGGCAAAAAACCTATACTCATGCTTGATGATATTTTTGACAAGTTAGATTTCAACAGGATTACCCGTCTCATGGATTTGGTCAGTAAAGAAACCTTTGGACAACTCTTTATTACAGATACCGAAGAAGAACATGTAAGAAAAGTATTTCAGACCATTGGTGTTCCACTCACCACCTTTCCCTGTAGATAAATAGGTCAATCAAATAATATTGTGAATAAACCGACTATTTCCCACTATGCTGTAGCGCTGTTTTGATGGTATAAAACAATATTTTAAAATCCAGTGACAAGGACATATTTTCAATATAAATGATGTCATACTTTAAGCGTTGAATCATTTCCTCCACATTCTCTGCATACCCATACTTCACCTGTCCCCAACTTGTAATACCGGGCCGCACTTTATGCAAATGGCGGTAGTGAGGTGCTCTCTGCATAATCTGATCTATAAAATACTGCCGTTCCGGACGGGGGCCAACCAATGACATATCTCCGATTAAAACATTATAAAACTGTGGGATTTCATCCAAACGAATCGCCCTCATAAATTTTCCAAAAGGAGTAATACGGCTATCATTATCACTGGAAAGCATCGGCACACCCTTTTCAGCACCCAAAAACATCGAACGAAACTTATAGATAGAAAAAGGATTTCCATGTAGTCCAATTCGCTCCTGAACAAAGAAAACAGGACCTCGTGACGTTACTTTAATAATGATCGCTGTTATTATATAAACCGGACTGAGTAGCACGAGAAAAAACAATGACACGACAATATCAATAATTCTCTTCAAAGATTGTTGCCAAACCGGCATTAAAGAAGGATTAATAATAATCAATGGCGATCCGAAGATCGAAGTCATTTTAACAGTTCCTGCAAGAATATCATACATGTCAGGAATGATTTTGATAATTACATCTTTATCTTCCAGTTCATTGATAATTCTTCCGATAAACTCATGTTCCGAAGACTCTATGGCAATAATAATTTCTTCGATTTTATGCTCATCAATCAATCGAGGTAAATCTTCCAATCCACCCAGATGAGGCAACAAACTGCCGAAATACTTTCCGTTATTATGATCAACATGAACAAAGCCAGTAAACTTATAACCCTGACTTAAAACTTCGGTTTCGTACTCATTAAAAAGGTTCACGGCACGCTGACTACTACCTATAATAAGAGTAGGGAAGCCAATTTTTCTACCTTTAATTCTTCGGGCAGTATGGGTCGTTATCAGAAATCGCACAAAAGCAGTTATTCCAAAATGCAGAAAAAACAGAACGAAAAAAATGCTGTAATAGCTTTTATAAGAAACGATGGCATCGTCCAGAAGGAGGGAGAAAAAATAATAATTACTCCGATAACAGACACATACATGGTCAATCCAAATTCACGCAGTCTTGATTTTCGGTAGATATCATTATAGGTTCCCACCAATGCATAAATGGCCACCCAGGCAATCGGTAAAACAGTAATTCCCAGATAAAAATTCTTATCCGGCAAAAAAGGTACTGGGCTCCCATACAAAGCAGCCTCAATTCCTACTTTCCGGTAAATGTAAAAGCAAGCCCATGCGAACATAGCCGATAAAAGATCCGCAATCACATACTTGATAATTTGACGCGGTTTATTCATCAATTCGAAATCAGCTTTAAATTATCAACGTAAACGGTACCTTCCGTCAAACCTGCTTCCAGGGCAACGCGAAAATAAATTTTGAACTTCAACACATCCGAATTCGCGTTTACATAGGGGCCTAGCCGAATATAAATTTTGTTCCAGTCCGGTTTTGTATTCAGGCGAATGATCGGAATTGTTTTTTCACCGGAAAACGTGGTACCCAAAAAGCCCATAATAAAAGGCTGTGTGCAGCGATAATCCATTTCTAAATAAACATCCTTTCCGGGTGTGAGTTGATAGCCATCACCAACAGTCCGGCATTCTATAAAATTTGCCGCGGTCGTCACCTGCATTTTCAGACTACGACGACCTTCAAAAACATCAACAGAATCAGGTAAGATATTTGCAAGGCTAATTCCAGTTGTATCCAGACTGATTCCACCACCGCTGGTATCCTTTTCAAAATCTTCAAACCAGGTATACTGGAGGGCAGGAAAGTAGGCTACCGTAATGGTATCCAGCATACTTACCTGACCGGGGAACAGGTCAACATCTGTTTCAAAAAATCGATACAAAGGATAGAATTCGTTAGTGGACGCGATACCATTTGCTTCAATACCGGCAGCGAAACTGATTTTTTGCTTGCCACTCAGTAAAATCGGAAACCGAGCAGGTAATTCATACGTGCCCACATATGCACCGTCTGCAAAAACCCAAACATCAGTGATCTTACCTGAGGCTGAACCCTGAGTCGGATAATTTGACGTTGTTTTAAATCCCTTTACTTCGATATATGCAGGAATTTCTTCATCTGGATTTATCAGATTACATGAAGCAATGAAAAGAAAAATAGCAGGGATCAGCCAATACGAAATCACTTGAATTTTCTTCATCATCTTCAATTCAGCTTAGTACTATGAAACAATAGAGGGGAGTAATTTCAATTTATCAATGACCTGATAAGCCACATTCAAAGCGGCATAACCATCGTCAATGGAAACTTTAGGCGTTTTATCCTCCACAATGGCATCGGCAAAAGATCTTAACTCCTCACGAATGGCATTGGTATCTTCTACTCCGGGATTCTCAAAATATATTTGCTTAACCGGCTTTCCTTCACCCATTTCAAGAAGAACGGCGAGTGGGTCCGGATCACCCTCCACTTCCTTCAGCCGAACGACTTCGGTGCTCTTTTTGAGAAAATCAACGGAGATATAAGCATCCCGTTGGAAGAATCTTGTTTTTCGCATATTCTTCAATGATATTCTGCTTGCTGTCAGATTCGCCACACATCCGTTATCAAATTCTATACGGGCATTGGCGATATCCGGTGTATCACTAACAACAGCAACTCCACTTGTACCTTATCTTTTGACAGAGGATCTCACCACGCTCAAAACAATATCAATATCATGAATCATCAAATCCAGCACTACCGAAACATCAGTACCCCGTGGATTGAATTGTGCCAGTCGATGTGTTTCAATAAACATCGGTTGATACAGATAAGGGATTGCTGCTTTAAATGCAGGGTTAAACCTTTCTACATGTCCTATTTGAACTTTCATATCAGCCTCTTTCGCCAGACGAATAAGGTCCTTTGATTCCTGCAAAGTATTGGCTAATGGTTTTTCGATAAATACATGCCTTGACATACGCAATGCTTTGCTTGCACATTCATAATGATTCACTGTAGGTGTTACGACATCAACCACCTCAACTTTCTCTATCAGCTCCTCCATGGTTTTAAAATTCCGCACACCCAGTTCCTGACTTACCTTTTCGGAGGTTATAGGATCCGGGTCATAAAACCCAACCAACTCATAGATATCTATTAACTCAAGGATCTGTCTTAAATGAATTTTACCCAGATGCCCTGCGCCTAACACACCAACTTTCAACATATTGGAAATTTTTACAAAATTATTCGTTTTTAGCATCCCCTCTGTTGAAAAGAGGTCAGGAATTTTATGAGAAACGTAAAATAATTCATTCATGGCTCGGTACATTTGTTCTCAAATGCTTCAGGATTCATTCAGACATCAAGGCCTTCGCAGGCAATTAGTTGCGCAGTTACGCGAAAAGGGAATTCAAAATGAAATGGTACTGGAGGCCATTGGGAAAATTCCACGACATCTGTTCATGGACAATGCATTTTTGGAGTTTGCCTACCAGGACAAAGCTTTTCCCATTGCTTGTGGACAAACTATATCTCAGCCCTTTACTGTTGCTTACCAAACCCAATTACTCGACCCGGCAAAGGGTGAAAAAGTACTGGAAATCGGGACCGGAAGTGGTTATCAATCTGCTGTACTGGCTGAGTCGGGTGCCAAAGTCTTTTCTATTGAGCGGCATAAACCACTGCATGAAGAAACGAGGAAAAGGCTTGACCTGTTAAATTACTTCAGTATAAAAACACATTACGGAGATGGATTCAAGGGCCTTCCCGCTTTTGCTCCCTTTGATAAGATATTAGTAACCTGCGGTGCTCCGGAAATTCCTCAACTACTTTTAGGACAACTTAAAGTAGGAGGGATCATGGTCATTCCGGTAGGTTCCTTAACCGAGCAGGTGATGACGACAGTAATCAAAAAGCCGGGAGGTGAAATAGAAATTATTCATTTCGACACTTTTCGATTTGTCCCCATGTTGGGAGATAAAGTCCGCTGATATTAAATGATTTAACTTTTTTCCTTAATCGATCAGGTGACATTATGTCGCTAAGCCTGTTCGTTATCATGCCACTATGGCGTATTTTTTGTTCGTTTTTGGACTGGTATACCAATTGATAATGGCTGTTTCGAACTCTAAAATCTAAAAAAAATGACACTCATCAAATTTAAAAACGAAAGTCCGGCCTGGACATTATTCCCTAACTCAGTTGATCTATTCAACGAATTCTTCAGTGACTATGCGGGATCTGATTTCAGAAAATGGAATGCACCTGCCGTAAACATCAGTGAGAATGAAACCATGTACAAATTAAACCTGGCTGTTCCCGGATTAAAAAAGGAAGACTTCAAAATTGCACTGGAAGAAAACACCTTAGTGGTTAGCGCTGAACGTAAGCAGGAAAGCAATGAAAAAACCGAACGCTACACAAGGAAGGAATTTTCATTCTCCTCTTTCACGCGCAGATTCAGTCTTCCTGAAAATGTAGATCAGGCTGGTATTGTTGCCAATTACGAGGATGGAATTATGGAATTGCAACTGCCGAAGAAAGCGGAAGAAAAGCCAAAAGCCAGAGAAATAAGCATCAAATAATTTTACGCAAAAAGCGTATCGCAAATCACATAAAATGCCTGTCCATTCTTCGGACGGGCATTTTTACTTTATAAACAACAGCAATAGGTAAAACACTTTCCTATGAATGTTAACGCTATAAATTGATTCTCATAGACTACTTTCGCAGGCAGAATCTGCATATGAGCACAAAGAAGAAGACGATAAAAAATCCGGCAAACCCGTCATATTGGTGACCAACGATGATGGTATAACGGCACCGGGCATACGCAATTTAGTAGAAGCGATGAAATTGATAGGGAAAGTAATTGTGGTCGCTCCGGATAGCCCTCAATCCGCTATGGGTCATGCAATTACAATTAACAAACCGTTACGATTGGATAAGGTGAATGTATTTGAAGGTGTGGATTCCTGGCAATGTTCAGGTACTCCTGTTGATTGTGTGAAACTTGCGGTCAATCAAATTTTGCATAAAAAACCGGATTTATGTGTTTCCGGTATTAATCATGGCTCAAACTCTTCTATCAATGTAATTTATTCAGGAACGATGTCCGCGGCAATGGAAGGAGCCATTGAAGGTATTCCAAGTATCGGCTTTAGTCTTTTAAATTATAGTATGGAGGCTGACTTTTCCCCTTCGAGAAAAATAATAGACAAAGTAGTTCGCAATATCTTAAAGATTGGCTTACCGGAAGGAACATTGCTCAATGTGAATATTCCGAATCTACCTATTTCGAAGATAAAAGGAATTCGAATTTGTCGACAGGCAAATGCAAAATGGAAAGAAGAATTTGATGAACGCAAGGATCCTTATGGGCGCACCTATTATTGGCTGACCGGCAAGTTTATCAATTTCGATAGTGGTGATGATACGGATGAATGGGCATTACAAAACGGGTATGTTTCAGTGGTACCGGTTCAGTTTGACTTTACTGCTCATCATGCCATTCCTCATTTAAACACCGTGAAATGGCATGAAAAAATTTAAATTAAAGGACAACATTTTTGTCGGTATTCTGCTTGGAGTTTTTGCTCTTCTTTCCCTTTATTTTCTTCTCACTGCCATCGATATCGTATTTTTAAACTATGCAGATCGACCATTCTTCATTCGCCGGATTCAAAACAATTACTACTGCTCGCCACTTTGATCATTCTCTTCAGGAATCAGATAAAAGAAGGAGAGATTGAATTGGCAAAAGGATTTTTTCTCACGTTGTTTTGCAGTGTCTTGCTATATCTGGTACAGAAGAAGACTAATTTCGCTTTATGGTAAATCAATCAAAGTATCGTCTTAAAGACCGGTTTATGACCGGATTTGTTCCCGGGTTACTTATGCCACTATTGGGTTTTTACGTCTATTATTTGCTATTTTTCGGATACATGACCTTCGACCATTTCATTGATCATGTCATCAAAGCAAACATTGCTGTATCGGTATTGAGTCTTGGAGCCATATTAAATCTCGGACTATTCTTTCTATTCTATAAGAAGGAAACGGATAAAGCTGCTCAGGGAGTGATAGGTGCTACCTTTATATATGCTTTCATCGTCTTTTACTTTAAAATACTCTCATGAAATATTACATTATAGCGGGAGAAGCATCGGGTGATTTGCACGGAAGCAATCTGATACAAGCTTTAAAGAAGGATGATTTGAAGGCAGAATTCCGTTGTTGGGGAGGGGATTTGATGGAAGAACAGGGAGCTGTAATAGTAAAGCATTATCGGGATCTGGCATTCATGGGTTTTTTAGAAGTAGTAGCCAACCTTCGGACCATTCTTCGCAATCTTTCATTTTGCAAGCAGGATATATTGGACTGGAAACCGGATGCTATCATCTTAATCGATTATCCCGGATTTAACTTACGTATAGCAGAATTCGGTAAAAAAGCAGATATAAAAATCATCTATTATATTTCTCCTCAAATATGGGCCTGGAAGGAATCCCGCATTAATAGAATTAAGAGAGATGTTGATAAGATGTTTGTCATCCTCCCTTTTGAAAAGGAATTCTATCATCAAAGAGGGATGGAAGTTGAATTTGTTGGCCACCCCTTAATCGATGCTATCGGAAACAGAAAGTGGGCGGAGGATGATTGGGAAAAAAAGAATGGTATTCCCGAAGGCAAGAAATTGATTGCACTATTACCCGGAAGCAGGAAACAAGAAATAGAAACGATGCTCCCGATAATGCTAAGTGCCACTGATAATCTGGACCAATTTCATTTTATTTTAGCAGTTGCCCCATCGCAACCCTTAGAAATATACCGTGAAATCATCGGATCGAGAAAAGATATCACCTTGATCCAGAATCAAACCTACGCCATACTTAGTAAATCATCAGCCGCACTTGTGACCAGTGGTACAGCAACGCTGGAAACGGCATTGTTTGGCGTACCCGAGGTGGTTTGTTACAAAGGAAATGTGCTTTCCTACTGGATAGCCCGACAATTGGTAAAAGTTAAATACATCTCATTGGTCAATTTAGTCATGGATCAGGAGATCGTGAAGGAGTTGATTCAAGATGAACTTAATCCCAAAAATTTGCAATCTGAGTTAATGAAACTGTTTACCGGGGATTCGAGACAAACTATGTTAAGATCCTTTGAATCACTTAAAATAAAACTAGGGGGACAAGGTGCCTCTAATAATACAAGTAATTTAATTGTCAATTATTTAAAAAAAGTTATTTAAAGTTAATATTTAAGTTTGATTCAATAAGAAAACAGAAAAAACCGCCGTTCTTTCCAGATACGACGGTTTTTAAATAGGAGGGAAGTTCCCTCTCAGCTTTCGGCTTGATCGCCGGCCCAATTACTTAAGATCAGTACTTCATTTACCTGAATCTCCGTAACGGACTTTTTGTTGCCCTGTTTATCCAGATAGCTCTTGTTCACGAGTTTACCTTCCACAGCAACTTTACTGCCTACACGAGTATATTGTTCAAATATCTCAGCAGTCTTACCCCAGGCAACCAGATTATGCCATTGGGTCTCATCTACACGTTCGCCTTTAGCATTACGGTAGCTT
>JADKIC010000040.1 GCA_016721435.1 Bacteroidota bacterium
ATCTGTGGTACCAATAAATCCTGTGGTGGGATTGGTCCCTGTATTACTGGATAAATTCCAGATTGCGAATGTGCAGCTACTTGTAAAAATAGCAGGACAACTTCGTGGTGTAGAGGGTGATTTTCATAGGTTGAAATATATGTTTTAATAGGTTGTTTCTATGACAGCAGAACTCTGAATAGAGGAAAGAGCTATAAATTTACTGAAACTAATTCGAACCTGCAAGAAAGTGGCAAAGGGCAGTAAAAATGATACCATATTCCCTTTATTTAGCCCGGGTGAGATTTAATCTCTGCGCACCGAGGAGTCGATTTTGGAAATTCATACGAGTAGTTCATTTAGCAGATTTGAAGAGGTATAGGTAAATCTTTGTATATTTGAAACTCATTCTTAATCTTACTAATCCTTATTTACCTTCACTTATGCGTAGTATTATTTCAATCTGATTGCGTGGTTAGTGTTTATCCTACAGCTCAGTTTCCAAATCCCATTCTTGGTAAAAGACATTGCTCCGCTTCCATGGTGCAAGACCGGATAATTTTTCAGCGCTAAATCCAGCCAGCTATTATTTCAGCAATAATACATCGGCTCCAGTACCAACAGAGAATTATCCACCACGGATAACAACGAATGGAACTCAATTACCCCTTGATATTATTCCCGGCAATAGTTCGTCAAGCCCGACCGGCTGATTGCTATTGAGGAAGTCTATTCGGTAGTTGCAGATAATACTTCGGGGTTCTTGTCTACCGCTCCTGAAGTGATTTTGAACGATAGTAGTACCTATTCCTGTTTCTCCAGCCACTACCTCATATGGCTTTACTTTGAAAACACCTGGTCTATAGGGCGAAGGATTATTTCTAGAGTACCATGGAGAGGTCTATTTCGTTGGATTGAAAGATTCACTAACAACAATGCGGCCATCTTTAAGACGGATGGCACTACTTCCGGCACCGGATGGGTAAAGAATTGCCCAACACTACGGAGTCAACCGGGTTTGGCGCTAAATTCAGCAATTTAACGACACCATCATTTTAGCGGTACAACCGGCTGGTGGTGCTGGCGGAGAATTTGCAGGTCTGATCGACTTCCGCCAAGGTATTTTTAGTCGTGCCAATCAGTCTTTATATGCTAAAGATGGCGTGAGAGCTGTGATAATAAATGTATTTTCATGGGGAATCCTTTTGACAAAGTGGCGGAGAACCCTCTGCGACCGATGGTACAGCAAGTGGAAGTACATTTGAATTGGTTGACTTAAGAACAGATCTTATTGTTTGATCTAACCTTCGGCTTGTGAAGGATCAATGTAAAGACTTGTTCCCTTGCTTCTCCTAACAGTGAACAGTGCCGTATTGTATGCTGTGGATAGTTTATTTTGGTGTTAATGTAATACCAATTCCCTCCTCAGTTTCTCCTCTCTTAGCCTTGCTTATACTGCTGACGTTGTTTACCTTTAACAATACGGTTTTATTTAAAGGGGAGGTGATGAAGGAATGGGCATGAATTATGGAAATCTGATGGTACTATTGGTGGAAACAGGCCTTCTTATATATTAATCCGGGCGCGGTGATGGAAACCCTCATTCATTTGTGGAATACTGCAATGAGGGGGTATTTATTGCTCAGAATCCAACCACAGGTACAGCCCAGGTACTCTATAGCCAGATGTACCTAGGGGGCACTCTCTTGGCTGTCTGCCTTATTTCTAATCGCCTGAGGGACTTCTGGAATTACTGCAAAGGTGTATTAAATAATGTGCTTATTTTTCCTGGTCAATATGATGTTAATTTGGGCGAGGAACTTTTTAGTAGTTATGCTGCTTCCCAGCTACCGGAATAACAAATTTCTGCCGATGGTATAGCATGTGTCTTCTTTCCCAACCCCGTAACAAACAAGGATTGAAGTAATATTCAATAAAGAAAGTGTATTAAATATTCGATTGTTTGATGTTATAAGCCATTTGGATAGCATCATCCGATTTTGAACGTGTCATCGTGCATAATCGATATTAGCAATCTGGAGAGTGGCATTTATTTTTGGAATTTGAATCGATGCGAATCGTAAAACAGTTAAGTTAGGTGAAAGAATAATATCATGCTTTAAGTATGGTATTATAGATCTAAAAGTCCATAACTTTGCTTTCTATGTTAGAAGTCAATTTGATCCGGTGTATTTCTGCATTCGTTCAGCTTATGATCATATTGTTTGTCCGGTGGATGTGAGTATTCGAATATTTATGGATCTGTCGGTGCAATTTAATTCATAAAATATTTGTAATCTTTATCGACTTTCTAAGTATTTGAATTTCCTCGTTTGTTAAAAGCTTAAATTTGTCACTTGACTTTAGACTCCACTATTTAATTCGTTATTAAAATGAAAAAATTACAGTTTATATATTTCTTTTTCACTCTCATTAATGCCATTCTCCGGCAAAGCAATGGCTTCCTCAGGCAAGGAAGGGTTCTTCAGCGATGTTGCAAACCGTGTTTTTACAGATCCAGTGACAGGATATTGTTCCGGGTAACGGTGGCGTGATTCTAAAAACTACCAACGGTGGGGCGAATTGGATTTCTCAAAATTCCGGGACTACTAACGATCTTTTCGAAGTGTATTTCCCTGCCCCCGATACCGGTTATGCAGTGGGTTGGCTCGGAACTATTGTCAAGACAACAGATGGTGGGCAAAACTGGGATACGCTCACTTCAGGTAACTACACTTCAGTTCAATTGTTTGTTTTTTACAGATGTCAATACCGGTTATGCGGTGGGTGGTTCAGGATCACAGAGCATAGAATTGATAATGAAAACGACAGATGGCGGGCAAACTGGACCCAACAAACCAATGGCAGTTACAAGCAGTTGTCGGGGGTACATTTCCCTGCCGTGGATACCGGGTATGCCGTAGGAAATACAGGTACTATTCTCAAGACAGTAGATGGTGGCAATGTATGGTCTCCTCAAACAAGCGGGACAACAAGCCTCCTTCGCTCTGTACAGTTTATTGATACAGACACCGGCTATACCGTAGGTGCTTCCGGAAAAATATTGAAAACCATCAATGGCGGTCAGACATGGACTTCACAAATCAGTGGAACCTTTAACACGCTTTTCTCTGTTTATTTCATCGATGCACAAAACGGAATTATCGTTGGGGACAATGGAACAATTCTTCAAACAACAAATGGTGGTGGCAATTGGATTCCTCAAACCAATGGAACAGGAAACTTATTACTCTATGTCCATTTCATAGGGAATACCGGATTTGCTGTCGGGGAAAGTGGTACAATTTTAAAAACGATGCTTTCGGTAGATCTCCCCGAACTTTCTCAAACTACATTCTCGCTTTACCCTAATCCCACATCGAATGGGTTCACCCTACAATCGGATCAGAAACTCATGAGTAACGCGGTGCTTTATATTTATAGCAGGGAAGGTAAGCAAATACAGGAAGAACATTTTTCATCGGAAAGCCCATACACGGACATCAGCAACCTGGAGAATGGTCTCTATCTGGTGGAACTGAGGTGGGAGAATGGAAGTATACGTCAACGTTTAATTGTAAACAGATAAACAGAATCCGGTTGGGTTGAAATTAATGCTATATTTGTAATGAATGCTAAGAAAAGTACAACATCAACTACTATGACTGACGAAACTACCTCCAGACGAAATTTCCTGCAGAACTTAGGTTTAACAGCAGGCTCAGTGCTATTGGCTACAACAGGTCTGGCAAAATCTATAGATCCTGAAAGCATAAAAAATTGAATCCTCGAGCAGCAGGCTTTTATGAATCGCTACGGACTTTGGATGGATGATTTCATTGAAGTGATTCGCATCCAGAAGACGGATAGAAATAATGAAGAGAACAATAAGAAAATGATTATCCTTACCGAAGAAGCCGAGAAAATTAAACCGGAACTGGCTGTACACATGAAAGATGAAACATTTTCATTGATTTATATTGCTTCCGTACAACGAATGAGCAACGAGATTTGAAGAGTGTAATTCATCTTTTGTGTTTTTTAATCATTTCTAGGTTTGTCGATCTGGTAAAATTGGTTGCTTAGGATAGTATTGTTTGTAACTTTACCGGGGAAAATCACGGACATTAAGGTGCAAATGTTTTTTTATTCATGCCAAGAAGCTATGAATGATGTAACATTTTTCTAAAATTATGTAATACAGTCTCCATTTTTACTTATCATTTTTGCAGGTCAATACTTTTGTTAAAACCATATCTAGAAAATGTATAAAAATCATAGCGATAGTAGCTACAGAAAAGTTGAAGATAAATCAGATCCGAAAACAAACGAAGATTTTAACCGGAAGAAACCTCATCCGGCAGATCCTAATCAAAAGGATCAGGACCCTGACGAAGGCAATGCGGAGATCAATAAAAAGGAGATAGATGAGCGAATTGCTGAAAAGGCTATACGAGAACCTCTCCTTGACACTGACCTCGTAATCTCTGGCAAAAAAACAGAAAAGGAAGTTGATCCTGACGGTATCGAGGATACAGTAGCATTTTAAGTATTTGTGATTGATTGCATGGATCACCACTTTTTAGTTGCCACTAAAAGTCAGGGGAAATTTTCAAAACTCATTTTCATTGGATAGGCGGTAGTTTATTCAATATGCGAGGATTGAAGGAGATAATAACAAATCATGAATTTATTTATGGAGTTGAAAAAAGCATGAATTAGAAGTATCTAAGTTCAACTAATAAGTGCAATTTTTTCTGAGAAGACTTGGTTAGGTGTTTTATAGTTAAATTTTCTGACTGGACGATTGTTAATTATAGTTTCTACTTCCTTTACTCTTTCTGTTGTTACCTTGGTTAGATCAGTCTTCTTTGGAAAGAATCTCCTAATAACTCCGATTCTGTTTTCTACTGTCCCTTTATCTTGTGAGGTATATGGTCGAGTAAAATAAGTTGTTGCATTGAGATGCTTTCCTATAGCCAAATGTTGACTAAAGGCCTGATCATTATCAAAGGTAAGAGTTTTTATTACACCGCGCATTGGTCGTAATCGTTTTTTAACACCTTGTTTTACTAGTTCACTCTCCTTAGATGGTAGTAGTTGTAATCGCGTCATTAAAGAGGCTCGGTCTGTCATTACCAGTAGAGCTCCTTGGTGACTTTTCCCCATCATTAAATCGATTTCAAAATCGCCTAGTCGTTTTCGTTTAGCCACTACTGCCGGTCTTTGTTCTATGGATACCCTATTAAGAATCAAGCCTCGACTATCTCTCCTTAAGCCTCTTTTTCTCCGTCGTTTTCCATGTGCCAAGTGCCTATACAGACCTTGATATTTAATGTCCTTTCGATGGTGACTTTGTTTGCAATGCCAGATCCATTTATAGATGGTCTCATGGCTTACAAATTCTCCGTATAGTCGTTTGCCTTCAACATAGATTAGCTCTGGGCTAAACTTATATTGAATTAACCACTCTCGTGCCTTTAGTTTATACTCTTCTGTTAATCTTATATGTTTGGGTTTATACCGGTGTCGGATCAGGGTCTTTCGCTGCGCGTTCATGGCTGAGTAGACTTTGGCGCCACGCCCCCGTTGAGCTGTATTTCGCTTTATCTCCCGACTTATGGTAGATGGTGATTTGCCGATAATTATGGCAATTTCCTTTTGTTTGGCACCATTTCGCAGTAATGCTTCAATCTGATACCTTTGTTCCTGGCTGAGTTGATTGTAGTTTTTAGACATAGACACTCCAAAGATTGCGCTTCTCAGCCAAATTTTCGCCCCAGACCCCTCAAAAGGTCAAGGGGCGAAAATTTTTATCTTTGGAATTGCACTTATGACTTGAACACGGCGTACGTCAAAAGTGAAGATTAAAAATATTCTTAACCTGTTTAAACTCGCATTGAAGGAATGGTGGGCGAAAGACCCTTTTAAAGAAAGTGCCGTTATCGCCTATTATGCTATATTTTCATTGCCGGGATTGTTGATGGTCATATTAACAATAGCAGGGTATTTTTTTGGACAAGACGCTGTGAGTGGAAGAATTGCATCGCAGATCACATCCACGTTGGGTCCGGATACGGCGCACCAGGTGGAGGATATAATTGCCAACGGATTCAAATCCAGAAATTCGATGTTTGCAACGATCATCGGAATCCTTACTATTTTGGTGGGTGCAACCGGTGTATTTGTAGAGTTTCAGAAATCCCTGAATAGCATTTGGGGAGTGAAGCGCGATATCACGAAGTCCGGTTTTCTACGTTTAGTGAAGGAGCGGGTTTTTTCTTTCGGACTCATCATTTCTGTAGCTTTTATTTTGATTGTTTCCCTTGTCATATCGGCCACCATCGCAGCATTGAGCAGCTGGGTGGTGAGTAATTTTTCAGAAACCGTGCTCTCTATTTTACAATTTGTAAATGCCGTTTTATCCTTGTGTATTCTGGCCGGATTGTTTGCGCTCATGTTCAAAATAATTCCCGATGCGAAGATAAAATGGAGTCATGTAGGATTGGGGTCTATTGTTACGGCATTGTTATTCGAGCTGGGTAAGTTTACATTAGGTATATATTTCAGCAGTGCAGATCCCGGATCCGGTTATGGAGCTGCAGGATCGGTCATTTTAATTTTGCTATGGGTTTCCTATTCATCTATGATCGTTTTTTATGGAGCAGAGTTTACTTATGCTTATGCATTGTGGAAAGAAGGTAAAATAGTGCCGGCCGCATATGCTGAAAAGGTACCCGCTAAGTTGAACACTTAAGACCATTTTAACGCAACTTTCAAATCCATTTGCCCTTCGAAATTATGTGTGAATTGTATAAGTAATTTTTTGAATTGTGTAATGCAAATTTATGGGATGTTTCGACCTTTGTACTTCAATATTTAACAAACAATTTAAAACTATAAGCACATGAGCACAGGTAAGATATTATTAGGCGTAATAGCCGGCGCAGCTGCAGGAGCAGCTATCGCTATCTTGTTTGCACCCGACAAAGGTTCAAATACACGTAAAAAAATTGCATCTAAAACGACTGACCTGAAGGATGAATTGGTTGATAAGTTCAACGGTTATGTTCAGGGAATGTCAAATCATGTAGAAGCTGCTGCAAATGGTGTAAATAAAGTCGTGGAAAAAGGTAAAACTGCGATGGACGAAGCTGACAGAAAATTTACGGGTTATACGAAGTAATTTCTGTATGGTAAACAGAGCGCCGGAGTGAGTCTAGCGTTCTGCTTTTTTTCTTTAGAAGGAGCTCTTGAATTGATTTTATGTTCAGAAAAAAAGTATAAATGAATTTAGAATAATGAACTTTCAATGAACAACATATTTAAAGGACTCATTGCAGGATACGGGGCTACGAAGTTAGGGGGTGGTTGCTTCGGCACCATAGTGGTATTCGTTATTATCTGGCTTTTGCTCGGACAATGTAATTAATAATTATGATATGAGGGAGCGGAAGAACAGATTTCTTTGTATAGGTTGATAGCAGGTTCTTCTTCATAATTATTTGAAGAAGGGCCTGTTTTTTGTTATTTAAAAATCATTGGGCGGAAGTAATTTGTCCCGGATTCATGCTTCTGAAATATCATCGTCTGAACGTATTATTACTTTTCAGACATCACGGATCGATTGCACCTTCCATTAATTTCAGAAAAACAGATAAATTTAACATCTGTTGTATATTATTTGCAAATGACCTGCTGATTTCGAAAAATAATGCTTATCTTTTCAAGATATCAGTATGTACATTAGAAAAACGGAAGAAGTATTTAGCTTCGGCAGTGAAAACTTCAAAATTATCCTTATTTTTATACTAATTTATGATGAATGCAAAATCAATCCTATTCAATGTAAAAAGGTATTGATTTAGCGAGGCGGTTTAAGATGAAATGAAATGGATTGTGCCATTTCTTTATGAGTTTTACTGAAATATTAAAAGAGAAGAAATGCAGAGCGGAATGGAAAAGAACTTTCACTTTTTAAAACAATGGGACTTTAAATTGATCAGTATTAAAAATAGCTGAGTAACAGTAATTGTTAATGTGCAGGGTAAATAATGAAATCTAAATCAACGAGTACTAAAAGAAAAACTCCTGCAAAAAATGAGGGCAACGGCTCCGTTTTTCCGGTTGTTGCGATAGGGGCCTCTGCCGGTGGACTCGAAGCAGTAACTGAACTCCTTAGGAATCTATCTTCTAAAACCGGAATGGCTTTCATCTATGTGCAGCACCTCAGTCCGGATCATAAGAGTATGCTTACTTCTTTGCTTTCGAAAGTTACGACAATGAAGGTGCAGGAAGTAGTAAATAAAGTGGAGATGGAGCCGGATAATTTATATATTATTCCTCCGGATAAGGAAATCAATGTCACCAATGGTCATATTAAATTATCACCTCGTCCGGATAGCCCCAGAATTAATCTGCCGATTAACATTTTATTTTCATCGCTGGCAGAAACGCATAAAGCAAATACCATAGGCGTCATTTTAAGTGGTAGCGCAAATGATGGAACTATAGGGATGAAGTCCATCAAGCATGAAGGAGGTCTAACTTTTGCTCAGGATGATTCGGCAAAATTTAAAAGCATGCCGTTATCAGCCATTGCTGCCGGAGTGGTCGATTTTATTTTATCTCCAAAGGAAATTGCAAAGGAATTGACCCGGTTGAGTTCTCATGCCGGTTCCGTGAAAAGAATGGATGGATTCAAAGACCGGAAGATGGTATCGATAATAACGATCCGGATCTGAAAAGTATACTTGTCCATTTACAGCAATCAACAAATGTAGATTTCAGCGCGTATAAAATGAAGACAATTAAGCGACGTATCCTTCGCCGGATGCTGATGCATAAAACAAAGACGCTGAAACAATATGCATTGTATTTAAAAAACACTCCGGAAGAATTAAATATATTGTTCCAGGATTTGTTGATTAATGTCACCTCTTTTTTCAGAGATACGGAAGTGCATAAATATTTAAAGACTTCTTTATTGACTAAACTGCTTAAAGAGAAGAAAGCGGGTGAAGCTTTACGAATTTGGGTACCTGCCTGCTCTACCGGAGAAGAGGCCTATTCCATTGCCATGATGTTGCTGGAAATTTCAGACACCCTTAATTCGCCATGCAGAATTCATATTTTCGCAACCGATTTGAGTGAAGCAGCGATTAAAAAAGCCCGAATTGGATTGTACTCCAAAGAAGAATTGGAAGCAGTTACTCCAAAACGTGTTCAACGTTTCTTTACGCGGAGTGAGGGTGGATTTCGTATTGGTAAAATGGTGCGCGATATTTGCGTCTTTGCTCAACATAATATTTTACAGGATCCTCCATTTTCACGACTTGATTTTATCAGTTGCCGTAACTTATTTATTTATCTGGATACCCCGGCTCAGAAAAGAGCAATTACCACTTTTCATTATGCCTTAAAGGAAAAGGGATATTTGATGCTTGGAAAATCAGAAGCCATTACATCGTCCACGCAATTATTTGTGCCCTACAATGCGAAGTTTAAAGTGTTCTTACGTAAAAACAGTGTTGGTGAATATTCACTACCTTTTATTTCAGGAAACCCGCAACGGCGCTGTTGAAGGAAGAACCGGGTTCAAATGGGACCATTGGGGTGAAGGGTGCTTCCAAAAAAAGAATACAGATTTCCAATCATGATTTGGATAAAGCAATAGATGAAGTGCTGGTTACTGATTTTATGCCTGCCAGTGTGGTGATTAATCATCAAATGGAAATACTTCAATTTCGTGGTTCAACAGATTTATATCTTACACATGCGCCGGGAAAAGCTACTTTTAGTATTCTGAAGATGGCACGATTGGGGATTAATTTCGCTCTTCGTCATGCCATTGCAAAAGTGATTAAAACCAATCACCGGGAGCGAAAGGAAGGCATCGAAGTAAATGTAAAGGATAAAACAAGGGTAGTGAGTTTTGAAGTGGTTCCCCTCAAAATTACTTGGGAAGAGCCCTTATTATTGATCCTTTTTCGGAGCAGGAACAAGTGGCTGCAGTGAGTATCTCCGGAAATTCAAGTAAAAGAAGTGCTTTGTTAAAGGATAAAAGAATAAAGAAATTGGAAGAAGAACTTACTTTAGCACACGCTGATGCCCTGGCCTTTTCACAGGAGCAGGAGGCTTTTATTGAGGAATTGCAAAGTGCAAATGAAGAAATTGTTTCCAGCAACGAAGAATTGCAAACAGTAAATGAAGAACTTGAAACCTCTAAGGAAGAGATTGAATCTACCAATGAAGAACTGACTACATCCAATCAGGAGCTGCAAACACGTAATGATCTTTTGAATGAGTCTTATGAATATTCTAAGGCCATCATTTCCACTTTGCACGAGCCGATGATTGTTATGGACAGGAACCTGCGGGTAAAAACTGCTAACAAATCTTTTTATAAGGCATTTGGCGTGAAGGAAGAGGAAACAGAGGGTATACTGTTGTATGATTTAGGAAACGGGCAATGGAATATTCCGCGACTGAGAGAGCTGATGGAAGATATTGTTCCAAAGAATAACTTCTTTTATGATTTTGAAGTCAGACATGTGTTTCCTGTGATTGGTGAAAAAGTATTGCAACTCAATGCAAATAAAGTATTTCAAAAAAGTATTGGTGAAGAATTGATTTTATTGTCAATTAATGATATTACAGATTTGGTGATGTTACAGGAAAAAGATAAGGAGGTATTAAAGAAAGATATTCAGGAAAGTAAAAAGAGTAATAGAGCTCTTGAGAAGGCAGTAAAGGAGCGAACAATGGAGTTGAGGTTAGCAAATAGTGTGCTGGCCGAAAAAAACATAGAGCTGGAGAAAATGAATAATGAATTGCAGGCGTTTACTTTTGTATCAAGTCATGATTTGCAAGAGCCATTACGTAAAATTCAAACTTTTGCCGACAGAATACTTGAAACGGAGAATAAGAATTTGACCGATAGTGGAAAGAATTATTTTCGTTATTTGCAGACTTCTGCTGAGCGGATGCAAGCCCTAATTTTAGATTTACTGACCTTTTCCCGTATCAATGCAACAGATCGTAAATTTAAAAATATGCAGTTGAGAAAACTGGTGGATGAAGTACTTGTAGATTTGCAGGAGCAAATAGAAGAGCACAAGGCTGTCATAGAAGTAAATGAAAACTGCGAAGTGTATATTATTCCTTTTTTATTCCGTCAGGTTTTACATAACCTTTTGACCAACGCTTTGAAATTTTCAAAAAAGAATGTACCTCAACATATCGTTATACAATGCCAAAAGGTACATTCCGGAGAAGTGGTAGAATTGCATTCATTATCTCAAGGCAATTATAGTCATATCAGTATTTCTGATAATGGAATAGGCTTTAAAAATGAATTCAGGGAAAAGATTTTTGAAGTGTTTCAGAAGCTTCACAGTAAGGACGAGTACGCGGGTACAGGCATTGGACTCGCTATCGTAAAAAAAATTATAGAGAATCACAATGGTGTCATTTTCGCCACGAGTGAGATCAATAAAGGATCAACATTTGATATTTATATACCTGTAAAATGATGAGCGACGAACCTCTCCGTATTCTGTTAGCTGATGATGATGAAGCTGACCGCCTTCTCTTTAAGGAAGCCATTAGTGAATTAAAAATTAGAACTGTTGTGCATTCTGTCAATGATGGGATAGACCTGATGGACGCTCTGGCTGTGGAGAACCAGCCATTGCCTCAGCTCCTCTTTCTTGACTTGAATATGCCCCGAAAGGATGGTATGGAATGTTTGAGAGAGATAAGGGCCAATGAGAAATACAATGATATTTCTATCGCTATCTTTTCTACCTCTGGAACAGATGTTGATATGGAGGAAACCTTTCTTAATGGTGCCAATGTTTATATTCATAAACCCAATGATTTTGGCTCATTAAAGAAATTGTTGGAAAGGGCGGTGCAGGTAACTTATATTTATCAGGAACCTCCATTTAGTAAGGAAAACTTTTTGATGAAAGTAGAATAGAGTTTCTTTTTGGAATTCCAGAGGTAACGGGCTTTGGTAACGAGCTGTCCTATTTTATTGGGGAGAAAATTTGTCGTTTACCACAATTGCTTTTTATGTTTTTTGATGGCTTCTTGAAACGAGTTATACGAATCGGCAAAATCAATATATTTCCGGTATTAATCAGTGAATGATGTAACTTTTTATTGTAGTTGTGTAATCATTTTAGGAATTAAGGTTTCCATCTTTGGAGGGTATGAATTTAATCAATCACAAAGTGAAAGAAGCCAAATCATTTGTTCGCAATTACAATATAAGTATAAAAGGCACCATGCATACTACTGTGAAGGTCATAGATGAGTTAGTAGAAAATCTATAGCTCATATCGTTGCAGAGATCATTGAGTATGTACCCCACTCCGTTGTGAGTAGAACGATTGTAAAACGAACTACAGGCAACGTAACTATTCTGGCCTATGATCAGGGCGAGGAGTCAGCAGAAAGAGTTTCTCCCTTCGACAGTTATATTCAAATTATTGATGGCACCGCAGCCTTTGTAATAAATGGCGACTCGTATGAACTCCACAAGGGAGAAGGAATCATTATTCCGGCACATGCCCGCTATTGTTTTATTGCTAATGAACAGTTTAAGATGATTTCCACAGTTATTAAAAGTGGATATGAGGATTAACCGGTTTATCTGGCCTTATTTGATATCAAATTTTGCTCTTTTATTAGTAATTACTCTTTTCCAACAGTTATTTTCTAAAGTATGTGAATTATATAAATATTTCAGAAGTTATATAATGTTTATGAAAACGCTCCTTCTAACCTTTGCAGTGTAAGACTTCACCAAAAGAAATGAGAAGATGTTAAACGAGCTGAATGAATACCTCGACCAAAAGAGGGAAGAGGAGAACGATGATAAGAATATATTGGGACTCGTTAATGAGGAATACTATTTAATAAATGCTATCGGTGATGATAATACAAACCCCGGTACATTGAGTATTTATTTCAAATCAAAGGATGCTAACATTCCTCCCGTAAGGTGGAATATGGAGGATGAATTCTTTCCTATAAATATTGACGCTATACCCTATCTGATTTCGCGAATGACGCGAATAGCCAATCTCGATAAGAATTATTTGAATTATAAATAGTAGAGTGTTTTCTTCCTGATAGAAACTATACTTACTATTAATAAGAATAAACTGAATTATGGAAAAGACAATAATGACTATTGAAGCGCTGGCTAAAAAAGTCAGGGAGGTGAAATATAAAACAGAAATGGAAATGATTCTTCCCTTAGAACCTGAAGAGGTCGAGTCCGGAAATGAGCAGGGAGTAGTTATTTCTAATTATTTTCAATAGGTCTAAATAGCGTCCTTGATCCAACATTGGAATGTGAAGTGTATGATCTATTTACCATTTTTCTATAATCCAGACAGCGGGATTATACTTTAATAAAAATTGCAAACTATAAAGAGGACGTTATACTATGAAGGTTAAATCCAAAGTTACTTTCAGAGAATACGTAAATTTTATTTGATGAGTATTTTTGTAAGGGAAGCCTGCTTTTCGTTGGAGGGATTCGTTTCATTTATTATTTTTGAACTTCCCATAATTCGTTAGTCAAAATTAGAAACGTATATGAAAATTTATCAGGTCATTAATTTTACCCTGTCAATTGTATTGATGGGAATTATTTCATGCACAGAGCCCGCAAGTACAGTACAGAAGGAGGACAATATTTATTTTTTGAATCCCGATACCGGTGTACAGACCGGAGGTGTTCGAATGATAGCCATCGATACTCCCAGAGGTAAATTTAATATCTGGACCAAGAGAGTAGGAAACCATCCCACTATTAAACTGCTCTTGTTAAACGGCGGCCCCGGAGCTACGCACGAGTACTTCGAATGTATGGAAAGTTTCTTGCCTGCTAATAATATCGAGTTTATCTATTATGATCAGCTCGGATGTGGTAATTCGGATAACCCCAATGATACTTCGTTATGGGATTTACCCCGGTATGTGGAGGAAGTGGAGCAGGTAAGATTGGCGTTGAATCTTTCAAAGGATAATTTCTTTTTATTAGGTCATTCCTGGGGGGGTATTCTTGCAATGGAATATGCGCTAAAGTATCAACAACATTTGAAAGGACTTATTATTTCAAATATGATGAGTAGCGGTCCGGAGTATGGTAAATACGCCGATGATGTGCTGGCCGGTCAAATGAACGCTGATGTCCTGGCAGAAATAAGAAATTTAGAGGCGAAGAAGGATTTTGCCAACCCGCGGTACATGGAATTGTTGTACGAGCATTTTTACATTGCACATATTCTCCGCTTGCCATTGGCGCAATGGCCCGAGCCGGTAAACCGTTCTTTTGGGAAGATGAATCAGTCGTTGTATGTGACCATGCAAGGACCGAGTGAATTTGGAATCTCCGGTAAACTGGAAAAATGGGATGTAAAAAATCTTTTGAAGAACATTTCAGTGCCTACCTTGGTTATAGGAGCTAAATATGATACCATGGATCCTGAACATATGAAATGGATGTCAAAGGAAGTGCAAAACGGTTCCTTTTTGTTTTGTGTGAACGGGAGCCATATGTGCATGTACGATGATCAAAAGACATATATGGATGGATTAATCAAATTTTTGAAACGGTTCCTGTAGTGACAGGTCGCTGTAGTGACAGGTCGCGACCTGTCACTACAGCGACCTGTCACTACAGCGACCTGTCACCCATCCCCTCCGCCATCGTAATGACAGGTCGCGACCTGTCATTATTGTGAATCGCACTTTACCCCCTATGTTAACGGGTGACAGGTCGCGACCTGTCACTATTGTGAATCGCACTTTACCCCTATGTTAACGGGTGACAGGTCGCGACCTGTCATTATTGTGAATCGCACTTTACCCCTGTGTTAACGGGTGACAGGTCGCGACCTGTCACTATTGTGAATCGCACTTTACCCCTATGTTAACGGGTGACAGGTCGCGACCTGTCACTACTACTGCTTTATTAATTTTTTTGTAGCTACATGCTCCTTATTTCCGGCTTCAATCATATACACTCCAGGTGGGATTTCGCTTAAATCGATGGTGTGACTTTTTTGGAAGGAAGGAGCATCCAGTATTTTTCGCCGAGCGCATTGTAGAGTTGAATGGAAATCATTTCTTTTTTACTCTTAATGGTCACCATATCCTGCGCCGGATTAGGATAGACAAAAATTTCATTTTCCATCGCTGCATTTTCTTCAATGGAAATAGGTTGCTGACTTAGTTTTAAAACAAATACATCGGTGAAGCCTGCAGAAATTAAATTATAGACTCCTGTCTCCGGATTAAAATCAGCAGTGTCATTGAAGTTGCCGGATAAATAAATGTTGCCGGCTACATCCACTGCAAGACCTTTACAACCATCTGCTCCCGTTCCTCCAAATTGTTTTGCCCAAATGAAATTACCGGCCGGGTCCATCTTTGCAATAAAGGCATCTGCATTTCCAAAAGAAGTCAGAGTGATATTGCCGTAGGAAGATGTTCCGGCAAATCCACCGGCGACATAAATAAATCCAAGATCATCTAACACAATTTCCGATGAAGTATCATTACCTGTTCCACCCGCACGTCGAGCCCAGACAAAATTCCCTCCTGCATCTAATTTGGAAACGAAAACATCTCTGGCTCCGGCAGAAGTAAGAAAGAAAGTATCGCTGGCTCCAAAACCCGGATTAAAATCAACGGTACTATTGAAAAATCCGAAAGTATATACATTCCCCGAGTCATCTACGGCAAGGCTGTTTCCAAAATCCTGATTAGGTCCTCCCATTGTTTTTGCCCAGAGCAAATTACCATCTGTGTCATACTTGATAATAAAAACATCAGTATTCCCCTGATTAGGAAATAAATTCAATCCCCAATGGTATCCTGTGATATACACATTTCCTGCTGCATCGGTGGTAACCGCGTACCCGGGATTTATAAATTGAGTGGCAGCATATCTTCTTGTCCAGAGGGTATCACCCAGGTTATTGGTTTTATAAAGAAAGAGATCGTTGAACCATGTACCCACGGCATAGCAATTTCCCGCCTGATCTACCGTGACATCATAACAGCCCTGACTCCCACCATCACCCACTTGTTTGGCCCAGACAAAATTTCCGGCTGCATCTGATTTTGTAAGAAAGAAATCAGCGCTTCCCGCAGAAGTAAGATTAAATGTATTGCCCGGAGCTGGATCAAAATCTGCTGTCGCATGAAAATATCCTCCTGTATAAACATTGTTTTGGGGATCAGTGGCGATGCCGTAACCTATATCCTGAGCGCCCATTCCGCCTATCCAATACGCATTACCGAAGTTTCCCGCCGCCGTTATTTTGGCAACAAAACAATCACCATAGTTCGTGTCGGGTGAGATGACATTGTAAATTCCCGGACCCGGATCAAAATCAACTGTATCATTAAAGGATCCGGTAGTATAGACATCACCGTTAGAATTTACAGCCAGACTTGTACCTACCGACGATCCCGATCCTTTAAAAGATACTGCCCACTGCAAGTATAAAGCCTGTGCAGCGCAATTCGTTTGTGAAAGGATGGATGCCATTAAAATCAAATAGATAAATTTTGTTTTCATAATCGTATATGTTTTGTAAATTTTTAATTATCATGCATCACTATCATTTAAAAGAGCAAGACCGGATATTAACGATCAACGTCCTTAATTAAGTCCGTTGAATAGTTGAAATAAAGCCCTGCGAAATCAGGAACAACAATTGATTTCAATAGCAAATGTAAATTAAATTAATTTAACCGGGAAAACTTGCTCTTTTTGATGTCCTGCATCGTAATGACAGGTTGCTACCTGTCATTACGATGCAGGACAAACATTATAAATGCCGAGAGATTAGAATGTAGTTAAAAAGCAAAGCGAGTCGGTTCGTTCGCCAATAGAAAAGAGAAAATGTATTAAATCTTCTCACTACACTCCCTCATTATCAATATGCGTCCATATTACATCCTGCCATATTCCCGTAATAGAGAAAAAATCAATGGGTTGAAGTTTATCTTCGGTAAGGAAATAAGGTGTATAACCACAGCCCGTCAATAAGCTGGCCATTTCCATATTCATGTCTTTATGGGTATCGTAAAAGCAAGTTTCTACCAAAATATAGTCAATCCTTTTCTTTGCTAGCATGCCTGCAGCGCCTTTCAATGAAATCATTTCGGCACCTTCTACATCTAATTTGAGATAACGAACCTTTTCAATGTTATTCTTTTTACACAGTGTATCGACAGTGATCGTTTCAATCAGGTATTCATTGTCTTCTTCGTTCTTCGTGCCTACTTCAGAGAGGAAGGAATAACCGCGGGAAATCACTCTGGGGGTATCTACAAAATATGCAGTACCATCCTGACTGGATAGCGCCATATTCATCAATACGATGTTGGAACAATTCAGATAAGAAGTTATTTTATTGTAACAGGTCATAGAAGGTTCCAGCCCGTAAATTTTACCTGTATCACCAACAAGGCCTTGCAATACTGCTGTAACATAGCCGACATTCACGCCGGGTTCAATGATAATATCACCCTCGCGCACCACTTTTTTCAAATGACTTACAAATCGTTCTTCATATACACCGTAATACATATAGCGGTAAAACTCTACCTGATGATCTACCGGAAAGTATACATCATTTAATTTTATGATTTCAACATCTTTTGGTGCCAGCATCAAACCTAGCTTATCCGATAAACGGTGCCTGCCTTTAAAAGTGTAATGACTGAATATGTAGCGTAATGAACTTCGTAGTATTTTCATTGATGGTTATGTTTACCGGTTTAAGATTAAAAAGTGGATAAGTCAGCAATTTATAAAGAATTTCCGGATTTTAGACTTAAAATATGGAGATGGTTGATAAATATTAATTTTTAGAGGGTAAATTACCTGAGAAATTTGCCATTAAATCACATATAATCAATAATTTAAATACAGGTATGACACGCTTTTCTTCATAAAATTATTTCCTGGATTTTGATGGGATTGCCTTCATATGCCCTCGAAAAAGTACCTTTCACCTATGATTTTAATGCCTTCATCGGATAGAAATTTCCAGAAACAGTGCAGACCGGATGCACTTATTGTAGCCCATTTTTTGATCTTTTTTGAGGAGTAAATTTGCTGTATAGACTATAACCACTTTCGCTAATTTATTGTGGAGATAGTAACCCAAAGTTTAAATACAAGTTTATTTTTACCGTTTCAAAACTCCTGTCTCCTGTTTTTCACTAAAGAATCTATCACCAATTCTGGTGAAAAGCATCTTTACTCTAACCTCTTTTTTTTGTCAATACATATATCATTTTATACCTTTCAAATGCGCTATCTTAATAAATTGTCTTCCAAAACTTATGACTCCCCCCCCTATTATACGTTTTTTTCCTACCAGCCCACTGGCAAGTTCATCTCTTATTTCGTATTTCCCATTTTCGCAACTATTTCGTCTTTCGTAATATTTCGTATTTCGTATTTCGTAATATTTCGTATTTCGTATTTTCGTAATATTTCGTATTTCGTATTTCGTATTTCGTATTTTCGTATTTTCGTATTTCGTATTTTCGTAATATTGTTTATTTTCCACTATTCTTTCTTCCGAGTTGGAAGTATGTTACATTTTATTATTTTTGCTCATAGTCGGTAATTCTTAAGGTATTTAAATCGCAATATATTATGCTAATGTTATCTTCCGGACTTCTTTCATTGAAGCGTATGGTCACATCACTCTGGATGGTGGCATTATTTTCATCAGGCGTTAATGCGCAGGACAATACTTCACTGAATGAATTATTTGCCATTTGTAAGAAGGCTCAATCTCAAACAGAAGATAACGGAAAGACGCTGATTATGTTTGTCCAGCAAAGTGATCCCCGCTATTTCGACGGAGTAAAATTGTACAATGATGCGCGTTCCTCCTTTGAAGAATGGATCGAATACTATACGCTGGAAATGGAGGATCTCATTAATCGCCGGGATAAAAAAGTGGATGAAGCGGGCTTAAAAAATAAAATTACGGCTGCCCTGGAAGCTGTGGAATCATTTGATCGTTTTGCAAATTCCCTAAAACCTGTGAATACGTCTAACCCTTCTGTTGCACGAAACTATACACCCGGTATTGGCGAAATAAATACTTGTTTTAATTCGGCCGTGGGTTTTATGAAATTAATGATGGATGCCAAAAGGGAGAAGCAGTTAACCATGAAGAAAGATCTGGTGGACCGCTTAAGTCGTTATCATATTATGCCATTTAGTTCTCTGAAATAATCACCCATAAAAAGTATTGAAATGAAAAAGTATTTATTATCAATTATTTTAGTTCTTGCAGGAGCAGGAATGCTCGGTTACCAGAATTTTTTCTCAGGAAGTATAGATGATCTGGAAATTAAGATCGAAAATACTCCGGTTATCATGCCCGCTTGTTATAAAGTTTATGGGAATGAGGAAGCATTGGATGGCCGCTATTTTCTTTTTAAAATGATGCTGACCAATAATGGCTCGCGTCCCATCAAGAACGTAAAGGCCACTTATGAGATTCCCAAATTTGTTGACCAAACAGAGTTGGGAAAAGTCTCAGTAATCAATCCCGGCCAGTCTATTGTCATTGCTTGTTATCCTGCTTTTAAAGATAATATCATTGAGAAAACTACTTCTTCCAAAGAGAAAGCTAAAATTATTATTTCTTCTTCCGGCGGTGATCAGGAGCAGGAATTCGGTTTCGAAATGAAAGGACGCAATGAATTTTTATATACCTGTATTAATCCGGAGGAAATTCGTAGTTATAGCGATGTTTATGATAATAATGATTTATTGGCATGTTATGTTACTCCTGAGGATCCCATCATCAAATATTATACACAACAGTTGCAGGAGAAAGTACTGAAAGGCGAAACGGCTTCTGTAACCAATGATCCTAAAGAAGCCGTTCGTTTTCTCCTGGGTGTTTATCAGGGTACCTATTTAAGTCATATGGTGTATAGCGGCACTTCCGGCGTTCCTTCCCGTTTTGATGATTTGCAGTCCATGGTGCAAAGCCTTCGTCTCCCTCGTGAAGTGGTGACAGGAAATACAGGGTTATGTATTGAACTTTCTTTGTTTTATGCATCGGTATTAATGGCTGCCGGTCTTGAACCCATCATTTATCTGATCCCCGGTCATGCGTATCCTGGCATTAAAGTGAATGGGCAGTATTTTGCGATTGAAGCAACGTGTATTGGAGGTGAAGGTATGGGTGGAAGAGAAGATGCGGAGACGGCTTTTAAGAAGGGAATGAAGTCGCTGGATGATTTTATTAAGGCAGCGCAAATGGGCGATGAACGGTACAGTATCGTTAATGTGAGAGAGTTAATAGCACAGCAGGTTACCCCCATGGAGTTAAAGGATGATCAGTTCTTACGTCAGAAAGTAGAGAAAATTGCTGATGGCTGGGCTGGTGGTGCTTTGCCTTCCGGTGCCGGAGGAAATATGGTGGCAGTAAGTAATCAGGATGGTGGTAATACCGGTGGTGGGAATGATGGCGGCGGAGGTGGTGGAGGAAATAGTGGCGGCGGATCTGCTTCAGGGATGGCTACGTATACAGGGGCCGTTAGTTTTAATTATCCATCGCATTGGAGTCGTGTAAACAGGCCGTTTCCAAATTTACCACAAGTCATCACAGCCATGGTTCCTCCCGATCAAATGGCCACCATTCAGGTCTATCAGATTCCCGGTGCAAGCAATGCAGATGAGGCTTTGCAGATCATACAACAGCAACTCTATGCCTCCGGTCAGGAGGTGCAGTACCAGCAAGCGGGTAGCCGTGGCAGTTATCAGGTCTTCAACGGTGTTACCAATAGTATGAACGGTTCATTGCAGTGGCAGGCGTTTTTGAAGAGAGGTAGCGGCGGTGTTGTAGGAGTGATTATGGGTACTGCAGAAGGTGCGGAGAATTACAATGGCGTGTTGAATCAGGTGAAATCCTCAATCAAATAATTTAATTTTAAAAAAGAAAGATCATGTTATATTCTAAAATAAAATCAATGATGAACCGAATGAACAGGAGCTCTGTTTTGCGCTTAACATGTTTGACGTTGCTGTTTTCGCTCAGTAGCCTCATGTTGTTGTCGCAGGAGATTAAACCTTTTAAAGTCAGCATAGAGTTTAAGCTGGACGAGAAAGGAAATGCGCAAGTGACTTATGGATCGAAAATGAATGCCGGTCAATGGGATAATTTTAAGAGAAGCATGGGGAACAATCAGTCCTTACTGAAGCGTCAGATCGAACGTGCCCTGCCTGCGTATTTTCTATCCGATTTTGAGTATAAGGAAGATGCTATGGATCGCGCCTATACCCTTACCTTTAATGCCTATGGTGTTTGTAAAGTGAATTCCACCGGTAAATGGGTGATTGATTTGGATACGAAGAATCCCGATGTGACTAAGGTTTCTGATAATGTCTATATGATGATTTCAGAATCAAGCGCCGGCGGTCAGCTGATTCAAACCAATCAGAAAATTATTTTCCCGGAATCCGCTTCTGATATCAAAGAGGAGAAGGATGCTTTTGGGAAAGCGCATTTTACATTTGATATGGGCAATACGTCTATGTCAGGAAAGGTCATGCAGTATGGTGGAATTTTATTGATCCTCTCCGGACTATTTTTAGGATGGAAGAAATCAAAGACCGCCTGATCACTAAAAGGCATCTCCACATATTATTTCTTAAGCATTGACGTTGAAATGTCGGAATATGTTGTTCAAATGATTAATATAGGAATTCCTCTTAATTAAATATACTACCAATGGCCCGCACCAGTACATATTTAAACTTTCCCCGATGCACAGAAGAAGCATTCAACTTCTATAAATCCATTTTCGGCGGTGATTTTGACGGTGACGGTATCGCCCGCTTCAGTGATATCCCGGTTGCTGAAGGTATGCCTCCCTTGCCGGATAATGATAAAGATCTTGTGATGCATATTGGCTTGTCCATCCTGGGCGGACATATGCTCATGGGTACTGATGCTCCTGAATCAATGGGCTTCAAAGTGGATTTCGGAAATAATGTTTACATCAATCTGGAACCGTATACCAGAGAAGAAACGAAACGTTTATTTGATTTGCTCTCTGAAGGGGGAAAGGTGGAGATGGAATTGCAAGAGATGTTTTGGGGTGCGTATTTCGGGAGCTTTACCGATAAATATGGGGTGAACTGGATGGTCAATTGTTCGGAGAAGTGATTTTTAAAATAATAGAATCGTAGATGCAAAAGAGAATATATTCCTGCCTTTGGTTCGATGGAATGGCAAAGGAAGCTGCAGAATTCTATTGTTCGGTTTTTAAAGGAGGAAGGATCCTCGAAGAAATCCGCTAGTGGTAACATTTGAAATAAATGATACAAAGTTCATGGCCTTGAATGGTGGTCCTGTATTTACATTTAACGAATCCATATCTTTCGTGGTGGAATGTGACACCCAAGAGGAAATTGATACCTACTGGAAAAAGCTCACCGATGGGGTGAGGAAAGTATGTGTGGATGGTTAAAGGATAAGTATGGTGTATCCTGGCAAATTGTTCCGGCAATACTGGGTCAAATGATGAGCGATCCCGGAAAATCACAGCGGGTAATGGAGGCCTTTCTTAAGATGAAAAAACTTGATATTAATACATTACTTAAAGCCTGAAATGAATAAAATTATCTTACTCTGTTGCTCACCGGCTTCTCGCTCTCCACAGATGCGCAAACGCCAAACCCCAACTACGATTCTACATTGGCAAAAAAGTTGAATGCTGATGATTATGGAATGAAAAATATGTGCTCGTTGTCTTGAAAACCGGTTCCAATACCACCTCGGATAAAGCTTTTATTGATAGCTGTTTCTCCGGACATATGAGTAATATGACGCGAATGGTAGATATCGGAAAGCTTATTGTCGCAGGTCCGTTTATGAAAAACGCAGATGCTTTCCGTGGCCTCTTCATTCTGAATGTTGAAACGATTGCGGAAGCAAATGAACTTTTATTGACCGACCCCGCTATCAAAGCAAAATTGCTGGATCCTGTTTTATATCAATGGTACGGTTCCGCAGCCTTGCCGGAGTACCTGGAAGCCTCGGATAAAATATGGAAGGAGAAACCTTAACTATTTTCTGATCATTCAACACGGAAGGAAATAATTAATCCGGCAATGTACCATAAAACGTACATTGCCGGAGGAAATTGAAAAATGGAAATTAATTTTTTACAATTTTAATGGCTTTGCCATCGTTAAGACTTATAAAATAAATTCCGGGTGCTTGATTTTGCAACGACAATTCAAGCGTGTAAGTGTCTTCAGTATTTACACCGGAGGAAATAGTCCTTCCTTGCAAATCAAACAAACGATACTGTTGAATGATTTGATCGCTGCTGATGTTTACGATATCATTTGTCGGATTTGGATAGGCAGAGATAGTTGCCCCGGCAGTTTCATCTCCAAGTCTTGTGATGATGGGGGAATATATGCGAGTAACCATTTTAAAGTCCGAAGGAAGAAATAAATTACTGGTTTTATCCTGATATCCGGTTATAGCAAAGAGATTGGAAGGAAGCAAAGTAATACGGTTACCACATGCGTTGTTGTTTACTATCGAATCCCTGTAGAAGTTGGATCCTCCGCTTAATGCATAGAATCCGGTAACGAACATGTTTTTCTTAGAGCCATTAGCTTTAATTCCGGTTAAATATGTAGTACCATAAGAATTTGAAACAGCATCAATAAGGACAGAAGAATACGGTAGTGAAGTACCATAATAGTAGGCAGTACTTAATAAATCCAGTGAATACTTACCTACCTGATAGTTATAAACACTGGTGATGGAATCTTTGGAGTACCCTGCTACCAGTATATCCGTGGAAGAAGCTAAGGTTATTTTAAGTGCTTCCGAGTAGAAAGATACACCCGGATTAAAGGATCTCGAACTAACGGTAGCACCATTGATTTTATTCAGACGGCGTATCGTCCAGCTATGTTTGTTGTTGGGATTATTGCGCATACTTCCGGCAACATAAACATGGGTGCTGTTAAGCGCTACTGAATTGTAAATATTATGACCTACATCCAAAGTGCCCGCCATAGCATATGCTGATGCAAGATTTGTCCCCAGACGAATGATGAGATTGGCCGTCTTATTATTCGTAGTATCTGTTATACCACCTGCCACATAAATCGCCTGATCAGTTTGACTATATAAAATATCTTTAGGCGTTTCACGATATTTATCAGAAGTACTCTGATAGCTATACAAATAGAAATATTGAATGTATAAGGTGTTGACCAACGAGTTTTTTGTTAAGCGAAGAACGGCCAGAGAACTCGCATTGCCATTTGATTTGTTACAGGTAATATACAATATTCCTGAATTTCCAGACCCTGCAATAGTAGCATCTACAGGATTATAATATCCGGCAAAGAAATTTATGCTAACAGGTGTAGCTAAATTGGTAGCACTATATTTTAAAGCCAGCAAACTGGAAACCCCCGTCGCAACATGCACAGCATTACAAACAACATATAGGTAGGAAGATCCATCATAAATGATTTTTTTCACATATTCCCGATATGTAGTATTGTTATAAACCCCCGATGTTATTATGGTGCCAATCCCGTTGTACTTGATTACTTTAACACCTTGTGTCGACATCTCTTTCATCTGTTCACCGGCCACAAACATATTGCCGTTTGCATCGGCAACAATGTCTTCAGCTACATCGTTTGCATAGAGCAGTTGTGGGGTAGAGGAATAGTCAAAATAGGCTGTAGAGTAGCCGATGCCTTGAGCCATTGTAGTTCCGTTCATCAGAACGAATAAGAATAGAATAGTAATTGTTTTCATGTTTTTCATTTTGTTTTTTTAGGTTTATATGTTAGAACGGTTCAAAAGTAGAAGCACCTTGGGGCGAAGTCCCCTCATTGTTTTAGAAATGGTAGTAATGAAATTGTAATTGGTCACATTCATCGGTTTTACGGCAGGAGTAGTTGCACACGTAAAGTCGGGTGCTTTATTGGAGGAGGTCTTAAAAAATTGGCAAAGCCGTACCAATGATGAGTAAATGAATATAGTATTCGAAAAAGGCCACCTAAAATAATACCCTAATGGTAGTATGACTAACAGGAAGAAGCATTGGATGAAAAAAAACCTCTAAGTAATCATGTAATGACAGGTTGCGACCTGTCATTACATGATTACTTCAGAGGTTATAAAAAATTTAATTTAATGTGAACTATTGCACGATCAACTTTTCAGTTTGGATCAATTCATTTAGAAGTAACAATTGAACAAGATAAGTGCCTTTATTTAAAGAAGCAGTATTCAAATCATAAACAGCATTACCATTTGCCGAGATAGAATGAACCGTTTTACCGGCCACATCTATGACATGAATGGTATAAGCTTGCTTTTTATCCGAATCTCCCATGGTAATTTTTACAATTCCACTCGCCGGGTTTGGTGATAGACTGAACAAAGTAGCCTTGTTCCCAACAGAAGCGCCTTGAATTTTCATCTGATTCTCGCAAACCGTCTGAAGACATTCCTGCATTTGCTTTAAAGTCGCTCTTAATTCAGCATTTTCTTTTTCCAGTTTCGACAACCGATCTGTTGTTTGTACATCTGTTGCAGAAAGTTCCTGCACCGCCTTCACCAAGGGAACAGTAAATTCAGCATAACGTAAACCGTATAAGCTGCCATCATTTTGGGGCTTATCAACGCCGCTGAAATCATATCCGCTTTCCTGAGCCGCACGTTCTACGTCCTGAGCGATAAATCCTGAGTAAAGTACTTTCTCTTTTTCAGTGATTCCTTTCTCCACTCTTTCCTTGTATGCAGCATCCGTCGCAACTGATCCATCGGTTCCTGTTTTATCTTCATTTAAAAATGAGCGCAGACCTCTGACATCTAAATGATACGTTACCGGTTTCAGCTTATTGATGAAATCCAGACCCGGAACATTTTCTTTTACTTCTTTTTTATAACGTCCGTCACTTACATTGGTGTAGTTGACAAAACCACCTATTGAACCAACAGATGAATTTCCAAGTCGCACTTGTGCATTTCCGGTTGTACGGGAGAAAGCACCAATTGCGGTGGCATTGATATAAGAAGTCGTACCGGTTTGGTTAGCATCATATCCAAAGAAAGAACATTCGGAACTGAAAGTTACGAAATCACCGGATTCTGCGCCTACTGCGGTATTAAAGCTGCTCTTATTCGCGAAAAGAGAAGATGTCCCAACAGCAGTACAAAAGTTAGCAAATTCGTTGGAATACGCTGCATTATAACCCACTGATACATTATCATTTCCTGTGATACTTTTATAGGAACTATAGGAACCCACACTGGCATTTCTTGCACCGGTAGTATTAAATCGCAACGATTTTGTTCCTATGGATGTATTGTAATAGGCTTGATTGCCGAAAGAACCCACACCGGTTAAAAATTGAGATGAATCTCCAATGGCAATATTTTCTATGCGATCCACATTACTATAAAGAGTTGCACGTCCAAATCCGATATTTCCTGCAGTTGTAGGATTTGAAAAACCTGCTGTAGATCCAATGAAAATATTATTGCTCAGTCCCGATATGGCATTACTGGAAACTGCCTTCCAGGTAGTCCCATTGTAATAATAGAAACCTTTTACACCATTGGTCTGATAAATAAGCAAACCACTAGCCGGAGACACGATGGCATTGCGTTGTGTTTGTGTCATTCGGGGAAGAAGAAATCCCTTCGTGGTGGAGTTGATGTCCAGCAAACTGGAGGCGTTCGGCGTAGTTGTTCCGATACCGGCAGCTCCGGAAGCGGGAAAGGTGTTCTGCCCTATCGACTGCTGAGTGAATGCAACAAGCATTACTCCCATAATAGCTTTGTTAAATGTGATGTTCATACTAAATATGATTTTTTTAGGTTATAAAACAAACCTACAATTATTTAAGTTATAAAGCAATACCTTTTTAATTCAGTTTATAAATGGTAGGTTTCTTTGTAAATGGTCGAATATTTTCCGCGATTTTAGGAAAATAGAGGTGTTATTTAAATCTGCTCCTGCTGAAATGATGAATTGAAAATATGGAATTTAAGAGATGGAAGAAAGAGGTAATGTGTTATTGATGTATCAGAAGATTTCCTCTGAAAACGCAGAAAACCTTAACCCTATAAAATAGAATAAGGTTTTAGAATTTCCAAATCCGGAATAGTGCCCTTTTAAACCTTAAATCCTCTGGTAAGGAATTTATCTATTTCCTGCACTCAATAGCCACCGCATTTCAAAGCGCTCCGCATTCTCAACATGTTTAAACATGGCATCTTCGCTGTCATTGAATTTGCATTCCCTGATTTGTGAAACCCGCCTTGCGAAGCTCTTCGGCCAAAGATTTGGTATCCACATCCACATATGATGCGCATTCCCTAAAAATGTATTGATAAG
>JADKIC010000041.1 GCA_016721435.1 Bacteroidota bacterium
ATTGCTAAAGGGAATATCGAAATCTGAAAACTGTTTTGGCTTGCACTACTACAAGGCAGACATTTCAAATACAGTTTCTGTCAAATTAACAGACTTAGTTGTGTATTACGAGCTGACCCATTTTCTGAAAAGAGGGAAACATCATTCTATTTGATCAAAACCTGCATTTTTTGAGATTAACCGGCGACAACTTCTATGCATAATTAGGCTAATCTACTTCTAATTGGATAAACGGTTTTTTTTGACTACTTTTGAATTCACAAGTATTAATACCATATTGCTCTCCCATTTCAAAATTCCTTTTGAGGACTCAATCATCTCATTAGCTGAGCAGGAATGCGAGTTGAACAAATGAAATAAATGATAGAAAGGAATTTAATTTACATTAAAAGTAAACTGAATGGCTTAAACTAAAGCCAATAAAATTCCACTATGCAGACACCGGTAATTATTATCATCATCGGATTATTTATTTTCTGGGGACTACTTAAACAGGTGTTTGAACGCAAGTATTCCTGATGTCCTGGGTTTGATGTTTATAGGAATTTTAATTGGTCCGGTACTAAAACTGATTGACCCTGCATCGTTCGGAAAATTTGGATCCTTATTTAGCAATCTCGTTCTTATTTTCATTTTGTTTGAAAGTGGTACCGACCTGAAAATCGCGGAAGTTAAAGCCTCTTTTAAAAGAATCTGGCATCATCAATAAAGGTTTCTTTACAACGGCTAACTACTTTCCTATTATGCAAAGGCATTTTTGACTTACCTACTCTCACATGTCTTTTATTGGAGCTGCGCTTGGAGGAACATCCTCTGCGGTAGTTGTTGGCCTAGTGAAAAAGTCGATTCCGCTGCCCAAAACGTCCACTACGCTCATCATTGAATCGGCGAAACCGATGTTTTTACCTTGGCTATCCCTATCAGCATTTTAGGATTGATGATCACCGGACAAATGGAAGCTCATCTCGTCGTTTCGCAATTTGTTTCTTCCCTGGTAATGGCTTTGCTGGTCTTTTATTATCAATAAAATCCCAACCCTTAAAACGACAAAATTCGCCACTCCAGCCTTTTTATTTATACTCTACGGCTTAACAGAATACCTGAGCTTTAGTGGTCCTTTAACCGCTCTATCATTTGGGATTGCGATTGTCAACCTTCAATACTTTGAACCCCGGCTTCTGGAAAATTTTATTCCCAATCAAAGTATAGTTCTGCCGCAGGAAGAGAAAGATTTCTTCAGTGAACTGGTATTTTTTCTTCGCACCTTCTTCTTCGTTTTCATCGGGCTAAGCATCCAGATTAACCGTCTGGACTGGTTACTTTGGGGAGCCGGATAACGTTGGTCTTATTTGTTATTCGAATCTTCGCTGTAAAATTGGTGATTGGGAAGAACTCTCCCTTACTGGACAAAGCAACGATCTCTATTATGATTCCGAAAGGACTGGGCTGGCAGTTATTTCAACTTTACCCTTACAACAAAATCATGCCGATGGATTAATCACTTCAGTCCATTTGCTTCTCAGTAATTCTTTTAGCACCATTTATTGCGTAATCCTTTTCACTCTTTTAAAAAGCGGAATTACAATGCCGGTCTATCGCTTATTATTTGGTCGTGACAAAATGATCTCTCCTGATGAATCAATCCCCGCTAAGTAAACTCTTCTCTGAATTCTTTGAAAGTGAAAAATCGGGTGGCATACTACTCATTTGCTGCACGGCCATTTCGCTTTTATTGGCCAACTCTGCTTATCAGGAAAGTTATTTAGAATTCTGGAATTATGAATTCAATGATCATACAATAGCACATTGGATCAATGATGGATGGATGGCGATATTTTTTCTATTGATAGGTTTGGAGCTGGAGCAGGAAATATATCAGGGAGAACTTTCCAGTTTAAAAAATGCCTCCCTGCCCCTGTTCTCCGCTTTAGGTGGAATGCTTGTTCCTGCGGGATTATTTCTTCTCTTCAACTTCGGAACCTCTACACAAGCAGGAGCGGGTATCCCCATGGCTACTGATATAGCATTTGCGATCGGGATACTTTCATTACTTGGAAACCGCGTACCTGTTTCACTAAAAATTTTACTAACTGCCTTAGCCGTCATTGATGATCTGGGTGCTATTATAGTGATCGCATTGTTTTATACAAGCACCATTGTTTATATGAATCTGATCATTGCACTGGTCATCTTCGGATTACTGCTTCTTTTTAACCGTCTGAAAATATATTACCTTCTCCCTTCCTCATCGGTGGTGTCGCGATGCGGTACTTCATGCCGCATTCCGGTGTTCATGCCACCATCACCGGTGTCCTATTGGCATTTGCTTTACCCTTCGGTGATGGAGGAGAAAATCTCCTCTTATATTCTCCAGCATTGGCTTCATAAGCCGGTTGCATTTATTATTCTGCCGGTATTTGCCCTTGCCAACACGTATCACTATTCCGGAAGGATGGCAGGATGGGTTGACGCAAGTGAATAGTCTTGGAATTTTTACCGGACTAATTGTAGGAAAGCCGATCGGAATATTCTCTTTGGATTCATTGCCTGCTCGCTGGGACTATGTGTTTTGCCTGAGGACCTGAATTGGAAAAAGTACTCGGTGTTGGCCTCTTAGCAGGTATTGGATTTACCATGTCCATTTTTATTACACTCCTTGCTTTCACTGATTCCGGAATGATCACGCAATCAAAAATCGCTATTCTTATTGCATCACGGTGGCGGGAACCTGGGGTATATGGCTTTCCGTTACACTTCCGAAGGAAAATAAAAGTTAAAGAAAGAATGCAGTAACCTATTCACCCTTTAGCTCAGCTGTATTATCCCAATTGGAATAAGAATTTTAGTTATACACGCTTACAACTAATCCTTCGCCAAAATTTCCTTTTTCTTTCCCACTTACAGACCATCATTCAGCGGACTTCACATTAAACACAAATCCGACACCAAATACATTTTCTATACTGATATCCCCATCTTCTTTCAGGTATTTCCGTATTTTGGTAATAAAGACATCTAAGCTGCGATCGAGAAAATAATCGTTCTCGCCCCATAGCGCGGTCAGTAATTCCTCCCGTTTGATCACCTTGTTTCGATGGGATTGCATATAGTGCAGAATTTCACTTTCCTTCTCAGTAATGCGGCGAGAATGTTCCTCCAGGATGAGCAGTTGATTGTTGAAATCAAATTTATATTTTCCAATGGCTACTACGGAGGAGTACTGCTTGCATTCAGATCGGGAGCATGACGAAGAAATGCTTTTATCTTCCATAAGAGTTCTTCCTCGTCAAAAGGTTTGGTAATATAATCGTCTGCTCCTGTTTCATACCCTTTCAACTTATCTTCCTTCAATGATTTCGCCGTAATAAATATGACCGGAATCTTTTTGTCCTTGCTTCTGATGGCGCGTGCCAATGCGAATCCATCCAGGCGGGGCATCATCACATCCAGCAAGCAAAGATCAAATCCATTTTGTTTCAATGCTACCAATGCAGCTTCTCCATCACGGCAGAGGCTAACCGCAAATCCTTCTGAATGCAGAAAGTCTGAAAGCAGATTTCCCAGATGATGATCATCTTCGGCAAGAAGTATTTTATTGCGCATCGTCATGAATAGGAATTCTTATCGTAAAGGTAGTACCTTGTCCGAGTTCACTCTGCAATATGACCTCACCTTTATGGATTTCGATCACTTTCCGGACATAAGCCAGACCCAATCCAAACCCTTTGACATTGTGAATATCACCTGTTGGCACCCTGAAGTAGTGATGAAAAACTTCCTTTACATACATTTTATCAATTCCAATTCCTTTATCAGCCAGCACCAGCACGATGGATGAATCTTCGTTCATGGTTTTATATCAATCTCCGGAGCACCCTTCGAATATTTAATGGCATTGTCGATTAAATTACCAATGGCATTGCTGAGTTGGATGGCATCGGCATACACCAATGATGACTGAGCATTCAACGCTGTACGAATCACCCCTTGCTTGCTTTCTACCTGCAACGCAAAACGTTTCACAGTATCCAACAGGAGGTGATGCAGGTCAACGACTTCTAAATCCGGCTTCAACTCTCCCCTTTCCAATGCCGACATACTCAACACCTGTTCTACCTGACGGTTGAGGCGGTCATTCTCCTCGAGTATCACATTGACATAGTGCTCTAATTTATCCGATGGAGCACCGGCTGCATCCTTCATGAGCAACTTTCCCGCTAATGCGATATTGGTAATTGGCGTCTTGAATTCATGTGTCATCGTATTCATCATTGCTGTGGTTTGAGCCGAGATGAATTGTTCCATAAATAATTTCCTGACTGTAAGGATGAATAAAATCAAGACGATAGCGACCAGTACAATAGACAAGACCAACGGCAGGAGGAGTTCATTCGCCAAAAATCCATCTTTATGAGGTGTATTCATTTGAAGCCGCCAGGAATGTGTGGTAGCATGTTCCTCCATACTCTGATTATAACAGGCCTGCCCATCTGCTTCCGTCTTCCCAAAACCAATCGCTGTTTGAACAGTGGTGGAAGCAGGATGAAGGATATCAAATGAAAAATCAACATTAAAATTATAGTACTTCATAAATTGCCGGAACAGCGAATCAATATACAGTCGGTCTTCCTTACTTTCCATTCCGCTTTCCAAAGCTCTATTCAGCACACTATCTCCGGCTACTGCTTCCGTGGTACGGGCAAGCACAATAGCAGCCTTCTCATTAAATAAATTCTCCTTCATTTCAGCCATCTCCCTCATCCAGTTGATTTGAATCAGCAGGACCGACAGCAGAGCGATGGAAGAAACACCAATAAAGAATCGCGAATTATTTTTCTTCATGTGAAGCATCAAAATTAACACTTTTCTATACAAACTTTAATCAATAACAAGTCGTTAACAAGGCAATAACTACTGACTAACATTTATTCTACAAATGAAGACTTACTTTTGTAAAATAGAAATCCACACGGGTCCAATTGATGAGGTGACCTGAAATAAAAACAGCATTAAATCATTAAATACATCTCTTATGAAACAACTCTGCACAATACTGCTCCTCGTACCCTTGATCATCTCCTGCACAGGAGGTCCGGCAGCCATTCATACACAACGCGAAGAAGGATGCCCCTTTAATGTAACAGCACTTTATGCGCCGACACCGGCTAAATCAGGCAGCTTTCTCCATGCACCAAAAGAAGATACAGTCTTAAATACGGGTGCCTATATCCGGAATCTGCTGATAGATAAAAAAGGAAATCTATGGTTTACGACGCATTCGAATGGATTTGGAGTCTTTGATGGCCGTAAGCAATACCTCTTTGAAAATAAGGCGGGAATAGCGGGGAATGTGATCAGAGATATTGTTGAGGATAAGTCAGGAAATATCTGGCTGGCGACTAACGGTGGCCTATACCGTTATAATGCACAAGCGCCCCTCCATCTACCGGAAAGTTATACCAACTACACCACTAATGATGGAATAATCAGCAATCAGATATGGTGTCTGACCATCGACACCTCCGACAACTTGTGGATAGGTACTGAAACCGGAGTTTGCAAATTTGACGGAAAAATATTCACCGCACTCTCCTTACCACCAAGGCCACAAGCTAATCTCACCAACGCCTATCCTGCCCCTGATATGATCACTTCACTCTACATTGATAATCACGCAGCTCTTTGGATTGGAACCAATGGCGGAGGTGCATACCGTTATACTGCAAATGCGGGTGCAAATGATTGTCTTCAAAATTCCTGCAAACACGATTTGAACCAACCCGACGATTTCCGCTCTCATCACTCCTCCCTTACTCCCTTTTTCACACATTATTCCGAAGCCAACGGTCTTTGTAATAACTTTATACAATCGATCACAGGAGATCAGGAGGGAAATATCTGGTTCGGAAGTCGATTTGGGGGAGCAGGCAGATTCGATGGAAAATCCTTTACTACGTTCAATACTTCCAATGGTCTCACCAATAATTTTATCTGGACGGTGAAAGAAGATACGCGCGGCAATCTCTGGTTTGCTTCTGCAGGAGGCGGAGTGTCAAAATTCGATGGTAAATCGTTTGCTGTTTTCACTCTGCAGGATGGACTGGCGAGCGACTATATTCAATCTGTTGTTGAAGACAAGGAAGGGAATATTTGGTTTGGAACAAGTACCGGTATCACCCGCTATGATGGAAATAGCAGTGCACCTTCAGGCAGCCCTGACATCAAGGACAAGGAAAATAAAAAGCACCTAAAATCTTTTCCGGGGCTAAGGAATGGTTGCTGATGGAAGAAACAAGGATGAACGTTCATTTAAAATACAAAAAAGCACTCCTCATTAAAACAAGCCTTGCTCTCTGAAATAATCAATCACCGCCTGCTTGAGTAAATAATCCTGTTCGCCCAAAGTCATGGGAGGCATTTTCTGATCGAGTTTCCAATGCGGCCAGCCTTCTTCGTCAAGACCTTCGAGGGTATAATATCCAAACTGACTCAAAAGTTTACAGGTAGCGATGTGCATCAAATCCTGCTTCTCGTGTTTGGCATACTCCCTTGGACCTTGCCCCAATTCCTGTACACCGATGAGAAAAATGATTCCCTGCAGATCAAGGTCGTTGTCAAATTGGGTATTGAGCTGATCAACGAGTTCGAGCCAGTCTGATTTTAATTCTTCAATGTTTCGGAGATGGAGCATACTATTGGGAACACGGATTACACTGATAGAACGGATTTTCGAAGATGAATTAGTTCACATGCTTGGAGAACTCCTGTTGCACATCTTTCAAAGCAGGAAAGAGGTATTGAGAGACGGAGAGCACAGGTTGGTAAAGATACGATTCGGATTTCGTTTTGGCGGAGAGTAATCCCAACTGCGCATCCACGGGGCGGAACACCGACAAGACTACACTAACGACCAGTGCGAACTTCAGCATCCCGAAGAAAGCACCTGCGATTTTATTAAAGACATTCAGGTTTCCGATTTTCAGAATACCTTCCATGAATTTCGCGAGCAGGATCATGATGAGCACCACAGCGATGAAGACAATGAAGAAGGTGAGGTATTGCAATGTACTTCCCTGCGCATCGAGCATTTTACTCACGGCACCTTCAAATAAACTGCTGACCTTAAATGCCAAATAAAGTCCGAGAACCACGCCGATCAGCATCGCAATCTCGAAAATGATTCCGCGTTGGTAACCTTTGTATGCTCCCCAAACAAGTGGAACGGCAAGAATGAAATCTAAGTAGTTCATCGGGGTTTAATTCAGAATTCAGAATTCAGAATGCAGAATTCAGAATTCAGAATTAGGAATTAGAATTAGAATTAGGGTTAGAATATGGAGGATTTTGGAATTAGAAGTTAGAATTGGAGGATTTTGGAATCAGGATTTAGGTTAATGATTGCGATTTATGGTTAACGATTGAATTTTCATAATTTGCAGTTATGGATTTTGACCTAACGATAATAAGACTAAGTACTCAAAATAACTCTTAATTTTTATATGTATATTGGTTATTTCTAACAATAAGAGTTTTTTCATTCCTCATCAAAAATAATTCTGAATTCTGCATTCTGAATTCTGAATTAATTTTCATTTGCTTCATTCACCATTTTCACTCCCGGCAGTTCTTTACCTTCAATATACTCTAACAGCGCTCCTCCACCTGTGGATACATACGATACCTTATCCGCCATGTTGAACTGGTTTATCGCCGCTGCTGAATCTCCCCCGCCAATCAGCGAGAAGGCTCCTTTCGCTGTAGCGGCTACAATTGCTTCGGCTACCGTTTTTGTTCCGCTTTCAAAGGCAGGCATCTCAAACACGCCCATCGGACCGTTCCACAATATCGTTTTACTGTCTTTAATAACCTCCGCAAAAGCTGCAGCCGAAACCGGACCAATATCCAATCCCAACCAACCGCTTTCAATTTTTCGGATATCCGTTACGTTAGTCTTTGCATCTTTATCGAACTTATCCCCATTGACGGAATCCACAGGTAAGTGAATCTTCACACCTTTTGCTGTTGCTTTTTGCAGAATATCCAGTGCCAGATCAAGTTTATCGCTTTCACAAAGTGAATTGCCGATCTCACCACCTTGCGCTTTAATAAATGTATAGGCCATTCCTCCACCAATGATGAGATGATCCACTTTATTCATGAGTTGTTCGATGATCAGAATTTTATCACTCACTTTCGCACCACCCATGATGGCGGTAAAAGGTTTTTCGGCATGGCTGAGCACCTTTTCCGCGTTCTTTAATTCTCCGGCCATCACATATCCAAAGAGGCTGTTATGCTTAAAGAACTGAGCGATGACGGCAGTACTGGCATGTGCCCGATGAGCTGTTCCGAAGGCGTCGTTCATAGACATCACCGTAGGTAGCCAATTTCTTTGCAAATTCCACATCACCCTTTTCTTCCTGCTTATAAAAACGAAGATTCTCCAGCAGCAACACTTCACCCGGTTGCAGGTCTTTGGAAAGTTCGGTTGCTGAAGTGCCCATGCAATCGTCAGCGAATTTCACTTTACGGTCGAGTAATTTTTCGAGTGTGGTAACAGTATGCTTCAAGGAGTATTTCTCCGCCGGACCTTCCTTAGGCCGACCGAGATGAGACATTAAAATGACGCTGCCACCATCCTTCAGAATTTTCTGAATGGTTGGAATAGCGGCTTTGATGCGGGAGGCATCCGTTACCTCGAATTCACTGTTGAGCGGAACATTAAAATCTACGCGAATCAGCGCCCGCTTACCGGAGAAATTATAATCATCGATGGTCTTGAAGGACATAGTTTTAATTTTTTGCAAAAATATTAATTCATACGGTTGCAGTAACTGCTCAACCAAATATTCTATGGATGGAATTCTACCTTTCTCCAGTCAATTTAGAGAAGGCCAGCGGTTTTGCATTCGCAGCATCGTAATCGGCACGACGGTTGAAAATATCCACGGCCAGATAAATGGCTTCACGAAGAGAAGCTTCACTGGCGACGCCTTTGCCGGCGATATCATAGGCTGTTCCATGGTCAGGAGAAGTTCTGACAATGGGGAGTCCGGCCGTAAAATTCACCCCGCTCTCAAAAGCCAGTGTTTTAAACGGAATCAATCCCTGGTCGTGATACATGGCCAGCACGGCGTCAAACTGAGCATGTTGCCCGGAACCAAAAAAGCCATCGCCCGGATAAGGACCAAAGGCAAGGATTCCATTTTGATACGCTTCTTTCACGGCCGCGCTTACAATTTCCTGATCTTCGTTTCCAATCACACCCTGATCACCTGCATGAGGATTTAAAGCCAGCAATGCGATCCTTGGTTTTCGAATACCAAAATCGCGCTTCAATGATTTCACCATGATATTCAGTTTATGCAGGATGCGCTCCTTTGTGATCATGGATGAAATTTTTGAAACCGGAATATGTCCGGTCACAAGAGCTACCCGGAGAGATCCGGAAACCAAAAACATCAGGTAATCATTCGTATTGAAGGCCTTCGCCAGAAATTCGGTATGTCCGGTAAATCCACCTTCGGGAGCAATGGTATGTTTGTCGATGGGTGCTGTCACCAGGGCATCAATAAATCCACTGGCGAGATCGCTGGTAGCAGCCTGTAATGCTTTCAGGGCATAGGGACCGGTTAACGTTGACGCCTTACCGATCTCCAGCTTCAGTTCTTCTTCCCAGCAATTGATAAGATTCACTTTTCGTGGAATGATCTCCTGAATACTGCGGATGGTATTGTAATTAAACTCCTGCAGGTTTAACGCCTTGCGATGCATAGAAATCACCTTGCTGCTGCCATAGATAACAGGAGTACATACCTGTGTCATGCGGGTATCCGATAGCGCTTTGATAATAACCTCCGGCGCAATGCCATTTACATCTCCAATGCTAATGCCTATTTTAACTCTTCCTTCCTGTTCTATGCTCATATCTTACTTCGTTTAATTCAAGCGACTTTTGTTTGATATCTCAATTCAATTCGTCCACAATTGCACTATGTATTTGAAAAATTTTAATTCTTCATACAGTTATTCATCTACTCATATTGCACATTATCGATCTTCTTTCCCTTAAGATAACCCATAATAAAAACCTGAAATTTCACGCAGACTTTTCGCTAAAGCTGAAGTCCGTCTACTTCGCTGAAGCTTCGTAGCCCAAAGAAAGGAGACGCTGAGACGCAGAGTATAAATTATTGACTTTCTGTAAATATAGTACATTTCCTTAAGTGACAATTCTAAGTTTTAACTGGCTTAAGTCGCAGTCATTTCAATTAAATAATATTAACTATTCTTACTTTAATTTTCTTACTAATATCATCAAGAAACCAACTGATTCGATCAATTCTATTCTACCAAATTACTTAATGCAACACACATCAAAAATCCTCTCTAATTTCAAATCTACCTCAACCTACCTCAACCTACCAATCTACCTCAATCTACCTCAATCTACCTCAAAATACCTCAATCTACCTCAACGAACCTCAAACTACATCTACGCACATCTATGTATATCTATGTATATCTACGTATATCTACGTACATCCCTTCTTCACTCCACAATTTTCCGGAAATACTCAAACAACAACCTCACGCCTACACCCGTACCATTTTTCCTCTGTAAGAATCATTTGATTTACTGAAGGCCGGAGCGGCGATATCAAAGTGCATGTACGGATAATCCACAAACTGTTTCAGGAATCTGCCGGCAGTGATTGCACCGGCACTGGCTCCGCCTACATTTTTTATATCGGCAATATCTGATTTAATCATTTCATCGTACTCTTCCCAGAATGGAAATTCAGCCAGACGTTCGTAGACATTATTTCCTGCTTCGTGCAGCGCTCTTCGGGTACTCTCATCTACATCACCCATACAAACTATTCCCTGTGGACCTATTGCTGCTGCGGCGGCACCGGTTAAAGTGGAAAATTCCAACACTTGTTCCGGCTTGAATCGTTTGGCATAATGCAGGGCATCGGCGAGGATGAGTCGTCCTTCTGCATCGGTATTGAGCACTTCTACTGTCTTTCCGCTCATCATGGTAATCACATCTCCCGGCACATAGGCGTCGCCGTCAGGACGATTATCCGTTGCAGGTACGAGACCAATGACGTAGAGAGGCAGCTTTGCTTTTGCAATCGCGTACATCGCACCGCCAACTGCTGCACCTCCGCCCATATCGCATTTCATATAGTCCATGGAATTGGGTGTAGGCTTCAGACTCATTCCACCGGTATCGTACACGACGCCCTTTCCAACCAGCACATACGGCTTTTTATTCACCGCATTTTTTGGCTTCCATTCCATGATAGTAAAATATTCTGACGCTGCACATCTTTGTCTGTCAAACCTTTAACATCAAAAAGCAAGGATTTTACCACATGTTCTTCCTTCTTTTTGCTGTCCGGTATTTCAAAACTGATAGCCTCCCAATACGGAAGCCTTCCCCGAAAGCCAACGCAATGGCAGAATCTATGGTGCTACTTAGTGTAACCACCTCATGTTTAGCAGCTTGGCATCTCTGAAAAAAAAGCAGCACCTGCTTTCCGAGCGTTCTCAAAGCGGGTATGCACTGGCTTATCCTCCCCCTCTAATTTTTGGAGGTAAATGACTCTGCTATATTTATTTACGACAATAAATTTCTTTTCTGCCTTCAGTTCTTCCTTCACAAAGGCTAATTCCGGCTTTGAAAACAATTTTTCAGAGAAATCACCATTTCCGTTAAAGAGAACGAGGAGATGCCCATCTTTACGAGGCGCTGACAGGCGCTTGAGTGTGATCTGCATAGAGTTGCGTAAATTTGAGCGGATGAAATTACTGAAAGCCTTTATCTTCATCAAACCATTCAGCGGATTGCTCATAACTTTTCGCGGGGTGAAAGGTTATAAAAGGCCGGAGAACGAATAAAATGAACAGCGAACTTCTATTGCAAAAGCATTACGCATGGATTTCCTCACTGCCAATGAGGGAAATATCTCTTTGAACATGTACCCACTTCCGAGTTGATGTATGTAGGAAATGAATTGCGTAAGAGACATAAACCTGATAACAAAGTAACATGGATCATTGACAGAAATGTGAATACGACGAATGTCTGCATTGCGAATTGCAAGTTCTGCAACTTCTATCGCATACCCGGACATGCCGAGTCATACATCACCGATATTGAGCAATACAAAACTAAAATTGAAGAGACTTTTCGTCTGGGAGGTGAGCAATTACTCCTGCAAGGTGGTCATCATCCTGATCTAGGATTAAAATTTTACACCGACCTCTTCCGTCAGTTAAAAAAATTATATCCTGCGCTCAAATTACATTCACTGGGTCCGCCGGAGATTGCACATATTGCCAAGCTGGAAGGAAAAACGCATACCGAAGTATTGAGTGCATTGAAAGAAGCGGGACTGGATTCATTGCCCGGTGCAGGGCTGAAATTCTGAACGACCGGGTACGACGCATGATCTCGAAGGGGAAATGTTCCGGCAGAGAATGGCTGGATGTGATGAGAGCGGCACATCAACTGGACATCACCACGTCGGCGACAATGATGTTCGGCCATATTGAAACATTGGATGAACGCTTTGAACATCTGGTATGGTTGGGAAGTGCAGGCGGAAAAACCGAAAAACTCGAAAGGGTTTATCGCCTTTATTCCCTGGCCCTTTCAGGATGAAGGTACATTATTGAGAAGAGTAAAAGGCATTCGCAATTCCGTGAGTGGAGATGAGTATATTCGTATGATTGCCATCAGCCGTATTATGCTTCCCAATATCATCAATATTCAGGCTTCTGGTTAACAGTAGGAAAGCAATAGCACAGGTATGTTTGCATGCCGGTGCCAATGATTTTGAGTCTATCATGATTGAAGAAAATGTAGTTTCCGCTGCAGGCGCTCCTCACCGCTTTACGAGCAATGGCATTCAGGACGCTATCAGAAGCCGGTTTTGAACCCGCCCTGCGCAATCAACAATATGAATACAGGGATATCCTCAGATGATCGAACAGCAAGTGATTACTTATTAAGCAACATCACACCTGATCTCCGTTAAAATTAAAATATGATTATTGTTAAATTAAAGGGATTTCTCTTGTTTTTACTTGCAGCGTTATTGCTATACAGTGAAAACGCTACTGCAACGCATAATCGTGCGGGTGAAATTACCTATGTTAAACTGAGCACCTATACGTACAGTGTAAAAATTGTTACCTATACTAAGACTTCCAGTCCTGCAGATCGTCCGGAAGCTTGAATTCTGGTGGGGTGATGGATCGCGGGATACTATTCCAAGATTAAGTATTGATTTCAACGTGGGCCCGGATATTCAAAGAAATATTTATGTCAGAACGCATGTGTACCCCGGAACAGGAAGTTATATCATGTATTTTTTAGATGAGAACAGAAACGCCAACGTGATCAATATTCCGGGATCCGTGAATATTCCTTTTTATGTGCAGACACAGTTAATCATTTCACCTGCTTTTCTCACCAATTCCTCTCCACAACTTTTGCAACCGCCTATTGATGATGGGGCCGTCAACCGCTTGTTCATACATAATCCGAATGCATATGATCCGGATGGGGATAGCCTTTCCTATGAGCTGGTTCCATGCAAAGGTTTTGGTGGTTCACCAATACCTACTTTCTTTTATCCTCCTGCCAGCACTTCTTTTACGTTAGATGCAATAACGGGAGATTTGATATGGGATAGTCCGATGCAACAAGGTGAATTCAACGTGGCGATGATCATCAGAGAATGGAGGAATATTCCGGGTATAGGTTTGTTAAACATCGGCTATGTGACCCGCGATATGCAGATCACCATTTACCCTCCTATCAATGATCCTCTGTTTTCTCCACCATCATTGATACCTGCGTGGAAGCGGGGAATGCTCGCCTTTACCGTTTCTGCCACCGACATCACCTCCACCGAAACGATTACTTTAACTGCAAAGGCGGGCCGTTTGAAGTAACTGTGAGTCCAGCGAATTTTACCTCAACACCAATACCGGCAGTACAACCGGCGACTTTACCTGGAACACTAACTGCGCGCATGTACGAAAAGCACCTTATACTGTTGTTTTCAAAGCCGAAGACAATAACGCGCAGATACAGTTAGCGGACCTGGAATCGATGTTTATCACGGTGGTAGGACCTTCTCCCAAAATCCGACATCCGCCTTTGGGAAGCAGTCTCATCCTGAACTGGGATCAGAGTGCCTGTACTGAAGCTGTGGGTTATCATATCTACCGTCGAATCGGCTCCTTTGGCTTTATTCCTTCGTACTGTGAAACCGGTGTTCCTGCCTATACCGGCTATGTCAAGAATCGGTTCAGTAAACGGATTCGGCGTTACCACGTTCACGGATAATAACAATGGTGCCGGTCTGGCTATTGCGGTGCAGTACTGCTACATGGTCACTGCCTTTTATCCCGACGGCGCGGAGAGCTATGCTTCCGTAGAATTTTGCAACCGCCTCAACCGCGACTTACCGGTGATTACGAATGTTGACGTGAACAGTACGGATGCTGCTACCGGACAGATCTAGTGGCCTGGGGCAAGCCGGTCGATATTGATCCTACTCAGATGCCCGGACCCTACCGCTATGAATTGCAGCGGGCAGATGCATCCGGAAATTTTGTAACCATTGCAACCTTCACTGACCTGAACGATACCACTTATAACGACAACGGGCTCAATACTACGGCTGTTCAATACCGTTATAGGGTTCAATTCTGGAATGACACCCCGGCAATGTATTTTCAGCCGGATTTTCGCAAATTGCCTATAGCGTTTATCTTACTATCGGTCCCGGAGATGAGAAAAATAATCTGAGCTGGAATGTAAATGTTCCCTGGACCAACACACAATATGTGATCTATCGTGAAAATGCTCCCGGCGTATTTGATTCCATCGGCTTTACTTCAGATGTGCAGTATGTAGATGATTCGCTCAACAACGGACAAAACTATTGCTATTATGTAAAAAGCGTGGGTGCTTATCAGGACACCGGCCTTTGTGGATCCTATCATCAACAAGTCTCAAATTTTCTGCAGTACTCCCGTTGACAATGAACCTCCTTGTCCTCCACTGATTGCCAACGGACCTAATTGTCCGCAACTCAAAGACACCATCAGCTGGCAAATTGACATCAATTGCGCCTATGACATCGCCTCTTATCAGATTTGTTATGCACCCGCCGGAAGCAATAGTTATTCTCAGGTGGGATCAGTTCCTGCCGGCACTTTCAGCTTCATTTATAGCGGAAGGAAGTATAGCCGGGATGTTATTACATCACCGCCACTGACTCCACCGGCAATGAAAGTGATTCGAGCAATAGAGTTTGCACCGAAAGTTGGCCGGATTATGTGCTGCCCAACATTGTCACTCCCGACGGTAATTTCATCAATGACATCTACCATCCCATCCTTCCCTATCGCGATGTGAAGAAGATGTTGAAATGACCATATTCAATCGTTGGGGAGACAAGATTTTGAAACCACTGATCCGGATATCAACTGGAACGGAAAGCGCAACAATGACAGAAGAATCCCCCGACGGCGTTTATTTCTACGTATGCAAAGTCAATGAAATTCGATTGGCGGGAGCAGTAGAACAACGTGTGTTTGAAGGCATCATTCATCTTACCCGGGGACCTGTCAGCAAATAGCATGAAAGTACTTGGTGTAATTCCGGCACGCTATGCCTCCACCCGTTACCCGGGAAACCCTCGCCTTGATTGCGGGAAAAGCATGATCCATCGGGTGCACGATCAGGCGAAACTGGCGGGGTCATTGACAAAGTTATCGTTGCTACTGACGATAAGCGGATATACGATGCCGTTATCTCCTTTGGCGGAGAAGTGGTAATGACCGATGCCGGACATCCTTCCGGAACGGATCGTTGTGCAGAAACATTGCTGGCTTGCGGAGAAAAATTTGATGCCGTCATCAATATTCAGGGAGACAGGCCTTTATACACCCCGGACAAATTGACCTTGTTTCCGGTCTCTTGCGTGAAGATCGGAGCAGAGTTGCTACGCTGGTGAAAAAATTCAAAGTCATGCTGAACTCTTCAATGTAGATTCACCTAAAGTTGTTTTATCAGCGATGGAGATGCTTTATATTTTTCCAGGCAGGTCATTCCTTATTTAAAAGGTGTTTCGGAATCTGATTGGCATAACAGGCATACCTATTTTAAACATATTGGCATTTATGGGTATGCAGCAGCCATTCTTCCAAAGCTCGCTGAATTAAAACACGGTAAACTCGAAATGGCTGAATCGCTGGAACAATTGAGATGGCTGGAAAATGGTTTTAAGATAAAAACAGCGGTCACGGAATTTGAAACGATAGCAGTGGATTCACCCGATGATCTGGTAAAAGCGGAAGAATTCGCCACCCATTTCCGTTAAGCCTTCGCCCACATTCTTTGAATTTATTTTCGGGTGATACTATCTTAGCACTCTGAAGCTACCACATTTGCGTACACACTTATATATCCAGAATTACTTTTACACCAACGATTGTGTGATCATTCCCGGACTTGGGGATTTGTTGCCAATACGCGGTCGGCTTTCCTTAATCCTGCGCAGCATACCTTTAGTCCACCTTCGCGTAAACTGGCCTTCAATGCAAGTTTGCGGACGAATGATGGTTTGCTTGCACATCACCTTTCCAAGCGTTCCGGTATCACTTACGGAGAAGCACTTACCGAAATAAAATATTTAAGAACATCTTCAGCACAGGTTATCATCCGGTGAGCAAGTCTGGATTGAAAAATAGGAGCTCCTACTTTTGATAGGAACAACGCGCATTCAATAGAGCCGGATCTCAAAAGTACCTGACCGATTCCTTTGGCTTAGTGAGTATCCATTCTCCTGCTATTCGCCGGGAAGAAACTGCTAAAGTCAAGAAACTGGTTAGAAAAGAGAAAAAATCGCGTCAGGGCTGGCGGTTAATGGAATTAATTCCGGCAGCTGCTGTTCTTGCACTACTCGTTTTTAATCCACGTATCATTCAGCAGTTGAACACAGGTTTTGGCAGAAATAATTCCCGTAAAAGAAATCTTTCATCAACCGGAAGCGCTCTATCCGGTTGTTACGGAAGATTCGATTTTAATTGAACGGGCGATGGAAGAACAACTTCAGGAAGAAAGTACTCCTTAGAAGTCCTTCAGAAACAGCAGCACCCGCGGCTGAAGTCAACGAACCAGCACGATTGACTCCACTAAGTGGAAGAAGTGGTGAAAGAGGTAACGATTTCCGAAACAAAAAACACGAAACATTCAGGAGCTACTTTTTACATTGTTGGAGGATGTTTTCGCATCGAAGAAAATGCGATCAAGTTGGTGGAAGAAGCAAACCTTTTTGGGTTATGAAGCCTCCCTGCTGGGCAAAAATGAAAAAGGGGCATACATGTAGTCAGTCTGTATTCTTCCGGCAACATGAATGACATTCAGCAACACCTCAGCGAAATTCAGATCGGTTTTGAAAAAGGTGCCTGGGTGTTGGTGAAATAAGAAGCAGTTTTCAGAGTCACCTCCCTACAGAGCAATCAACAGTTCCTGCATAAAAAAGCCCCGACGTTTCCGATGGGGCTTTCACTAGTTATTCGTTGTAATTAATTTCCGACTTCACTCATAAATTTGATACGCATCAATCTGACCTCTTCTTCGGTATATTCATTTTCACCGAGTTCATTGATGGCACTTTCTATCGAATCATTTTCGGCAGTTTTGAAATAATCAAAACCTCATCCTGACGCTCCTCGTCAATCACTTATTGATATAATACTGTATATCGATTCTGGTTCCGGATGCGACAATGCTTTCAATCTCACCGATGATATCCTTCATCTTCATTCCCTTGGCATCCGCCATATCTTCCAGAGAAATTTTACGATCAATATTCTGAATGATATACACCTTTAATCCACTCTTATTGACAACGCTCTTCACCACGAGGTCCATGGGACGCTCAATTTCATTCTCCTCCACGTACTTTTTAATCATATCGATGAAAGGCTTACCGTATTTAGCAGCTTTTCCTGCTCCAACGCCGGTAATATTTTTCAATTCATCAATGCTGATCGGATAATTCGTCGCCATCTCCTCGAGGGAGGGATCCTGAAACACGACAAAGGGAGGAAGATTTTTCTGCTTCGCCACATTTTTACGCAGGGTCTTCAGCAATTCAAACAAATGCTCATCCGCTGCTCCGCCGCCTGCACCACCTGAAAACTCATCGTCCTCATCGGTCTCGGTATCTTCAAAATTAGCATCAGAGAAATTTTGAAGGGAGGGATTCTTTAAATACTTATGCCCATCATCACTCAACTTGAGTAATCCGTAATTATCAATATCCCCTTTGTCAATAAGCCGGCAAGAATCGCCTGACGAACCAGTGCGGTCCAGAAGCGATCACCTCTGTCAACACCTTCGGCAAGACTTCCAGCTTATCGTGCTTATAATTTTTAACCTGCTGATCCACTTTTCCGATCAACACATTCACTACATGCTCCGACTGATGTTTTTCTTTCACCAGTAAAATCGTTTCGAGCAAGAGACTTAATTCATCCTGTACTCTATCAATGGTTTCGGATGCAGGCAATTATCACAACTTCCACAATTATCCTGATCATAACGCTCACCAAAATAATTCAGCAATACACGACGACGACAAACTGTTGTCTCCGCATAGCCCACTGTTTCCAGCAGCAATTGCTTTCCGATTTCCTGTTCGGCCACCGGCTTACCTTTCATAAACTTCTCCAGCTTTTCGATATCCTTCATAGCTGTAGAAAGTCACATCTCCCTTCACGACCATCTCTGCCGGCACGACCGGTTTCCTGATAATATCCTTCCAGACTTTTGGAATATCGTGGTGAATCACAAAACGCACATCCGGCTTATCAATACCCATTCCGAAGGCGATCGTGGCAACGATGACATCAATCTCTTCCATCAAAAATTTATCCTGATGAGAAGCGCGTGTTCCTGCGTCGAGTCCTGCATGATAAGGAAAGGCACGAATACCATTCACAGAAAGTGTTAAAGCTACCTCTTCCACCTTCTTACGGCTGAGGCAATAGATAATTCCGGATTTACCGGGATGTTGCTTCACGAATTTAATCATCTCCTTCAGCACATTCAGCTTCGGGCGGATTTCATAATAAAGATTAGGGCGATTAAATGATGCTTTAAAAACTTTAGCATCCATCATGCCCAGATTCTTCTGAATATCGGCTTGCACTTTTTCGGTAGCGGTAGCCGTTAGAGCGATGACAGGAAACTCTCCTATTAAATCAATAATGGGTCGGAGGCGACGGTATTCCGGACGGAAGTCATGACCCCACTCCGAAATACAATGTGCTTCATCGATTGCGAAAAAAAATATTAACTTCTTTCAGAACTTTACATTTTCATCCTTGGTCAACGACTCGGGAGCTACATAGAGCAACTTCGTCTTACCGGCCTTCATGTCTTTCCGCACTCTGGCAATCTCAATCTTTGTAAGCGAAGAATTTAAAAATGAGCAACACCATCATCGGTATTGAAACCACGAATGGCATCCACCTGATTCTTCATCAACGCGATCAATGGTGAAATGATTATAGCGGTACCTTCGCTCATTAAAGCGGGCAACTGATAACACATGGATTTACCACCACTGGTGCATGATTACGAAAGTATTCTTCCCTTCAAGTACATTACGGATAACAGCCTCCTGCTCCCCTGAAAGATTCGTAACCAAAGTATTTATTTAACGCCTCTGACAGCGTATTTTCTGCAACTAACATTTAACGGGAAATTAAGGACTGCGAATTTACGTTATTTTTGGGCCGGATCCGAGATAATATTTCATAAAACTACAGGTTCATTACGAATTCATACTCATTAGGCCACTATAACAACATTGTAACGGTGAAGATATTGTATTGTATTGAATAAAACAAGTAAAAGATGACAGGGTTTTAACCATTGAAAATAAATTTATATGATCTTCGTCAAATCAAAATCAAAGATGCTTAGCGATAAAAAATTATTTCATTAGCAAAAACACTTTAAAGCTCGAAGCAGATGCCATTACCGGATTATCTGCTTTTGTGGGAAAGATTTTGTAGCCGTTGTAAAGATGATTCATGGTTCCACCGGAAGAGTGATCGTGAGCGGAATCGGAAAATCAGCCATTATCGCCAACAAAAATGGTAGCCACCTTTAATTCGACCGGTACGCCTTCGATCTTTTTACATGCTGCCGATGCCATTCATGGGGATTTGGGAATGATACAACGAAATGACGTCGTGATCTTAATCTCCAACTCCGGTAATACTCCTGAAATCAAAGTTTTAGCTCCTTTCATCAAGAGCGGTGGAAATAAGCTGGTGGCCATGGTGGGGAAAACGGTTTCTTTTTAGCACAACACGCTGACTATGTTCTCTCTACAGCTGTCGACAAAAGAAGCTTGTCCCCATAATTAGCCCCAACCAGCAGTACAACGGCTCAATTGGCTTTAGGCGATGCACTGGCAGTGTGTTTATTGGAGATGAAAGGGTTTACGGCATTGGATTTCGCAAAATTTCATCCCGGTGGCGCACTCGGCATACGCCTCTACCTCAAAGTGGAAGACGTTTTCCCGGGAACCCCTCAACCGATTGTTTCTCCACAGGCCCCCTTGACTGAAATCATCTTCGAAATCTCTTCCAAACGTCTGGGAGCTACTGCTGTAGTGCAAAAAAATAAATTACTGGGAATCATCACTGATGGCGACTTACGCAGAATGATGCAAAAGAATACCCGCTTTGAAAAATTAAAAGCAATTGACATCATGACCAAATCACCCAAAACTGTCGAACGTAACACCATGGCAGTTGAAGCCCTGGCCCTGATGAAAACACACAATATCACACAACTGGTCGTTACCGATGGAGAAAAATTCCTTGGCTTTGTTCACCTTCATGATTTACTGAAGGAAGGGATTATTTAAAATCATTGCCGATGTACTTTAAAAAAATTAAATTATTTAACTAAACGCATGAACTAATTGAATGAAAGAGCCACATGAAATGACTTTTCTTGATCATCTGGAAGCCCTCCGCTGGCATCTGGTACGTTCCGCTGCAGTAATTCTTGTGATTGCGATAGTGGCTTTTATGAATAAAGAAATTGTTTTTGACGGCATTATCATGGCCCCTAAAAACACGGACTTCCTAACCTATAGAGTTTTATGTGATTTATCGGCGCGGTATAATCTCGATATGTGTTTGGATAAAGTTGATTTCAGCGTCGTAAATCTGAACATCAGCGGTCAATTTACCACACATATGTGGATTGCTTTCATGGCCGGCTTTGTTCTGGGATTTCCCTATCTGATTTGGGAGATATGGCGTTTTGTTAAACCGGCACTTTCTGCCAAAGAGATTAAATATTCAAAAGGTATAGTTTTTCCCTTACTTCCTCCTGTTTATGCTGGGTATCAGCTTTGGCTACTTTATCATCACCCGCTTTCTATTAATTTCCTGGGGAACTATAAGGTAAGCGAAGAAATTGCAAACTCCATCAGCATGGATTCATATATCAATACGGTGACTGTTTTATCGATGTCTACAGGAATTGTATTTGAATTACCCATGGTGGTGTATTTCCTGAGCAAACTAGGTATTCTCACTCCCACCTTTATGCGACAATACCGAAAGCATGCGATGGTACTGAACCTCATCATTGCCGCTTTGATCACCCCTTCTCCGGATATCACCAGTCAGCTAATGGTAGCCATTCCGCTTTTTCTGCTCTATGAAATAAGTATTTATGTATCAAAGATGGTAGCTACTGAACGTGCAAAGGCTATCGCCGTTTAAAACCGTTTTACGCCATGATTTTGTCATTTCAGAAAAATCTTGCCGTTAATTGATTGTTGAACCGTAATTTCGCAAGAACATATCTATGACCACAGTAAAAGATTTCAATGCCTACCGTGAAAAGATGAACGGTAAGATTCTTGAGCAAGGCAACCTCAATATGAAACGTTTTTTGCACTGGACACTTCCACCTATCAGGAAGGCGCACTGGATGTTAAAACCAAGGAATTACTCGGATTAGTAGCTTCCATGGTGCTTCGGTGCGACGATTGTATTCGTTACCATCTTGGCAAGTGCAGAGAACAGGAGTGACGACGGATGAATTGTTTGAAGCGTTTTCTATCGCCAACCTGGTCGGAGGCAGCATTGTTATTCCACATACCCGCAGAGCCCTGGAGTTCTGGGAAGAACTGATAACCTTAGACTAAAATTCACGTTAAAACAGATAAATAATTTATTGAGATTTATGCTTCAACGTTTGCATTATTTTTATTTGATCATTTTTGTTTTCAGCACTTTCGCTGCGAATGCACAGCAAACAAAATTACCGGTAAAGTTACGGATGAATTAACCAACGAGCCTATCCCATTTGCCACCGTTGTTTTCAAAGGAACCACCATCGGCGTTAATACCGACTTCGACGGGAAATATATCATCTCCACAGACACACCTGGCGATTCGATAATTTGTACTCTGGTAGGTTATAAAACCGTGAAGATGCGTGTGAAGAAGGGACAAGAGCAGGTGATCAATATCGTTTTAAAAGCAAGTAAAGTCGAATTGCAGGAAGTGGTGATTAAAGCCGGTGAAAATCCCGCCAACATCATTCTGAAAAATATTATCCGTAAAAAAGACGAGAACGACCCCCCAAACTCGAATCTATCAGTACGAAGTATACAATAAACTGGAATTTGATTTGACCAATATCAGCCAGAAAATGAAGGCAATAAATTATTAAAACCTTTTGCATTTGTTTGGGATAATATCGACAGCTCGGAAACAAACAGTAAACCTTTTCTTCCTTTTTCATTTCGGGAAACCTTATCCGATATCTACTTTAAAATAATCCACAGAATAAAAAAGAAATCATCAAAGCAAGCAAGGTATCCGGACTGAAAACGCTTCTGTCACTCAGTTTCTCGGAGACATGTACCAGCGGGTGAATATCTCTGTAACTTCATTGATCTCTTTGGCAAAGGATTTATCAGTCCGATTTCTGATCTTGGACTTGTTTATTATCGGTATTACCTGCTCGATTCCACCTTCATCGATGATCAATGGTGTTATAAACTAAAATTCAAACCACGTCGTCCGCAGGAATTAACCTTTAGCGGAGAATTCTGGGTGTTTGATACTACCTGGGCCGTGAAAAAATATCGATGCGCATTGCGCATGATGCCAATATCAACTGGGTGGAAGATATGGCGGTAGTACAGGAATATGTGAGGGTAGACAACAAGCAATGGATCATGTCCAAAGATATGCTGGTTTTGGATTTTGCCACAAGGAGAACGGCATGAGTTTTATCGGAAGGAAGACGACATCCTACAAAAAATTCTCATCAATCATGATATTCCGGATGAGATTTTAAAGGGACAGAAAATATTGTTGTCAGGTGAAGATGCGTTGGCACGAACAGCGGATTTCTGGGATGAGTCGAGGCACGATTCATTGGCAGAGCGGGAATTGAAAATCTACCATATGGTCGACACCATTAAAACTTTGCCGGCCTTTAAAACGTATGTGGACCTTATCACCCTCTTCTTTACCGGTTACAAGGACATTGGATTAATAGAACTCGGTCCTTATTATACGCTCTACAGTTATAACCCCATTGAAGAACCGCTTCCGGGTGGGCTTACGTACCAGTGATGATTTAAGTACAAAAATTCAACTGGAAGGGTATCTCGCCTACGGATTGAAGGATGAAAAATTCAAATACATGGGCGGTTTTAAATATAAAATCTCTTCCAAGCCCGGCAATTCGCAGGATTAAAATACCGGTTTGATGTAGAGCAACTCGGACAAAGTGATAATGCATTTCAGGATGACAACATTCTCTCTTCTTTGTTCAGAAGAAATCCTGCAACAAAACTGAACACCTCCGAAAGCCAGAAAGCCTGGTATGAAATAGAGTGGTTTCCCGGCCTATCCAATAAAGTCACCTTTACGCACAATGAGTTTGTTCCTATTGGAGATCTTGACATCAGTTACTTCGCTGACGATAGTCGTACAGTCATAAAAAATAATTTTACCACCACATCGGTTTCTTTCTTTACGCGCTTTGCCTACAGAGAAAAATTTGTAGCAGGCAAAGTGGATCGCATCAGTTTAGGCAGCGATTATCCAACGATACAAGTCAACTACACTAAAGGATTTAAAGGATTTTACGAAGGAGATTTCAACTTCGATAAATTATCCATCCGCATTGACGATCGCTTAAAAACTCGCACCTTTTGGTTATACGTACTGGTTTTGAGTGCAGGAAGAACATGGGGAAAGTCCCCTACCCTTTGCTGGAAATTCATCCCGGCAACGAGACTTATTTTTATGATTATGCTGCATTTAACATGATGAATTTCTTTGAATTTGTAAGTGATTATTATTTCAGCGGATATGCAACCCATCACTTTGACGGATTCTTCCTGGATAAAATTCCATTGCTGAAAGTTGAAATGAGAGAGGTGGCACAGGTAAAGCAGTTTGGGGAGAATTGCAAAACTCCAACCTGAATTTACAAACGGACAACACACTGTTTTATTCCTCAATAAAAAAGCCCTATGTAGAGATGGGATTAGGCGTTGAAAACATCTTCAAAGTATTCCGCATGGACTTTCTCTGGAGGATGAGCTATCTGAAAACCCTGATATATCCAAGCCCGGATTCCCGGAAGTTTCAACTGACCTTCTAGAGCAAATTTACACCTTCATTTCTTTAATCACTACCTTCGCCGCATGTCCATTCTCCGAAGCGACCATCGGTAAAACGATACAAACGCCGTACGGTCGTGGATAACGTTTCCATTCGGGTGGAACAAGGAGAAATCCAGGATTGCTCGGCCCAAACGGCGCCGGAAAGACCACTACTTTTGCATGACAGTGGGATTGATTAAACCCAACGAAGGCTATATTTTCTTGACGATAAAGATATCACGAAGGAACCCATGCATAAAGGGCGAAGATGGGCATCAGCTATCTGGCGCAAGAAGCTTCTGTTTTCAGGAAGTTAAGTGTTGGAAGATAATATTAAGTCGGTGCTGGAGATGTCCGGATTATCAAAAAAGGATCAGGAAATAAAAGTAGAATCCTTACTTGAAGAATTTGGCCTTGTAAAAAATCCGGAAGAGCAGAGGCGATGTACTTTCCGGAGGAGAAAGGAGAAGAACAGAAATTGCGCGATGCCTCTCCTCCGTAAACCCGAAATTCATTTTATTGGACGAACCATTTGCAGGAGTAGATCCCATTGCTGTAGAAGACATTCAAAGCATCATTCATAAACTGAAGGAAAAGAACATTGGCATTCTCATCACTGATCATAATGTTCATGAAACCTTAAACATCACCGATCGCGCCTACCTCCTCTTTGAAGGAAGAATTTTAAAAGAAGGTACCGCCCAGGACCTCGCCAACGACGAACAGGTGCGCAAAGTTTACCTCGGGAAGAATTTTGAATTGAGATGAAAATAAATCTTCTTATCAAAATAGTAATCAAGGAAAGAATTCATTTTTACATCAAGATATAGTTTGAATTGATGAGTTGATGAGTTATTGAATTGATGAGTTTTTGAATTGATGCTACTTTCTTGTTTTAAAAAAAGTCCTCCGTGATTCTAAGTGCTCTTAGTGCCTTAGTGGTTAAAGGAAAATTCCTTCGAGGAAGGCCATCTCATTTCGCCTAAAATTTCAATTCAGTTTTACGGCAAACTGATTGCGAACCTCGCTTTCAAACGGAATGCAACTTAAGGGTCTTCACGCAAACTTCTACGCTAAAACTTCGAAGACTGAAGGAGACAGAGTAATTTTAGTGTGTTCGCCATAAAAAGCGAGCAGCCGGAAGCGAGAAGCAAGCAGCAAATACACTATGTTAAATAATGTCATTATTCAACGGCAATTTCTATTAATTTAATGCTCTTGAGGCGCCCGAATTCCTGCTTCAATTTTTATGGGAAGAGCATTTTCTTTAGGAGGAATAGGACAGGAGTATTTGGTGCTATACGCGCAATAAGGATTATAGCTTTTATTAAAATCGATCAGCATCGAATCTCCTTCGGAAGTTGTAAATCGATATATCGTCCACCACCATAACTTTCAAAGCCATTGGTTTTATCAGTGAAAGGGAGAAATAAATGGTTTTTATATTCTTCCTTTTCAGGAGGAAATATTCTGATACGCATATAAAAATAAGCGGTGTCCCGAATGCTGAATGTCAGCTTGTATAGTTTTCTGTATTCAGGGGTGCGATCGGTGGTGGTACGCATCTTAAAAACTTCAGGTTTCTCTAAACGTTCTGCTTTGGCCGGGATGCAATAGCGGGAATCGAAAGGAAAAAAATGATGTCCCTGAAAAGTAAGGGCGCGATCCTTTCCCAGCGGCGATGTTTCCACATTGCGGTAATCATCATCCAATTCCTTTCTGAATTTTTGAACCGCTTCTTCAACTCCCGAAGTGTCGGATTGTGCAAAAACAGCCGTTCCGAAAAAGCAGCAACAAACGACTATCAGGAAATATTTCATCTTAAGAAATTCTGATGAAAAAATTATCAAGCTTGCTCCAGCTGAAACTCGTAAGTTTCCATGATCGGATTTGACAGTAATTTTTGCAGGCAACATCTACCTTTTTCAGTAGCTTCTTCTTTATTGATGCCTCTACTTCCAGCGTATTATGCTTTCCAATTCTTACATTTCCTATTTCAGGAAGGTTCAGATTTTTCATGCCGGCACTTACTGCTCTTCCTTGTGGATCCAATAGTGCTTTTTGCGGCATGACATTAATATGGGCGTTAAATTTCATTTTCTTATTTTATAAGGTGGTAGTATCAGCGACAAAATTACATAGAAAACTATGATCAATGGCGGGGCGGCATAACGGAATACAATTCCAAGCAAAATGCTGCCCGTCAGCAGGAAATATGGTCCCTTATTACTTTTTAAATCAAAGGACTTGAACTTTAGAGCGATTAAAGGAATTTCAGCAATCAAAAGGAAAGCACTCACAATTGCAAATAGGATCAGAAATAAAGGATGGTAAATCAAGGTAGAAAGCCCAAACTCATCGTGGCTCAGAATTAAAGGAAACGAAATGACCATCAGTGCATTAGCGGGAGTTGGAAGTCCTATAAAATAAGAGGCCTGTCGCGGATCGATGTTAAACTTAGCCAGACGCAGGGCTGAAAATAGGGTGACAATGAACATAGAATATTGTCCGGCCAACAGCAGGTTTTCATCGGCTTCAGAAGAAGAGGTTCCCATGTAAAAAATGGTAAAAAGAATCATCCCGGGCACCACGCCAAAGCTCACCATATCCGCCAACGAATCCAGTTGTTTCCCCAATTCAGAATAGGCCTTCAGCGCTCGGGCGGCAAATCCATCGAAGAAATCGGCCACAATAGCCAGAAGCACATACAGCCCGGCCAACTCCATTTTTGCATTGAAAACAGCAACGATCGCCATGCACCCAAAGAGCAGGTTTAACAGTGTTAGCAGATTAGGCAGATGGCGCACGGGGGCGAAGATATTGCATTTCAGGACAAGGCCTGTTCAGCTGTTACCGGTGATAAAAAGAATATGTTAATATTTTACTTTTCACCCACCCGTTTAAAGATAAAACCTGCTTACTTTTGATTAACAGAACCTTTACCATCTTACAGACGTAAAACCGATTATACCGGAATATACTTTTTATTCAGGTATATCGTTTCTACCGGTATCCAAACCTATGCAAACAACAACAAAATATTTCATGTTCATCATCCACATGCTGATGGTGATTCCCGCTACGCTTACTGCCCAGGCGCCAAAATACAGTAATGAGTTTTTAGCCATCGGCGTTGGTGCCCGCGGGCTTGGCTTAAGCGGTGCTATGTCAGCCATTGTTGACGACGCCACTGCCGGCTACTGGAATCCTGCAGGACTCACGCGCGTAAAAGGGAATTTGCAAATCGCCTTGATGCATAGTGAGTATTTCGCCGGTATTGCCAAATACGATTTCGGTGCCTTTGCTGCCCCCATAGATGAAACAAGAACCATAGGGGTATCTGTCATTCGTTTCGCCATTGATGACATTATTGACTCCACCGACTTAATTGATAAAGACGGTAACATCGACTACGACCGTCTGAAATCATTTTCATCTGCCGATTACGCCTTCTTATTTTCTTACGCACAAAAAATGAAAATTGAAGGATTAAGTATTGGCGGAAATGTAAAAGTAGTCCACCGGAAAGTGGGAGATTTCGCCAAGGCCAGGGCTTGGGTCTCGATGCAGGTGCACAATATGAAAGGGGGCAAGTGGAGATTTGTTTGCTACAGGAAAAGACATCACCTCCACGTTTAATGCATGGTCATACAACACTGAAAGTCTGGAAGCTGTTTTCAATCAAACCGGTAATGAAATTCCTGAAAATGGTTTAGAAGTTACCTTACCACGCCTCATACTTGGCACTGCTTATAAAACAGGTATCACTAAAAAAATATCAGTCCAGCCTTCACTGGATCTGGACATCACCTTTGACGGCAAAAGAAATGTACCTGTGAAAACAGATGTGGTGAGTATTGATCCGAAGATAGGTCTTGAATTTGCCTACGATGATTTCATTTTTCTGCGTGCCGGTTTGGGCAACATTCAATCGGTAAAAAATATCGATGCGAGTACTTCCACTACCGCGCAGCCCAATATAGGAGTCGGACTCCGGCTAAAGAATGTAAGTATTGATTATGCCTCACCAATATCGGTAACACATCTGAATCCCTCTATTCAAATGTATTCTCGATTCGCCTGAGCATCTTTAAACAAAAGTCTGCATCGGTCACTAAGTAAAAAGAGTAACTATGAAAAAATTTTACACCCTCCTCCTATTCCTACTCATTGCCACTTCATCTGCAAATGCGCAGCCCTACGGGAATGAATGGATAGCTTTCACCAATGGCCAGGCACTCTCCACGCAGCAATATTTCCGCATCAGTATTTGGAAAGAAGGTATCTATAGAGTTACCTACAACGACATGCAGAACACCGGCGTTCCTGTCAGCTCCTGGTTTAGTCCGGATCGTTATCAGATGTACCATCGCGGAAAGGAGCAATTTATGGGAGAAGATGCGAATGCGGATAATATTTTTGGTCCCGGAGATTATCTTGAATTTTATGGCAAGGGAAATGATGGCGCATTCGACACCAAACTCTATGATGTACCGGAAAGTCAGCCTAATCCTTACTATAGTTTGTACAATGACACATCTGCCTACTTCCTGACCTATTCCCCTTTCTCTACCAACAACAGAAGAATGCCGGTAGTGAATGACAATAATTTCAGCGCTTATACACCGGAAGCCCATTTTCTGGAAAGAAGAAATTAAAGTCTATGGAGTGAATACAATATTGGCTGGAGAGATTTTAATGATATCGCCGACAATTCCTTTACCGAAGGAGAAGGTTTTTATCCAACAGAATCAGCAAGCAGGCTCCTTTTGATGTAAATTTCACCATTGGAAAGTTCCTCTCATCAGGACCGCAGCCGACAGTTGAAACGATGATCATGGGAGCTAACGCCAACGCCCATCCATATATATTTAAAAGTGCGGGCACGCAAATCTTTGATACGATTTTCTACGCTTACGAATTGGTAAACATCGGTTGGTATCAGCAACCTTCCTGCATCCGGGGCT
>JADKIC010000042.1 GCA_016721435.1 Bacteroidota bacterium
CAGCCAAGCCCTGCCGATCCAAAACTGGCAAAGCGATTGGCTGGACCATACCCTGCTGGCCCGTCCCGTCGTGCGGAGTGAGAAACGAGATACTTTCTGTCCCAATCAGAAATTAAACCTGCTGAATAATCCTATGTAACGATATTTAATAAGGCTGACTCTGCTGATGTGGTTATTATGGCAGCAGCTTTTCTGCTGTCAAGCAGATCATCACTAGCATAACCCGTTCCGGTTTGATAAAGCATTTGCTCCCGGTTTTCCTGAACCGTGAGCCCTAACAAAGTTTGCGATCTCCATTTTGAAAAGGATTTTGTATAGCTTAGTTGAGGTTCTGCGATTTGTGTAACCAGTTTACTTGAACCAAATCCTGCAACAGAAGGTGATGTAAAGGCAGGATCAAATGATCGCTGTGGAGTAACGTTGTGGTCCGAAACATTCAGCAGACGATAACCGAAATCTGATTTAAAATCAAGGCCGGGTAAAATGGTGAACCCGATTTCAAAATTGGATAGCAGGTTTTCATTTGTTGTAGTAAACTCCTTATACAATAAACTCATCGGGTTTACCCAACTGGAATTTTCCCAATTCAATGATCCGTCTGCTTTATACAAAGAAGGTGCATTGGGCGGCAAAAATAGCTGGGATGAGATATCCGATTGAGGCAGGTTTATTCTATTTCTCACATAACTGGATTGAAAATTTAGCCGGAACCTGCCACTCGATGATGTATGGTTAACTCTGAAACTGACAGCATATTTTTTTTCACCAAAATGATTTTCTGGCAGAACGGTGGTTTCCCTGTGATATCCAAAACCTGCCAGGAATTGGGTTTTATCCGTACCTCCGGAAATATCAATCTTTGAATCTGTAATATTCATTGTATTCCCGATCAGTTCCTTTTGCCAGTTGGTATATTTGGTAGTATCCCATAGTAATAAATCACGGGCATTGCTGCTGGTAGGTGTAGTACCGTCATTCGCAAATGCTTCTTTTCGCATCGCAATGTATTGTGTGGTATTTAACAGGTCCATGAACCGGGTAGCCTTTCCAAATCCGGAATAAATACGGGACTTCACTTTTGTTTTGCCTGTTTTGCTTTTTGGGTGGTAATAAGGATTACTCCGTTAGCACCACGACTGCCATAAATAGCTGTTGCATCTGCGTCCTTTAATACTTCGATGCTTTCAATAGTTGAAGGGTCAATATTAGCTAAGGGCTTGAAATCGTTCCGCCGCCGAAAACATAATTCATGGGAGTAGTGGGATAGGGTATGCCATCAACAATAATCAATGGGTCGTTGCCATTGGCCATACTATTCTGGCCCCTGAGCTTTATAGTAAATGCTGCATAGGTGGTTCCGGAAACCGGCAGAAACCTGCAAACCGGATATTCTTCCGGTTAATACTGCCAGCAGGTTACTTACGGGTTGCTTGCTTATCTCCTCCTTTCTAACGCTGCCTACTGTTCCGGTTGAATACCGCCTTGTCGTTTCCCATACGCAATTACCACTGTTTCATCCAAGCTGTTCTCTGCCAGCAAAAGCACAATGGAAATACGGGTTTGCTTGCCAACAACGATCTCCCGGGTCTGGTAACCTACGGAGGAAATAACCAGCACATCAGATTCCCTGATACCCGGAAGGGAAAATTCTCCGGCAGCATTGGTTGAGACACCCAGCCCGGATCCTTTGACTAGTACACTGGCCCCGGCAAGGGGTAAGCCTTCTTCTGTCATCACCTTACCACTTATTTGAGCAGATACAACCGTGATAACAACGGGAATCGTATTGGCTTTTCGTCGGACAACCACATAATTGGTTTCAATCACATATTCAAGTGGCTGTTCGGAGAAGAGCAGATGCAGCGCCTCTTCCATAGGCTTATTTGTAATACGCAGGGTTACAGGCCTGGAAGCCTGCATTTCCGTCCTGGTATAGACAAACCGGAAACCGGTTTGCTTTTTAATTTCTTTAAAGGCAGTTTCAAGCGGGGCGTTGGTAAGGGTTAAGCTGATTGTTTGACCATATCCGTGTGCAGCTGCCTGCAGGCACATGGTCAATGTAAGGATTATTACTAGTTTCATTGTGAATAAGGCTACCCGGGATTTTTTCCTTAACCAGCGGAATGGGGCACCATTTACCTTGATTTGCATAAATTTGTCTTATCCCGGTAACCCCGGGACAGGTTTGGGTTTTTCTTAATTCGTTGTATCTCACAGTTGATGAAAAGGGTTAACCCGAACTTTTACCGCTCCGATAGCCGTCGGGGCGGTTTTTTTTGGGTTAATCCTTGCAGGTCTATCCGTCAGGGTAATACATAGATTCTTTTGTTTTCGATCTTAAAATGCCCGGTTGGTCAGTTCCAGCAGCCGTAGCAATTGGGATACCGGTTCGCCCGGGAGACATCGGCGGTAAATTCATGGTTGATCTTTGCCTGGTACTACTTCCACATCCTACAGCGTTGTACCTGTCGCATAATGGCTTCAATAGAGACATTGCGGAAATCAAAATTGCCTTCCTTCCAGGCTGTTATTTCCCGGTATTGACTGATAGGTTGATGCTTAAATTCCCTTCTTTATCCACCAGTGCCTGTTCGCCTGGTTTGATAATGATTTCGCTGTTGTTGCTCGACAGTTTTACAGCCCCTCGATCAGTGTGGTCTGTTGGTTTATTTCGTCTCCATAGGTCATACATTAAACGAAGTACCCAGCACTTCCACCACAGATGCATCCGGTAACTTTACTTTAAAAGGGAAGGGCCGTATTTTTGTGACTTCAAAAAATGCTTCCCCGGTCAGTTCCACGGTTCTGGTCTTGTAAAAGCGGTTGGATATTTTGGCGAAGAAGCCGCGTTCAGCCATACCTTACTGCCATCCAGCAGCACCGCTATATTGCCCGCCTCTGGGGGTGCTTAATGTATTAAAGAGGTGCTGGAGCCTACAACTGGGTTTCCGTTAGTATAGGTCAGTTCCCCTTTGGAGTCTTTGTAATTGCCGTGCCACTTTCATTGCGCAAAAAACCATTGGCGGCATCAGTGAGGGAGATGGTACTGCCATCGGCCGTTGTAAGTACTGCTTTATTGCCACCGGGAGCAATATCAGCCTGGCTGGCGAGGAAGTTTTCATCATTCTTGGTTTTATCCCGATTAGTCAATTTAAAAAAGGCAAATACACCAAGAGCCAGGATCACAGAAGCGGCGATCCCGTAAGACCAGAGCCGGGTTGTTCTCCTGTTTTCTTTCCCATTCCTGCTTTTATTTTAATGCGGTGCAGGGCTTTTCTGTATTTACTTCGTCTAAAATTTCAGGTTTTCTTCTACATTATTTTCATCTGTCAGGTCTTCAAAAAGCAACAGGTTCTCTTCGCTGGCCGATACCCAGCCGTCCAGTTCGTCTTGCTCAGCTTCAGTCAGTGTTTCCCGGATAAAGCCGGCAATCAGGAATTTGATGCGGTCGGCCTGTTCGCTGTTTTGATCGGATAATAAATAGGTCCTTAGTACTGCTGGATAATTGTACCTGTAAGTTAATTAACCAAAAGACAGTTTTACTCTAAAATAATAAAGAAAAACAGAAAAAGGCTGATAAAGCCGGGATTAATTTGCTCTCTGAGCAGACGGATACCCCTGGCTTTCTGGTTGTGGATCGTGCTGACAGAGAGTTGTAGTTCTGCCGCAATCTGCTGAAAATCTTTACCCTCTATATAGAGCATCTGGAAAATACGTCGGCATTTTGGGGGTAATTGGTTGATGGCGGCAAAAACCTGTTGGTGGATTTCTGCCGTTACCATTTCGTAAAGAACCGGTTCCTCCGATTGGTTGCTGATTAGGGCCATTTGGCGGGTATTCAGGCCCTCTTTTCGCTGCTGGCGCAGCCAGTTCAGGCTGCCGAATTTCACAGCAGTATAGAGGAAGGATTTGAGCACTGCGGGATGGGAAAAATCAGCCCGTTTTGCCAGGCGGTGAGAAAAGCGTCACCGGCTATTTCCTCCGCCGCTTCTTTTTGCCCGGTGATCTTGAAAGCGAACAGGGTGAGGGCGGCGTAATGGGTACGGAAAAATAAGGCAAAACCGCTTTCTTCACCTTGCTGAAAGGCAAGGATAAACGAAAGGGATTTATCGTTTCCGGTGGGTTTCATTCAAAGCCGCCAATCTATCAGATATGGGTAAAAAATTAAGTAATTATGAGTTGACTTTTACTTAAATTTGGTTGACCTTTACTACTTTTACAAAAACTATTCTTATGGCAACAGATACAATGGAGATGCCGGTTAAAAAGAATGTAGGTAGAAATCTGCAACGTGTTCGTATTTATTTTGGCATTAAACAAGATGCTTTAGCAAAGGATTTAGGCATGAGCCAACAGACCGTCTCGAAAATTGAACAACAGGAAACAATAGAGCCGGAATTGTTAAAGAAGATTGCAGAATTAATTGGTGTGTCACCTGATATGATTGAAAATTTTGATGAAGAAAAGGCAATTTATAATATCAATAATACTCACTTTAGAGATAATACCTTTGAACAAGGTTCAACAGCGGCGCCAATTGGACAACAATTTAATCCAATTGAAAAAAGTTGTAGGGATTGTACGAGCGACTATTAAAAAGTGAAAGAGAAAAAATAGAAATATTAATGAACGCTAAACAATCATAGTGCTTCTCTTTAAAAAATTGAATTAAAATGGAAACAAAGGATTATACAAATATGCTCCACATGGGTAGAAAAATAGAAAGAATCCGTAGGCTTCGGGGAATGACTCAAACTGATTTAGGTGAGGCGTTAGGAATTACCAAACAGGCAGTTTCTAAAATGGAACAGACAGAGCAAATTGATGACGAAAGAATCAAAGAAATAGCAAAAGCATTAGGTGTTACAGATGAAGGGTTGAAAAGTTTTCATGAAGAAAGTGCTTTATAATACTATCAATTTTTATGAAGGCAGCGGTGGTGTCTCTTCTTCTTCAATTAGTGCCAACAATATAGAGTCCCTTCATAACTTTCCAATAGAAAAACCATTGAAGTGTTTGAAAAGCTGTTGGAAAGAAAGGGAGAAATATGAGGAAGTGAAGAGGGAAAGAGTGAGTTTTTCTTTGCCATTCTTATCGGCAATAAATCACACTTTCTCTATGAAGTTGGTATATGTTTTGTTTATCAAAGTGAAAATAAGTTTTCCTAAATGTACAAAAGCTGGCTGGGTTATACAAACATTCCCAGCCCAAATTAAATTCAATCAACGGCATTTTGACAACCTGATAAATAGCTATACATTAAGCATCATCGTTTATACACAATAATAAAATGTAAAACTTCAATTTACTTTTAACATACTTACAATGAAAGTTACTGTTACTGTACTTAAACTCATCAACACTGAAGCTACAAGGTGCTAAAAAAGTGTATGGCTTTCAAAAAACTCAGCCACGATGAAATCTTTCCTCAACTGTCCGATTAAATACTAACTATTACACATTTAGTTACTATTAGCTGCTATATCCAGCATTGATTATGAATTAAATCACCTCCAAAATATTATAACCTACCAGACAAAGCTTTTCCAACAACTAATTAAAAAGAATATTGTTTAAAAATACTGAATAACTGCGCCGCTATTTTAGAAATAAGTACTTACCCCAAACTGAATCCCCGCCAGCTTAGCCGGAGGGTTTCCCAAAATATCCTTCTGCCAGTTGTAACGATAGTTCAACCGGATTACTGTTTGGGCAGTAGGTCGCCAGCTTATAGCTGTAACAATTGAAAATAATTCATCGCTGATATTGTCCCCAGTGGATTTAAAATTCCCTTTATTCCAGTCCACATATTCAAAACGCAAAGCAGCGTTAATAACCGATTTCTCAAAACCAAATACGGGCTTCTTAAAAACAGGCTGCACAAAATCAATAAAGCCGCCTTGTTGTTTTCGGCCGAATTGTTCGGTATAGGTTTCGGGTACGTCCACATTCAACCAAGCCCATTCTGCATTGATATACGTAATGATTTTAGGCAGGGTAGTATTGAAGTCTATAGCATATACGTTGACTTTTCTTTTCTTATCCAATACCAATCCATCGTCCTCATATTTGTTGTATATCCCGCCCATATCGGATAATCCCAATTCGCCAATCTTCCTGTTTCGTATAGCCGCCTTACCAGTAAATAATGGGCTTCCGTTGAAACTTTCTTCAAACCTGTCTTTATTTTCTTTGCTGGCAGGAAGAAAGGTTTTATTTTCCGCATTATCAATAATTTTATCATCAAACCCATTTGTGAGGTAAACTTCATACGCATACACCCAATCCTTTGTTGATTTTTTCCCAAATACCCCAAAGCCCACATTGCTCCAGGTGGCCGGTAGCATTTGCGTTGCAGAAATGGGACGGTCAATAAATTCCCATTTGGGGCCATCATGATTTTGATTGAAAGCTCCGATAGGATTCATTACAATTCCGCCTCGCAGATTTAAGAGAGGAGCAAATTCAAAATCAACGGATGCAAATTCAATATTGAATTCTTTGGTACCTTCTTCAAATTCGATTTCACTCAAAAACTTAATTCGTTTGGAAATAGACGAAGACACAAACAACGTCAATCGCCGCATTTGAAACTGATGACCTTGCGTTATCCCATCTTCCTGTAAATACTGGTAATTGGCTTCAGCATATCCACCTAGTGCCACAGGCAATTTGCCTAATTGAAGAAATGGACGGTTATACACGGCATCCATATTTAATAGCAATCCCGATGTATCTGTTTCTGATTTCCGTAACAACGCCGGGTCAATCTGTGCAATACAGGTATAAGAAACGAAAAAGGATAGTACTAAAAATAAAAAATATCTCATACTTTTCTCAAATCAATAAAGAGTTGGTTGTTACTAATTGTCACAGGGAAAGTCCGAAGATCTCTGTCGGCTGGACCGTTTGTTACTTTACCCCGGTTATCATATTCACTTCCATGTGCAGGGCACTGCAGGTAATCACCGGCTACATTCAGTTCGGCCCCCTGGTGAGCACACTGCATCCAGATAGCGGAATATTCAGTATCACTAAACCGGTAAACACAAATAGGGAATAGCAATTTGTCATTTCGTACTACGACATATAAGCGGTATTTATCTTTATCCTTTATTACGAATTCGTTTATATCTATCAATATTCCGTCTTTAGCCAGTTTACCACTCGTGAATTTGGTCGCAGCGCAGGAACTTAAAATAATTGAATATGCCGAAACGGCAATACAGGCTGTACAAGACTTAACTATAAATTCTTTTCTGTTCATGTTTCTTATGATACTATAACGATTGCAGGAATTTGATTAAGCTATTCTTTTCCTGCACTGAAAGCTGCTGAAACCTTTCTTTGCGTTGTTGACCTTCGCCAGCATGCAAGAGTATTGCTTCTTCGATACTCTTTGCTCTTCCATCATGCAACAAAAAGTATTGCCCGCCTTGTGAATTAGTCGATAATCCCAATCCCCAAAGTGGTGGTGTTCTCCATTCAGGCGTTTTGGCACTGCCTTCAGTATAGCCATCATCCAAACCGGGGCCCATATCATGCAAAAGCAAATCGGTATACGGATGAAAGCTTTTGTTGGATAATGCAGGAATAGTTCAAAATCCTGTTTTCAGAGTTTGCCTATGGCAACTTTCACACCCGGCTTGTATAAACAGATTTTTGCCTTCAAGTACTTCAGGATCATTTTGATTTCTTTGAATAGGCGCTTTAAGTGTTTGCAAGTAGAATACAACATTATGCACCGTTACATCAGAAACTTCGGGGTCAATATTCAATCCGGTATAAACATCTTTCGGCTGAAACGTAGAAGTGATACCGATATCCTGGTTGTAAGCATTTACTGTTTGGTGCAATAGATTATAAGCCGCAGCCTTTTTACCAAAGCGATGAATATATTTGCCGTTTCTTGGAATAGCATTTTGGAAAGGTGTTATAAAGGTAGGCAAGTATTCATAGTTGGGTATTCCGCTGATACCATCAGCATTTGCATCGTTAGGATCTGCCATTGCCAAAATATCAGCATCTGAAACCAATTCTAAAAACCCTAAACCGGTGTTGGCAGGTGGTGTGAACTTTGAAAACGTAGCACCTGCAGGTATCTGTTCCGTTGTATAACCGGGCAATGCCCTGTTTTGTAATTGCGGTCCCCCCAAATGCAGAAACTGATTTTCTGTACTGTCAACCTGCCCAAACCTAGTTAGCGTAGTAAAAGGATGGCCTTTGCCATCACCGGCATGACAACTACCACAACTCGTAGCCACAAAGATGGAACCTAAGCCGTTTTGAGAAGTGAATATCTCATCGTTAAAAGCTACATCCCCTGCAAGGAACTGACGGTTCTGTTCGAAACTAAGACCTTCCACTGGTCCGTCGAGCAGTTCATCATCGGGAGGAGTTCCCGGTAATATTTTCTCACAGGCCACTACACTTGTAATGACCAGAACAATTGCAGTTATGATTTTAAATTTCTTCATCTTAATGAAAAGCAGGTAACATAATATTATTAGATTAGTATAAATGTAAATTTAGGCTAATCTAATTTAATTTTCATACCTATTTTATTACCTTCACCAAAATAATCAGAACTGTGCATTCATTTACCGAAGAAAATTATCTCAAAGCCATTTATAAGTTACAGGAAACCAACGCTGAAGTAGTGGCTACTTCGGCCCTTGCCCAGGTAATGGGCGTACATGCTCCCCTCTGTAACCGATATGCTGAAAAGGATGGCAGGGAAGAAATTGGTGACCTACCAAAAGTCAAAAGGCTTTAAGTTAACAGAAAAGGGAAAAAGGTGGCCGTGGGGATTATCCGTAACCACCGGCTCTGGGAAGTGTTTCTGGTTGACAAATTAGGTTTTCGCTGGGATGAGGTGCATGACCTGGCTGAACAATTAGAGCATATACATAGTGAAGACCTTACCAATAAACTGGATAAGTTCTTAGGGTTCCCAAAAGCCGACCCACATGGCGATCCGATACCAGATGCAAACGGAGTACTCCCAAAATCTAAATCTGTTTTACTTTCTTCTCTTAAAGCTGGTGAAGAAGGAACCTTTACCGGTGTTACAGATCATTCTCCGGTTTTTCTGAATTATCTGGATAAAAATGCGATTTCATTAGGTAACAGCATTAAAGTAACATCTATTGAAGAATACGATCAGACTTATACGCTACAGTTGACGGGCAAAAAAGAGGTTACAGTAAGTTTTAAAGTAGTCAATAGCCTGCTGGTAAGCAGGTAAGACACTGAAATGTCAATATTTATCAACAACAAGATTTGTTCGATTGAATTGGAGGGCAGGCTACTGTGCCATAGCTGCAGAATACACAACAATCACCCTGTTTTGGCCTTAGGATTGTTTCGCAATTTGTACACTTATAGAAATACTGACAAGCATCTGTGGGCATAGTTTCGTCTTTCTGAAAACCGCATTCGGGACAAGTGATCGTAGATTGTAGTGTTGATGTCTTTTCCATTCTTTATTAGTTTTTGTCGCAACATGATAAGGCTTTCACTTTGTAACCTGTTTTCTTGATAGCGGCTTCTATTGTCTTTACGTCAACTTTTGATTTGTTGAAAGTGACAAAACTGCTTCGTGTTGCATAAGAGCTTTTATAAGCCAATACGCCGTTTACTTTAGACAGTTCATTGTTTACATGCTCTTCGCAAGCCTCGCAGGTCATACCTTGTATAGTAAATTTTACCTGTTGTTTGTAATCAACGACTGCCAATGCTGTTGTGGCTTCTTTCGGGTTTGGATAAAACATTTTTGCATAAAGTGGGAAAGTCATCATCAATGCAGCAAACACAGTTATAATTGCCAAAAACGTTCTGGATTGAAGGAATGAAGGCTTCTTAGCTGTTTCGCAATTACAATCAATATCATTAGTTTTTGTAGGTTTTAATTTAAGATACCATGCAAATGCCAATACAGCAATTGACAATCCTATTAAATAAGATCTTGCCGGTTCTATCCAAGAAAAATTAGCAGCAATACTGCTGCTACCTGCAAGTAATGCTATAACAGGGGTTATACAACAAAGCGAAGCAGCAATAGCAGTGAGAACACCTGCGCCTGTGAATGTGCCTGATGATTTTATACTTATCATACAGTTTCCAGTTTTTGAGTCTGTACATTAATATGTTTGAAGAATGGTTTTAAAATCTTTAGATTTTCATGCGTAAGAGAATAGTAAATTGTTTGTCCTTCCTTCCTCGTTTCAACAAAGTTTCCATCCTTCAACTTTCGCAGATGTTGTGATACAGCCGGAATGCTCATGCCTAAAATATCAGCAAGGTCACAGGGACACAATTCTTTTCTTCTTTCAGTAAATAGATAATCTTCAGCCTCACTTCATTGCCTGCTAAAGCCAAGGTATTAGACAGGCTTGTAAAAGACTTTTGTGCTGTCTTCAACTTACTTTACAATTCTTTATTTGCTCCTGATCAGCAAACAATCTGATACAAGTATTATTCTCCATGAGGCAAAGATAGGTGAAAACAGTATTTAAGAAAATACTTAAATACTGTTTAATCGAATAGTCTCCCTTAAACCTTCATTTTCTGTATCCTTACCGCATTTAAAATGGCCAGCAAAGCAACCCCACATCCGCAATAACAGCTTCCCATAAGGTAGCAATTCCACCAGCTCCCAAAATCAAAACAAAAACTTTTACGGTCATTGCCATAATGATATTTTGCCACACAATGCTCCTTGTAATCTTTCCAATTTTAATAGCGGATACAATTTTATGAGGCTGGTCATTCTGAATCACTACATCAGCAGTTTCAATCGTAGCATCACTTCCTAATCCACCCATTGCAATACCTGCATCAGCAAGAGCAACAACAGGAGCATCGTTTACACCATCACCAACAAATGCAATATGTTTACCTTCATTCTTTAATTGCTGAACTTTCTCCACTTTATCCTCTGGTAATAAGTCTCCAAAGGCTTCATCAATACCTACCTTTTTTGCCACTTCATCTACCACTGATTGTTTATCACCCGAAAGCATGACAGTTCTTATATTAAGGCCGTGCATATCTTTAACAGTCTGTACAGCATCTTCTTTTATTTCATCTGCTATTGTGATATATCCTGCATATTGATTATTGATTGCTATTACTACAATTGTATCAACTATCTTTTCAATCTCTGCCGGATAATCAATATTGAAATTTTTCAACAGCTTTACATTTCCTGCAAGCATTTCTTTGCCATCAACTTTTCCCTTCAATCCATGCCCGGAGATTTCTTCGACCGCTTCCACATTTACACTGCTCGTTATATCACCTGCATATTCCGTAACTGCTTTTGCAATAGGGTGAGTGGAGTTTTTTTCCAATGCAGCAGTTAGTTTTACTAATTCCTTTTCCTCTATATTATTGGGTACTATTTGCTGTACTTTAAAAACACCTTTAGTCATTGTGCCCGTCTTATCCATCACAATCACATTTATCTTCGTCATCACATCAAGAAAGTTACCGCCTTTAAACAAAATACCATTTCTTGATGCTAAACCAATACCACCAAAATATCCCAATGGTATAGACACAACCAATGCACAAGGACAACTGATAACAAGAAAAACCAATGCACGGTAAAACCATGTTTGAAAGTTGTAATCATCAACAAATAAGTAAGGAACGAAACAAACTGCAACCGCTAAAAAAAATACAATAGGTGTATAGACTTTTGCAAACTTTGAAAGGAATAATTGTGTTTGAGATTTTCTTGCAGTAGCATCCTGTACCATTTCGAGTATCTTACTCAACTTACTATCCTTAAAGAGTGCATTTACTTTTACTTCAGCAACCGTATTAAGATTTATCATACCTGCAAAAATTGCCTCGCCTTTATATTTTGTATCAGGTTTGCTTTCGCCGGTTAATGCGGCTGTATTGAAAGATGCATTTTCTGAAAGCAGTTCTCCATCTAAGGCTACTTTTTCTCCCGGCTTAATCTGAATAGTTTCTCCTAATTCAATAGTAGATGGTGCAATGACTTGTGATGAACCATTCCTTAAAACTGTTACTTCGTCCGGCCTTATATCCAAAAGGGCTTTGATACTTCGTTTTGCATTGTTAACCGCTGCATCCTAGAACCATTCTCCAATCTGATAAAACACCATTACAGCAACACCTTCCTCATACTCACCAATTACAAATGCCCCAATGGTTGCTACACTCATCAGCACAAACTCATTAAAAATATCACCTCTTATTGATTTACGAAAAGCAAGGTCTAATACTTTTCTTCCTGCCAGTAAATAAGCAATGCCGTTTATTATCAATGATGGTATTTTAGGCAATTCAATTTTAAAACCATATTGCAATACGAGCAATACAATTAAAATAAATAAAGCCAATAGCAAATCCCAATGAGTTTTCCAGCCAGCACTATCCTGACCTGCTTCAGCATGGTTGTGCCCATCATCCGCACTGTGGTTATGCTCTTCATTATTTTCGGGTTTATTTACAACTACTTTTATTTGTACATCTTTTTCATCTGTGTTGCAACATTCCTGTGCCATATAAATTATTTTATGAAATAAAAAATGATATAATTCCGGATACAATTAATACCAAGCCGGTTATGATACCTGCGTTATGCTCCCATTTATGCCAGTTAAGTTTTAGTAATCCTATATAAACTATCCGAATCCATATCAACATACCGGCAATGGTGATGATGGAATACATGGCAGCAATAGCCGCCAATAGATACCAGCTTTTGCTTCCCGCTAACAAAAAGTAGGCTTCAATTTCCATACAGGGAGAAAGAAACATAGCAATGACTAATGCCAGTATGATTGATTTTTTAGTTTTCTTTTGAATCTGTTCTTTCGGCAAATGAAAATGATGATGTGTATAATGTTGCCTGACAAAATACAAACCCAGAAGAACTAAAACAGAAGGGGCAATAATATGGGTAAAGTGTTCGATGTTTTCTGTAAGCTCACCGCCAATCATTCCCAACAGCAAACCAATGATAACAGTGCTGATAACATGGGCCATTCCTGCAAGAAAAGTAATCCGGCTTGTTTCAGCCAGGCTCCATCCTTCCTTTTTACCAATAGCAAGTACTGGCAGCCAGTGATTGGGAATCACTGCATGTAATAAACTAATTAAAAGACTGCCTATAATGATACTGTACATTTGTTTATGTTCTGATAAGTAGATAAATAAAAGTTGCAGAAGCACCATGCACCGCAACTTTCAAATTAAATAAAATATGTGTTTATGCCATGACCGCTCCGGCCATTCCCAAAATAGAAGCAAGCATTACTACACATTTCCAGCAATATGTTCTGTTCATTTTTGTTTATTTTATGAATGTAAAAATACATACTACTTAGCTTTAGTATTGGTAATTATTATGGCAATGTCTTCCGGTATTTCCATTGGTTTCAATGGTGGTACATTTGCTCCTCCTGTATTGCCAACAGGGATATGTCCTACGAAAGATTTTACGCCACCAACTAACAGCCTTGGCATCTGGCCAATTACTTCTTTATAATTTTTTTCTTTAATACCAAAGCAAAACATTTTCCAATGTACAGCAGTATGCTCATAAGGATAGGGTTGTCCTAAAATATGTGCCCTTTCCAAATGTCGCCAGCTAACCTGGTAATTCTTTTTATTGTATGTGCCTACCTGCCATTGATGAGGTAATTGTGACAAATACTTAAATTTTATAATCGGGTACGCAACAAAATCGAGTAAGCCCGGCTTTAGTAATTGTGACCAGACTTCGTATTGTGCAGCTTTTAATACTATTGAATGTTTTACTTTCATAGTTCTATTCTTAATGTTCATGTTCTCCTGTATTAGTCATTTTTGCCAATACAAAAAATGCACCCTTCACTACAATCTTTGCATCCTTTGGTATTTCTTTTAACAAGGTAATTTCTGTATAGCCAACATCAGTTGTGCCTTTGACAACAGGTATTTTTTCAAAGGTTAACCCTTTTTCTACTTTGTGCTGTTGCTTTGAATCATGTTTTACACTGTCTTTTCCCTGTTGATGATCACCCGCTGCACTTTCATCTGTAACCATAAAAATATAATCCTGCCCTGCAATGGTTACAATGGCATCAGTAGGTACGGCAGGTACAGTTGCATTTTCCAAACTTATAACTGCTGTAATTGTCATTCCATCAATCAAGCCTGTTTTATCGCCCTGCACTTTTGCATGTACGGTAACTGCCTTGCTCTCTCCTTCAAATGATGAGCCCAATGAATAAATCTGTGCATCGTATTCCTTGCCAGGATTGTTGGTTAATGTAAAATGTATCAGTTGGTTATTTTTAAGCTTTGGCAAATCTTTTTCATACACATATAAATCAAGATGTAACTGGCTGTTATCAACAATTTCGGCTACAGGGGTACTCACATCAACGTAGCTACCCATCTTCACTATCACATTACTTACTACCCCGCTAATTGGACTTGTAATAGCCAGCACAGAAATTCATTTACCATTGGAAAGCCTTGCCGGGTTAATCCCCATCAACTGTATTTGCTGCTGCAAAGTTGATCTCACTGTTCTTAAAGTCCTCAACTCAGTTTCAGCTGCCTGTAAAATTTTTTAATGCGCCGGCATTCCCCGCATTAAGTTCCTTTTGTCTTGTTACTTCCAGTTCTGCCATCGATATTTTTGCATTCACACTCAGGTATTGACTTTGAGCCTGGATAAATTCAGGGTTTGCTATTGTGGCAATGGTCTGCCCTTTCCTTACAATATTACCCGGCTGCACCAGCAACGACTTTATTACACCACTGTAAATAGAGTTTACACTTGCTTTGTTTTGATTAGGCACTTTCAGCAAACCATTTGTTTTAAGTGATGCCGTTAATTGCTTTTGTTCAATGCCGCCCAACTCCACGCCAATGCTTTTCATCTGTTCTTCTGTAAGTGTGGCAGTGTTAGGGTTTGCATGTTCATCTTCCTGCCCTGCTTCTTCTGTTTTGGTAGTTTCTGTATTGCTTTTGCTACCGCAGGAAACAAAAGAAGCTATGCTGAACAAAATAATTACTACTATTAAAATCTTCTTCATTGTTTATGTTTTATTGATTGATGTAATAATTGTATTGAATGACCGATTGGTTATAAGCATTGAGATTTTCCAAATAATTTTTCTGAATCTCTATTGCCTGTGTTAAGAATTGTGATAATTCAGCAAAACTTATTTCTCCGGCTCGGTAAGCCAAAGAAGCAGCTTTAATGATTTCATCAGCTTGTCTCAAACCTGCTGATTCATAGAATGTCAACATACTCCTATTCTTGTCAACTTCCTGTTGCATTTGCAATTGCCTTGTGCTTAACACCTGTTTATCATAATCGTATTGCTTTTGTTGCAACGCCATATCTGCCTGGGCTACTTTTACTTTACTTCGGTAAGCAGATGCACCAAACAATGGAAATGCAGCTGATACAGAAAATCCAGAGACTGGGTCCTTTGTACCATATAATCGCTGGCTGAAAAAACGACCTGAGAAGTCAGGTTTATTTTCATTCTTTACAACTCCAATTCCGGCATTGGCAATATTGATATTTTGTGTTTGCAATACAAGTAATGGATGTTCGCTGCCGATTGTAACTCCGTACATGGGCAATTTTTCCAAAGGGAGAAGTAAAGGCAACATCATTTCACCTGCATTGAGGTATTGCATCAATGACTGCTGTTGTATCTGAATTTCTTTATCCATTTGTTGCAACAATGCCTGTAATTCCAACATCCGTACATTCGCAGCAATACTGTCTAATCCCCGGCTATCTCCTGTTTTAACTTTCAATATTGCTGCATCATTAAGTGATTTGTAAATACTATCTAACCGATGATACAATTGTTGCTTATCCTGCAAATACCAAAGCTGGTAGTAAACAGACCGTACATTTTTTTAATATCCGCTTCTATTGCTACAGTATTGGCCTGGTAATATTTCAGCTGTTCACTATAAAGGTTCCTTTGTGCCTTGTATAAACCGGGCCATGCTATGCTTTGGGATACGCCTATTTTAAGGATGCCTTTATTATCACTCGGCCGCCTATCTTCATTTTCTGCAAATACACCTGTTCTTTGAAATAATGTTGCTGTACTGATCTGTGCTTTTCCCTTATTAATCTGTTGGCTATTTACATCATATTGCAAATTATTTTTTGCCAAAGTGATTGCTTCACTAATACTTATTCTTTTTGCAACCGGCTGTTGTGCCTGAACACTGTTTGATATTAACAGCAAGGTAATACCTGCTATAACAGTTGCTATAGGTTTCCCACCCCTGGGGGCTGGCATTTTTGATTTTCTTTTTGTTGAAAATATAATATAGAGCAATGGCAGAACCACCAGCGTAAGAAAGGTTGCGGTTATCAATCCGCCAATTACCACAGTGGCTAATGGCTTTTGCACTTCTGCACCTGCACCAGTAGATAAAGCCATAGGAATGAAACCCAAAGCTGCCACGGAAGCAGTCATTAATACTGGCCGCAAACGAATTTTCGTTCCTTCCAATACCCTTTGTATGATGTCTTTCACTCCATCCTTTTGCAATTGATTGAATGTGCTTATTAAAACGATACCATTCAACACCGCTACACCAAACAAAGCAATAAAACCAACGCCTGCAGAAATGCTGAATGGCATGCCCCTGAGTAGTAAAGCGAATACACCACCAATTGCACTCATAGGAATAGCTGTATAAATTAACAAGGCTTCTTTCATAGAGCCGAATGCGAAATAAAGTAATAAGAAAATCAATGCAAGGGCTACAGGTACTGCAATCCTGAGCCTTGCTGATGCTTCCTGCAAGTTTTCAAATGTGCCACCATAAGTGTAGTAGTAGGCTGTTGGTAAAAGCTTTGCAGCATTTAATTTTTCCTGTATTTCTGTAACTACACTTTGCACATCACGGTCTTTTACATTAAAGCCAACAACAATTCTACGTTTACCATCTTCCCGGCTTATCTGTGCCGGGCCTTCTTTAAATGAAACTGTTGCTACCTGGGATAAGGGTATTTGATTACCATCAGTAGTTGCTACAAATAGATTACTTACATCATCAATTGAAGTACGACTGGCACTATCGAGCCTTACCACTAAATCAAATTTCCGTTCATTTTCAAAAACTACACCGGCAGCTTCACCTGCAAAGGCTGTGCTGATGGTATGATTGATGTCTTCGATATTTAAACCATAACCTGCAATCTTTGCCCGGTCGTATTGAATAGTGATTTGCGGTAAGCCTGTTGTTCGTTCTACCTGTGGTTCTGTTGCACCTTTTACTGATTGTACAATCTTTGCAACTTTTGGCGCAAGGTCAGCCAGCGTATCAATATTTTCTCCAAATATTTTAATGGCAACATCCTGTCTTACACCTGTCATTAATTCATTAAAACGCATTTGAATTGGTTGTGAAGCTTCAAAGAAAACACCAGGTATTACTTCTAATTTTTCAATCATCATAGCCGCCAGTTCGTTATAATCATTTGTGGTTGTCCATTCTGATTTTGGTTTCAGCATAATGATAAGGTCGGTTGCTTCGGGTGGCATTGGGTCTGTTGGTACTTCTGCACTTCCCGTTTTACCCACCACCATCTTTACCTCTGGAAATGATTTGATAATGCGGCTTGCCTGCATGGATGTTTCTACGCTTTGCGTAAGCGAAGTGCCTTGTGGCAAGATGCAGTGAAAGGCATAATCACCTTCCTGCAACTGCGGAATAAATTCGCCGCCCATCCTTCCAAAAATGACAATAGCAATAGCCAGCAATGCAACTGCACCACCCACTACGGCATACTTCATCTTAATAGCCCAGCGGATAAGCGGTGAATACCCCGTTGAAAGAAATCCATCAGTTTGTCGGAAATATTTTTTTGTGAGCTGTTCTTTTTGACAGGAACAAAGCTGACATCATGGGAATGTAGGTAAGAGAAAGTATTAGTGCCCCAGGATGGCAAAGCCCACAGTTTTTGCCATGGGCCCGAACATTTTTCCTTCGATTCCCTGTAAAGAGAGGATTGGCAGATATACAATTAAAATAATGATTTGCCCAAAGGCTGCTGAGCTCATCATTTTTTTTGCGCTGCTTTCTACTGCTTCATCCATCTGTTGCTGCGTAAGTTTACCTGCAACATGTTTTACAACCAAAAAATGTAGTGTTGCTTCCACTATAATCACTGCACCATCTACAATCAATCCAAAATCTATAGCACCTAAACTCACCAGGTTGGCACTTACTCCAAATACATTCATCATGCCCAGTGCAAATAACATGGAAAGCGGAATGGCTGATGCCACAATTAAACCTGCCCGTATATTTCCTAAAAATAATATCAGCACCAGTAATACAATCAATGCCCCTTCAATCAGGTTAGTTTTTACCGTGCCTACAGCACGGTTTACTAAATTTGTACGGTCAACATAAGCCTCTATTTCTACATCATCGGGTATTGATTTTTTAATGATTTCCATTTTTGCTTTTACCCTTTCCACAACGGCTGCACTATTAGCGCCTTTCAGCATCATTACTATTCCACCTACCACTTCTTTTTCTCCGTTGTATGTAACAGAACCGTAACGAACTGCATTACCTAACTCTACTTCTGCCACATCTTTTATTAAAACAGGAATGCCACTTACTTTTTTGATAACGGTGTTCCTTATGTCATCCATTGAGCCAATCAAACCAATCCCTCTTATAAAATAGGCGTTGGGCTTCTTGTCAATATATGCACCGCCGGTGTTTTCATTATTTTTTTCCAATGCAGAAAATATTTCAGCAATGGTTACATTCATGGCTTTGAGTCGATAAGGATTAACCGCCACCTCATATTGTTTTAATAAGCCGCCAAAACTGTTTACTTCTGCCACACCGGCTGTACCGTACAATTGCCTTGCAACAATCCAGTCCTGCATGGTACGCAGATCCATTGCAGAATATTTGTTTTCTGCGCCTTTTTTTGGGTGAATAATGTATTGGTATATCTCGCCTAATCCTGTACTCACCGGAGCCAGTTCGGGAGTACCTAACCCTTTAGGAATTTTTTCTTCTGCCTCTTTCAGTTTTTCGTTGATTAACTGGCGGGCAAAATAGATGTCAATATCATCGTGAAAAACAACTGTGATTACTGATAAACCAAACCTTGATATAGACCTCATTTCTTCCAGGTCGGGAAGATTGGCAAGGCTTTGCTCTATAGGATAGGTTACCAATTGCTCTGCTTCCTGAGCGGCTAATGTTGGTGTTAATGTAATTATTTGTACCTGGTTATTTGTAATATCCGGCACGGCATCAAGGGGAAGTTTTATGGCACTCCACACCCCCCAAACAATAAGCGCCAGTGTCATTAACCCGATAACGAATTTATGTTTGATACTGAAATGAATTATTTTATTGAGCATGTCTTTATTTATGATTTGAAATATGGTGATAATATTTTATCATATATGCAGGTATAGCTATTACCACAATAGCACCAAGCACTACTAGTGTAACAATTTTAGTAACCCGCATCCACAAGGGTTCTACAGGTTCTTTGATCTTGCTGTAAACAGGTTTGCTGCGGGTTATAGACTTTTTTTCTTAGTCATAACCTCTTGGAAACCGAAATAAAAATGTAATAGTCAGTGCATGATTGCTGCACTGAGAATAAAGAGTGTTAAGCAGCTATCTTGGGAGGCTGCCAGATGGAATAGGAAATATCTGTATTTAATATTTCGTTATGAATGGGGTACTTTATAGATTGGAAATCCTCTTTACGATCTGTGCTTTACTAATAGGGTTATAAAACGCAGATGCCGCACAGCATGAACAGGTACAAAATGGCGTACAGGCTTCTTTGGAATGGTTATGTTCCTGGTGATTGTTCGACGCAGAAACTTCTACCTGAGTTGCCATATTACATTCCTTACTGTCGTTACAGGGAATGCAGGACAGTACGAGCAGGTATAAGCTTAAAAACAGGAATAATAACTTCATCATTACAAAAATAGCGGTATAAGTGGTAATTCCTTTTAAAACGGGCTTTAAAAATGTCATCATGGTTGCAAAAACCTGTAAATCAAAATGTTTTTGCCGATTTCGAAAACTTTAAACTGTGTTAGCAAATCGCCTACTTAACCTTTAAGAGGCTTGCATTTATAGCCACCACCACTGTGCTCACACTCATCAGGACTGCACCTGCTGCCGGGCTTAACAGAATTCCCAACTTATACAGCACACCTGCCGCTAAAGGTAAAGCCACAATATTATAGCCTGTGGCCCAGATCAAATTCTGAATCATCTTTCTGTAAGTAGCTCTACCAAACTGAATCAATGAAACAACATCTTTTGGATTGCTGTTTACCAAAACGATTCCAGCTGTTTCGGCGGCGATATCAGAACCTGAACCCACTGCAATACCGACATTGGCCTGAGCTAACGCCGGGGCATCATTGACGCCGTCTCCTGTCATAGCAACATATTCGCCTTTATCCTGCAACTCTTTTATTTTTCCAATTTCTGGTGTGGCAGTACTTCAGCAAAAAAACTGCTCATCCCTAATTTTTTGGCAACTGTTTCTGCAACTTGTTTGTTATCGCCCGTGAGTAAAACTGATTTAATATTATAGCTGTGCAGTGTTTTAATGGCTTCTGCTGATTCAGGACGGATACTATCGGACAAAGAAATATAACCAGCCAGTTTATCATTTATTAAAACAAATACTACAGTTTCAGTTGCATCGGAATTGTAATTTGCAGGGAATGAAATGTTTTCTCTTTCAGGTATCCCGGACTTACTATTTTTATGTCCTTGTTGTCAATAGTTGCTTCAATTCCCTTTCCTGTTATAGCATTAAAATTCCGTGTTGACAGCATAGGGACAGATAAGTCTTTTGCTTTTGAATGATACCTGTGGCAATAGGGTGTTCTGAATTTTGTTCCCAAAGCTGCTGCATATTTCAGTAATTCATTCTCAGAAACCCCTTCACTTGATGAAATAATTTTTGACACTTCAAATTTTCCAACTGTTAACGTTCCTGTTTTATCAAATACTAAGGTTGTTATTTTTCTTGAATTTTCAAATGCTGTCCTGTTCTTAATCAGTAATCCATGCTGTGCTGAACGTGCAGTGGATTTAGCTACCACCAGCGGCACTGCCAATCCTAAAGCATGAGGACAACAAATAACTATTACAGTAACCATTCTTTCAATGGAGAAGGCTAAGTCTTTTCCTGATAAATACCATACAAGAAATGTAGTGATACCTGCCACAATAGCTATCAGCGTAAGCCATCTTGCTGCTGTATCTGCAATCAGCTGTGTTTTTGATTTTGATTTCTGAGCATCCTGTACCAGTTTTATCACCTGGGATAAGTAAGAATCTTTTGCCCCATGTGCAACAGTCACTTTTATGGCACCATTGCCGTTGATTGAACCGGCAATTACTTTGTCTCCCTTGCTTTTCCCAACAGGTTTTGACTCACCGGTGAGCATACTTTCATTGAGCTAACTTTCTCCGTCTGCAATGATGCCATCTGCTGCTATTTTCTCACCCGGTTTTATCAGAATCATATCGCCCTCTTTAAGTGATTCTGTTTTTACTTCTGTAATCTTTTCTCCATTCACCAAATGTGCATCATCAGGCATTAGTTGAACCAGTAATTCGAGTTCTCTTGATGCACCGGCAACTGATTTCATTTCTATCCAATGTCCTAATAACATGATAAGGATAAGTGTTGCCAACTCCCAAAAGAAATCCATCCCCTGTAATCCAAAGACAGTTGCCACGCTGTAGATATACGCCACTGAAATAGCAAACCCCACAAGTGTCATCATTCCAGGATTCTTTGCCCCCATTTCACCAACTAATCCTTTTAAGGAAAGGCCAGCCCCCGTAAAAGAAAACAACAGACGATAAAAGAACAATACATACTTTGAACCCGCGAAACTAAAATGAATATTTAACCAGTGCTGTATCATTTCAGATAACAGCATAATAGGTACAGTGAGCACTAATACTATATAAAATCGTTTTTTGAAGTCGGCAATGCCTGATGTGTGAGTTTCATGCCCTCCATTTGTTCCCGATTTCCTTAGGGGGATTAAAGTCATACCGCAAAGGACATTTCCCCGGCCCGTCCTGAACAATTTGCGGATGCATCGGGCAGGTGTATTTGGCAAGTCCCTGTTGTGCTGTATTGATATTTACAACAGGCGCAGGGTGCTGTACATGACCGTCCTGCTTTTCTGTTGTATGTTCAGCATGGTGAAGAGGTGAGTGACTGTTATCTGCTTCCTTTTTGAGCGGAATAAGATTCATTCCGCATTTAGGGCAATTGCCGGGCATATCCTGTATTACTTCAGGATGCATCGGGCAAGTAAAAAGTGCCTGTTCCATAAACTGATTATTTAATAACGAAAGAAAGTTCAATTTTTATCTTTTCCCATGCTACTGACATTTTCCCTTTATTGCTGCTATTAGTGTCAATAAAATATTGCAGCCTTTCCGTATGTGCGTTTTCCTTAGGTTTTACTTTCACTCTTATTACATCCTCTTTTTCATCATACTCAGTTGCCAAATGCTGCTTCCATTGTTTGTTAATAATAATAGTCCATTCATTTTTCCCCGGTATGGTAAAGAAAGCATATTTACCTGCCGGTATTTCCTTGCCACTAACGATAATTGGTTTTGGAATTTCCAGTGTTGTGGCATCGTGTGCGCCGGTTACCCATACTTCATCGTAAGGAACAAGTCCGCCCCAAATAATTCTTTTACGAACACCGGGTGAATGGTAATTGATTTTAATACTATCCCCATTTACCTTTACAAAAGCCATTGACTTGATACTTTTCTTAGTAGTGTCTTTTACCAAATTGGGATTGTAGCATACTTCCTCCGTCTTTTGAGCTACTACGTTAAGGGCGAGAAATAAAACAATCGTTGATAGTAAGAATTTAAAAATTGTATTCATGCTTTTGATTTATGAATTGATTAATGATTATGACCCGACATCGGGTCGGCTCCTTTTTTAAATACATATTCGCTATGCAGCAAGTATGCCCCTGTAAGCACCACAACATCTCCGGAATTTAATCCTGATTTGATTTCAATACGGTCATCACTTTCCAACCCTGTTTGCACCATGACACTCTTAAATGTGTTCTTTCCGGCTTGTATCCAAACTGTTGATCCTTTGCCATCTCTTATTACAGCATCAATGGGAAGTGTGAGTGATTGGCGTTGCGGACTTTTCAATACTACATAAGCAGGCATACCTGGTTTTAACTGGTTACCCGTATTAGGAATTGAAACCCGGATGAGATTTATTCTTGTATCGGGATTGATTTCAGGGTTAACAAATTCAATATGCCCTTTAATTTCTTTATTATTGAAATCGGGAGTTGAACAATGGCAGCACTGGTTCTGTTCACTTCTGCCAGTTGCGAAGTATAAACCTGTGCCTCAGCCCATAAAGTTGACAGGTCAGCCAATTTTATAATCGTTCCGCCTTCCATTACATAATCTCCTTCCCGGATATCTAACTGTGTAATGTATCCGCCAGCTGTGCTGTAAAAGGTGGTGGTGGCTTTAGCTTTTTTGTTGTTACCAGTTCGTTTAACTGTGTTTCATTCAAACCCCAAAGCAGCAGTTTGTTTTTTTGCACCCTGAATCAATTGGTCAAAGTCAATTACTGTTTCATTATTGAATACACTTTTCTTATCCAAAGCCAGCAGATACTCCTGTTTGGCATTGTTCAGTTCCTCACTGTACAAATCATAGAGTGCCGAACCTTTTTTTACATAGTCTCCCAGGTTTTTATAATATAATTTTTCAACTCGTCCCATTACTCTGGAGCTGACTGAGGATGCTTTCATCTGGTCGAAATTCAATGTAGCGGTCAGCACTAACTGGTCGCCGATAGAACCGTTACGAATAGTATCAGTTTGTATATTCCCCAATTGTAGTTGCTGTTCGCTCAACTGCAATTCATCTTTGCTTGACCATTCTTTTTTCACTGGTGTTAATTCCATTCTGCAAATGGGGCATTTACCGGGCTTATACTCCACTACCTGCGGGTCCATAGAGCAGGTGTAATAAGTATCCGGGTCCTGGGGTATTTCTTTTTTGTTTTTACAGGAGACAAAAATGAGTAAGCCTGTTACGATTATTATGATATACCGCATGTTCAGTTTTTTATTTTGATGAAACTCTCACTGTCCATTAAATATTGGGCATTGGCAGCAACAGAATCTGCCAGGGCCAATCCACTTAAAATTTGTATATGCTTTTCGTGAATGATCCCGGTATTAATTTTTACAGCCTTAAACCCTCCACCTGCTTTACTGAACACTATTTTATCCATTCCTAAAGAAAGCACTGCCTCCTTTGTCAACCAGTATGCTTCTTTGGTGTTTCCGAAAATGGTTGCTTTTACCTGGCTTCCGATTGGTATTTTGAGGCTGCTGTTATTAAAGTAGACCCTTGCTGTGAGGGTTTTGCTTTCTCTCCGGTAGAATGGTTCTATAAAATCAATGTTTGCCCTGAAATCCTTTTCCGTTGCAGTTTCAGGAACAACCCTTACTGTATTACCAGTTTTTATTAACGATTGATTGTCTCCATAAATGTAGAGAATAGCCCATGCTTTGTCGGGATTAAAGACCGTGAAAACAGATTGTCCTTTTGAATATACATTCCTTCTTTTAGCGAAAGCTCTTCCGTTATTAATGAAATATCTTTCATGATACCTGTCTGGGTATTCATCGTCCCTCCATTTGCTGCTTCGTGAATATGACCACTGTAATTGCTGTAAACAGAAATGGTTAGTGAGGGCTTGCCTGATTGAATGACCTGTTGCAGTTGTACATTACTCATTCCAATCAGCAATAGTTTTTCCTTTGCAGCTTGTATGAATGTTGTATTTTCTGCATCGTTCTTCAGCAGGAATAAGAGATTTTGCTGTGCAGTGAGTAACTCGGGACTGTAAATGTCCAGTATTTTTGTCCCTTGTTTATTTGCTGATAGCGGTATCTCACATATAGTCTTTCAATTCTGCCCGATACTCTTGCTGAGATACTTCCCACCTGTCTTGTATCATACGCAATATACCCTAACGCCTCTATTTCTATTTGCTCACCTCTTTTCTCCATTGTTGTTACTGGAATTGATGAGATTACAAATTCGTTAGTGGGTTTCAGCAATGATTCCAGTTCCACATCCCCTACCTGCGTGCTTCCGTTTCTTTCTTTACCAGATCCATTCCACATATAGGACAAGCACCTGGTTTATCCTGATAATTTCCGGATGCATAGGGCAGGTGTACTCAACCTTATCATGTTCATAGTTATCCTGCTCTGTTTTAACTAAATCCATCCCGCATTTGGGGCATTTACCCGGTTTATTGCTGAATACAGAATCCTCAGGCATGGGGCAGGTGTACATTTCCTTTGTTGTTTCTGCCTTATGCCCTGCATGAGGGTCCTTATTATTGTTGCAGGCCATTACGGCAATAAGAAGTATCAGGGAACTTATAAAAAATAGTTTTTTCATTTTCGTCTTTGATTAGCTCAATTGATATTGTAACATCATGCCATCATCTTCATGTTCAAGGTTATGACAGTGGAAAACAAATTTTCCTGTATTACTCTCAAATGGAACAATCACTCTCACTGTTTCCCCCGGCATAACCAATACCGTATCTTTCCACCCGGTTTCGGAAGCAATAAGGCTGGATCTGCCGCCACTTCGTTGTACTATCTGGAAAAAAACGCCATGCAGATGCATGGGATGCGGTTCACCACCTTTGCTGTTATCAAACACCCAAAGTTCATTGGTATTAGGTGAAACATTCTCATCAATACGGTTACTGTCGAATAATTTTCCGTTGATGCGGTGACGCATCTGCATTCCATTGTTCATTGGATAACCATGATGCTCCATTGCATTGGAAATTTCAAATGTTCTGGTCTTTACAGCCGATGAAGCAGGAACAGTTGTTACGTTTGAAAGGATGGCGGGAACAGTAAATGTATCTGTAACATTGCTGGTTATTTTAAACTTCATGATTTTAAAATGCTGCTTGCCTTGTGCTTCTCCGCCATTTCCAAACTCTTTGCCCGTTAAGAATATTTCTGTACCAATGGCATTACCGCAAAATTTACGAGCACATCCAGACGTTCTCCGGCGCAATCAATATTTCTTTTACTGAAGATGGTGTTTTCAATAAGCCTCCGTCATTCCCGATTATTATCATATCGGTATTATTGCTCAGCGCCAGGTTATACACCCTTGCATTGGAGCCGTTCAACATACGAAGACGATAAAATGGGTAGCCACCTCCGTATAGGTGAATAAACACCATTTACTAATTGAGTCCCCATATAACCCGCCATCACTTCCTCCATTGACGGATTATAAGTAATGCCGTTTGATGAAATACGTTTATCCTGTATCACTATGGAAGCTCAAACTGGCCGGATGGAAGATTGAGTGCCGCTTCTTCTGCATCATTAATGATGAACAGACCGGCCAATCCCTGGAACACCTGCTTTCCGGTCATTTCATGGGGATGCGGATGATACCAACTTAATCCTGCCCGCTGGTTTACAGTAAACTGGTAACGGAACGTTCCTCCTGCATTTGCAAGCTGGTCGGGATGTCCATCCATCAAAGCAGGAATTTTTAATCCATGCCAGTGAATATTAGTATGCTCAGATAAATTATTTTGTAATATATATTTACAGCATCACCATTATTTACCCTGAATGAAGGTCTAATAAACTATTCGGCTGATAACCCAATACAGGAATATCTGTTCCTTTAAGATTAGCGATTGTTGACTGGGCCGAAAGTGTATGATTGGCTCCGGCCTGTGATGGAAATGAAAGCAGTTTTGAAAATCACCTTCTGTTACCATTACAGGTTCTGTCATTAAACCCATGCGATAGTCCTTTTTACAACCACTGCAACTGACTAAAATTCCTGTCAAGGAACCTCCGGTCACAACTGCACCTGCACTCAAACCTGATATTTTTAAAAGTTTCTTCTTTGCATATTGTTGGTTTTAATTCCTTTCAATAATTCTTTCAATTGTTACCTGTAACCGAAGCGCCTGATTCAGCAATTCTATGTATTCAAGTTGTTTCATGTTTAATCTTTCCCAGGCATCATAGAGCATGAATAATTCTTCCGTATTTTGCTCATAACCCAATTGCATTGTTTTGTAATTATTTCTCAGCGCAGGAATAATATTATCTTCATACAACTTCAGTTGTTTTTTCTTTAACTCATGCTCATTTCTCATGCCATACGCCATGCCACTGTATTCATTCACCATCATTTCTTTTTGTGATTGTATGGCAAAACTTTTCCATTTCAGGCTTTCGATATTGGCCTTATTCATTTTGGACGACCATTTTGCCATCGGAATCCGCACCATGCCCATGATGGTATATTGCATAGGCTGTCCGCCAAAACCAAACATATTGTCATAACGGATCCCGAATTGTGGTTTGAGTGCAGCTTTCTCAGTTTCCTGTTTCAGCATTGTAAGATTAATTTCCCTGTCAAGTGATTTTAAATCGCTCCGGCTACTGTAAAAAAGAGTGCTGTCGAATACAATGCCTGAATAATCATTTAACCGGTAAGTGGTATCAATATCAAAATCAATCATGGCATTTCTGCCCATCAGTGCATTCAACCGGATTCTTTTTCCCGGATGTCGTTCTCAAACATGAGCTGCATATTCTTTACATCGCCCAATGCAGCTTTCGCTTTATAATAGGCACTAATTTTTTCTAACCCGTTTTTATAGCGTATTTCAGCATTTTTAATCATGAAGTCAAGGATCTTTTCATTTTCCGCCAGTATCACCAGTTTCTTTTCCAGGATTATCCATTCATAGTAGAACTGTTTTGCATCATTGATGAGTTCATTCAACGTAGCGTTTTTCTTTTCTTTCTCTACTGACGACATGGCTTTCATGTAATGCTCATCCGCATCCAGTTTTTTTCTGTTGGGAAACATCTGTTCACCAGAAACCATTACGGAGCCCATACCGGGGATATCACCTTCCCTGTGCCAGAGCCGTATATCATACGGTGTCATAAACTGGCCGATGCCAACCTGCGGAGGCATCCAGCTTCTTGCACCCTTGGCAGCTTCATCCATAGAGCGTATTTCATTGTCATACATTTTCACTACCGGATGTGATGTTTTGATGCTGTCAATTACCGCATCGAGCTTTAGCGTTTGCGAACGGCTGCTGAAAGCAACAGTTAATACAAACAATGTCGGGAGTAGTTTATTCTTTAACATCTATCAATTCAATTTTTCCTTTGCGTTTTAATTCTCTTTCCTTAATCATTTCAAAGATTACCGGAGTAATCAGTAATACATAGATAGTAGAGGTAATAGTTCCGCCAATCAGCGGAATAGTGATGACGCATTATATCACTGCCTACACCGGTCGCCCAAAGAATAGGTATCAAACCAAACAGTCCTACTGAAACAGTCATCAATTTTGGGCGTAACCTTTTTGCAGAACCCTCAATAACAAATTCTCTTATTATAGCCGGAGTAAGGGTTGCTTTTGAATTTCCATGCTTTCCACCATGTTTTGCATGGCTTCATTCAGGTAAATTGTCATCAGCATGGCCGTTTCTATCGCCATCCCAAACAGGGCAATGAAACCAACTGCAACTGCAACTGATAGATTCACTCCATAGAAATACACCATGAAAACTCCACCAATCAAAGCAAAGGGAACAGTAATCATGGTAATAATAGATTCTTTAAAAGAATGATAAGTAAATAAAGCACCATAAATATGATAATGAAAACAATCGGCAATATCATTTTAAGCGTTTTATTGCCTTATCTGGTTTTCCCATTGCCCGCTCCATTCCAGGAAATACCCCTTGGGCAATTTGGTTATCATCTGGTTTAATTTCTGTTGGGCCTCTTTCTGTACTTCCTAAATCTCTTTCCCGCATTAAATAAACCGTACCCCGCAACATTGCATTTTCCGAATTAATCATCGGGGGGCCATCACTCAGTTTTATATCCGCTACTGCTTCCAAAGGAACAGGTCCGAAATTCATTGTTTGTACCTGTAATCGTTTCAATGCTTCAAGATTATTACGGAAATCCTGCCCGTATCTTGCATTCACAGAAAACCGCTGACGCCCCTCAATGGTAGTAGTGAGTTTCATTCCTCCCAAAGCACTTTCAACAACGGTGTTAACATCATCCACACTTAAACCATAGCGACCTATTTCTTCCCGCTTTATTGAAATATCAATGTATTTACCGCCAGTGATTGGTTCTACATACAAATCTTTTACGCCATCAATTCCCTCTAACTGTTTTTTTATGGTTTGTGCAAACACATAGATACTGTCAAGGTTTTGCCCGTACACTTTTAATCCCACATCTGTCCGGATACCTGTAGAAAGCATATTTATCCGGTTTATGATCGGTTGTGTCCATCCGTTTGTAACACCGGGTATCTGCATTTTGAATTGAGTTCATTGATGATACCATCCTTTGTCATGCCTTTCCGCCATTCGATTTTGGTTTCCAGCAAAATAATTGTCTCAATCATGCTGATGGGGGGAATTATCAGTAGCCGTGTTAGCTCTGCCCGCTTTTCCCAAAACATGTGACACTTCCGGAACCGTACTGATAATTTTATCCTGCACCTGCAACAGTCTTTTTGCTTCAGAATTTGAAACATCTGGTAGTGTAACCGGCATAAAAAGTAATGAGCCTTCATCCAGGGGCGGCATAAATTCTGAACCCAATCGGGTCATCATGATAATACCAACAGTCAATGCCGCAATATTGATCCCAATTGTTGTTTTACGCCATTTCAGGCACCATTTCAGAACAGGGGTGTATATTCTCTCCAATGTACGGGTGATGGGGTTTGCACTTTCCGGTTTCAATCTGCCTTTAGAAAGTATGAAATGAGTACTGGCATCAGGGTAATTGCCAGAAACGCATCAATTAGCAGAATAAATGTTTTGTCCAGGCTAAAGGGCTGAATAATTTTCCTTCCATACCGGTTAATAAAAATACCGGCAGGAATGATGTAACTACTATGATCGTTGAATAAAATACACTGGGCCCACCTGCTTGGAGGATTTTTCAATTATGTCCATTCTTTCTTCGGATGTAAGCAGGTCCTTATTTCGTTTAAACCATTTTGTCATGTTTATTCTATATTAGATGACTTCAATTTTTCTGTTTGTGCTTCCGCTGAGATGCCTATACGTATTTTCAACCATTACAATTCCGTCATCCACTACAACACCAATAGCCAATGCAATACCGGTTAATGACATGATGTTGGAAGAAATGCCAAACATTTCAAGAAAAATGAAACCGGCGGCAACAGAAATAGGCAACTGAATTAAAATTATTACTGCACTTCGCCAGTGAAAAAGAAAGATGAGTACGATAAGGGAAACAGCAATCATTTCTTCAATCAATGTTCCTTTTACAGATTCAACGGCTTCCTGAATCAACGTGCTGCGGTCATACGATGTTTTGAATGTTACTCCCTCCGGTAAACCTTTCTCTACTTCTTTCATCTTTGCTTTTACAGCTTCGATGACTTTATTGGCATTTTCATTGTACCGCATTACTACAATTCCTCCAACTACTTCCCCTTTTCCATCCATATCGAAAATGCCGAGGCGTAAATCGCCACCCATTTGTACAGAGCCAATGTCTTTTACTCTTACCGGTATGCCATTGTAATTATTCAACGCAATATTTTCTACATCCTCTTTGCTTTTGATATATCCTAACCCCCGTATGATATAAGCCATGTCGCCATTTCAAATTTTCTACCCCACATCATTGTTATTCGCTTTCACTTTGTTCATTACATCCATAAGGAAATATTGTAATACCGCAACTTCACAGGATCAACCACTAACTGGTATTGTTTTTCAAAACCGCCAAAAGAAGCAACCTCTGCTACGCCGGGGACTGTTTGCAATGCAAATTTGATATACCAGTCCTGTAATGCTCTTTGCTCACCTAAATCCATTTTTGGCGCATCCAGATGATACCAATAAATATGTCCAACACCTGTTCCATCAGGTCCTAAAGACGGAGTAACACCCTGCGGTAATAACCGTTGAGCAAAGTTTAACCGCTCCAGTACTCTTGTTCTTGCCCAGTATATATCTACATTATCCTCAAAAATCACATACACAAAACTCATCCCGAACATGGAGGAACCCCGGAGGTTCTTAATTTTTGGTATGCCTTGCAGATTACTCACCAATGGATAGGTTACCTGGTCTTCTATCACTTGCGGGCTACGTCCCATCCATTCCGTAAAAACGATAACCTGGTTCTCACTTAAATCAGGAATGGCCTCAATAGGATTTTTTTTGATGGAATATATGCCATACGCAAACAGGCCGCCTGCAAAGAGCAGGACAATCAGCCTGTTTCGTAAAGCCAGTTCAATTAATTTTTGAACCATGATATTTAGTTAAAATCATTATTTAATTACTTCTTCCACACGGCCGCACTTGAACATTTGAGATCCGAAATAAGGGTTCTTTATTTCCTTTACTTCGCTAATCCACATGGCACCCTGATTGTCTCTTGCCATCGGACAATGATCATGATAAACCGGACGTCCGGCGCCAAAATTCTTTACCAGATCGTACACTACTTCACTCATCATTACAAAATGTGATCGCTGATGCTTAATATTATCCCCGTTCTTCGCAATATGTTCTGTATGTTCTTTCATTTCTGCTTCGTTGGCATCGTAAGCGTTTTTTTGTTCCGCCGTTAACAATGATTTGTCCAGTTTGCGAATAGCATCTTCCATTGCTTTTGCACCATTTGCTGCTTCACCGGCATTGTCATTTGCCAGTGCATTTTTTACATGCAGGTAATGGTCAACAATTGTTTTAATTGAAGCTGCAGCTTTTGCATCCACATTTGTATAAACAACTGCAACAGCTTTAATATCCTTGTCGTCTGTAGTAGTAGCATGTTGGGGACTGTCTTTGCTCATTTTTTTCATGTCGTGGCCCTCATGTTCGCTTTTGCTGCCTTTACTGTTGCAGGCTGCAAGCATAATGGCACTGATAGCAAACAGGCTGAAGAAAATCTTTTTCATTGCATTATATTTTAGATTGAATTAATGTTGATGATTAGGGTTATCCGCTTTTTTTTCGTTTAACGCCATTCCGGATTTAGGACATTTGCCTTCCTTGTTATATGTTTTATCCCTTCACATTTCATCGGGCAGGTAAGGCATTCATTACTACTACTTTCCTTTTTTCTTTTGGAGAGAGTGATAAATCCATTCCGCATTGGGTGCATTTACCCGGCTTATTGCTGGTCACATTGATATGCATTGGACAGGAGTAGTTCTTTGTGATTTCCGCCTTCATTTGCTCCTTTTGAACGATCCAGTTTCATACCGCATATGGGGCAATTTCCGGGTTTTTCATAGCAATTGTATCATGCGTTTGGCAGGTATAAAGTGTATAATGTTTAAGTGTATCTTTTTTTCCAGCTTTTTCCTGGGCAAATACAGAAACAGACAGGATGGTCAAAGCTGCCATCATCAGCATTTTAAGTGATTTCATTATTTGTGTTTTTAACGTATTGGAAAACGAATTTCAACGGCATAAGGGAATGCCAATAGCCTGACAAATAGTTTGTCCGGCTTCAAAAGGGAATACTCTTTAAATCAGGAAAGTTCGATTGAGGATATATGCACAACGCCGCAACTTCGGGAGGTGCATGGCTGATTGGATTTTCCTCTGTAACAGAAGGAATGCTATTATCAGGTATTTCAAAAAAAGTTATCGGTATAGCGGTTGACGCCAACTGCATCATCTGTAGCCCGGTTTCTGCAATTTTTTGGTCGCTACTGTTCTTTACAAATTTGTGTTCATCTTTACAACAGCCATTATCTTTTTCATCACTTTTCTCCATGCCACATTTACTGCAGGTTTTTGACTTGTTATCCCCAAGTCCCCAATCTGCTAGTTTGCCCATACAATAGTGCATATGTATATTAGCACCGGTAGAAGTGCCAATGTATACAAGGGCTAATATGACAGCTCAAACTTTTTCATTATTTCCTCTACACCAAAAGTAAAGCTATTTCAGGAAATGGGTCAAGTTATTTTTACTATTGCTATACATTTATATGACATTCAGTTATTTATATGAAATTTTCTACTAAAAGATTTTTTGCTAAATTTTCAATAAAATGCCTTTTTATTTACCTCCCTCATTTCTCATTTTCCAATTAACCCGGTCATTCAACTCAATTATTGTATAATACCGATCATACTGACCACCCATTCCCTTCATCTTTACCGTCTTTCCCTTTGACGTTGATCACCCATTTATTTCAGTGCAGTGTTAAATCATTCCTGCTATGGTGACCGCCCTTGCAACAGGGTTTTAGGCTGACATTCCGGCAATATTGGCCACTTCATAGTTCAATTTCTGTAAGGTTTTGCTTTGCAGGTTTTCATTTAAAGACTCTAAGGATAGCTTGAAAAGAAAATTCGAATTTGTCATTCAGATACCCGGCATACTATCCTCATGCTTCGGATACAATGCCTTTTAGGATATTGGTATTTCAATCCCGCCGCTTACCAACAGGATGCAGGATGATGTAACAGCGGGACGGGAATCAAATACCAGGACACTGCAAGGACTGACACTCCAAAGACCAAATCAGGACCATTGGCATACTTTTTGATGCAGCACCTGAAACATTCTGAAATGAATAGTATGGATGATGATTGACAGTCGCAGGCAGTTTATTTATTGACTTCAATAAACTTAGGTTGTAAATATTTTGTTTTGTTTGATTCAGTAGTATTTAAAAAACAAATATGTTGTTATATAAAGTGACAATGCAGAATATTTCTCTTCTAAAGACTTTGAATTTTATCAAACTGTGAATTGACAGTTTTTTTAAATTTAAACTGTCGTATTTTTAAGGAATGCAGTAGGAAAAATATTTCTCCCACCTTTTCATAATTGAGTGTGCTCTGATTCTCTCAAGAAGCATGATTGCTTCTTTTTTACCCGCTTTTCTTGTGATGATAGTAATGGTTGTTATGTTACCATCGCCTGTTCATTGGGAATCGCCCCTTGCGACGCTCCATTCATTGCCTGCCCGTCCGCAGGGTTCTATTCATTGCATCACGGATACTGCAATGCTGATTTTTTTATGAAGTGTTTTGTAAGAAAAGGGGGCCAAATGCGAAAGCAAAGTTATGCGGCTCTGAGACTTTGTAATTGCTGCAAAAAGACTACGGCATAAACAATCGCTTTCCCCATTTATACAGATACTATTTATTCCGTTTCCTTTTTGCTTTCACTATAGCCGCAGGAGGGAGTTGCTTTCTTTTTTCCCTTTTTCTTTTACAAAACAATTTTTTTCATCATTAAAACTAAAAGTATGGAAATCACAGGAAGACTCACAGCGGATGCGAAATGCAGCACCGTGAAAGACAGAAAACAGGTCGTTAATTTCTCCGTAGCCGTTAACGACAGTTACAAACCCAAAGGCAGCGGGGTAGCCGTGAAAGTAGCAACCTATTTTAACTGCTCGTACTGGATGAACCCCGGTATTGCACCCTATCTCACCAAAGGCGCATTGGTCGAATGTTTTGGCCGTGTCAGTGTGAACGCATGGACAAATGCCGAAGGCGAGGCCAAAGCCAGTTTGAATTTTCATGTGAACAGTATCAAACTGCACGGGAATGCCAACGGCGCAACCAATGCAGCTACTAAGGAAACCCTTCCGGCTGCTGCTGAAATCACCGAACCCCTGGTGGACTTACCATTCTGATTTAATCATTCTCATTAAACCGCAGCAGTACCGCCTGCGGGATAGAAATTATGCTGGGTAATCAATTATGGCGCACAACTTAAATTTCAACGAACAAACACAGCAACACAGTTTTTTTTTCCGTGAAAGAAAGGCCTGGCACGGCCTCGGGCAAATCGTCCAGGACTACCCGACCAGTGCCGAAGCCATCCAATTCGCCGGGCTGGATTATGAGGTCGTAAAGCAGGACATCTATACTACCTGCTATAATGCAGACGGTCAGCCCATGGATTTTACCAACCGGATAAAAACCCATTTTGCCACCATGCGGCCCGATACCGGCGAAGTGCTTGGCGTAGTGGGTAAGGATTATGAAATCATCCAGAACCGGGATGCGTTTTCTTTCTTTGATTCCATTGTGAGTGGTGACGGTATTCAGTATGAAACAGCTGGGGCATTGGGCAAAGGTGAACGGATTTTTATTACCGCCAAACTCCCCGGTTATATCAAAGTGGGCCGAGAGGATTTAATCGAGCAGTATTTATTTCTGACCACTTCCCACGATGGTTTTGGAAGTATTACCGCTGCCTTTACCCCGGTTCGTATTGTTTGTAATAACACCCTCAATGCAGCCCTTCGCAATCATAGTAATTCTATTAAGATTCGTCACACCGCCAATGCGAAGGACAGGCTGGAACAGGCCCATAAAGTAATGGGTATTTCTAACCAGTTATCCGGCCAGCTGGAAAGCATCTTTAACCACTGGACAACGGTTAAGGTAACCGACCCGGAATTGCAAAAGCTGATTCAACTGGCGATGGTGCCGAATAAAGAAGTGCTGGACAATATCGAAAAAGGACAGTTGGATGAACTGTCCACCTGCTTTAATAATATGTGCAACTCCGTTTTTGAGTATGCCATGAGCAGCCCGACCCAGCATACGGACACCGCCAGAGGTACTTTGTTCGGGGCTTATAATGCCGTGACAGGGTATTTTCAAAATGTACGCAGTTATAAAGACAGCGAAGCCAAACTGAAATCCCTGTTATACGGGGGCACAGCGCAATTAAAAGCGCAGAAAGCCTTTAATCTCTGTATGGATTTTATGAACTGAAACAACACAGGCAGCCCGGTGACGGGCTGCCCTTTTTATAGGCAAAAAAGCTGCCGCCCTCTATGCCAAAAAATTCTGAAAAAGGGGGCGGCAGCTTGGTATTTTAGTGTTCTTACAAGTATGTCATATCTACTGATAT
>JADKIC010000043.1 GCA_016721435.1 Bacteroidota bacterium
CTTTTGATTGCTGAAATTCCCTTAATCGCTCTAAAGTTCAAGTCCTTTGATTTAAAAAAGTAATAAGGGACCATATTTCCTGCTGACGGGCAGCATTTTGCTTGGAGTTGTTTTCCGATATGCCGCCCCGCCGTTGATCATTGTTTTCTATGTAATTTTGTCGCTGATACTACCACCTGATAAAATAAGAAAATGAAATTTAACGCACATATTAAGGTCATGCCGGGAACGGCTGTTTTTGCACAATCCGACACTTCGGGAGTTGAAGAAGCGGTTCAAAATTCAGAAAGGAGCTGGATGATGATTGCAATGTGGAAACATCGCGCTGGAAAGGATCGCGCCCTTACTTTTCAGGGACATCATTTTTTCCTTTCGATTCCCGCTATTGCATCCCGGCCAAAGCAGAACGTTTAGAGAAACCTGAAGTTTTTAAGATGCGTACCACCACCGATCGCACCCCTGAATACAGGAAATTGTACAAGCTGACATTCAGCATTCGGGACTCCGCCTATTTTTTATATGCTTATCAGAATATTTCCCTCCTTGAAAAGGAAGAATATAAAAACCATTTATTTCTCCCTTTCACTGATAAAACCAATGGCTTTGAAAGTTATGGTGGTGGACGATATATCGATTTACAACTTCCGGAAGGCGATTCGATGCTGATCGATTTTAATAAAAGCTATAATCCTTATTGCGCGTATAGCACCAAATACTCCTGTCCTATTCCTCCTAAAGAAAATGCTCTTCCCATAAAAATTGAAGCAGGAATTCTTGCACCTGAAGAGCATTAAATTAATTTAAACTGCAGTTGAATATTAACATTAGTCTTATTATAGTTTTTGCTGCTTGCTTCTCGCTTCCGGCTGCTCGCTTTTTCCGGTCTCCGCCTTTGGCTATGAAGCTTACACTAACTTAAACTTTGTCTCCAGTTGCGAAGGATTCCTTCCATTGGGCTCAGTAGCGTTAGCGTAGAAGTTTGCGTGAAGACCCTTAAGTTGCTTTCCGTTTGAAAATAATCAGTTTGCCGTAAAATACGAATTGAAATTTTAGGCGAAATGAGATTGCCTTCCTCGAAGGAATTTTCCTTTTTAACCACTAAGGCACTAAGAGCACGAAGGATCACGGAGGACTTTTTTTAAAACAAGAAAGTAGCATCCATTCCAAAACATTCATCAATTCAATAACTCAACAACTCATCAATTCAAACTAAATCCTGATGTGAAAAACGAATTTACATCCTCCCGATCAGTATTTTGATAAGAAGAATTTTTTTTCACCTCAATTCAAAATTCTTCCCGAGGTAAACTTTTCGCACCTGTTCATCGTTAGCAAGATCCTGGGCGGTACCTTCTTTTAAAATTCTTCCTTCAAAGAGGAGGTAGGCCCGATCGGTGATGTTTAAGGTTTCGTGAACATTGTGATCAGTGATGAGAATGCCAATGTTTTTTTCTTTCAGTTTATGAATGATGCTCTGAATGTCTTCTACAGCAATGGGATCTACTCCTGCAAATGGTTCGTCCAATAAAATGAATTTCGGGTTTACGGAGAGGCATCGCGCAATTTCTGTTCTTCTCCTTTCTCCTCCGGAAAGTACATCGCCTCTGCTCTTCCGGATTTTTACAAAGGCCAAATTCTTCCAGCAAGGATTCTACTTTTATTTCCTGATCCTTTTTGATAATCCCGACATCTCCAGCACCGACTTAATATTATCTTCAACACTTAACTTTCTGAAAACAGAAGCTTCTTGCGCCAGATAACCGATACCCATCTTCGCCCGTTTATACATGGGCTCCTTGGTAATATCGGTATCGTCAAGAAAAATATAGCCTTCATTGGGTTTAATTAATCCAACTGTCATGTAAAATGTAGTGGTCTTTCCGGCGCCGTTTGGACCGAGTAATCCCACAATTTCCCCTTGTTCGACGCGAATGGAAACGTTATCCACGACCGTACGTCGTTTGTATCGTTTTACCAAATGATCGCTTCGGAGAATGGACATGCGGCGAAGGTAGTGATTAAAGAAATGAAGGGGTGTAAATTTGCTCTAGAAGGTCAGTTGGAAACTTCCGCGGAATCCGAACTTGGAAATATCGGGGTTTTCCAGGTAGCTCATCCGCCAAAGAAAGTCCATACGGAAAACTTTGAAGATGTTTTTAACGCCTAACCCCATCTCTACATAGGGCTTTTTATTGAGGGAATAGAACAGTGTATTGTCCGTTTGTAAATTCAGGTTGGAGTTTTGCAATTCTCCCCAAACTGCTTTGACCTGTGCCACCTCTCTCCATTTTAACTTTCGTAGCAATGGAATTTTATCAAGGAAGAATCCGTCAAAGTGATGGGTTGCGTATCCGCTGAAATAGTAATCACTTACAAATTCAAAGAAATTCATCATATTAAATGCAGCATAATCATAAAAATAAGTCTCGTTGCCCGGATGGATCTCCAGCAAAGGGTAGGGGACTTTCCCCCATGTTCTTCCTGCACTCAAAACCCAGTACGTATAACCAAAAGGAGCGAGCTTTTAAGCGGTCGTCTATGCGGATGGATAATTTATCGAAGTTGAAATCTCCTTCGTAAAATCCTTTAAATCCTTTGGTGTAATTGATTTGTATGGTTGGATAATCGCTTCCCAGACTGATGCGATCTACTTTTCCGGCAACAAATTTTTCTCTGTATGCAAAACGCGTAAACAAAGAAACTGTTGTTGTGGTAAAATTATTTTTGATAACCGTACGACTATCGTCAGCAAAATAACTGATGTCAAGATCTCCGATGGGGACAAATTCGTTTTGTGTAAAAGTTACTTTATTGGAGAAACCGGGAAACCACTCTATTTCATACCAGGCTTTCTGGCTTTCGGAGGTGTTAAGTTTTGTAGCGGGATTTCTTCTGAATAAGGAAGAGAGAATGTTGTCATCCTGAAAGGCATTGTCACTTTGTCCGAGTTGCTCTACATCGAATCGGTATTTTAATCCTGCAAATTGCCGGGGCTTGGAGGAGATTTTATATTTAAAACCACCCATATATTTGAATTTTTCATCCTTCAATCCGTAGGCAAGATAACCTTCCAGTTGAATTTTTGTACTTAAATCATCACTGGTACGTAAGCCGACACGGAAGCGGTTTCCTTCAATGGGATTATAACTGTAGAGCGTATAATAAGGACCGAGTTCAATTAAGCCGATGTCCTTATAGCCGGTGAAGAAGAGAGTGATGAGATCTACATACGTTTTAAAGGCCGGCAATGTTTTAATCGTGTCGACCATATGGTAGATTTTCAATTCCCGCTCCGCCAGCGAATCATGCCTCGACTCATCCCAGAAATCCGCCGTTCGCGCCAACGCATCTTCACTGACAACAATATTTTCTGTCCCTTTAAAAATCTCATCCGGAATATCATGATTGATGAGAATTTTTTTGTAGGATGTCGTCTTCCTTCCGATAAAACTCATGCCGTTCTCTCTGGTAGCAAAATCCAAAACCAGCATATCTTTGGACATGATCCATTGCTTGTTATCTACCCTCACATATTCCTGTACTACCGCCATATCTTCTACCCAGTTGATGTTGGCATCATGCGCAATACGCATCGATATTTTTTTCACAGCCCAGGTCGTATCGTGCACCCAGAATTCGCCGCTAAAGGTTAATTCCTGCGGACGACGTGGTTTGAATTTTAATTTATAACACCATTGATCATCGATAAAGGTGGAATCGAGCAGGTAGTAGCGGTAGTAAACAAGTCCGAGATCAGAAATAGGACTGATAAATCCCTTGCCAAAGAGATCAATGAAGTTACTGTAGATATTTACCCGCTGGTACATATCACCGAGAAACTGTGTGACAGAAGCATTTTCCAATCCGGATACCTTGCTGGCTTTGATAATTTCTTTTTTATTCTGTGGATTGTTTTTAAAATAGATATCGGATAAGGTTTCCGAAATGAAAAAGGGAAGAAAGGGTTTACTGTTTGTTTCTGTACTGTCGATGTTATCCCAAACAAATGCAAAAGGTTTTAATAATTTATTGCCTTTCATTTTCTGGCTGATATTGGTCAAATCAAATTCCAGTTTGTTGTATACTTCGTACTGATAGGATTCGAGTTTGGTGGGATCGTTCTCGTCTTTTTTACGTATAATATTTTTCAGAATGATGTTGGCGGGATTTTCACCGGCTTTAATCACCACTTCCTGTAATTCGACCTTACTTGCTTTTAAAACGATATTGATCACCTGTTCCTGTCCCTTCTTCACACGCATCTTCACGGTTTTATAACCTATCAGCGTACAAATTATCGAATCGCCCGGTGTGTCTGTGGTGATGATATATTTCCCATCGAAATCGGTATTTACCCCTATGGTGGTTCCTTTGAAAACAACGGTGGCAAATGGGATCGGCTCGTTGGTTAATTCATCCGATACTTTACCGGTAATTTTAGTTTGCTGTGCATTCGCAGCGAAAGTGCTGAAAACAAAAATGATCAAATAAAAATAATGCAAGCGTTGAAGCATAAATCTCAATAAATTATTTATTTGTTTTAACGTAAATTTTAGTCTAAGGTTATCAGTTCTTCCCAGAACTCCAGCGCTCTGCGGGTATGCGGAATAACAATGCTGCCTCCAACGAGGTTGGCGATAGAAAACGCTTCAAACAATTCATCCGTCGTCACTCCCTGTTCCCTGCATTTGCCCAGGTGATAACGGATACAATCGTCGCACCGCAGCACCATGGAAGCCACTAATCCGAGTAATTCCTTTGTTTTTACGTCCAGCGCACCTTCCTGATAGGTAGAGGTGTCCAGGGCGAAAAAGCGTTTCATGTTGATGTTGCCTTGCTCAAGAATCTTACCATTCATCTTTTCACGGTAGGCATTAAAATCTTTTACTGTTGTCATAGTTATGTTCTTGCGAAATTACGGTTCAACAAGGAATTAACGGCAGTATTTTTCTGAAATGACAAAATCATGGCGTAAAACGTTTTTAAACGGCGACAGCCTTTGCGCGTTCAGTGGCCACCATCTTAGATACATAGATACTTATTTCATAGAGCAGAAAAAGTGGAATAGCTACCATCAACTGACTCGTTATATCGGGAGATGGTGTAATCAATGCAGCGATAATCAGATTCAGCACCATGGCATGCTTACGGTATTGGCGCATGAAGGCGGGAGTGAGGACGCCCAGTTTACTGAGAAAATACACGACCATGGGTAACTCAAACACAATGCCGGTCGACATGGAAAGAACGGTCACTGTGTTGATATAGGAATCCATGCTAATGGAGTTTGCAATTTCTTCGCTTACCTTATAGTTACCTAAAAAATTGATGGATAACGGTGTGATGATAAAATAGCCAAAGCTGATTCCCAGCATAAATAGCAGAGAAGTAAAGAATACTATTCCTTTTGAATATTTAATCTCTTTGGCGGAAAGTGCCGGTTTAACAAAACGCCATATCTCCCAAATCAGATAGGGAAATCCCAGAACAAAGCCGGCCATGAAGGCAATCCACATATGCGTGGTAAATTGACCGCTGATGTTCAGATTTACGACGCTGAAATCAACTTTATCCAAACACATATCGAGATTATACCGCGCCGATAAATCACATAAAACTCTATAGGTTAGGAAGTCCGTGTTTTTAGGGGCCATGATAATGCCGTCAAAAACAATTTCTTTATTCATAAAAGCCACTATCGCAATCACAAGAATTACTGCAGCAGAACGTACCAGATGCCAGCGGAGGGCTTCCAGATGATCAAGAAAAGTCATTTCATGTGGCTCTTTCATTATAATTTACATTCTGGTTAGCGAAAGTACGCTTAAAAATAAATCAAGCACCGATTCAAAATGGCTGGAAAGCTTGTTTTTTAACTCATCATAACGAAAAGGTGACTTTGGACTTTACTATTTCACATTTAAGTTTAAATATTCGATCACATCTTTTACGGGTGTACAAAAACTTAAACCTTCAATGCTTTTACCGGAGATTTTGGAATTAACAAGACCAATAAATATTGCCGGATTTTTTAAAAGAGGACCTCCGCTATTCCCGGGATTCACACTAACATCGGTTTGAATCAGATTTAATCCACTTTTCTCATTTCTAAAAGCTGAAATAATTCCTTTAGAGACGGTTTGACTTAACTCAAGAGAAGATGGGGTTCCAACAGCGAATACTTCATCGGTCAACTCGCAATTCACATTACTTTGCAATTGAAATGCAACAGGAAACTTATATTCTGACTTTAATAAGACCAGGTCAGCTAAAAAACTGGTTCTGACAATTTTACCTTTAATTTCTTCTCCGTTTCCTAAGCGGATACTAACTGTACTATCATTTAAACCTGAAACCACATGATAACTGGAAATAATGTACCCATCATTACTTACTACGCACCCTGATCCAAATCCACTTTCGGTTTTAATAGAAACGGTTGCTTGCATTGCTGACTGTGCATCATTCACGACTTTAGTAGGGGATAATTGTAACTTGGGAAGTTTTGAAGCTGCAAGGGGCTCATTATCTTCAAAAAAGTCTGTGCCGGGCATATTTATCCGATCAAGGAACCCCTTTTCAATTGCATCCTGAATACATAAATTTAATAGATCATGCCTTTTCCCAAAATCTATGGACATCCAATCATGCTCCATTAAACTGAACAAAGAAGAACGTGAGAGAATATTAGCATCCATTTTAAGATTATTGAATTTATCTTTTAATACATATGTGATGCCTACCTCAGAAGCAATACTTAAATCATAACATTTGGGGCTACCTGTATGTACACAATAAAACTTTAAATCATAAACGGTAACTTCCATGAGATTATTGATGTCCTTTGATTTAAATATAGTTCTTGTGGTATCTACGAAACCGGTTGAAGCCATAGCCACTAAAAAAGCCTTTTCTAAATCATAATTTACACCATCAATATCAATTTCCTCACGACAATCCTTGCCAGTGTATCGTTCTGTCAACTCACCTTCTTTAAAAGGTCGATATCTGTAGCTTTCATACAAGTGTTTTCCGAGAGATTTATCAATATCAAAACTTTTAATTGCGATGGATTTTAAGCCATACCCTTTCGTAGCTAATTTTCTGGAATTCTTAACTTCAACTTTTGTTTCTGTGGGTATCGCAGTTGTATATTCGGTTTTGTACCCTTGTCGCATTACTTTAATCTGAATAATATCCCTGACTTTTTGTAATGCTATTTTCACCTCCTTACCAGTGCCGACTTTTTCATTTTTAACATATACTTCACTGTCTTCGGAATCTGTTTTAATTACATAATGTTGTCCTAAGGCTCCTGATGAAAAGAAGCCTATTGTTGTTGTTAAAATGGTGCATAAGAATGTAATGTTTGAAATTTTCATGTTTCTTGAACAATTTTAATCGGTATAATATTGTAATTTATATTCAACTAACGCATAATTGCAAGATGACCGGGTTGTTGTCTTACCATAGCGTTTTTTATGTAGAACTTCTTTCTTTTTGAATCATCTACAACTTTAATAAATTATTTGAATACAATATTTAGTTGTTTCATAATATCACTTGATGGGGTGCAAAAGCCAAGTCCTTCTATCCTATTTCCTGAGATTTTCGAGTTTACTACACCAATAAAAATTGCCGGTTTTTTGATAAGTGGACCTCCGCTATTTCCAGGATTAACACTTACATCTGTTTGAATAAGCGTTAATCCGTTGGGTTCTTTTCTTATCGCAGATAAGATTCCACGGGAAATGGTTTGACTTAGTTCTATTGATGCCGGAGTGCCGATAGCGAATACTTCATCAGTTACTTCATACTTAGGCTGAGCATCAACTTTAAAGGCGAAGGGGAATCTATGTTCTGTCTTTATTAGTGCCAGATCTGCAAATTTGCTGGTCCTAATAATCTTTCCAACCAGTGTGTCACCGGTATTTAGAATAACCTGAACCTCGTTTTTTTCTGCAGCTGCAACTACGTGATAACTGGTAACGATATCCCCATCATTACTTATCACACAGCCGGTGCCAAACCCCTCTTTTGTTACAATAGTAACCGTTGCATTTAAAGCAGACTTCATGTCGGTTACATGTACTTTAGGAGTAATTTCTACTGAAGGTAATTTGGAGGCAGCCAATGGTTCATCATCATTTTCAAGGTTAAATGCCGATGAATCTGATAGCACATCCAAGAGGCAGTTTTGAACAGCGTCTTGAATAACCATGCTGAGCAATTCTGCTTTCTTCTCATCACTGGATGTTTGCCAATTTAGTCCGCTCATTAGAAATACTCCGGATGAGCCTTCTATGATTTCTTTGTATTTTAATTTATCAAACTTGTCTTGGAACTTGAATATGAATGATAATTTAACGTATATACTTGGATCTTTACAGTCAGTCTTTCTGTCAATCATATATGCCATCGTATAATCTGCTAAAGAAAGATCAAGAAGATACCGACGACTTCCTGAATTTAATAAAGAACTGCTTGTATCTATGTATCCGGTTAACGCAAGGCCGTTTAAAATGGATTTTTCTAATTCGATTTTGATTCCGCCTAAAGTAGTAGGATGGGGACAATCATAATAAGTATAAATGCTATATCTGGTGTCGGAATTAAACTCGAAGAGATTAATGGCCATTGTTTTAAATTCTTCCGCGCCTTTCCATATATTTATATCTTGCACTCCAACTGCATTGTAACCATATTCCTTAGTAGCGGGTTTTCTTTTATTAGCAATCGTAATAATTTTATCTGAAGAACCTGCAACAGCGTACTCCGTTTTATATCCACTTCTCTCTACTTTAATTTGCACTAATCTTTTACTCTTGTTCACAGCGGTCTCTACTTTTTTTCCCGTACCAACTTTCTTGTTGTCAATGTATACTTCAGAATCTGAAGATTCAGTGTTAATAGTAAGCGTTTGAGCCGTAATTTGTGTTGTTGCGCAGATAATTAAACATCCGGTCATCAATAATAAACTCAATTTAAATTTCATATAAAGATGATTTTTTGATTTCAAAAACGCAATGGAAAAGTATTAATTCCAATATTAGTTTTTGTAATTACAATAATATTAAAAATATCCAAGTTTCAAATGCACACTCTTTCATTTTCTAAAAACAAATTCGTTCAATTAAGGCTTATGTTAATGCAAATTGAATTGCCAATACAGAAAAAGTGTATGTATTTAATTTTGAATAGATTAAATTAAATAATCCCTTCTTTCAGCAAATCATGAAGGTGAACAAAGCCAAGGAATTTTTCTCCATCGGTAACGACCAGTTGGGTGATATTGTGTGTTTTCATCAGGGCCAGGGCTTCAACTGCCATGGTGTTACGTTCGACAGTTTTAGGCGATTGGGTCATGATGTCACTTGCTTTTAATTTTTCAAAACGGGTATTCTTTTGCATCATTCTGCGCAAGTCGCCATCGGTGATGATTCCCAGTAATTTATTTTTTTGCACTACAGCGGTAGCTCCCAGACGTTTAGAGGAGATTTCGAAAATGATTTCTGTCAAGTTGGCCTGTGGGCTCACAATCGGTTGTGGGGTACCAGGGAAAACATCTTCCACTTTAAGGTAGAGGCGTTTGCCGAGTGCTCCTCCCGGATGAAATTTTGCGAAATCCAAGGCCGTAAACCCTTTCATCTCCAATAAACACACCGCCAGCGCATCGCCTAAAGCCAATTGGGCAGTAGTACTGCTGGTAGGTGCCAGATTATGCGGACAAGCTTCTTTATCGACAGATGTAGAGAGAACATAGTCAGCCTGTTGTGCCAAAAAAGAGTCCGTTTTACCCACCATGGCCACCAGCTTATTTCCACCGCTCTTGATGAATGGGGCTAAAACTTTGATTTCAGGAGTATTACCGGAGTTGGAGATTAAGATCACGACGTCATTCCGCTGAATCATTCCTAAATCCCCGTGAATGGCATCGGCAGCATGTAAAAAGATCGAAGGCGTACCGGTCGAATTAAAGGTGGCTACCATTTTATTGGCGATAATGGCTGATTTTCCGATTCCACTAACAATCACTCTTCCGGAGGAAGCATGAATCATCTTTACAACGGATACAAAATCTTTTCCCACAAAAGCAGATAATCCGGTAATGGCATCTGCTTCGAGCTTTAAAGTGTTTCTTGCTAATGAAATAATTTTTTTATCGCTAAGCATCTTTTGATTTTGATTTGACGAAGATCATATAAATTTATTTTCAATGGTTAAAACCCTGTCATCTTTTACTTGTTTTATTGAATACAATACAATATCTTCACCGTTACAATGTTGTTATAGTGGCCTAAATAGTATGAATTCGTAATGAACCTATAGTTTTTTATGAAATATTATCTCGGATCCGGCCCAAAAATAACGTAAATTCGCAGTCCTTAAATTTCCCGTTAAAATGTTAGTCGCAGAAAACACGCTTTTAGAGGCGTTAATTAAATACTTTGGTTACGAATCTTTCAAGGGAGAGCAGGAAGCTGTTATCCGGAATGTACTTGAAGGGAAGAATACTTTCGTAATCATGCCTACCGGTGGTGGCAAATCGATGTGTTATCAGTTACCCGCCTTAATGAGCGAAGGTACCGCTATAATCATTTCACCATTAATTGCATTGATGAAGAATCAGGTGGATGCAATTCGTGGTTTCAATACCGATGATGGTGTCGCGCATTTTTTAAATTCTTCGCTGACAAAGATTGAGATTGCCAGAGTGCGTAAGGATATGAAAGCCGGTAAGACGAAGTTGCTCTATGTCGCTCCCGAGTCGTTGACCAAGGATGAAAATGTAAAGTTTCTGAAAGAAGTGAATATTTCTTTTTTCGCGATCGATGAAGCACATTGTATTTCGGAGTGGGGTCATGACTTCCGTCCGGAATACCGTCGTCTCCGCCCCATTATTGATTTAATAGGTGAGTTTCCCGTGATCGCTCTAACGGCTACCGCTACCGAAAAAGTGCAGGCCGATATTCAGAAGAACCTCGGTATGATGGATGCAAAAGTTTTTAAAGCATCTTTTAATCGCCCTAACCTTTATTATGAAATCCGCCCGAAGCTGAATGTGCTGAAGGAGATGATTAAATTTGTAAAGCAACATCCGGGGAAATCCGGAATTATCTATTGCCTCAGCCGTAAGAAGGTGGAGGAAGTGGCTTCTACGCTTTCTGTAAATGGTATTCGTGCCTTGCCTTACCATGCAGGACTCGATGCCGGAACGCGTGCTTCTCATCAGGATAAATTTTTGATGGAGGAGATTGATGTCATCGTCGCCACCATCGCTTTCGGAATGGGTATTGATAAACCGGATGTGCGTTTTGTCATTCACCACGATATTCCAAAAGTCTTGAAGGTTATTATCAGGAAACAGGTCGTGCCGGTAGAGATGGACGTGAAGGGCGATGTGTGACTTTCTACAGCTATAAGGATATTGAAAAGCTGGAGAAGTTTATGAAAGGGAAGCCGGTGGCTGAACAGGAAATTGGAAAGCAATTGCTGCTGGAAACAGTAGGTTATGCAGAGACTACAGTATGTCGTCGTCGTGTATTGCTGAATTATTTTGGTGAACGATATGATCAGGATAATTGTGGAAGTTGTGACAATTGTCTGCATCCGAAACCCTTGATAGAAGTACAGGATGAATTAAGTCTCTTGCTCGAAACGATTGTACTGGTGAAAGAAAAACATCAGTCGGAGCATGTAGTGAATGTGTTGATCGGAAAAGTAGATCAGCAGGTTAAAAATTATAAGCACGATAAACTGGAAGTGTTTGCCGAAGGTGTTGACAGAGGTGATCGTTTCTGGACAGCATTGGTTCGTCAGGCGATTCTTGCCGGCTTATTGACAAAGGATATTGATAATTACGGATTGCTCAAGTTGAGTGATGATGGTCATAAATATTTAAAGAATCCGACACCATTCAAGATTTCTCTTGATGCTAATTTTGAAGATACCGAGACCGATGAGGACGATGAGTTTTCAGGTGGTGCAGGCGGTGGGGCAGCGGATGAGCATTTGTTTGAATTGCTGAAGACGCTGCGTAAGAATGTTGCGAAGCAGAAGAATCTTCCTCCCTTTGTGGTGTTTCAGGATCCCTCCCTCGAGGAGATGGCGACGAATTACCCGATCAGCATTGATGAATTGAAAAATATTACCGGCGTTGGAGCAGGAAAAGCTGCCAAATATGGTAAACCCTTCATCGATATGATTAAAAAGTACGTGGAGGAGAATGAAATTGAGCGTCCCATGGACCTGGTAGTGAAGAGCGTTGTCAACAAGAGTGGATTAAAGGTGTATATCATTCAGAATATTGATCGTAAAATTTCCCTTGAAGATATGGCGGATGCCAAAGGAATGAAGATGAAGGATATCATTGGTGAGATTGAAAGCATCGTTGCCTCCGGAACCCGAATCGATATTCAGTATTATATCAATGAAGTGATTGACGAGGAACGTCAGGATGAAGTTTTTGATTATTTCAATACTGCCGAAAATGATTCGATAGAAAGTGCCATCAATGCACTCGGTGAAAACGAATATACCGAAGAAGAAGTCAGATTGATGCGTATTAAATTTATGAGTGAAGTAGGAAATTAATTACAACAAATAAAAATTAAAAGCCCTTTCGGAAACGTCGGGGCTTTTTTTATGTTGGGAAATTGTGTTTGTCCTGAGTTGTTTGTACAAGCCCTGCGGAGGCGGCATCTTAATCAAAGAGATAATTTAATGGTTCATCGGAAGTGTTTGGGTAAAATTTTCCGGAAAGATTATTCTTTTTCAAGTTTGTTCGTACAAGCACTGTTAATTTGGCATCTATATCAAGGAGATAATTTAATGTTCCATAGGAAATGTCAGTGCTTTTTTTATTTGGTAAGATTATGCTTTTCCAAAGTTCTTCGTCGCACAAGCCCTGTAGGGGCGGCATCTCTGTAATCAAGGAAATCATCTTCCCCCACCAATGCCCCCACCCGACCTAAGGTCGGGTGGGGGCGGTTTTTAGGAGAGGAGAGTTTGTCTGTTACAGAGATGCCGCCCCTACAGGGCTTTGCGGGATGAAAAGTCCAGTTGATTACCGATGTATTATGATTTTTTAAGAGGTGCAGCGTTACAAGTTTTTAAGAAATGTTCTGCTGAGTTCTCACGGTAGTTGATCTTTTTAAAAAATGCCGCGCTCCAGGGCTTTGAGGGAAGAATTGTCATTCTGAGTACAGACGAGTAGTTAATCTTTTGAAAAGATGCAGCTTCCCAGGGCTGGTTCAGGTGAATTTCGAAAAAACTTAAAATACATCTTTTTATTTCACCAACACCCAGGCACCTTTTTCAAAACCGACTTGAATTTCACTGAGGTGTTGCTGAATGTCATTCATATTGCCGGAGGAATAAAGACTGACCACATGTAAGCCATTTTCGTTTTGCCCCAGCAGGGAAGCTTCATAGCCTAAAAGGTTTGCTTCTTCCACCAACTTAATCGCATTTTCTTCGATGCGAAAACATCCACCCACAATGTAAAAAGTGGATCCAGAATGTTTCGTGTTTTTTGTTTCGGAAACCGTTTCTGCCTCTTTCACTACTTCTTCCACTTTAGTGGAGTCAACTGGTGCGGTCTCCATCACTTCCGCAGCCGGGGTTGATGTTTCCGCCGGAACTTCGGTGGACGTATTTTCTTCGTGAAGTTGTTCTTCCTTCGCCCGTTCAATTAAACTGGAATCATCCGGAACAACAGGATAAAGCACTTTGGGTTGATGAAGGATTTCTTTTACGGGAATAATTTCTGCCAGACTAGTGTTCAATTGCTGAATGACACGTGGATTAAAAACGAGAAGCGCAAGAACAGCAGCCGCCGGAATCAATTCCATTAACCTCCAACCCTGACGCGATTTTTTCTCTTTTTTGACTACCAGATTCTTCACTTTTGCAGTTTCTTCCCTGCGAATAGCCGGAGAATGGATACTCACTAAGCCAAAGGAATCGGTCAGGTAATTTTCTGTGAGATCCGGCTCATATTGAATGCGCTGTTCCTTGTCGAAAGTAAGCGCTCCTATTTTTTCAATCCACACCTGCTCCCCTGAGGAAAGCCTGTTGAAAACGTGGTCTACAAATATTTTTATTTCGGTAAGTGCTTCTCCGTAAGTTATCCCGCTACGTTTGGATAGGTGATTTGCAAGTAAACCATCGTTCGTTCGCAAACTTGCATTGAAAGCGAGCTTACGGGAAGGTGGACTAAAGGTATGCTGCGCAGGGTTGAGGAAAGCCGACCGCGTATTGGCGACAAATCCCCCTAGTCCGGGAATGATCACACAATCGTTGGTGTAAAGTAATTCGTTGATATATAATGCAGTACGCAAATGAGGTGGCTTCAGAGTGCTAAGATAGCACATCTGGAAAATAAATTCAAAGATTATGGGCGAAGGCTTACCGGAAATGGGCGGCGAATTCTTCCGCATTTACCAGATCTCCCGGTGTGTCTACGGCAATCGTTTCAAATTCGGTGACCGCTGTCCGAATCTTAAATCCATTTTCCAGCCATCTCAGTTGTTCCAAAGATTCAGCTATCTCCAGTTTCCCGTGATTTAATTCAGCCAGCTTTGGAAGAATGGCTGCTGCATACCCATAAATGCCAATATGCTTAAAGTAGGTATGCCTTTCATGCCATTCGTTATCCGGAACACCTTTAAAATAAGGAATGACCTGTCTGAAAAATATAAAGCATCTCCATTCGCCGATAAAACCACCTTAGGTGAATTTACATTGAAAAGTTCGGCATGACTTTGAATTTTTTTCACCAGGGTAGCAATCTCTACTCCGTCTTCATGCAAGAGACCAGAAACAAGGTCAATTTGTCCGGGGTGTATGAAGGGCTCGTCTCCCTGAATATTGATGACAGCATCAAAATTTTCTCCACAAGACAGCAAAGTCTCTGCACAACGATCTGTTCCGGAGGGATGTCCGGCATTGGTCATGACCACTTCTCCACCAAAGGAGATAACGGCATCGTATATCCGCTTATCGTCAGTAGCAACAATAACTTTTGTCAATGACCCAGCCAATTTCGCCTGATCGTAAACCCGATGTATCATGCTTTTTCCCGCTATCAAGGCGAGAGGCTTTCCCGGGTAACGGGTGGAGGCATAGCGTGCCGGAATTACACCAAGTACTTTCATCCTATTTGCTGACAGGTCCCCGGGTAAGATGAATGATGCCTTTCAAAATACGTTGTTCTACTGCTCCCGCCAATCGAATTTCATTGACTTTGCACACGTAGAAATAAACACCGTCGGGGGATTCTTCTCCGTCATTATTGCGCTTTCCGTTCCAGTTGATATCCGGATCAGTGGTTTCAAAAATCTTGTCTCCCCAACGATTGAATATGGTCATTTCAACATCTTTCACATCGCGATAGGGAAGGATGGGATGGTAAATGTCATTGATGAAGTTGCCGTCAGGAGTGAAAATATTGGGCAGCACATAATCCGGACAACTTTCGGTGCAAACAATATTGCTCGAATCGCTTTCATTACCGGTGGAGTCAGTGGCGGTGATATAATAACATCCGGCTATACTGCTCTCTCCGCTATAAATGAAACTGAAGGTGCCGGCAGGAACTGATCCCACCTGAGAATAACTATTGCTTCCGGCGGGTGCATAATAAATCTGATAAGAGGCGATGTCATAGGCGCAATTGATGTCAATTTGCCAGCTGATGGTGTCTTTGAGTTGCGGACAATTAGGTCCGTTGGCAATCAGTGGAGGACAAGGAGGTTCATTGTCAACGGGAGTACTGCAGAAAATCTGAGACTTGTTGATGATAGGATCCACAAGGCCGGTGTCCTGATAAGCTCCCACGCTTTTTACATAGTAACAATAATTTTGACCGTTGTTCAGCGAATCATCAACATAGAAAATAGCAGAGGTGAATCCGATAGAATCAAATACACCGGGAGCATTTTCACGATAGATCACATATTGTGTGTTGGTCCAGGGAACATTTACATTCCAGCTCAGATTATTTTTCTCATCTCCGGGACCGATAGTAAGATAAACACTATAGGCAATTTGCGAAAATCCTGCTGAAAATACATTGCCGGGGGTGTCATTCCAGAATTGAACCCTATAACGGTATTGAACAGCCGAAGTATTGAGTCCGTTGTCGTTATAAGTGGTGTCGTTCAGGTTGGTGAACGTGGCAATGGTCACAAAATTTCCGGAGGCATCAGCCCGCTGCAATTCATAGCGGTAGGGTCCGGGCATCTGAGTAGGATCAATATCCACCGGCTTGCCCCAGGCCACGTAGATCTGTCCGGTAGCAGCATCCGTACTGTTCACGTCAACATTGGTAATCACCGGTAAGTCGCGGTTGAGGCGGTTGCAAAATTCTATGGAAGCATAGCTCTCAGCGCCGTCAGGATAAAAGGCAGTGACCATGTAACAGTACTGTACCGCTATGGCCAGACCGGCACCATTATTATTATCCGTGAACGTGGTAACGCCGAGTCCGTTTACTGAACCGATTCTGACATAACCGGTATAGGCAGGCACACCGGTTTCACAGTACGAAGGAATAAAACCATAGGAGCCGATTCGACGGTAGATATGATAACCGACAGCTTCAGTACAGGCACTCTGATCCCAGTTCAGGATGAGACTGCTTCCCAAAGGCGCGGATGTCGGATTTTTGGGAGATGGTCCTACCACCGTAATAAACATCGATTCCAAATCCGCTAATTGAATCTGCGCATTATTGTCTTCTGCTTTGAAAACAACAGTATAAGGTGCTTTTCGTACATGCGCACAGTTAGTATTCCAGGTAAAGTCGCCGGTTGTACTGCCGGTATTGGGTGTTGAGGTAAAATTCGCCGGACTCACAGTTACTTCAAACGGCCCGCCTTTAGCAGTTAAAGTAATCGTTTCAGTAGAGGTGATATCGGTGGCAGAAACAGTAAATGCAAGCACATTCCCCGCTTCCACGCAGGTATCAATGATGGTGGAGAAAACAGGAGGATCATTCATAGGAGGGTAAATGGTGATCTGCATATCGCGGGTCACATAGCCGATGTTTAACAATCCTATACCCGGAATATTTCTCCATTCCCGGATGATCATCGCCACATTGAATTCACCTTGTTGCATCGGACTATCCCATATCAAATCTCCCGTTATTGCATCTAAAGTAAAAGAAGTGCTGGCAGGAGGATAAAAGAAAGTCGGTATCGGCGAACCACCAAAACCTTTGCACGGAACCAGCTCATAGGAAAGACTATCCCCATCCGGATCATAAGCATTCGGATTATGAATGAACAAGCGGTTGACGGCACCATCATCAATGGGCGGTTGCAAAAGTTGTGGAGAGGAATTGGTGAGGAAAGCAGGTGAAATGATTAATTGTGTCTGAACATAAAAAGGAATATTCACTGAGCCCGGAATATTAATCACGTTTGCGTTTCTGTTCTCGTCCAAAAAAATACATGATGTAACTTCCTGTTCCGGGGTACACATGCGTTCTGACATAAATATTTCTCTGTATATCCGGGCCCACGTTGAAATCAATACTTAATCTTGGAATTGTATCACGCGATCCATCACCCCACCAGAATTCAAGTTCCGGACGATCTGCAGGACTGGAAGTCTTAGTATAGGTAACAATTTTTTACACTGTACGTATAGGTGCTCAGTTTAACATAGGTAATTTCACCCGCACGATTATGCGTTGCTGTAGCATTTTCACTGTATAGCAATAACGCTGCAAGTAAAAACAAGAGAAATCCCTTTAATTTAACAATAATCATATTTTAATTTTAACGGAGATCAGGTTTAGATGTTGCTTAATAAGTAATCACTTGCTGTTCGATCATCTCAGGGATATCCCTGTATTCATATTGCTGATTGCGCAGGGCAGGTTCAAAGCCGGCTTCTCTGATAGCGTCCTGAATGCCATTGCTCGTAAAGCGGTGAGGAGCGCCTGCAGCGGAGACTACATTTTCTTCAATCATGATAGAGCCAAAGTCATTGGCACCGGCATGCAAACAAACCTGTGCTATTGCTTTCCCTACTGTTAACCAGGAAGCCTGAATATTGATGATATTGGGAAGCATAATACGGCTGATGGCAATCATACGAATATACTCATCTCCACTCACGGAATTGCGAATGCCTTTTACTCTTCTCAATAATGTACCTTCATCCTGAAGGGCCAGAATAAAGGCGATAAACCCTTTCGATTTTCGGTTTTCCGCCTGCACTTCCCGCAACCATACCAGATGTTCAAAGCGTTCATCCAATGTTTCAATATGGCCGAACATCATTGTCGCCGACGTGGTGATGTCCAGTTGATGTGCCGCTCTCATCACATCCAGCCATTCTCTGCCGGAACATTTCCCCTTCGAGATCATGCGTCGTACACGGTCGTTCAGAATTTCAGCCCCTGCACCGGGCAAGGAATCCAGTCCCGCTTCTTTCAATGCACTCAATACTTCGGTATGCGTTTTTCCTTCCAGCTTGGCAATATGTGCAATCTCCGGCGGACCCAGTGAATGTAATTTGAGCGCAGGATATAATTTTTAACTGACGGAAGAGGTCGGTGTAAAATTTTAATCCTAGATCAGGATGATGACCACCTTGCAGGAGTAATTGCTCACCTCCCAGACGAAAAGTCTCTTCAATTTTAGTTTTGTATTGCTCAATATCGGTGATGTATGACTCGGCATGTCCGGGTATGCGATAGAAGTTGCAGAACTTGCAATTCGCAATGCAGACATTCGTCGTATTCACATTTCTGTCAATGATCCATGTTACTTTGTTATCAGGTTTATGTCTCTTACGCAATTCATTTCCTACATACATCAACTCGGAAGTGGGTACATGTTCAAAGAGATATTTCCCCTCATTGGCAGTGAGGAAATCCATGCGTAATGCTTTTTGCAATAGAAGTTCGCTGTTCATTTTATTCGTTCTCCGGCCTTTTATAACCTTTCACCCCGCGAAAAGTTATGAGCAATCCGCTGAATGGTTTGATGAAGATAAAGGCTTTCAGTAATTTCATCCGCTCAAATTTACGCAACTCTATGCAGATCACACTTAAGCGCTTGTCAGCCTTCTCGTAAAGATGGGCATCTCCTCGTTCTCTTTAACGGAAATGGTGATTTCTCTGAAAATTGTTTTCAAAGCCGGAATTAGCCTTTGTGAAGGAAGAACTGAAGGCAGAAAAGAAATTTATTGTCGTAAATAAATATAGCAGAGTCATTACCTCCAAAAATTAGAGGGGGAAGATAAGCCGGTGCATACCCGCCTTGAGAACGCTCGGAAAGCAGGTGCTGCTTTTTTCAGAGATGCCAAGCTGCTAAACATGAGGTGGTTACACTAAGTAGCACCATAGATTCTGCCATTGCGTTGGCTTTCGGGGAAGGCTTCGTATTGGGAGGCTATCAGTTTTTGAAATACCGGACAGCAAAAAAGAAGGAAGAACATGTGGTAAAATCCTTGCTTTTTGATGTTAAAGGTTTGACAGACAAAGATGTGCAGCGTCAGAATATTCTGAATGAAGCGGTGTTTAGAGCGAGAGATCTGGTGAATGAACCTCAATCGTTCTTAAATGCCACAGAATTCGGTCGTCAGTTCAATCATATGGGCAAGGAAGCCGGATTTCGGGTGCAGGTGTTGAATAAATCCAAAATTCGTCAATTGAAGATGGGTGGATTACTCGCCGTAAATCTGGGTAGTCCACAACCTCCCACCTTTACCATCATGGAATGGAAGCCAAAAAATGCGGTGAATAAAAAACCGTATGTGCTCGTAGGAAAGGGCGTGGTGTACGATACCGGAGGAATGAGTCTGAAGCCTACACCCAATTCCATGGACTATATGAAGTGCGATATGGGCGGAGGTGCAGCAGTTGGCGGTGCGATGTACGCGATTGCAAAAGCGAAGCTGCCTCTCTACGTCATTGGTCTCGTACCTGCAACGGATAATCGTCCTGACGGTGACGCCTATGTGCCAGGGGATGTGATTACAATGATGAGCGGAAAGACAGTAGAAGTGCTCAATACCGATGCAGAAGGACGACTCATCCTCGCCGATGCTCTGCATTATGCCAAACGATTCAAGCCCGAGCAAGTGCTGGAATTTTCCACTTTAACCGGTGCCGCCGCAGCAGCAATAGGTCCACAGGGAATAGTTTGTATGGGTGATGTAGATGAGAGTACCCGAAGAGCGCTGCACGAAGCAGGAAATAATGTCTACGAACGTCTGGCTGAATTTCCATTCTGGGAAGAGTACGATGAAATGATTAAATCAGATATTGCCGATATAAAAATGTAGGAGGAGCCAGTGCCGGTGCAATCACTGCCGGCAGATTCCTGAAACAGTTTGTGGATTATCCGTACATGCACTTTGATATCGCCGCTCCGGCCTTCAGTAAATCAAATGATTCTTACAGAGGAAAAAATGGTACGGGTGTAGGCGTGAGGTTGTTGTTTGAGTATTTCCGGAAAATTGTGGAGTGAAGAAGGGATGTACGTAGATATACGTAGATATACATAGATATACATAGATGTGAGTAGATGTTTTTTGAGGCAGGTTGAGGTAGTTTGAGGTAGTTTGAGGCAGGTTGAGGTAGATTTGAAATAAGAGAGGATTTTTGATTTGTGTTGCATAAAGGGATTGGGTAGAATAGAATTGATCGAATCAGTTGGTTTCTTGATGATATTAGTAAGAAAATTAAAGTAAGAATAGTTAATATTATTTAATTGAAATGACTGCGACTTAAGCCAGTTAAAACTTATAATTGTCACTTAAGGAGATGTACTATATTTACATAAAGTCAATAATTTATACTCTGCGTCTCCGCGTCTCCTTTCTTTGGGCTACGAAGCTTCAGCGAAGTAACGGACTTCAGCTTTAGCGAAGAAGTCTGCGTGAAAATTTCAGGTTTTTATTATGGGTTATCTTAAGGGGAAAGAAGATCGATAATGTGCAATATGAGTAGATGAATAACTGTATGAAGAATTAAAATTTTTCAAATACATAGTACGAATTGTGGACGAATTGAATTGAGATATCAAACAAAAAGTCGCTTGAATTAAACGAAATAAGATATGAGCATAGAACAGGAAGGAAGAGTTAAAATAGGCATTAGCATTGGAGATGTAAATGGCATTGCGCCGGAGGTTATTATCAAAGCGCTATCGGATACCCGCATGACACAGGTATGTACTCCTGTTATCTATGGCAGCAGCAAGGTGATTTCTATGCATCGCAAGGCGTTAAACCTGCAGGAGTTTAATTACAATACCATCCGCAGTATTCAGGAGATCATTCCACGAAAGTGAATCTTATCAATTGCTGGGAAGAAGAACTGAAGCTGGAGATCGGTAAGGCGTCGACGTTAACCGGTCCGTATGCATTGAAAGCGTTACAGGCTGCTACCAGCGATCTCGCCAGTGGATTTGTTGATGCCCCTGGTGACAGCGCCTATCGACAAACATACCATTGCTCCCTAAGGTGGATTTACCGGACATACCAAATTTCTGGCGAAGGCCTTCAATACGAATGATTACCGATGTTTTGGTTCCGGATCTCTCCGGGTAGCTCTTGTGACCGGACATATTCCGGTTTCAAAAAATTTCATCCACGATCACAAAGGAGCGCATCCTGCATAAACTGAATATCATGGTGAAATCATTGAAGCGCGATTCTGTATTCGAAAACCAAGGATCGCATTGCTTTGTCTTAAATCCTCATGCGGGGGATCAGGGTGTGATTGGAAACGAAGATCAGAAATTGTAAGCACGGCCGTAAAAGAAGCAGATCAAAATGGAAACCTTGCCTTTGGTCCTTATCCAAGGCGATGGCTTTTTGGTTCCGGGCAACATGCTCAGTTTGACGCCGTACTGGCCATGGTATCGTTTAATTTCAGGGGATTGATTCCGTTTAAACACTGGCTTCGAGAGTGTGAATTTTATTTACCGGACTCCCAAATATCAGAACTTCTCCTGACCGTGGAAAACAGCCTATGATATCGGCAAAGGTATCGCCAGTGAAGCTTCTCTTCGTGTAGCCATTTATCCAGCCGTGGATATTTTCAACCGTCGTGCCGATTACAAAGCTGGGAGAACGCAAAACCGCTGGCCTTCTCTAAATTGACTGGAGGTAGGTTCCATCCATAGAATATTTGGTTGAGTATTACTGCAACCGTATGAATTAATATTTTGCAAAAATTAAAACTATGTCCTTCAAGACCATCGATGATTGCCATCCCTCCGGTAAGCGGGCGCTGATTCGCGTAGATTTTAATGTTCCGCTCAACAGTGAATCTCGAGGTAACGGATGCCCCCGCATCAAAGCCGATATTCCAACCCATTCAGAAAATTCTAGCGATGGTGGCAGCGTCATTTAATGTCATCTCGGTCGACCTAAGGAAGGTCCGAAGGAGAAATACTCCTTGAAGCATACTGTTACCACACTCGAAAATTACTCGACCGTAAAAGTGAAATGCGCTGACGATTGCAAGGGCACTTCAGCAACCGAACTCCAAAGACCTGCAACCGGGTGAAGTGTTGAAGCTGGAGAATCTCCGTTTTTATAAGCAGGAAGAAAAGGGGTGATGTGGAATTTGCAAAGAAATTAGCTACCCACGGTGATGTCTATGTGAACGACGCCTTCGGAACAGCCCATCGGGCACATGCCAGTACTTTTTCCGTCATCGCTCAGTTCTTTAA
>JADKIC010000044.1 GCA_016721435.1 Bacteroidota bacterium
ATTGATATCCGGGTATTCCTCCTGAAATATTGAGATTGATTGTTCCGTCGGTACTTCATGACAACTCACATTATATCCGTTGTACATTGAAACAGTTGAATTCAACGTGATGGCAGATGGTTCGGTAAGCGTAATAAAATTTGAAGCGGAGCATCCTGTGGAATCGGTAATGGTTACCGTATAGGTTCCTGCAGTGAGATTTGTTGCGGATGAAGTCGTAGCACCCGTTGACCAGAGCCAGGACATCGCGCCTGTACCTCCTGAGAGCGACGAGGAAACACTTCCGGTACTATCATTCGCACAACTGATATTAAATCCTCCGGTATACAAAGAAGGTGTTAATTGAATAGTTAAAGGTTGTGGTCCAATGAAAATAATATCATCCATACCGGTACATCCGTTAACATCCTCAACTATGACCGAATAAGTTCCCGAAATTAATGAAGATAGTGTTGAAGTTGTACTTCCTGTACTCCATGAATAGGTATAGGGCGGGGTCCCGCCGGCAGACAGAGATAAGCTGCCATCATTACCCAGGAAACAGGAAATGTTATACCCTCCGGTATATACCTGCGGGATTAATACAGGAGCAACGGGTGTTGGTTGGCCAATCGCAAATGTATCGGCATCTGTACATCCGTTGATATCTGCAACTGTAACAATATAGGAACCTGCAGCCAATGAAGAGATGATCGCATTCGCAGAGCCCGTGTTCCAGTTAAAACTATAAGGCCCGGTAGTTCCTGATCCGGAAGCCTGTAAGGAAGCATCATTTCCACCAAAGCATAATACGGGTGTTAGCTGAGCGATATGCGCCTGCGGAAGCGGATTAACCTGTACAGCGATGACATTTGTAAAAACAGAACAACCGGTTAACGTATCATAAACGAGTGCAGAATAGTTTCCGGAATAAGAAGCATTAAAACTATACCCTGTCACCTGAATAGTAGTGAGGTAATAATAAACCGGACTTCCGTTAAAATACCATTTAAATATAGTATGCGGTGAGCCGGTAGCGTTAATCCCTACATTATTGCCGAGGCAAACTGTGGTTGATCCGGATGCTGAAATGGAACCGGAAGGAAGAGCGTTGACGATGACATTCACAGGAGGAGAAACGGAAGAACATCCATTGACATCAGTTACGGTGACGGTAAAAGTGCCACTTGTATCAATACCGGTAAGACTTGCAGTGGTCGCACCATTGGACCATAAATAGGTGCCGGTAGGATGCGCGGTAAGATTCACCGATTCACCAGCACAAAGTGTTGTTGATCCCGAGGCTGAAATGCTTGCGGCAGGGTAAAAAGTCACAAGCGTAGGAACTGAAGTAGCAGTACAACCAAGGTTATCCGTAGTGGTAACGGTATATAATCCGGCAGCAGATGCAATTACGGATTGCGTTGTCGCTCCTGTACTCCAAAGGTAGGCTACCGCAGGACCAGATGATAAGAGCGTATTGGCATTGATGCATAAAGTAGTTCCACCATTCGCAGTAATGATAGGTACAGCAGGCACCTGAACAGCATAGGTGATACTATTTGTAAACTGTGTGCATCCTGTCAATGTGTCGATCGCAAGAGCTGTATACACTCCCGGTATTGTTGATGAGTAAGTATAGCCGTAAACGTTATAACTGAGATAGCAACTGCAGCTACCACTGTACACTGCATAGGTGATCGGTTGTCCGTTATAGAACCATTGGAATTTACTATGCGGTGAACCACTGGCATTGATAGTAAAGGCGCTTCCTGAACAAACCAGTGTCGGACCTGCAGCAGTGATCGTTCCTAACGGCAAATTATTAACGACGACATTCACATAAGCGGTGTCGCTGCATCCGGTTAATGTTTCGGTAACGATGACGTTTGCGGATGTGGTTGAAGTGATCAATACTTGCTGCGTTGTCGCTCCGTTCTGCCAATCGTACCTCACACCGGTGTCCGGATGAGCAGTCAGTGTTAGTGTATCTCCATAACATAAAGTGGTAGGTCCGTTAGCGGAAATACTTGCAGATGGATGAACATCAACTGTAACCGGCAGGGACCATGATTTGCACCCGAATTCATTGATCACCGTATCGACAAGTACTGCGGATTGAGTTACCACAATAGCACTAGTGGTGCTGCCATTACTCCATAGATGTTGAATTCCGGGAGTGGATTGCAGTGTAACACTGCCGCCATTGCAGAAGGAAAGTGGTCCGTTAGGAGAAATGACAGGTACTGTCGGATTTGGATTTACAGTTACACTCACCACTGAAGAAGTAGCAAAACATCCGTTAGAATCCTGGACGGAAACTGTATAATTCCCGCTTATAAGAGGTTGTATCGTCTGCGTTGTCTCTCCGTTAGACCATGAATACTGGCTGGAGCTATTGGCTATAAGTGTAGATGGCTCATCATGGCAATACACCAATGGACCTGCTACCTGTAACGTCGCTTGTGCAGAATCGAAGCGTAAGGTGGATACAGTTGTGGAATTGGTGCAGCCATTGGAACCGGTAACCGTAATGACGTATTGTCCTGTAGTATCAGTTGTGAAAGAAGGAATAGTCAAACCATTGCTCCAGGAAATATTATTAATAATATCAGAAGAGAGCGTCACGTTGCTGCCGGGACAAAATGACAAAGGACCATTTGTTGATATCACCGGAGCAGCCGGAGGAGTTAATGCATTAATGGTGATTGAAGTCGTATCCGTACAGCCGAATGCATCGGTCACGGTAACGGTATATGTTCCACCGGAGGTAATCAGTTGTTTTGCAGTGCTGGAACCGGCAGACCATTGATAGGAATTAAATCCGGAAGAAGCCACGAGGCTATCCACTGTACTCTGGCAATAAGTGCTGCTTGAGGAGATGGTCACTTCCGGATCATGAACAATAACATTAATCGGAAGAGACGCATTCGGACAATTGGTGGTATCCGTCACAACCACAGTATATGCACCGGAAATTGTGGCAAGTAGGGAAGAACTATTGCCCACCACAATATTATCTCTTAACCATGTGTAAGAATTGAAGCCCGAATTTGCTGTGAGCGTAACACTTCCTCCCATACAGAATTCCAACGGACCCGATACACTAACGACCGGCATAGGAGTCGATGAGCAGGGAGACATGAGGACCGTAGTGGTGAAATAATTTCCCCAATTATTATCCATGCCTTTAATTCTGACATTTATCGTATGCAGTCCCGGGCTCAGAGGGCCGCTCAGCAGGAACGATTGCATTTCTTCAAGCGCCTGATTAAAATTTCCATTTAAGCCAATGATGATGGCAGGTGGATTATTATCGATCCTCACCTCCCCTTCCGTGACTTTGATATTTCTGGAAGAAACCGGTGTTTCAATAACCATCGTGGTTTTAAAATTACGGCTCCAGTTCCTGCAATATCTCTGTAACGGACGTTCAGTGTATGTATGCCGGAAGGTGGAACATTTACTCCACTCGCCAAAGCTTCTTCAATGGCATCGGAGTAATTGCCATCAAATGCCAATAAATTAACTGCAGCAAGACTATCATTATCCCAAAACAATTGCGCTAATGTAATTTGTATATTTCTGTACGAGAGCGGATTTTCGACACTGATAGCCGTTTTAAAAACCGGTCCCCAGCCATTCGCGGAATCACGAACCTGGACATTGATGATATGCATTCCAAGCGAAGATGCAATAAGGGTTTGCATTGCATTTTCGATGGCATCGTTGAAATTACCATCGACAGCAATAAAATTTCCAATTGCAGGAGGAGTATCATTATCCAGCCACACTCTTCCTTCGGTAATCTTTTGCGAAGCGGTATTCGTCAAAACCTCATCGAACTTCACCACTGTTGAAAATGCAGGACCATAATTTCCGTTCCCCGCTGCATCGAGCAATTGCACATTTAATTTATGCAAACCTCCATTCCCAAATGAAGGAATAGCCGTTGAATTGATGAAATCATTAAAGGCATTTCCTGCATTTCCATTGAAGATCACAAGTCCTGTAGAAGCACCGGGATTATTATCCCAGTAAATACGACCGATAGCCGCAGAAATTATTCTTTGATTTATCAGTGCCTGCTCGAAATTTACCATAGTAGAGTAAGAAGCACCATATTACCATCCACACCACGACCTGCACACTCAACTTATGCAGACCAGGCGTTGAAAAGGTATAGAGGAAGAGGAGTTAATAAAAGTATTCAGCGCATTGGAGGCGTTACCATTAAAAATGATGAGCGGTTGTGCAATAGCCGTATTATTATCCCAATAGGCCCGGGCGATGATGCAACCAATATTCCTTGCAGTGAGCGCATTTTCGACAATAAGCGTAGTTTTAAAAACAGGTCCCCAGTTACTCAGTGAGTCCATTAGCCGGACATTTACAGTATGCAGGCCGGGCGATAAGGATGACGAAAGGGAATGCACCGCAGCGCGAAATGAACTGTCTATACCAGGGTTAAAGGTGAGCGCAACACCATTTCCAAAACCGGGGTCGGTATCGAAAAACAATTCCGCAGCCGTCAGCTTCCCACGTCCGCTTTGAGAAAAAGCAGACATGACAACGAACAGCAATAAAGCAATTATGCTTACACTACGTTTCATACCATCTTATCATTTGATGTATGAAAGATCATTTATCGAAACCTATAGCCTTCACATGAATTGTCCCGTTCACCAACACCCTGCGGGGAGCGGTAACCAGAATCACTCTTGCCCAGTCATTCGAAGTTATAGGAAAGAAATTATTCAAAGTAAACGACCCTCCGTAGCAACCTACATCATTCCGGGTAAGGTCAATATCCGCATATGCTGAATCGGTGGTACCACCGTTAATGGTATTGGACAGAGGATTTGTATTAAGCCCTTCAGCATTCAGCGTTACGTTCGTAGCAGTGATATTTGTACCATCATTGGTAAAGCCTAACAATGAAGCGCTGGTGAAATAGTTGTAATGAACAGAAACATTTCCACTTGTTACATACACAGCATAGGATGCACTTCCTGCAATGAGATTATTTAATATTTCTGTATAACTGCTTGCAGCTCCGGTAAAATAAATTCCGTAAGATAATGCAGTTGAAGCCTTATAAACGGTATTATTATTTATCATATTTATTCCCGCTGTTGAATTCTTTGAAGTAGCAATAAAAATACCGGTTCCATACCCGTTAAGATAATAAGTCAGTGAAATGAAATTATTCTGAATAGCGAAAAAATGTGTTGTAGAATTCCAGTAAATGCCGCTGTAGTTACTAGCGGTGTAGCCAAACACTTTATTGCCTATTACCAGAACTGTATCTAAAGGGTTATTGACAGAGGCATCACTGTTAATAGTTACGGCTGATCTAATAATATTTCCAATCGCTTTTCCAAATCTGAAAGTCAGTCCGGCCTGGACATGAGAACTCGCTACAGTTAAATCATAATTATCATGATTGATGGAAATTAATCCATCGGAAAGTGAATCATTTAGCAGATTAATAGTACTTCTGGAACCTGTTGGTGATGCTATGGTTGAAAAAATACTCCCTGTAAGAAGTTTCATCCCGATAATGGTAACATTTATACCGGCAGTGGAAGGAGTAATATTGATTACAGGAGCATCCACCGCATAATAAGCACCTTCATTGGCAGATAGAATTTGTATGCTCTTTGTTATCCGGATATTGGTATCCGAATAGGCTCCGCCTCCCGCCTGAGGGTAGACGATAATTCTATCATTCGGAGCAGCAGCTGCAAGTGCCGCATTGATGCTGGCGTAGGCTCCACCGGCTCCACCGGCCGCCACAACGAGGTCTGTTGCTTTAATCATACTTGGGAAGGCAAGTGTCAGAATAAAAGCAGACAGGCAATACTTCAATGTTTTCATTTCAGGAGGAGAATTTTTAACAGATTTTCAGAGTTGGGCAAGCTAAAAAATATTATCTTATTTGAAATACATTTATTGGCGAATGTTTAGATTTCGTACGGCAATACAAGTTTTGACATTGCAAAGGCATTAGGGTTAGTGCATACCGTTATAAATGGAGTTGAAATTTTCAGCTGTTCAAAAAGGAGGAAAACAATTGTGCAGACAACTATAAAAAGCATAAAACAAAGGAAGTTTTTAATTTTTTTCAGACCTACACCCAACTCGATAACAAAGCTATTGATCTCCTCAAATTCTTAAATGAGTCCTAAAAATCTCATCGCGTAACCTGGGTTGAACGTCCACCTCTTTGGCGAAATTTTTCCATTGCATAACGGTTTCGCTAATTTCATCAATGATGGCTGCAGCCTGTTTGCATTTGATGGATGCACCTATCAGGAGTAAATCTTTTCGATTAATATCTTTTCGTTTTCCATTAATGCTCAAAGCTTGTTGACTCACCCAATCACTTCCGGGACGATAGGCGTGACATATATCATACGCGGGTGCAAGGCTCCATTTGCCTGACTTTTTCAATAGAAAAGAAAAGTTCTTGGTATGGTCGTCGCAATTTCGGGCAATGACATTAAACACCATTCTTCTGAACATTTGTTCCGCATCCGGATAGTTTAGTTTCAATTCACGCATAGTTTGAAAAAGTTGCTCATAACTGAAACTGTTGACCAGATTAAAATCAAAATGCTTCAACGCATAAAAGGTTTGCACATGATGTTTGGTATCAGATCCTTCTCTGTCAAATCGCTTGGTGATAAAATGAGCACGACCGTTTTCTTCCAATAGTCGGGATGGCATCATGTTTATTCCACTAGCTATTGCCATATTGTAATACGCCATTTCCACGCGTCCATACCCTTTACTGGCTCCCAGTTGCACATCACTCACTCCATCAAGTTTTATCAGCCAATGTTCGAATCCTTTTGGGGCATTTGTCTGCCCTGATTTTACTTCTCCGGTTTTTTCATTCCAGGCTATAACTGCTTTTGGACGTGCCCCACCGGCAGAGGTACCTATTTTTAAGATGTCAAGTATTGCTTGTTCATCACTTTTATGCCAATTGGTTTTGAATGCTTGACGTTTCCCCAACATTTTTTGAGCAACATCCACCAGATGATCTATCTCTAAGGAAAAGGTCCTCTTGCTTTCAATTAGAATAGTAGGTTCAAATTCCAAAGCACCCATACCGCGCGTACCGATAAAGCAGAGCATTTCCACAGGATTCATACTTTCCGGTAATCGACCATGTTGTGCCAGCCACATATTGATCAGTTGATTTCCATATTTATCGGGCAAGACATCGGCTAACATTCCCGGGAGTCCTCTGAAGGAATTATTAGCAGCGTTTTTGTCTGCCCCTGAGTTCAGGAAAAGCAAATTGATTTGTGGAAAATCCAATAGGCATTTTCATTGGTGCCAAATTCCAGCCAAATTGTTTGAACGAAGGATGATATTCAAATGTGGCATAGCCTTTCGCCTCATTCCAGGCTACAGCACCCACTTCTTTATCCCATATTTTAACTGATGCTACATTCATGGTTTACCATTCTGATTCGTTCTCATTTTCTTCCTTCCTGCCACTGGCCCGTTTGCGTTTTTCTTTTTCCAATTTTGCCAAAGCAAGTGGGCTTATATTTTCCTCTACAAGAAACGCATTCATGAATTGCAGTTGATCCAATACCCTTAACACCTGTATTAATGTAGCAAGGGTAACCGTCTCCCCTCTTTCCAACAAACTTAGCGTTGAACGACTGATACCGGCGGCTGCAGCCAGATGATCTTGCGTTTTATTCTGCTCCAGACGATGATACTTTACAAAAACGCCAATTCGTTCCGCTAAAGCTTTATCGCTCATTGCAACCCAATTACTGAGTGATTTATCAGTCATAAATTACTTATTTTGCCGTTAGTGAATGATATATCATGCAAATATAGGGTAAATAATCCTGAAGAAGCAAGATTTTCTCCTGAATTGTACCTGCATTTACGGGTGAAATTATATGTTAACCGAATTCAACCGGTTAAGTTAATGGTTTTCTACTTTAACCGCACTAAGAGTAGATACAAAGGAAATTAGAGTAATTAAAACGCCATCCAGAGCAGTAACGATTCCAAACTTAAACCTACCTATGCTGAAGCTTCGGCAGGCAGGCGCTGCGTTCGCGGCGGGTTCGCGGCGTTCGCTGCGTTTAAAGAGAAGATTTAATTATCAGAATATCCTTTTATTCAAAACTAAGATTATTTATGGTTGAAAAATAAAGTCGAATTTCCGGATAAAGCGATTTTATTCATCTTCAAAAGCTGCTTAATGTTCTCTGCCGAACCTTCTGTGCAGCCTTCGTTTCCGTGCATGCCGACCGAAGCTCTAACTTAGTTGGAGTTAAAAGCCGTAAACATTATGTCCCTATCAATCTAAATCCATTAGAAATTTGAAAACACCGCACTAAAACGTACAAGTCAGGAATGATATCGCATGCAATTATTAGGTAAAAATATAGGGAAATGAAGATTTTCTTTTACAATAACTATAAGTACATCAAATTAAACTAAGAATGATAGCACACCTTCTACCACATCCTCCTCAATAGCATTGAATTCTTGTAATTCACCTTCAGCATCAGTGAAACACTTTGTGTTAATTTCACCCTCAATATTCGTATCACTCTTAATATACAATGGTCTGTTTCTCACATTCGCGCTCAAACGACTGATGTATTCGCCAATAATTCCAATAGTGATCAGCTGCACGCCACCGATGAAGAGTACGGCGAGAATCAACGAGGTCCAGCCCGGAACGTAATCCTTGGCAATGAAACGGGCGTAGAGGGCGTAAAGAATGACCAGGAAGGTGATTCCGGAAACCACAAAGCCGGCGATGGTGGCGAACTTGAGAGGAAGATTTGAAAAAGAGGTAATGCCATCGAGGGCGAAGCGAATCATTTTTTTATACGTGTATCCTGTCTCTCCGGCATGGCGTTCATCTCTGTCGTATTCCACATAGGTCTGCTTGAATCCGATCCAGGAAATTTGTCCGCGAAGGAATTTCTGTTGCTCGGGCATCTCGCGCAAGACATCTACAATCACTTTATCCATGATGCGGAAGTCACCGGTATCTACAGGAATATCGATGGAGGTAATGCCCGCCAATATCCGGTAGAACATCTTTGCCGTGAACTTCTTTAAGAGGCTCTCTCCTGCTCTTCTTCTCCTTCGTGCATAAACCACCTGGAATCCATCTTTCATCTTCGCATACATCTCCGGAATCAATTCAGGAGGATCCTGCAAATCGGCGTCGATGATGACTACGGCATTACCTTTGACGTGATCTATTCCGGCAGTCACCGCGATCTGGTGTCCGAAGTTCCGACTGAAATTGATGTATTTTACGCTACTGTCTTTCGCTGCAAGTTCCTTGATTAAAGCCAGTGAATTGTCCCTGCTCCCGTCGTTAATAAAAACAAATTCATGGGAGACTTTCATCCCTTCTGCCACAGCTTTTAATCGCAGATAGAGCTTATTGATATTCTCCTGTTCGTTGTAGATAGGAACTATGATGGAAAGATCTGTTGTCATTTGATTTATTTTATCCTCGTTCGTGCAGGACTATTTTATTCAACGGTACCGGGTGCATTGAGATGAACATCCACAGCTTGCTCTTTTCGAATTTCAGTCAATATATAATCGCCCTCTCTGTGAATCTCTTTCCCCAATTGATGGGTAAAAGTACATTCCTTCCTATTATCGAGGCGATAATCTAGTTTTCCCCTTTTACGGGAATATAGGGCCTACGGTTATAGCCCATTTTACCGGCTTCCAGCGGACTTATATTAACAAGGGTATCGTATTTAAATTCGAAGATGCGTTGGAAATTATTTGCCCAGGGAATGAGGAAATAGGGTTCATGTATGACGGATTTATGTGCAATCAGCAAGGACCGTTTGGCATCACAGAGAAAAGAAAGATTACCCGGACTCACAAGAAAAACAGCATCCACAGGTGTATTGACGGCGATCCATTCGTGCATCTTCTGGATATCACTTTTTTGGTAGTTTCCGATCCGGTATTTGCTTTTAAAGAAGGGATGCGGAATAAGCGCAGATTGAAAAATAATAAAAGTAACTATCACTACTAATGGAATGGCGGACAGACATGCGACTCTCAATAACCTTTTCTCGTCCAGCAAAAGACAAATCACTTTTTTCAAAGCTATTGAAATCAAAATGGAATAACATAATGTCAGCCAAATGGTCGCTTTAAACCATTGCGTCTTCCCTACTCCCATATAACCGGCTTTCTCCAGCAACAGATAGTAGCATATCATCCCTATCACCACAATGGCCGTCAATTTCAAAACGAATTTCCCGTTCTTCGCTTTAAAAAGATACATCGAAAGAAAAGAAGCGGCGGCAAGAAGTGTAAATTTCAGATATTCCATCTTTGGAAAATATGATGGGAGATAATGATTCGGATTTCTGATTTTATACAGAGCGATGTAATAGGCCGACTTATCAAATTGCTGATCCATGATAAACTGTCGGTAAAGAATGGGGCCCAGCATCGGCAGAGACACTAAAATGAAAACAGAGAAATAACCCGCTACGGTTGGAATGGATTTGCGGTTATGAATAACCAGCATTGAACAAAGTAATATCGCCACAATCAATGCGGCTAAAATCTGAAACAATCCACCGAGTCCGATACATACGGCCATCCATACATACTTTTCTTTGAAGTAATATACAAAAGCCAGCGCACAAAACATCACCGCAAGAGTAGAGCCTATCAGTTCATTGTCCTGAAAGCTATTATCCCCAATACACATCGTATTAAAAAACAAAAGCAATAGTACCGGGGCGATAAAAGCTGTCAGCTTACTGTTATCAAAATACATTGAAATTTTGCTCACCGACCAGGCGGAAACGATAAGCGCAGTCATGGTCAATAGAAAACAAGCCGTTTCCACACCAGTGAGCAATGACACACCATACACCAGCCATTTATAATAAAACCGGACACTAAATGTAAGTTCATTGGGCACCATGAAATAATCATTCGGATAGAGTGAAGGATTAAAAAGTTTATACACCTGCGGTAAATGTTCCTCCTGATCACCATAGTTAAAGGAATAGCCATTCATGCCAATGAACAGTACGGAGGCTACCAATGCAAAAAACCAATGGATTTTATCATTATCCATCCACGTTGATCCCTTTAAATTATTCATATAGATTTTCCGGGAACGATTTAAAAGTGTAGGAAGAAATACAGGTGAATCAATTCGCTTTTATCCCATAAATTATTAGAAAGTTGTCCGGCAGGATTTCCCATTCGCGGATTTAAAGACATACTTCTATAGGAGAAATTATTCATTGCTATTGTAGCTGGCAAAATTATATTTTTTCACCAATTAAAGGCAAGTTAAGCAATTATAAACTATCACAGAATAAACAGATCAATTTATTGAAATACAAATAGTTCTGTGATACATGGCGAAGGTAGTGTAGAGGTGCACGAAAATGATCATTGAAAGAATTAGAAGTGCAATTCCTTTTATACTGCCCGAACATTTAAAGCTATTCTTTCTACTCATTGCAATACTTCATATGCACCATATCCCAAAATTAAGGTGCCGATGATGGTAAAACCATACATAAAGATATCAAAGTTATGGTTCGCATGAAAGAGAAAGACCGTCATAATAAAGCCTGTCAGCAAAATTATACCCCCTGCAATCATTAGGGTCACTCCCTGCCCTTTCGTTTTTTGTAGATAACTAATTTTAATTTGCATAGAGCTTCCGTTAGAAATGTATCCTGCAGACCTTCTTTTCTAAGTATTGTTTGTATCTTATCCGATGAATATCCTTCTTTGTGAAGTTGAAATACTCTATTATAAATTTCTTTTGATTCTTCTAGCATAATTTTCTATGAATATTTGGATCACATAAAAATGACAAATATTACCTGGCAAGTATTAATTGATTCTTTATGTGATCCAAATTTGTTTACATCTAATTCTTTATCACCTTTTCCTTATAAATTCGGTCGCCACAATTAAATGTGACGAAGTATACTCCGGAACGCCAATCACCGGAATTGATCTCAAGGGCATTACTACATTACTCCTTTGATAAACAATCTTACCGGACAAATCAGTTATTACAAGTTGCCCTTCCTTTCTTCATCCAGTCTTAAATAGAAGAATTGATCCGCAGGATTAGGATAAATATTTAACTCTCCTTTCTTACTATAATTGGTACTTGCTTGCAAAGATCTATTTGAATAAGTTTCATCAACGACCGGCAATGCAGTAGAATACTTCGTAGTAGTCCAAATTCTGTTAGGAGAATCATTTCGATTTCCTGTTACATACAATGACTGGCTACCTGCATGATAAGTTGCATAATCGGCTGTCCAACTTGCATGACTAAAAAATCCGGCAGGTAATTTACTGGTCCAAACTAAATTTCCGGAAGAATTATATTTCAAAACCAGATGAAAAACATTCGATCCATTGAAATAACCATCATCAGTACTACCCATTAGAAATATTTCTTCAGATGGACTGACTAACATTGAAGACAATATGTCATTGTCTTCTAATCCAAAGCCAATCCATCAAATGTTTTATTCCAAAGTACATTTCCGTTGGAAGGATCTAGTTTTCTGACTTGTATATCTACTCCACTTGTCCATTAGTTCCGACCACTCCAGAAGTATATAGTACCTGAATTAAAATATTCCAACCTCTTGGAGAAAAACCCTTGTTTGAAGCTGTAATTCGCTTTATCCATTTTCTTGAGCCATCAATTCCATCAAACCTCAGTATAATCCATTCACTGTTCCCTCCACTACTTGCCTGGCCTACTCCGGCTACGAATACATCACTGTTTACCGGATCAAAAGCCACGTACTTTCCTAAATCAAGAAGTGCCTGATTTGATCTAATATCATAATTTTTTTGCCAAAGCAGAATTCCATTCCCCCAGTATTTAAAAACGGCTATTTGTGAACCTTTTGCCAAACTATTTCTTGTACCTACTATATTACAAACTCCATTTGCTTCAACTGCTATTTCAGAAGGTTCATCAGAGTAATTTCCGGGCGAAGAATTGTATTTTGAAAAATAAAATTCAGATTTTGGTCCAGCTTGATAAAAACGAAATCTCTACCGGTTGCCGGTCTTTCAGCCCATCCAATAACATATACATTACCCGATTGATCCAATCCCATATCAACCGGCATCTCTTCGATACCGGGATCAGAATTAAATGAAAATTGATTTACCAAATTGAGATTAGAGTCTAATTTAATAACGCCAATATTACCTTCCGTAACTCCAGGTGTAGTATAGTATTGAGCAGCAACTAATACATAAATAAAATCATTCAATACTTTTATTTTAACGCCTTCACTACGTAATGAATCGTTATAGAAATCCAAATAATATTCATTTAACAATGATCCATCTGCCGAGTATTTTATAACTGCAATATTATAATCATAATTTCCAGGAATATAAAAAACCAACAGAAACCACTGAACCACTTGAAAGGTTACCGATATCATTTCCTTGATTTGGGCCATTCATTATACTGACTTTTTAAGGCTCCCCATTTATAATCAGGACCCTGACTCTGACTAAAAGAATTGACAATACAACCAAATACCAATAGAAGGGAAAGGATAATTTTCGAATAATTACTATAAATGTTTTTCATAAGGTTTAGTTTTAAATTAGGTTAGAAAGCTATTTATTTGCAAAAAAGCAAAGGTATAAGCTATTTGAAAAATGCAAAAAAATCATTTGAAAGTACAAACCAATGAGTCAAAACTACATCCCCAACGTATAAAACTCCGGCTTTTCGATATCATGCACTCGAATCACACCTACGGCAGCCAGGTTAACGAGAATCTTTTGAGCCCGCCATCTGCTGATATTGACCATATTTGAAAACTCCTTCAGGGTAATGCGTGGATGGGCCTGGAGATAGTCCATGAGGGCTTTTTCCTTGCTGGTGTATTTTATGATGGAAGGCCGTGAGGAATGCTTTCTTTTCAGAACTTCTACCAACACTTTACTTGCCAAGAGTGATTGATCCTTTTCCCGTACATACACCCATTTTTTCCCCTCTTCATCCGTAGCATAATAAGGCTTATCCTTGCCTTCGGGAATAATCACTTCCAGGATCATCTTTCCGCGCAGGTTCCATTCGTGGATGATGAGCTCGATGGGCGGTGTGCAGAAGAATTCAGTCGCTTTCTCCAGCATGAATTTTTCCTCTTCGGTTTTTATGCCACTAATGGTTCCGTCATCATTCACGCCTACCAGCAAAGTCCCACCATGAAGATTAGCAAAGGAAACGATAGATTTAGCAATGCGATGCACATTACTGATTTCCTTTTTGAAATCCAGCATGGCACCTTCGCCCTGATCAATCAAATTCTGAATTCTCTTCATTGATTTAACTACCTGTGATGAGCTGCTAAAAGTAAAAAATTAAACCGGAGATAATTACCGGGCAATGATCGTGTCGTAAGCTACTGAATAGGTAGCAAACAACCCTCTTCCGCCATTGATATTCGATTTCACATTGGAAGGAACGGCAAAAGGACTACCATTATTGGCCAATTGATTTTCTGCGTCTCTCCAGAACTCATAGGTTCCTCTGTCAATGCTACAGAATTTTACTACGATGGTGTCTCCCTTCTTATAAAATCCGGCTTCTTCATTTTCATCTTCCTCGGCTTCCGAGTTTTGAACGGTACCTCTGTTATAGGCAAAATCAAAACTTTGTCCGTTGATGAATTTATCTTCAAATACAGAGCCGAAGGGCGTATAATACAAATCATCTTTATTCAGTCGCTTAGCAAACCATCGGTAATAGTTTCCCAAAGTATCCGGATCAGAAAGTTTTGCCCATGCAAAGCCCAGACTATCGAGGTTGTCCTGCACCTTAAACCAAACACTGTCCAATGCCACCGGCTCATGTAAAACTGCCGATGAACTGACTTGTCTGCCATCTGCAGTAATAATGTTCAAGGTATATTGGGTACCCGGAATTCCAATCATAGTGGGCAGAAACGTGAGGCTATCCAGAGCGACATAAAATCCACCGACGGAAACTCCATTCAATGAGGTGTCTATTTCTGTCAACTGAATAGTATCCGTTCCGTTGCTGATGGTAACAATAGCTCCACGAATGGGTAAATTATTAATGCTGTTCTGCCCGATAGGATTAAAATAAGCTTCACTCTTGCTGAGAATCACATAGGAGGCAATCCTATTTCCACATAGCCATCCACTACTACTTTAGATTCCGTTTCGGGGAGATCCGAGAGATGTCTTTTCACAACTGCTGATCAGCAGGCAGGTTCCGATGAAGAAGAATATTTTTCATTGATCAGAATTTAAAATTATAAGTAACTGAAGGGATAATACTGAACAAGGAGACCTGCTTGGCTTGCACTCTCTGATTGCCGTCCTGGCTATTCCCTGCACATCGAAATAAATGAAATAAGGATTTTGTCGACCGTACATATTGTAAACGGCAAATACCCACTCACTCTTGAATTTCTTCACTTTCTGGCTGCGTAATGTTGCGGAAAAATCGAGTCGGTGATAGGCTTTCTGCCGGAAGTCATTGCGGTTATCATAGCCGCTGAGGATATAGAAATTATTGTTCACGTCGAGCCCACCGCTTCCATTCACAGAAACCGGAGGTCCGGCCGACATGAAATACCTTTCCGTAGGTAGCGTCAGGGCATCACCGGTAGCATAGACCCAGGTCATTCCGAACAACCATTTTTTGGAACGTTCATAGGTTAATACAACTGACACATCGTGGCGGCGATCGTATTTAGCAGGAAAATCTCTTCCGAAATTCAGGTCCGGAAAATTTCGCTCTGTCCAGGCTAAGGTATAGCCCACCCATCCGCTAAAATTGCCCTTCGATTTCTTCACAAAAAACTCGGCACCATAACTCCATCCCTCTCCGAAAACAAAATTATTATCAGGATTATTTCTGACATCCTGATCTGGCGTTGCCCCTTCACGGTAGTCGATCTGATTCTTCATCTCCTTGTAATAGACCTCTACGGCAGTCTCAAATAAATTATCCTTAAAATTCCTGAAATAGCCCAATGCATACTGAACTCCATACTGCGGTTTCACTCTGTCAGTACTCGGCACCCAAACATCTGTCGGCAGACTCACAGAACCAAAAGAAGCGATATGGATGTACTGATAATTCTGAGTATAGGAAGCTTTGATGGAGGAAAATTTATTCAATTCATAACGTACACTTACTCGCGGTTCGAGGTTATAGTAATCCTTCACTTTTTTTCCGGAAGCATAGTCGATGGTATCAATAAAACGGCCTTCAAAAGAAGGATCTTCCACATAGCGGGAGAAGGGACCGATGTGCGCAAAGTAAGTCATCCGCAGTCCCCCATTCACTCTAAGTTTCTCCGTGATATCCCATTCGTCATTCACATATAAAGCGGCGTCGTGCGCATAGAAACGGGTGATATCTCCCAGATCAAAAACCACATCACCGGAGCGGGCATAGGCATTGGTAGGTGTAAAGCGATGATAAATATAATTCCCGCCGAACTTCACGTTATGGAGAATATTCGGAAACCAGTTGTTTTATCGTTGAAAAGGTGATTCCAGCGTAGGGAAGTCGTGGCATTTCCCCAGGGGATACGCACGGCAAATCCGGTTTCCCTGCTCTTGAAGTTGAAAACATCTCTGCCGAAATAACCACTCATAAACAGTCGATCTTTAGATGATAACTGATAGTTCAACTTGGCATTGAGATCAAAAAAGTAATAAGAGTTACCGGCGATGTTCGACTCCGGACCGATAAAAGGTTCCCGTAAAAAGAGATCAATAAACGTACGACGTCCACTCACAATAAATGAACCTTTCTCCTTTACAATGGGACCTTCGAACGTAAAACGGGAGGCAATATATCCGATTCCTCCTTCAGCATGGTACTCCTTCATATTACCATCCTTCATCGAGATATCCAGCACCGATGCCAGTCGACCGCCATATTGCGCAGGCATTCCACCCTTGGTTAGCGTAATATTTTTCACTGCATCCGGATTAAAAACCGAGAAAAATCCAAAGAGATGAGATGCATTATACACCACACCTTCATCCAGTAAGACCAGATTCTGATCGGGTCCACCACCACGCACATAAAATCCCGAGTTCCCCTCCCCTGCATCCTGCACCCCGGGTAACAACTGAATGGCTTTCAAAATGTCCACTTCTCCCAGTAATGCCGGCAGGCTTTTAATTTTCTCTATTTCCAGCTCAACGCGGCCCATTTCCGTACTCTTGATATTCCGGTCGATCCGCTCACCTGTTATCACCACCTCTTGTTTTTCATACACTTTAGGAGCCAGTTCAATCGTGAGGGAGACATTCTTTTTCAGATCAATTTCTATCTGTTTTTCCTGATAGCCTACAAAATTGATAAGCAGTAAATATTTTGCTTGATTTACTGTCAAAGAGAAAAAACCATAGGCATTTGCATTTGCACCTTTTTCCAGTTCCTTCACATAAATGGCTGCACCGGTAAGTGCTTCCCCGGTAAGGGAGTCCTTCACGTAACCACTTATAGTTGCTTTATTATCAACATTTTCCTGAGAGAAAGAAGAAGAAAAGGCCAGGCAAGGAATCAGGAGGAGCAGGAAATACTTTTTCATAAGGCTGCAAAACTAAGGAGAAAAACCGCTATCAAAGCAAAGGCGTGCACTCTGGTGACAATATAATAACCTGAAACAGAAGAAATAGTAAATGAATCAGCAGAGACGGCCAATAAATTTGTGAAAGGTCGATTATACATATACTTTTGCAGTCTCAAATTTTCTTTCTCATAAACCTATCAGGCGAACAACCAACCTGTTCTATTTGTTTCCGGGAAAGAAAATTATTGTAAAAAGATATCCACTCGGGGTGTAGCGTAGCCCGGTATCGCGCCAGCATGGGGTGCTGGAGGTCGTCAGTTCAAATCTGGCCACCCCGACTTAATTTAACAGACCTTCACTTGAAGATTTCGTTTCATTGGTTTGATTTTTCTATACCGTTCACATGAACTTCAACACTTTTTAAACTTCATCGTTGCAACGTAAAAACTATATTCAAATTCCCACGGCTATCTTTGCAGCTAAATCAATTCCAACCATGCAGGAAGAAATAGCGCTTATTTTATCAGTTGACGGATTAATTTCACTTTTTACACTTGTTGTCATGGAGATTGTACTGGGAATAGATAACATCATTTTCATCTCCATATTAGCCGGGAAGCTACCTTACCAGCAACAAGCAAAAGCACGCCGAATTGGCAAGCCTCGCCTTGATCATACGGATTGCCTTATTGTTCAGTATCAGTTGGATTGTCAGCTTGAAAGAGCCATTCATCACAATTATGGACCATGGATTTAGTGGCAGGGATATGGTTTTACTTTTTGGCGGACTCTTTTTGATGGCCAAGAGCACCTCTGAGATTCACGGTAAAATCAGCAAGGAAGAACATTTATCTACGCCCGGCATGAAAAAGCTTACTCTTAACATGGCGATTGCTCAGATTATCGGATTGGATATCGTGTTTTCATTTGATTCCATTTTAACAGCTGTGGGTCTGGTAGATCATGTGAGTATTATGATACTTGCCGTCATCATCTCCATGATCGTCATGTTAATTTCTGCGAAATCGGTTTCAGACTTTGTCAATAAGCACCCTACCATTAAAATGCTGGCGCTCTCCTTCCTCCTTATGATCGGATTCATGCTCACTATTGAAGCCTTCCATTACGAGGTTCCAAAAGGATACATTTACTTTGCGATGGCTTTCTCACTTCTCGTGGAACTTTTGAATATGAGAATCAGAAAGAGAAATAGCGCAGAACAGTAGAAATTCCTATTAGGAAATATCCTGAGCTTTACCTTTAAGGTTAAGTATTTTTATTTTGCGTCAATAGGATGTTCGAAATGCCAGGTCAGATAGGCTTGTACTCCTTTTAATACGGCATAGAAAAAGGTAATAAAAGGATCAGAAATCTGATCAGACTTTTTATCCAAGAAGGGCCCGGTAAACTTGAGATGAGCGATAGCATCAGACCGATTGAAATCTGTTTAACCAGGTTGATTTAAGTGGAGCCCTGAATCTGCTCGAATATTCACCCAGCGTTGTAACTGTTAAGTCATACACCGGAAGTTCGCCATCCACCCTACCGGATTGTATCATATTCTCCATCTCCTTTAAAGAAGTTGTGGAAATAGTATTCTCCGAATTGACAAAAGCGACTTTTAATCTATCGAGCAAATCAATATTTAATTGTTGCTGCACATTCTTCACAAATTGATACAATTTATCAATGGAACAGCCACTGGCATTCACTTCCGATTCATCCACTGCCACAATCAGAAACAGATCATCCACAACCAGGGATGAAGCATTTAAGTCTACTTTATGAGCGGTCCACTGTTGCAGGAATACATCAGTCTGCTCCTTAAGAAAAGTCACTTCAGAAAGTACGAAATACGAAATAAAATACGAAATACGAATAAAATACGAAAGTACGAAATACGAAATAAAATACGAAATACGAATAAAATAGAAAAGCAGGAATTACTAAATACGAATAAATAACGAAAATTACGAAAGTTGAATGATATGACTATAATGCAATGGCAATGAATCTGCGTAAATCAGTTAAATCAGTGTAGGCCATTTCGGCCTCAGCGTTCCGGATTAGAAATTTTAGGTGATAAAAAATTGGTTGGAATACGAATTACGAATAAAGTACGAAATACGAATAAATTACGAAAATACGAAAGTGGAGTGTTATGACTTTAATGCAATGGGAATAAATCTGCGTAAATCAGTTAAATCAGTGTAGGCTTTAGCCTCAGCGTTCTAATAAGGTATTGTTGAGGAAGAAAAAATATTAGATGCCGGGGTTTTGGATCATTTTAATTTCTTCTTTTTTGAGGGCTACTTTCCACATTTTACCGTCGGGGGTTTCTACCTTTTTTAAGGAGATTTTTTGCTCCGCATTGTTACCGGCTTCGGTAAAATAAACGATAGCATTCACTCCTCGGATGTCTTCAGAAAGAATGCTGATCTTTCCGGGCGTTTCTTCGGATTTGATATCATTCAACTCTTCAATTTTTTCAAATTGTTCAAGCAGCTTTATTGTTTCAACGGTACCATACTTTCTTCGCTGTCTCATAGTCCCTTTCCTGCATCGCATTTAAAAACATTTCCGCAACAATGACAGGATCTTCATCCTTTTTGCAGGAAGCAATAGTCAGAAAAATTAGGGTAAATGGTAATAAGAGTCTGCGTATCATGGATAATTAAATCTATAGATGAATTTCGAATGTTGATTTAAATAAAGATTATCCGGAGCAATGTAGCTGAAATTTTCTATGCTGGTCACCGGGAAATAATTCACATCGCCGGTGGCATTAATAAATTTCTCTCTGATCCACTCTGAACAATAGAACTTACTATTATCCTCCATATTAAATTCAAATCGAATTCCGGAACATTTTTCAAATCATTTTTAACGTCAGAAACAATGTTGTTAATTTCTAATGCTGATACGTCCGACGATAGACAGCACCTTTGCTGCAGACCTCTTTATTCCAGAAATCGGAAATACGCTCCCCAATGCAAGGGACTACCATAATTACTTTGTTGAAGATGCACCACAAAAGGTTGATCTTCCTTAAAAACAACGATTCCCGCATGGCTGAAGGTCGGATCCTGGAGCGAGCAGCGCTGAAACCAACTGCTGATCATTCCGTACCCGTTTCTGAAAACGAGATCTCCTTCTTTTAATAGTATTTTACCGAATTCTTTCTCATTCTTCCGGGCTGTATCTACTCCCGAAACACTTATGATCAATGCCATATTTACTGCTATAACACCCATCACCACCATTATAAACCGACTTACTTTAATACGCATACTTTAACTTTTACATTCTTTCCGGAACTTCAATTCGAGTAATTTTAAATTTTTGAATCAGTGTCGCACATTTATTTGATAAATGCATTCTGAAATTAGATGTTTCTAATTCTACAGGATCAACGATAGGATACTCGTGATAGAACTGGTTGTAAATTTTCGCCAATTCGTACACATAATTCGCAATAACAGCAGGACTCAATCTTTCGGCAGCTTCGCCCAGCACAAAAGGATATTTTAACATCCATTTTATCAATACTTTTTCCTTTTCATTCATAGCGGGATAATTTCCGGGAGAAGAAGAAAGAAAATCTTTCAATTCAGGATAATTTTCACCTTTCCGTAATACAGATTTTATCCGGGCATAGGTATACTGTATAAAAGGTCCGGTGTTGCCATTGAAATCGATGGATTCTGCAGGATTAAACAACATTCTTTTTTCAGGGTCCACTTTCAGGATAAAATATTTCAGCGCACCCATTCCAATCATATTGTACAAAGCGGTTGCTTCTTCCGATTCAAAATCACTTATTTTTCCCAGTTCCCTCGTGATGTTACCTGCTTCGTCAATCATCTCCTTCATCAGATCATCGGCATCCACTACAGTCCCCTCTCTCGATTTCATTTTCCCTGAGGAAGATCGACCATGTTGTAGGATAAATGATACAAGCGATCCCACCATTCATACCCCAATTTCTTAATAACGAGTTTGAGTACTTTAAAATGATAATCCTGTTCATTTCCGACTACATAAATCAGGCGGCTAAAGCCAGTTTCATCAAATCGTTTTTTTGATGTTCCAATATCCTGAGTGATGTATACGCTGGTACCATCGCTTCTGAGGAGTAATTTCTGATCCAGGCCTTCATCGGTGAGGTCGACCCATACAGATCCATCCGGTTTTTGAAAGAAAACACCCTTCTTCAGCCCTTCCAACACCAATTCCTTACCTACAAGATACATTTCTGATTCGTAATAAAACTGATCAAAGTCAACGCCCAATTGCTTGTAGGAAACATCAAATCCTGCGTAGACCCATTCATTCATCATTTTCCAGAGCGCGAGCGTTTCTTCATCTCCGGCTTCCCATTTGCGTAGCATTTCCTGG
>JADKIC010000045.1 GCA_016721435.1 Bacteroidota bacterium
AGTTTTCCATCCTAACTTATTTTTTCAAAGCTATCTGCTCTTTAATTTTTTTCGTATGAGTAAAGTCACTTTTTAAAATGACACTTGTCAAAGGAAATGGGAATTGAATGTAAACTATGAAATATGTTTTATGTTTAGAAACCTCTTCGTTTGAGTATTTTTTATGATTGAATTACTGCGTTCATTTAAAGTGATGCAAACCTTTAAGAATGACGGTGGTAATTGAATGGTGTTCGTTTCTGTTTAGGTGTTGAAACAAGTAAGAATGAGGGCGTATAAACCGGATTTTTAACTTGCATAATTTTCAAATTTCAACATTTCGAGAGTTTTTTTACCATTTATTCTGGAGAGTTTACCCATTTTTTTGTTGAATACACCTAAGTTTTAGGGATAGAATTGCCTTATGATTTATTTTACGATTCAAATTTTAAAACCTCTGAGAAATGAAAAGAAATTTATGCTTTTTAGCATTATTGTTGGTTGGTTTGATGGCTTCTAAAAACAGGGCTGTCGCACAAACTTTGCCACCTATGTTTGTATCTGAACTGGTAAGTAATACCAGGATCAGATTGAAGGATTTGTGTTCGATGCGAATAAGAACATGTACGTATGGAAAGAACGGGTATGTATGGAAGGTGGATTCTAATGGTACTAAGGCGGCAACCACTCTTAGATATCAGAGCTGAAGTTGGAGGATGGCGGGATCATGGTTTAAATGGTTTTGCCTTGATCCGAATTTTATGGTGAATGGTTATATCTATTTGCATTATACTGTTGATCGTCATCATTTGATGAAATTTGGTACGCCTCAATACAATGCCAATACAGATGATGTTTTAATGCAACAATAATAGGGTAACACGCTATCAGGTTGATGTTGCAAATAATAATTTTAATACCATTGTTCCGGGAAGCCGTTTCGTTTTAATTGGCTCGACAAAGAAGAACGGAATTCCACTCTTACATGAATCACACAGCGGAGGGCAACTCTGTTTTGGTGATGATGGTACCTTGCTGATTTCAACCGGTGATGGAGCCAGCTATAATGTAGTGGATGTAGGAAGTAATAATGATACGTATTGGGTGCAAGGTTTAGCGGATACTATTATTCGTCCTGCAGAAAATGTAGGGGCATTGCGTTCACAGTTGGTCAATTGTCTGGCCGGAAAAATTCTTCGTATTGATCCCATGACCGGAGCCGGAATTCCCGGTAATCCATTTTATAATCCTGCTGATCCTTTTGAAGCTAAATCAAGAGTTTGGAGCCTTGGATTAAGGAATCCATTTCGTATGACTATTCTTCGTGGCTCGGGCAATGCTGATCCTTCAGCAGTTGATCCGGGAACACTCTATATAGGTGATGTGGGTTGGACCCTATGGGAGGATTTGCATACTGCTGATGCACCCGGTCAAAATTTTGGCTGGCCACTGTATGAAGGTATAGATGCAAATTCCGGTTACCAATCTCCCAATACTCAAAATCTTGATGCTCCAAATCCACTTTTTGGTGTAGGAGGATGCACACGACAGTATTTTTATTTTAAGGAACTATTAAAGCAAGCTACTTTGAATCCGGCCGTGCAATTCACCAATCCATGCAACAGTTCAGTTTTAATTCCATCCTCTATTCCGACTTTCTTTCATGAACGTCCGGATATTGATTGGAAACACGGAAATCAATCCCGAACTCCGGCTTTTTCAGGATTTAATTCCACCGCGATTGATCTGGATAATGTTGCCAGTCCTGTTCCCGGACCTCGATTTGGTGGCAATGCTTCTTGTGGTGGAGTTTGGTATACTTCTGATCGCTTCCCTACTACTTATCAGAACACCTATTTTCATGCCGACTACGGTGGAAGCTGGATCCGTAATTTCTCCTTCGATGGAAACGATAAGCCGGTGAGTGTCCGGAATTTTGGCACCAATATGGGTCCGGTAATTTATTTGAACATGCACCCTTCCAATGGTACCTTGATGTATGTGGTTTTCCCGTCGCAGATCAGAAGAATTCGTTATACAGCGTCAATAAATAACCCGCCAAGAGCTGTTATTCAAACGGACACTGCATATGGCAGTTCTCCTCTGACCGTGAACCTGAATAGTAATTTATCTTCTGATCCGGATAATCTGCCTCTCACTTATTTCTGGGATTTCGGAGATGGTACAACTTCTACTCAGGCAAATCCTTCGCATGTATTTACATCTCTTAATGCTAACCCTCAGTCCATGTGGGTGAAGTTGACAGTAACTGATGATATCGGTCAAACAGATAAAGACTCGGTGCGAATATTTCTGAATAATACTCCTCCACAAGTGCAAATAACCAGCTTTAATGATGGTGATTTTTATTCCATTCTATCGCCGTTTAATCTTCCCTTACAGGCTTCAGTGACCGATGCTGAACATGCGGAACCAAGTTTAAAGTATAAGTGGCAAACTATTTTGCACCATAACTTCCATGAGCATTTTGAAGCCATTGACACGAATCGCGTCACTCAAACGTATATTACACCCGAAACATGTACGGAGACCTTCTATTTTGAAATTATCCTGATTGTCACTGATCCCGAGGGGTTGTCAACAACTATTCGTCAATCGGTTTATCCTGCCTGTGGCCCGGCATTAGCGAATTTCAGCGCTAATAATGTTGCCATATGTAAGAATCAATCCGTGCAATTTGCGAATCTCTCTGATCAGAGTGTGGATTACTTATGGTCATTTCCGGGTGGTTCTCCGGCTTCCAGTACAGAGGATGATCCGCTGGTCTCCTATGCGCTGCCCGGTGTTTATGACGTGACCTTGATTTCCTCAAATGGTGTCACCACTGATACCTTGCTCCTGCCGGGATATATAACGGTTTACAGTATTCCGACTGCTTCATTAACTCCAAATGCAGCTGTCTATTTCTGTAACAACAGTTCAGTGACTTTGGATGTAAATTCTAATGCGGCCAATCCGACTTATACCTGGTATCGAAATGGATCTGTTGTAAATGGAGCCATTTTAAGTTCTCTGTCAGCAAACAAAAATGGAAACTATAAAGTGCAGGTAACCGATGCTTCCGGTTGTTCTAAAATGTCAAAAATTGCTAATGTTTCAAGATCTCCAAATGTTGATCTTACCACCAGCGGACCGCTTTCATTCTGTATTGGAGATTCTGTAGTGATTTCAGCAGTACCCTCTTCGCGATATTCCTATCAATGGTATAAGGGAGGAGTAAGTATTGCCGGTGCTACAGGTCGTATGTATTCAGCAAAGACAGCTGGAAAGTATTATGTGGTTGTGACGGATACTATCTTAGGATGCAGCCGCTTCTCGTCGAAGTTAACGGTAACGACTCCTTGTCGTTTGAAAGAGATGGCTCAAGTGGCAAATGTTAGCATTGCAGTAGCACCCAATCCGGTGGAGACTAAAGCGATGATTACTGTCAAAAATGGGCAGTCAGGTAATGCTGTATTAAAAATCGTTGATATCAGTGGTAGAATAGTCATCTCTCAAAACATCTCGGTAACTTCCGACATGGAGCAGGTTTTTGTTGTTCCGGTTGAAGAACTGGAGAGTGGAATTTATATGGTTCAACTGATGAATGGATCCAATAATCCTTCCGTGAGGATCACTGTGGCTGGTCACTAATCTGAAAATTTAGACAGACCGGGTAAGCTCCTTTAAAGGAAACCTTACCCGGTCTTTTTTATTATCCACAATCATTATGTGAAATACGATTTTAATTGCTCACAATTTTAATAGGTCTGCTGCGTACTATTGCACCAGTCTATGATGAAGAAGATACAATTGATGAGCATGGTTTTGTCCTTATGGATATCCAATGCCAATGCCCAGCAACAAATTCCCTGTTTCAACAGTAAGTCCGCCGAAGCATGGGCAGATAGCATTTTTAATAAGATGGATTACAGAGATAGAATCGGTCAGCTATTCATGATTGATGCTTTTTCAAATAAGGATTCAATGCATGTTGCATTTATTAATCAATTGATTGATTCTTTCCATATTGGTGGTTTGATTTTTTCCAGGGCGGTCCTCTGCGTCAGGCGAGACTCACCAATGCGTATCAGCAACGCTCCCGCTACCCTTTGATGATCGGGATTGATGGGGAGTGGGGGTTGAATATGCGACTGGATAGTACGATTCGTTTCCCACGACAAATGACACTTGCTGCAGGAGCGAAAGAGGATCAAGTGCTGGAGATGGGTCGCGAAATTGGACGGCAATGCCAAAGAATGGGAATCCATATCAATTTTGCTCCCGATGTGGATATCAATAATAATCCTGAAAATCCGATTATCAATAGCCGCTCATTCGGAGAAGATAAAAATAAAGTAGCCGACTACAGCCTGGCCTATATGAAAGGGATGCAGGAGATGAAAGTCCTGGCTTGTGCGAAACATTTTCCCGGACACGGAGATACCAATACCGACTCTCACCATGCCTTGCCTATCGTCTCCGCAAGCCGCGCAAGAATTGACTCTCTCGAATTATTTCCCTTCCGGAAACTCATTGATAATGGTGTGGCTTCTGTGATGGTGGCTCATTTATCCATCCCATCAATCGATACCACTCAAGGAATGGCTGGAATACTTTCTCCGAAAGTGGTGAATGATTTATTAATTGATAGCCTTGGCTTTAAAGGGTTGATTTTTACAGATGCCCTCAATATGAAAGGTGTCGCGGATTATTACCCCTCCGGTGAGCTGGAATTGAAAGCTTTGCTCGCAGGAAATGATGTACTGCTCTATCACGGAAATGTTGCTAAAGCCTTTGAAAGGATTCATTTCGCCATTCAGAATTGTGAAATTGATCAGGAGGTCATTGACAGAAAAGTAAAGAAAATCCTGATGGCGAAATATTGGGCAGGACTCGACAAGTATTCACCTGTGAATGAAATGGCGTTGATCGATGATCTAAACTCCTCAGCAGCAAAATGGTTGAATTTTTCGCTTTATAAACCCGCTCCAACGCTCTTGCAGAACAAGCACGATAGAATTCCTTTGAATCCTTATTACCGGGATTGCATTGCTTCAATTGTTTTGAACGATTCGATGAATAATCCATTTCAAAAGCAACTGGCCTGTTATGCGAAGGTGGATCCTTTCCAGCTTTCTAAAGATGCTTCCGGGGAACGAATAGAGAGTGTTTTTAATCAGCTCAATGAATACGACAGAGTCATCATCAGCGTGCACAATACAAGTATCAATGCTGCCAAAAATTTTGGTTTGACACCTCAAATGCTCTCGATGATTGAAAAAGTGAGTAAGAAAAAGGAAGTGTGATTTGTGTTTTGGAAATCCGTATGTGTTGGGCAAGTTAACGGGATTAGAAGATTACGATGCGGTGATTCAGGCGTATGAAGACACTTATTTACCACAGGTACAGGTGGCACAGAAAATATTTGGAGCCATGGCTTTTAACGGACAATTGCCGGTATCATCTCCACCCGGGTTTAAAATAGGAGAGGGCTTGCTCACCAATGCTGAGGGGAAATTGGAGTTTACATTGCCGGAAGATGCTGGAATAAATTCAGATCAGTTTAATAAAATAGATAGTTTAGTTAAACTTGCAATTATTGATTCGCTATTTCCCGGTTGTCAGGTATTAGTAGCATTAAAAAGTAAAGTGATTTACAATAAGTCGTTTGGATTTCATACCTATATGAATGCTCAACCGGTGCAAAATAACGACGTGTATGATATTGCTTCTATCACGAAAATTGTTTCCACAGCATTTGCCCTGATGCATCTTTCTGAAAAAAAGAAAATCGATATCGACGCACCGGCTTCTAAATATTTACGGGATCTCAGAAATACCGATAAGAAACATTTAACCATCCGGCAGTTGATGGCTCATGAATCAGGACTGAAAGCATGGTTGCCATTCTGGATGGAAACAGTCGATTCTACCGGTTGGTCAAATGAATTTTACAGGAGAATGCCTGAGAAAAATTACACCTTGCAGGTAGCAGATAGCCTGTTTATTGTTGATTCATATCCCGATTCCATCTGGAAATCCATAGTGGAATCACCGCTCGGACCACAGGGGAAATATGTTTACTCCGACTTGGGTATACTCATTCTTCAACGGATTATTGAAAGGGTATCAGGAAAAGAACTCGATAAGTATGTAGATGATTTATTGATAAAGCCGATTGGTCTCCATGAATTTGGATATAAACCACTCGAATGGATTTCAAGAGATCGAATCATTCCAACAGAGTATGATTCCGTATTTCGACAGCAATTGGTGCATGGATATGTTCATGATCCTGCTGCTGCACTAATGAATGGAGTAGGAGGGCATGCCGGAATATTTAGTAGTGCCCAATCCCTCGCGGTTATTATGCAGATGTTATTGAATAACGGTGAGTATGGTGGAAAGCGATTTATTAAGAAGGAAACGGTAAGAAAGTTTACTTCGAAGGCTTTTCCTGAGAGTGCAAACAGACGCGGTTTGGTTTTTGACCGGTCGGATGTTTCATTGGGCGAAAATGGTCCGACAGCCATGTCTTCCTCTTCATTCACTTTCGGACATGCCGGATTTACAGGTACCTGTGCATGGGCTGATCCTCAAAACGGACTCGTGTATATTTTCCTTTCAAATAGGGTACATCCCTCTGCCTCAAATAATAAACTGGCCAAATCAAACCTTCGGACAGCCATTATGCAGGTCGTTTATGATGCACTCTCACATTAATAAATAATGATTTTTTAAAGATTTAAAATCTTTTGGTGACTGAGTCGACTCTGTATTCACTAACTTTGGTTTATGAGAATTGGAATTGTTTGTTATCCCACCTTTGGTGGAAGTGGAGTGGTAGCTACGGAATTGGGTAAGGCGCTGGCTGAAAAAGGGCATCGTATTCATTTTATAACTTATAGTCAACCCGTGCGCCTAGATTATTTTTCGGAGAATATCTCCTATCATGAAGTGGCCATCGCCAAATATCCCCTCTTCGATTATATCCCCTATGAGACCGCATTGACCAGTAAATTAGTGGATGTTGCGCGTTTCGAGGGGCTGGATATCTTGCATGTTCACTATGCTATTCCACATGCTTCAGTGGCGTATCTGGCTAAGCAGATTCTGGCGGTGCAGGGTATTGTATTGCCGGTTGTGACGACACTACATGGTACAGACATCACACTCGTTGGAAAAGATTCTTCGTATGAACCTGTAGTGACTTTCGCCATTAATCATTCGGATGGTGTGACGGCTGTTTCGGAGAGTCTGAAGAGAGACACATACAATAATTTCAAAATCACAAATGAAATTGAAGTCATTCCTAATTTTATTGATTTGAAGCGATTTTCAAAAAAGGCTAAGGACCATTTCCGTAAAGCGATTGCTCCCAATGGAGAGCGACTGGTTGTGCATACTTCTAATTTCCGGAAGGTAAAGCGTGTACAAGACGTCGTTCACGTGTTTGATAAATTAAGAAAGGAGGTTCCGTCAAAACTATTATTGATTGGCGATGGACCGGAACGACATAATATTGAACAGCTCTGCAGAGAACTGAATTTATGTGATGATATTCGTTTTTTGGGGAAGCAGGAGATGATTGAAGAAATCCTTTCTATTTGCGACCTCTTTATTATGCCTTCTGAAACCGAGAGCTTTGGATTGGCAGCATTGGAGGCCATGGCCTGTCAGGTTCCCGTTATTTCATCCAATGCGGGTGGAATTCCGGAATTGAATATTCAAGGGGTCACCGGTTTTATGAGCAATGGGGATATTGAGGATAAGGCCAAAAATGCGGCGATTATTTTAAAAGATGATGAGAGCTTGTGGAAATTTAAAGACGCAGGCTTTATCACGAGCGAAGGAATTTGATATCGATGTCATCATGCCACAGTATGAAAATTTCTATGCACGAGTGATTGAATCCTCCATGGCATTGAAAGCGTAATTATCCTCCTGCTTTTTTTGCTTTATAGCCTTTCTCCAATAAAATGGTAAGCACTTTTTCGCGGTGATCGCCTTGAATGAGAATTTCCCAATCCTTGGCTGTTCCCCCCACACCACATTTGGATTTTAACATTTTCGCCAGATCTTCCATCTCCTCATTTTTGCCGACAAAGCCACGTATACAGGTCACCACTTTTCCTCCGCCTTTACGCTCTAACCAGATTTTCAAATCCTGCTGTGATGGGGCAATGGAAGATGTGGATACAACTTCTTTCTCTAATTTGAAATCGGGATTTGTAGAATAAACAAGTCCGCCGGTTGAAGTTTTTTCTTACTCATGCTTAAAATTTAGCCTGTACCTTGAAATTTAGCAATCGGGAGGTCAGATAGTTGGGAATACCATATTGTCGTCCTGAAACATCAGTAATCCAGGTATAGGATATGGTGTTGCTCACTTGTAATAAATTAAATACTTCAAGACTAAAAATAAGTGACTTTAAGTTCCGTACGACAGGAAGTCTGGATTTATTTTCCTGATCCTCATCAATAGCAATTTTTGAGAAGCCGATATCAACACGACGGTAAGAAGGGCCTCGAAGAAAATCTTTATAGCGATCCTTTCCCGGAGGTCCAAAGGGTAGACCTGTTCCGAAAATCAGATTCAGGTGCATACGCACATTGGGGAATTTTGGAAGATAATCCTGAAACAACATGCTGAAAGTTACACGTTGATCTGTTGGTCGAGGTATATTTCCGGGAACAACTTTCAAACTGTCCGTAACAATGGTGTTGAACGTATACCCCGGGACAATCTCCTTGCCATCGCTGTTAAAATACCTGTAATAGTCATCGTCATTTAAATTTTCCTCCGTTTTCAAATAGCCCAGTGAAACCCACGATTCAATACCGCTTACAAATTCACCGTTCACTCTTAAATCTAACCCTGTCGCATAGCCGTCAGCATTGTTTTTAGCAAGGTAACGGATCCGCGTATTGTCCAGCTTGTAGGGGATAAGATTGTTCATCTTTTTATAATAAACTTCGCTGGTCAGCTTGAACTCTCTTCCCCATGCCAGAAACTGGTAATCACTGCCCAAAACGAAATGAATGGATTGCTGCGATTCGATGTCCTTGTTGATCTGTCCCTCCAGATTGCGCAGTTCTCTGTAAAAAGGAGGTTGATAATAGATACCTGTAGCTGCTCTGAAGGCAAGTCTCTTGTTCCATTTAGGCCGAAAGGAGACTGATGCTCTCGGACTTATATTTAACTCTTCATTCAGATCCCAGTAGGTACCTCGTATACCGATAGTAAAAATAGTTCTGTCAAGCGTCCATGTGTTTTGCAAATAGCCGCTGAAACGATTGGATGATAAACTGATTTTATTTTTTACAACTCCATTTAAAACTATCTGCAAATCGGGATTTGCAGGTTGTCCGGGGTCATCCGGTGGATGAGGAATGGAGTAATCAGCAGAATCACGATATTGCCATTCATCCAATTGATCATTGATTTTTTCCTGTTGTGCCTTTAATCCCCATTGCCATTGATGGTTGCGAACTCTGTATGTGCCAATATGTGATGCATTACTCACAAAGGCATCCAGTTCATTCCGAGCATGATCCAAAAAGGCACCAACACCACGGTTAAAAGCAACATCGCCAAAATCATCCGAGCCCAAATCTCTTTCCAACTCATCAAGAAAATATTGACCCAATACATCAAAGAATTCCCGCTCTCTGGAGAAGAAGGAAGACACAATAAATTTCAATTTCAAGCTATCATTCACCTGGTGATTTATACTCAAGGCACCTGTAGATGTGAGGAATTCATCGATCTCCTGACCGTCAAAGAAGACTGTAAATCGCAATGCTTCATTGATACTTCCGAATTCCGTTTGCCGGGAAGAGGGAATAACATTGAATTGATTCAATGAATAATGTCGAGCAAAGAAACGTCTGTTTTCTTACTGAGTTTGAAGTTCAGTATAGTTTGTAAATCGGTGAAACGCGGTTTGTATTCTCCCTGTGTATCCAATGTTTTTAATACAAATTGATTGGAACGATGCCGGATACCAGTTAGCCATGTAAATTTCTCATTCTTGCTTGCACCTTCCAGATGTAAACCGGCACCTTGAAGACTGGCATAGGCACTCCCGGCAAATTTTTTTGGCGTTCTGTACTTAATATCTAATACCGAACTCATTTTATCACCATACATCGCACTGAATCCACCTGCACTGAAATTAATTTCTGAAACCAAATCAGGGTTGATAAAACTTAATCCCTCCTGTTGTCCCGAGCGAACTAAAAACGGACGATAAATTTCAATATCATTTACATAAATGATGTTCTCATCAAAACTTCCGCCACGTACGGAGTAAGTAGAGGAGAGTTCATTATTAGAAACTACTCCGGGCAATGTTTTAAGAAAGCTCTCGAAGTTCCCGGAAATATTTGGCAATTGTTCAATGGTTCTCGGTTCGATACGAATCACCGTAATATCACCCGGCCTTTCAGCTTCAATATTGACAGTACCTAAGTCGCGTGAGGTACTTTTTAGTTGAATATTTAAGATACGCTCCTCTCCGGGATTCATTCGAATCATCCTCCTCTCCGTAGCGTAGCCGATAAAAGAATAGATTATCAGCAAATCGCGATAGGGGGCAAGTTTGATTTCATATTTTCCTTGCTGGTCAGTGATACTCCCACCGGGTTCTCCATTTATAGAAACAGATACGGCTTCAATAGCTTTTCCGGAAGAATCTTTAACTACACCACGCAATAATGCATCCTGAGCAGATACTTCTGTTGTACAAATAAACAGAAAGAGAAGTGAAAAGAAGAGTCCTTTTAAATCCCTCACGGTTTCTTCGCGTCTTTCTTTTTAAAGGCTCCATCTTTCCAGGCCTGAATAAAGGAAGCCCAGGCTAATGGATTTAACAGAATAATAGAAGGATATTGACCGGCAGTATACAATTGTGTTTGCCGTTGCTGCAAAGCCATTTTATAATTTATACTTCCATCAAAAGGAACCTGATCCTGTATTTCTTTCATAGAAGCCAATTCAAAATTACGCTGAGCCCGCTTCAAATCATCACCGGGAAGCTTCAATTCCAGAAACGCCCGCTTGAATTCATCCCTACTGGGCCAGGGATAAACTGTTGCTTCTCGTAAGTTAATAGTGTCGCGGGATAAGAGTTGAATGATGGAATAATATTTGTCGTCCAATGTGTCCGGTAAAATATAGGTTGCCGACTTATAACCGATGTATTGAAAATCGATGGTATCCTTTTCTTAGCTAGAAGGAAAAGAATCCCGTAATAATCAGTGATTGTACCTCTTCTCGCATTTCTGATTATGACACTTGTAAACGGGATGGGTTGCAGCGAATCCGCACTCACTACAGCCCCTGAAAACTGGATGAGCAGCTTTTCGTCAATTGTTTTTTTCTGAGCTTTCATCTCGCTGAATCCTGTCAGGATAAGCAAGATGGTGGCTAATACTAATTTCTTAATTGATATCATTGTTCCGGCGAAATTACTTCATTAAATTTTTTATAACGTCTTTTTTAGAAAATTATTGGAAATACCGGAAAATGAATTTTCAGTTGGGTAAATCGAATTGAATTGCTCCGGATATTTTTTTAACTTAAAAAGAAGTACATCCCTCTTCAACTTTCAGAGTGAAATAGTTGGAAAAGAGCCATCTCTAACTTGTTTCAATTCGTATTTAAACCGAACAATTTTTTGTAAAACAGCCTAATTAAGGATAAAAATCGATCATTTAGCAGAATTTGTGTAATCAAAATGTAAAATACCCAGACAAATACATTTTAGTTAAATGATTAATTGTTTTCAAACGTTTATTAATGTGAAGGCATGTTGAAGCAGTTAATGGAGATAGGATAGTCACTAGCAAAAAATAAATTGTTGATCAGTGCTTCAATTTATTTGGTTAACGTACTGAAAGTCATGGTATTCTTTTTGCCTCTATGGCATAGTATTTGATTCAAACAATAAACACACCCAAAACCCAATAATATGAGACAGTTAAAAATTACGCAATCCATAACCAATAGGGAAAGTGCATCACTCGAAAAGTACTTACAGGATATAGGAAAGGAGAATATGGTAACGCCGCAGGAAGAAGTGGTTTTAGCACAGCGAATCAGACAGGGCGATCAGGAAGCATTAGATAAATTAACCAGAGCAAACTTGCGTTTCGTGGTTTCTGTGGCCAAGCAATATCAAAATCAAGGCATGAGTTTACCGGACTTAATCAATGAAGGTAATCTCGGATTAATAAAAGCAGCCCAACGATTTGATGAAACGAAGGGCTTTAAATTTATTTCCTATGCAGTATGGTGGATCCGTCAAAGTATTCTTCAGGCCATTGCTGAGCAGTCCAGGATGGTTCGTTTACCTTTAAACCAAATCGGTGCAATGAACAAGGTTAAAAAGGCCTTGTCAAAACTAGAGCAAAAGTATGGGAGGGATCCTAGTCCTGAAGAGATTTCTGAAGCCGTTGATCTAAGTTATAATCAGATCCGTGATGTGCTAAGAGTAGGTAACCGTCCCATTTCTATGGATGCACCTTTCGACAACAACGATGAAAATAACACGCTTCTTGATGTATTAGTCAATGATGGAATTCCTTCTACCGATGCATTCCTGCTTGATGAATCCTTATCCGAAGATATTAACCGTTCCCTGAGTACACTTTCGAAAAGAGAAGCGGAGGTCATCAAGATGTTCTTTGGTATAGGAATTAAGCTGAGTATGTCCCTGGATGAGATAGGAATCGAGCTGGGTTTAACCCGCGAAAGAGTCCGTCAAATCAAGGAAACCGGTCTTCGCCGCTTAAAGCATAACTCAGGAATAAGCTTTTAAAGACTTATTTATAAGCTATATATAAATTGAAATTAAAAATGGGCCTCTTCATAGTTGCCCATTTTTTTATTATTAGAAATCGTGGTGATCATATCAAAATAATAAGCATCTTGTGATTCCGAGGCGATTCGAACGCCTGACCGTCTCGTCAGCAGTAAAACCAACGGTTTAACTAAATGACGAGATGCGCTATCCAGCTGAGCGCTTTTTTTGTGATTCCGAGGCGATTCGAACGCCTGACCGTCTCGTCAGCAGTAAAACCAACGGTTTAACTAAATGACGAGATGCTCTATCCAGCTGAGCGCTTTTTTTGATTCGAGGCGATTCGAAACGCCTGACCGTCTCGTCAGCAGTAAAACCAACGGTTTAACTAAATGACGAGATGCTCTATCCAGCTGAGCGTTTATTTGTGATTCCGAGGCGATTCGAACGCCTGACCGTCTGCTTAGAAGGCAGATGCTCTATCCAGCTGAGCTACGGAATCAGTTCAAAACATCAAGGATGCAAATTTATTCGAAATTTCAGGCAAAACCCCTTTTCAGGTTAAATTTTAATTTATCTTTGCACCTCTCGAAAAAGCTACACAGCTATTTTTAGATTTTCGGGGTGTAGCGTAGCCCGGTATCGCGCCTGCTTG
>JADKIC010000046.1 GCA_016721435.1 Bacteroidota bacterium
AATGCCGTAACAATAGACTGTCCTACATGACTCATTTTATCTTAACATCGGGAATTATTTTGAACACGAGCAAACAATCCGGCCAGAATACACAGGATAAACGGCATTAACAAATTGTAAAATAGAGAGCACGGTTTTCCCTGAAAAATTACCTCACCACCCAGCTGCTCCAATGCTGCGATGAGGTCGATATGACAAGGGGAAACAATCAAATAAAAGCTGCAAACTGTTGGTCCGAAGAAAAACCCGCTCCTTCACTAAACGTAGAAAAACCGGACTTCGTGATATCGCTTCACTCCCCAAATGCTATTCAGGATTTCTGAAACTCTACAAATACACCGGTTGCACCCACCAAAATAGTAAGGATTCCGATGATCGTTGCAAACATCGAATTCTGGATTTGAACCGTTGGCAATTATCTCTCCACCTTGCGCCGTATCCGGACCCAACGTGGATGTGATCTGCGATGCAATTCTTCCACTCACGGCGTCTTGTCCAAAAAAATACCCTGCTATTGTTAATATGACCATCAACAATCCCGGCAATGAAAATATAGCATAATAGGCGATAACGGCACTTTCTTTAAAAGGGTCTTTCGCCCACCATTCCTTCAATGCGAGTTTAAACAGGTTAAGAATATTTTAATCTTCACTTTTGACGTACTTCTAATCTACTTTTTTCAACCCATAAATAAATTCATGATTTGTTATTATCTCCTTCAATCCTCGCATATTGAATAAACTACCGCCTATCCAATGAAAAATGAGTTTTGAAAATTTCCCTGACTTTTAGTGGCAACTAAAAGTGGTGATCCATGCAATCAATCACAAATACTTAAATGCTACTGTATCCTCGATACCGTCAGGATCAACTTCCTTTTCTGTTTTTTTGCCAGAGATTATGAGGTCAGTGTCAGGAGAGGTTCTCGTATAGCCTTTCAGCAATTCGCTCATCTATCTCCTTTTATTGATCTCCGCATTGCCTTCGTCGGGGTCCTGATCCTTTTGATTAGGATCTGCCGGATGAGGTTTCTTCCCGGTTAAAATCTTCGTTTGTTTTCGGATCTGATTTATCTTCAACTTTTCTGCAGCTACTATCGCTATGATTTTTATACATTTTTGGATCTGGTTTTAACAAAACTATTGACCTGCAAAATGATAAGTAAAAATGGAGACTGTATTACATAATTTTAGAAAAAATGTTACATCATTCATAGCTCTTGGCATGAATAAAAACATTTGCACCTTAATGTCCGTGATTTTCCCCAGTAAAGTTACAAACAATACTAACCTAAGCAACCAATTTTACCAGATTGACAAACCTTAGAAAATGATTAAAAACACAAAAGATGAATTACACTCTTCAAATCTCGTTGCTCATTCGTTGTACAGAAGCAATATAAATCAATGAAAATGTTTCATCTTTCATGTGTACAGCCAGTTCCGTTTAAATTTCTCGGCTTCTTCGGTAAGGATAATCATTTTCTTATTGTTCTCTTCATTATTTCTATCCGTCTTCTGGATGCGAATCACTTCAATGAAATCATCCATCCAAAGTCCGTAGCGATTCATAAAAGCCTGCTGCTCGGGATTCAATTTTTTTATGCTTTCAGGATCTATAGATTTTGCCAGACCTGTTGTAGCCAATAGCACTGAGCCTGCTGTTAAACCTAAGTTCTGCAGGAAATTTCGTCTGGAGGTAGTTTCGTCAGTCATAGTAGTTGATGTTGTACTTTTCTTAGCATTCATTACAAATATAGCATTAATTTCAACCCAACAGGATTCTGTTTATCTGTTTTACAATTAAACGTTGACGTATACTTCCATTCTGCCACCTCAGCTCCACCAGATAGAGACCATTCTCCAGGTTGCTGATGTCCGTGTATGGGCTTTCCGATGAAAAATGTTCTTCCTGTATTTGCTTACCTTCCTGCTATAAATATAAAGCACCGCGTTACTCATGAGTTTCTGATCCGATTGTAGGGTGAACCCATTCGATGTGGGATTAGGGTAAAGCGAGAATGAAGCTTGAGAAATTTCGGGGAGATCCACAGAAAGCATCGTTTTCAAAATTGTACCACCTTCACCGACAGCAAATCCGGTATTCCCTATGAAATGGACATAGAGCAATAAGTTTCCTGTTCCACTGGTTTGAGGAATCCAATTGCCACCACCATTTGTTGTTTGAAGAATTGTTCCATTGTCCCCAACGATAATTCCGTTTTGTGCATCGATGAAATAAACAGAGAAAAGTGTTAAAGGTTCCACTGATTTGTGAAGACCATGTCTGACCGCCATTGATGGTTTTCAATATTTTTCCGGAAGCACCTACGGTATACCCGGTGTCTGTATCAATAAACTGTACAGAGCGAAGGAGGCTTGTTGTCCCGCTTGTTTGAGGAGACCATACATTGCCACCATCTACTGTCTTGAGAATAGTACCGGTATTTCCAACAGCATACCCTGTATCCACGGCCGGGAAATGTACCCCCGACAACTGCTTGTAATTGCCATTGGTTTGTTGTGTCCAGTTTTGCCCGCCATCTGTCGTTTTCATTATCAATTCTATGCTCTGTGATCCTGAACCACCCACAGCATAACCGGTATTGACATCTGTAAAAAACAAACAATTGAACTGAAGTGTAGTGCCTGAAGAGAGCGTATCCCCAGTTTTGCCCACCATCTGTTGTCTTGACAATAGTTCCGAGCCAACCCACTGCATAACCGGTATCGGGGGCAGGGAAATACACTTCGAAAAGATCGTTAGTAGTCCCGGAATTTTGAGAAATCCAATTCGCCCCACCGTTGGTAGTTTTTAGAATCACGCCACCGTTACCCGAACAATATCCTGTCACTGGATCTGTAAAAAATACGGATTGCAACATCGCTGAAGAACCACTTGCCTGAGGAAGCCATTGCGCTTTGCCGGAGAATGGCATTAATGAGAGTAAGAAAAAGAAATATATAAACTGTAATTTTTTCATTTTAATAACGAATTAAATAGTGGAGTCTAAAGTCAAGTGACAAATTTAAGCTTTTTAACAAACGAGGAAATTCAAATACTTTAAAGTCGATAAAGATTACAAATATTTTATGAAATTAAATTGCACCGACAGATCCATAAATATTCGAATACTCACATCCACCGGACAAACAATATGATCATAAGCTGAACGAATGCAGAAATACACCGGATCAAATTGACTTCTAACATAGAAAGTAAAGGCGGACTTTTAGATCTATAATACCATACTTAAAAAGCACATGAATATTATTCTTTCACCAACTTAACTGTTTTACGATTCGCATCGATATCAAATTCCAAAAAATAAATGCCACTCTCCAAATTGCTAATATCGATTATGCACTGACTGACACGTTGAAAATCGGATGATGCTATCAAATGGCCGAGCACATCAACAATCGAATACTTAACAGCACTTTCTTTATTGAATATTGCTTCAATCCTTGTTTGTGCAGGGTTGGGAAAGAGGAGCACATCACCTATACCATCGGCAGAAATTTCATTATTTCCGGTAGCGCAGGAAGCGGCATAACTATAAAGTTCCTCGCCCAAATTAACATCATATTGACCGGAAAAATAAAGCACATTATTTAATACACCTTTTGCAGTAATTCCAGAACCACCGGAGGGATTAGAAATAAGACCGGGCAATAAAGAGGTGCCCCCCTGGGTACCATCTGTTTTATAGAGTGCCTGGGCTGTACCTGTGGTTGGATTCTGAGCAGTAAAATATACCTCATTGCAGTATTCCACAAATGAATGAGGGTTTCCATCACCGGCGCCCGGATTAATATCTATAAGAAGGCCTGTTCCACCAATAGTACCATCAGATTTCCATAATTCATACCCATTCGCTGCATCACCTCCTTTAAATAAAACCGTATTGTTAAAAGTAAACAACCAATCGGCAGTATAAGCAAGGCTAAGAGGAGAAACGGGAGAGATTGGTATTACAATATTACCAAATAAACTATCTACAGCATACAATACGGCACTGTTACTGTTCGGAGAAGCAAGAAAAACAAGTTTTCCATTGATCCTTCTGAAGGCCGAAGGGTTAGATCCAAACGTAAGATCTGTTCTTAAGTCAGCCAATTCAAATGTGCCACTTGCTGTACCATCGGTCACCCAGGGTTCTCCGCCACTTTGTCCAAAAGGATTCTCCCCATGAAAATACATTTTATTATCATAGCTCTCCACGCCATCTTTAGCATATAAATACAAATTGCTTTTGACTAAAAAAGTATTGGCGGAAGTCCCGTCAGACTTATACAAATTCTCATAAGCACCACCGTTAGTTGTACCGCTAAAATAAATGGTGTCGTTAAATACCACTGGTGCTTCCATTAAATTTGGTAAACTCGTAGTGTTAGGCAATTCAATAGCAATCCCGGTGCCGGAAGTAGTGCCATCCGTCTTAAAGATGGCCGCATTGTTATTCGTCGAATCTTTCAATCCAACAAAATAGACCTCTCCATGGTACTCTACAAAATAATCCTTCGCCCTATATAGACCAGGTGTTTTCAAAGTAAAGCCATATGAGGTAGTGGCTGGAGGAAACAGGGAATAGGTACCTGCTATCGTTCCGTCACTTACCCAGGGGCGGTAGACAAGAACCCCGGAAGTATTATCTGCAACTGCCAAAATAGACTTTCCTCCAATAGCAATCAGCCGGTCAGGGCTTGACGAACTATTGCCGGGAATAATATCAAGAAGTAATTGAGTTCCATTCGTTGTGCCATCACTGATGAATAATTCTCTGTTGGTACTGGAGCCGATGTAATTATTTGCTGCAAATAATAGCTGATTTCCAAGCGCTGAAAAATTATCCGGTCTTGCACCATATGGAAACGGAGCAATGTCTTTTACAAGAATGGGATTTTGAGCCGGAACTGTTGAGGATAGCAACAATAACAATGCAACCAGACTAAAAATAATACGCATAAGTGAAGGTAAATAAGGGTTAGTAAGATTAATAATGAGTTTCAAATATACAAGATTTACCTATACCCTCTTCAAATCTGCTAAATGAACTACTCGTATGGAATTTCCAAAAATCGACTCCTCAATGCGCAAAGATTAAATCTCACGGGCTAAATAAGGCCGTAAAATGCGTATTTTTTCTGTTGCCCTATTACTTTTTCTTGCAGGTTCGAATTAGTTTCAGTAAATTTATAGCTCTTTCCTCTATTCAGAGTTCTGCTGTCATAGAAACAACCTATTAAAACTTATATATTTCAACCTATGAAAATCACCCTCTACACCACAGTTGTCCTGCTATTTTTACAAGTAGCTGCGCATTCGCAATCCTGGAATTTATCCGGTAATGCAGGGACCAATCCCACCACACAATTTATTGGTAACACAGATGCAACGACTTTGCGATTCAGGACCAATAACAGTGTGCGGTTATCAATTACGAATTCGGGTAAACTTGGCTTTGGAACCGGCTCTGCAACACCTTCCGGCTGGTTTCATATCAAGGGGAAGAACAATGAAACACAGCTGGTAGTAGACGCTGCATTGGGACAAAGCAATACCAATCCGCTGATATTACTTCGTGGCAGTGACGGCACAAATTATTTATCCATTCACAGTGATCATCCCACCAATAGTTTCTTTGGTTCCGGTGCCGGGCAATCCAACAATGCATCCAGTATGACTTCCAGAGGGAAAATTCAACACCTTCATCGGCCGTGGAGCTGGACTCAGTAATTCGTTTGGGGGATACAATACTGCCTTGGGCAATCAGGCATTACTGGCGAATGTAACCGGAGCCGGCAACGCTGCGATTGGTGCCGGAACATTAATTTCCAATATTTCCGGTAACGAAAATGTAGCGATTGGTTTCGCCGCATTGGGATCCAATCTCAATTCCGGAACTGTTGCCATCGGGGCCTATGCACTAAGTGCTAATACCACCAAATTAGGGAATATAGCCATTGGATATAATGCGCTGCGAAACAATGGAACAGGTCAATCCGCTAGTTTTCATTCACAATTAAATACCGCAATTGGTTATGAAGCCCAATATACCAATACACTGGGCGATGAAAACACATCGGTTGGCTATAGATCGCTTTATAGTAATACAACCGGCTTTTTTAATGTTGGCATTGGTCCCTTTAGTCTGTATCATAATCAGGCAGGCACAGATAATGTTGCTCTTGGAAGATACGCCGGATTTGGAGCTACCGGTATCAATTTCTCGTTATGCAATTTTCTTGGTTCCACCTCTTACCTTACCACATCAAGAACGAATGTAACTTTAATCGGATCGGCTATAGTAAATGCGCAGGCAACCGGTAACAATCAGTTGCTTCTTGGAAATACTTCCCTTCAACAAATTCGTGCACAGGTAACAGGGATCACCGCTTATTCCGATGCCCGATACAAAACCAATGTGAAAGAAGATGTAAAAGGACTGGATTTCATTACGCGGTTAAAACCGGTCACCTACAACGTGCGGCCTTCCGAACTTCATAAAATCTGGGGCACTCCAGACTCACTCGTAAAACGCATCAACCATACGGAAACAGAACAGGTACGCTACACCGGACTCATCGCTCAGGATGTAGAAAAGGCAATGAACGAGAGTGGCTACGCGTTCACGGGAATTGATATTCCGGCCAATGATAAAGAAACTTATGCTATCCGTTATACGGAGTTGATGATGCCTCTTATCAAAGCTGTGCAGGAGCAACAAAAAATGATTGAAGATTTGAAGAGCGAAAATAATGCGCTACAGCAGCGGCTCAGTACTCTGGAACATCAATCCGGACAAAAGAGTTTGAGCCCCACACAGAACCAGGATAAATTTACCATTGCGCAGATTTATCCCAATCCTGCCTCCGATATGGCGGTAGTAGCGTTACAAGGTGAAAGAGCGTTTTCGCAGGCAGAAATTACGCTGACTGATATGAAAGGAAAAATTGTTCTTTCTACACAAGTACAAAATATGAAATCCAATAAAATAGAAATTCCGGTTGCGGGTCTGGCTGCGGGTATTTATACGCTCAGTTTGAAAGTAGATGGTATAGTGGCAGATACAAAGCAATTGGTGAAAGAATAGTTTTCATTTCTAAGCTATATAGATTGTAAAAGGAGGTAGTCGCTATACAGTGGCCACCTCTTTTTCATTGTTCATATTCCACTTTAACTTACAGAAACACCTATCAGCTTACCAATTCCAAAAGTGATGGCTGCAGCGGCCAATCCAAACAGGACTTGACGGAACCCGGAAAACCAAACATTTCTCCCTGTAAAGAGTGTAATGGCTGCACCAATCAGGAACAGACCTACTGCACTGAGGGATACGCTGAACAAAACGGCTTTCATTCCGTCAGTAAACATGAAAGGAAGCACAGGTATGACAGCGCCAATGGCAAATAAAATGAAAGAATAGACAGCAGCTTCCACGGCTGAGCCTTTCAACTCCTCTGCATTTATTCCCAGTTCTTCTTTTACCAATATTTCATGCGCCAGACTTTTGTCACTCATGATATCCTTTGCCATTTGGTAAGCCTGTTCTTCAGGAATACCTTTTGCGATATAAATCAAAGCCAGTTCCTTCATTTCTCCTTCGGGATTCGTTTCCAGCTCTTCCATTTCTATCTGCATTTGATTTTCGTATAATTCCTGTGAACTCTTTACAGAAATCCACTCTCCGAGCGACATGGACAAAGAGCCTGCAAGCAAACCGGCAAGGCCTGCTAACAAAACGCCTTCTTGAGCCGCTGTTGCACCCGCAATTCCCATCACCAAACTAAAATTAGAAACCAAACCATCATTGCCACCCAACACTGCAGCTCTGATCGCATTGCCTCCGACAGAACGATGCCTGCTCTCAAATTTTGATAGTTGAATACCGGTCACTTTCTTTTCTTTCTCCAGAATCGACCGCAGTATTTTAACATGCGTCGTTTCAGTCCCCGTTAAAGATTGATTGCTCTTTTGCTTCTGACTGATAATAGCGGTGGAAATACTTTTCTCAGTATCCATCAATGCTCCTAACACATAATCATACCCGAATATTTTTCCAATAGTATTCAACGTTTTCGCTCTCCATGAAGGAATCATCAGGTCTGTTAAACTTAGCTTCTCCTTTCGGGCAAATGCCTCCGCATGACTCCTTTCAATGGCACTCATTTGACGAAACACATTGGCGATCGTTTCATCAGATTCCTTTTCGGCTAATTTCTGATAGAGATATGCAGCGTCGATTTCAGTTTGGATATTTTTGTTCTTCATCGGAATGATTATTTATTTTATAGCGCAATGATCCGGAGGCAACTTTAGAAGAATTTATAAAATTAGACTTAAAAACTATTTTACCAATAGCAACTGACTATCCACGATTCCTTCTACCCAATGCTTCACTTCCGGTTCTATCAAAATATAATCGCCGGTAAATAACGTTTCACGAATACCTTTCTCGTTTTCGAAAACAGCATTTCCCCGCTATGCAAATCAACATTGCCGGAACTTTGGTCACATGTTCTTTGAGTTTTTCATTGGCTAATATTTGGATAGCGGTGGCATTACCACGTTTCACTTTTAAAAATGGAGACCGCAGAAACGGCCTTATCATTGGTGTGCATTTGTTTAATATTCATCATCAATCGCGTTTATAGGAGTGTTATTTAATACGTTCTAAAAGTACTATAAGTAAGGAAATCACCTAATGATATTCGTCATAAAGCAGCAAAATGCGACATAAACCTTTGAAAAATAAGAACCGATTCTTGAATAATTTTCTTCTATCGTAATTTCAATCGCTATAAAAAGGCAAATTATTAAAAAGTACAATTTGAAATTGATTGGAGGATATTTTCTCCAGAGATTGATTCATAAAACCAGCTTCCAGCTTAATATTTTTATTGATCACATAACCCAATGCCCCGTACAAGCGATTTCTGTCGAAGATGGGAGATTCCGCGTTCAAAAAGGCTTCATTATAGCCCGACAAATAAAAAGTACCTGCTGACATGGTGTTGCGATTGAGAGGTATATTCACGGCAAGAAAATAACGGAAACGCATGCGGAAATCCTCCTTAAATATCCGTTCTTCTACTCTGTAGCGGTGCTGAAGAAACACCCGACCAAATTGCTGACGGGTGATAAACTGCTGAAAGATTCTATGCTCGTCAACACCGGTTTTATTCTCTGTTCCGGGGATGTAATTCTCGGTCCGTATAAAACCATAGCCCGCCAGAAGATTGTTATTGCTTTCACTAAGGTTATACCCCAATCCGGTCCTTAAGAGCAATTGCTGTAGATCCCCTTTGAAATCATAACTTCTGTATTGTATTTCATTGTGCCAGTTCCATTTTTTACTGAGCGACTGGTTCCCAAAATAAATAAGCCAGGTTCCCGGCTCTGTGTGTTGCGCTGAAACGGAATATAGCATCGCATAAAAAAACATTACCGTCAAAGGAAAAATATTCAACAACTTTCTATTAATTTTCATAATTATATCGGTCTGCCGTTGGTGCAATGACGCCTCTAAATTAAAACCAATCACTGTAAACAAACAAATTAAACAAAACATTTAGTCGCTATACAGGCTTTCTGTTTATTGCGGGGAATTCAAACTTTCGTCATAATAATAATTGGATGGGCCGCAGACTTGTCCTCCGTAGCTTACGCCGTCGCTTAAGCTTTGGCGCACACGTTAGCGAAGGAGAGATTTATTATGCCTGCTCTCCAAAGTTTGCTCCGTCGCAAAGCTTTGCAAAAGTCAACGAAGGCGGGATTGTTATGATTTATTAAGATGCATTGATTATCCATACCGAAATGAAACTTAAGGGAGTTCTCGCAAAGTCGCGGAGTCGCAGAGGAGACGCTGGACTCGTTTGTTTGCGAAGGAGGGATTATTAGGATTTGTTAGGATACATTGATTATCGATACCGTAAAGCAACTTAAGGGGGTTCTCGCAGAGTCGCGGAGCCGCAGAGGAGACGCAAAGACTTCTTCGCTAAAGCTTCGACGTCAGAAAAAACAATTCTATGCATATAGCAGATCAAATAATTTTTCTTGCGAGCTAAAATATATTTAGGAGTCTTAAAATAACATACTGCATATCTCTTTTTCTCTGCGCCTCAGCGACTCCGCGCGACACCCATGAAATTTGATTCTCATAAAATATTCTAGCCTGCTATTTATTGTATGAAACCACAAATTTATGATCAGTCATAATAATAATTAGATGGGCCGCAGACTTGTCCTCCGTAGCTTACGCCGTCGCTTAAGCTTTGGCGCACACAGTTAGCGAAGGAGAGATTTATTAAGATTATTATGCTTTGTTATGATACAGTTGAATGGAATTGATAAAACTATTTTTGTGTAAAGTCTTAATTGTCATAGAAAATTCCTCTGTGAAGCTCTGTGCCCTGTGTGCCTCTGTGCCTGCCGACCGAAGCTTTCGCCGTCGCTAAAGCTTTGGCGCACACAGTTAGCGTAGGTGGGGTTAAAAATGAAAATTGATTGGAAGAACGTGATTTCGCTTTATCGCGTTGCAAATAGTATGAAGAAATGTGAAGTGATTTCCTAAGCAAAAAAGCCATCAACAGGTGAAAATTGGAATTCCTGTTGATGGCTTCATAGTTTTCAAATGCTATTTCTGAATAAGCATTCTTTTCTTGATCATTTCTTCCCCGTTATGAATACTGATGATATACAGTCCCATCTCCAATTGATTTAAAGGAATAGTCTGAATAGTATTTCCATTGAGTTTTGCTGAGTAAACATTTTGTCCGTTCATGCTGATGATATTCAATGTTGCATTCATAAAACTCTCCGGCAGTTCCAAAGTGATCAGGTCATTTGCCGGTTGCGGATAGATTTTGAACTCGAAGGGTTCAGCATTTCTGAGTGTAAATTGTGCTTCTTCCAACTCTGCAAATGGTGGCCTTGCAATAGATGCATTGATGGTCAGTTCCGGTTTGTTGGAAGAGGATTCTCTTGATCTGAAAACAAATCTATTGCCATTCGTGGCGATGGGTTCACTTACCAGCACAGAGATCGCTGTGGCGCCTGATGCTTTCAGTGTATTCACTTGTTGCGTAATATCCCATTCATAATACTGACCGATAGTTCCGGTAATGGTTACCGTTGCCAGTGGACCTCCGATCGCTGCCGGTTTGTTGGAGTTGTTAATGGAAGTTTCTAACCAGGCATTATCTGAAACATAATATATATCTACAGGAATAGAAACTACATTTGTATTGTTAACTCTACCAAACAATCTAATGGAAGCAGACGTTACAATGGAGGGGAAATTAGATATATCAAATCGTAAATAAGTTTCGAAGGAACCGTTATTGGTTCCTTTTCTGGAATAAAGTTGAGGCAAAGTTCCATAGTTGGTATTCGAATAACTTCCTCCACGTACATAGCTATCAGCAACCGGGTTTTGCATCGACGCCTGTTGTTGTATGAAGAGCGATGCAGAAGGAACAGGTTTTTTAACGATACCTGGACCCTCATAATTTAAAGTGAGAATTTCTTGTCCATTGCGTTCAAAATAGTCAACGGTAATGGCATGCTTACCTGCTAACAAACCGATCTGTCCGGAAGCTTCTGTGTTCGCATGCAAGCCATCATTGCTCACTACTAACGTTGATCCGATATACATTTTACTGCCATCATCCGATGAAGTATAAAAGGTATAGATCCCATCAGCAGGAATTTGAATAAAACCGTTAAAGCTAAATCCGAAATTATCATTCTGTGTGCGCGGACTCAAATCTAAATTTGTAACAATTCCTGTAGAAACAGGAGTCAATGTAGCGAACGCAGGTAAGGTACTCCAGGTCCCGTGATAATACGCATAGTTCAATCCATTGACTGTTCCCGATGGATTCTCCGGAGTGCGCAAATTGGTAGTAAATAGGGCAGTGTAGGTAGTGTTGTTTACAGGCGTGGTGATGGCTTGCGATTGAGCTCCTCCCTGCGACCAGTTGCTGAAAACATAATTTACCGAATTCAATACCTGAGGAGATGATGTTCCGATGGTTCTCAAGACGCCCTCTACGCCTGTCACTGTAAAAGGTGTAACGAACGGTTGTCCATCCAATGTAATTTCCAAACCTTGGGGAGTAGTATTAAAAGTCATCGTAGAGGTGTTGGGGAGGATGTCGGTGTAGGTGGTATCTTTTGCACCTTGTAGGTCGGTCACCACTAAATACAATCTATAGTAAACATTCGCTGCTGTTTCACCGATATCAGGAATAGCGAAAGATCCGCTTGTAACTCCATCCGTTGCCGTAGGTCCGGGATGTGTATGAATATCGTGATGAAAGATCACATACCATTCAAAGGCACTTGCACCCAGTACTCCATCTTCGGGATCGTTCCCGCTACCGCTAAAACTGAAAGATGTGCCTGCAGTGTAGGTAGTGCCCGGGGTCGGTGTTTGAATCGTAGCTGTCGGAAATTGATTGACAGCCGACACTGTTAGTAAAGCTCCGTTACTGGTAGTTGTTCCTGCACTATTTGTGATCACTACTGTATACGTTCCGCCATCAGCGGTAGAAGCAGCAGCAATGGTATAGGTAGACCCTGTCGCGCCATTAATGCTTGATCCATTCTTCCCCCATTGAAAGGTAAATGGACTTGATCCGGAGACAGAGACAGAAAATGAAGCGGAATTGCCCTGCGCAACAGTAGTGGATTGTGGTTGAGCCGTGATGACCGGAGAAGTGCCGGAAGCATACACAATTTTCTTCAGACTGCTGCTTGATCGTGATAGAAAATAAAGATTTCCGTCCGTACCTGTTATCAATCCTACAGGATTTCCTCCGATATTGCTTGCAAAATTTGAACGTGTGGCAGTATTCCCTGAAATAGATAGCCTGTCTATCCAGTTGCTGCAATAATCAATATAAAAATAATTTCCGGTATACGTAGCAGGATAATTTGTGGCAGAAGGATTAAAGAAGGCACCTCCTGTAATCGCACAACCCTGACCTCCTCCTGATCCATGGGCGTAACTATACACCGGATTTGCATACGCACTATTGGAACTTGTTCCTTCAGCGGCAGGCCATCCGAAATTCAATCCTCCGGATGTAGCGTTATTAATTTCCTCCCAGGTGTTTTGTCCGACATCGTTCACAAATAATTTACCTGTGCCGGGTTGAAAAGTCAAGGTATAGGGATTTCTTACTCCATACGACCATACACTTCTGCGTTGAACAGAACCGGTACTGTAAGGGTTTCCTGAAGCGGGAGTACCATCTGTATTCAATCGCAGTATTTTTCCGTGATAAGTATCGAGATTCTGTGCATTGGCAGAATTTGCATTCTCACCAATTCCCACATACAACTTTCCATCCGGGCCAAACTGCATCGTTCCTCCATTGTGATTGGTTGCACTGGTTAACGGATCAAGATTTAAGAGTACTACTTCACTCCCGGCAACGGCTACATCTCCATTTGCCGTAAAACGACTAATGCGATTATTGGCTCCCGAAGAAACAGTATAGTAAAGATAGATGTATTGATTGGTGGCAAATGCAGGATCAAAAGCAATGCCCAGTAAACCTCTCTCGCCCGAAGAATTTACACTTAAGGTAACGAAGGACTGACTCAGCAAACTTCCGTTCTTAAATATTCGTAATGTACCGCTTTGCTCGGCAATAAAAATACGACCATCGGGTGCAGCGGTCATCACCGTTGGATTTGAAAGTCATGTAGCGACTTGCACGTCTGTGAATCCCGAAGGATAGGTTTGTGCATTAGCCCGGAAGTCTGAGAGTGACAGAAGAAATATGCAGCTAAATAATAACAAGGAATGGAAATTAAAATTTCGATTTCCAAGATAGGCTCGATCGGGTGATTTGGTCCGCGATGAGCTTGTGGTAAATGTGTGTTTCATGCTAATGTGTTTTGATTGTTGTGGTTTGGATTGGTAAATTATTTCGCTGAAAATCCCAATAGCCTTCTATAGCTATTAGAAGCCTCTAAAATTGACACGACATGATATCGTTACCCATTGGGTATATTTCATGCGCTTCAAGCGAAGCTAAAGGTGGATGTATTCAAAATGAAAATCATTATACAATTAAAAGTATGTGTTACATTATTCACAGCATTTAGAACAAAATCCGTCTTGAGTTGAATAAAATGAAAAACCTTATGGGATCAAAACAAAAAACAGGAAAGGTAAAAAGTACTTATAATAAAATACAAATGCTGTAAATACAGATTCGAATATTATAAATTTAAATAATAAGAATGAAATGAAAATAGAGATTCATCTCCCCTGACTTTCGTAGAAAAAACATTTCATTTTAAATGTAATACAAATTCAACCTGATACAGCAAATTAACGGGTGTCTTAGGGTGTCCGACGAGAGATAAGACATAATTGAGACATCCTCAGTTCTTAGATGTCTAAGCCCTGTAGGGGCGGCATCTCTGTAAATAAGGAGATCATCCTTCTCCCTCCTATGCCGGCAGCCGACCTAAGGTCGGCTGCCGGCGATGAAAGGAAAGGGAAGTTTGTCGGTTACAGAGATGCCGCCCCTACAGGGCTTATATTGAAGAAATATCCATCTCCGGTCTAAGGTTACTTCTTTTCCGGTCTTCTGCAAAAAACTACTCTGAAGATAGTCAAAATACTCTTCGAATTTTAATTTAGGGTGTCCCAATGCGGAAGTCAGGAATAAGAATAAATTGAAAATAGAGATTCGTCTCCTTCATCTGCCATCAAATTAAAAGTGGAGCCGATCTACACCGACTCCACTTTTAATTCCTCTTGAAAAGAGAAACGTATGCTATTAATTATCGTCTTTCTTTGACTTAGTGGTCACATTCATATCTCTCACACAAAGATACTTTCCATCGCGCTTTTCGAAATAAGACATGTAATACCCTTTGCTAGTGGCATCACCTGCTGCATTGAGCTCTGTCCATGAACCAATTTCCACAGCCATATTACCCGCGGCAAACAGGTCAACCACTTTATAAACATTCACGCTATTGGTGGTGTCCTTTTCCATGCGTGCTTTTGTACTGTCTCTGATAGCTGCTTTACCCATCGTCGGTTCATTGTTGCGACCGTAACTGTTGGCATCATCGCTGTAGTAGGCTACAACTCCATCGGCATCCTTCGCCTTCTCTGCGGCTGCGTACGCATCTTCCATGGCCTGGATTTCAACTTTGAGTTTATCCATGTCCAATGCCTGAAAGGACTTCTTTACGCGGCGGTCTTCTCCTGAATGAAAGGTAAGCAGGGCGACTCTGCCACCTGGAGCGAGGGCAAAAGGAATCTTTTCCAGGAATTTCTCCAACACGCCAAATTCATCATTCACCGCAATGCGTAATGCCTGAAAACAGCGCTGACAAGATTTCTTTACTACCTCCTTTCGATCTGCTTCGGTAAGAAACGAAAGTGCTTTCTCTATCACTTCTTTTAACTTAAAAGTGGTGGAGATGATTCCTCCTTTCGAGCGGAATGTCACGATAGCGTGAGCGATTGGCGTTGCATGGGGTTCATCAGCATTTTCCTGAAAGATGGCTTCCAATTCATCTACAGAAATAGTTTTTAAAAGTGTTGCTGCTGATTTTCCACTCTTCGGATTCAATCTTAAATCCAAAGGACCATCTACTTTAAATGAAAAACCTCTGTCCGGATTATCAATCTGCATGGAGGAGACACCCAAATCCGCCAATATAAAATTCAGTAGACCTGATTCTGCTGTCAACTGATCAATCCCTGAAAAATTCATTTTCTTAATTACAATCACATCGGGGCCAAAGCCCAATGCCGCCAAACGGTCACGTGTCTTTGGTAATTCTATCGGATCAACATCCATCGCATACAGACGTCCGCCGGGCAGGAGACATTTCAACATCTCTAAACTATGTCCGCCATAACCCAGTGTGGCATCGAGACCAATTTGACCGGGAGTAATTTGCAGTACTTCCAAAATCTCGTCTACACAAATCGAACGATGAGTTCCTGCAGGTGTACGACCTTGCTGTAAGACTTTCGCTACATCTTCCGCATACTGCTCCGGCTGTAACTCCTTGTACTTCTCCTTAAAGGATTTTGGGTGTGTACCTTTGTAACGCTCCCGACGAACACGCTTTGGCTCCTGATCATCCATGCTGTAAAGTTAAAGTATTATACGTCCGGCTCCAACTTAAGCCCTGCAACTAAGGATAAATACAAAATGCTGCCAAACTATATGAAGCCACAAAAGATACAATTGAAACAACATTGCAATATAGGCTTCCTCTTTCGTGAAAGCGATTTCATTTAAAATAGTATACTACATTCGTATGATTATTCTCTAACGCACAAGCACATCCTAAAATTACCCATCTCCCCAATCAGCTATTATTTCACAGGAGGAGGAGCATCGGCAAATTTTTTAAACTTACCGGTCAGCTTACCAATGACTAACAACAGGGGGAAAACAAATTTCTTCACCGGTCTTGGAATAGTAAGCATATCCATTTCTGCTTTATACCGGGTTAATAGGAATGCTCCATCGAAAGGATCGGGCTTATCATCATTGGCTTCATTGCAGGATTGATAGAGCTGACGTATAAAATATTCATAATTATGAGAAGGTTTTACATGTCCGGTATAATGAAGCAAGTCATCACCCTCATTCCAAAACTGATGTGCTTCACCCGGTAAAAAAATGTATTCCTCACCCGGTAGAAGTGAAAACTCTTTCGTCAACGTCTTAATACGCATCTTTCCCTTGATGACTTTCACCATCTCTTCCTGCTTAAAATGAACATGCATGGGTGGTCCAATACCCGGCTCCTCCATGCCTTCAAAAATCGTTATTGCACCCTTAGCTTCATTCGATGATCCTGTGATGATTAGCGTTTCACCGTTTTTATTGATTTTAAGTATTTCTTTATTCATATCAATTTGATTAAAATAAATTTCCTCAATATTTAACTTCCAAATATCAACCGGCTGTTTGAAATTCCACCTCCGAATGGAAGGTCAATTTATTTTCCGCATTCCCAACCTTCCCCCTATAAATGCCATGGGCAGATAGGCAAAACCGAGATCTACAACAGTAAACCAGAGCGGAGACGGGAGCATCATTACATTCGCAATACCTCCCGCGAGAAAAGCAAAACCTATCGCCAGTGCAAACTTCGATTTATGCGTTGCCGCGATGAGGGCTGCGAGAAAGGCCCCGGCTAGCGTTCCAAGAGCATGCGCCAGAAAAGGCATAATGAAATGCTTCGCTTCAAATAAATGCATGGAAGCTTTTAATCCTTCTTCAGTAGTGACATCTGCTCCTGCGGGTGGTGGAATAACAGACCCGCTGATCATAATGATAGACATATTCACAATACTTCCACCGATAAGTCCGGCAACGACAGCCAGAACATTTTTAAAAGTAGGATTCATAATTATATAATTTAAAGAGATGTTTGTTTTTATGAACTTTATCTTTTTAGTTTTTAAAATAGATCTCCGGAAAAATTACTCTATTAAGATTTTACCGGTGAGCACACCATTGTTTTTAACAACGGTATAATAATAAACACCCGTTGATAAATTCAACTGTAATTTAGTTGAAGCCGAAGAGAGTTGTACTTCCCGGGATATCTGCCCAAGTGGATTTGCAATTGTCAGGAAAGCATTCTCCTTGAAGTCAGCCATGTCAATCGTAACATTTCCGTTGGAAGGATTAGGATAAAAAGATATTTTTCCACTTTCTGACTCTACATCATTTATCCCAGTTAGCCCTGAATACTCTATCAGATCCCCATAGGGCAGACCACCTGTGGGAAAACTTCCATCGTAAATTTTTGTATAGACACCGGAGGAGAGGTTATAAGAAAATATCGCTCCTAAATTATTTACTCCGCCATTCAAGGTCATGCCATAGAGTTTACCGTCGCTGGCCATCATCACATTACCGAAGGGAGTACATCCTGTAGCTACTGCGAAATCATGTAATTTTGTATATGTACCGGACGATGGGTTAAAACTAAATATTACTCCTTTGTTATTTGTTCCGCCCTGCGAAGTATTTCCATAAAAAACTCCCGCGTTCTCCATCACTGTTCCCATGGGTGCTGAACCGTTGACTCCATCAAAATTATGGAGCACACTATGCCCATTATTAGCAGTATTAAAACTGAACAGGACTCCATTTCCTGTAGCGCCTCCTCCAAAAGCCATTCCGTATAGCAAACCATTCGCGCCCTGCATAAGATTTCCGAAAGGGCTAAAACCATTGGTAAAATTGAAATCGTGAACGATGGCATAAGTACTTGTAGAAATATCATAGCTAAAAATCACTCCGGCTCCACCTTGTCCGCCGGTAGTGGTCATTCCGTATAATTTACCGTTGGCGGCCTGCATCACCGTTCCATTCGGAAGTTGGCCTGTGGGTCCGTCAAACTCGTGCAACTTGGTATATTGGTTATTGGAGAGATCAAGGCTATAAAGAACGCCTTTGTTAAAGGTCCCGCCGTTATTGGTTAAACCATACAGTTTATTGTTGGTCGCCTTAATCACTGTTCCACGCGGATAATACCCGGATAAGGAATCCATGCTGTATAACATCGTATAAACATTGGTTGCAGGATTATAACTGAAAATATCTCCCAGTGCATTCAGCCCACCGGAAACCGAATTGCCATAGATTAAGGTACTGCTTACCGGCAATAAATTACTTTGCATACTCCCGCCTGCAGCACCTCCCATGCAAACGTACTCATTGGCAAAGCCGGTGCCATCTCCATTAATTTTAATAATACCACCGATGCCAAAGCTGCCGCCAACCGACAAAGTGCCCCAGAGTTCAGGGATTTGGGCATGAGCGATGGAGGAGAAAAGCAGAAGGAAGTAAATAGTTGAAAATCGTTTGCACTTCATATGATTTAGTTTTGATGAAGTAAAACTAAAATAAAATTAGATCATGTGCAAATCGCACATTCTCTTATTAGCTACGGCAGACATAAATTAATCCATCTTAAAATGCCTGAGTATTCTTAATGCTCTCAAAGTATTCCATCTGCTTGGTTTACCTGCCTCTTCCATTTTGAAATGAACCTGACCCGCATGAGCAGCCTGCAGATTCCAGGTACCCCGTTTATTTCGCTTACTAAAGAGCACATTGATGGCGGGTTCCATTCGGCTGTCCCATTTAACTCCTGCAAATTGAAAATAATCCAATGCCCGCAGAATATCGTATTTCCACCTTGCATGGATAGGTGAACTTCAAAAAGTCATTACTAATAATTTTCCCTGTTCGGTCAGATAAAAACAGCCTGTGCTGCAGGATAAATTCAATTGCACTTTTTATTGCTTGTTGGATGTGAACTGACTGATATCTGTTCCCTGCTTTTTGAAATGTCGTAAATCCCTCCAGTACAGACAGTGAACTATGCAGGGAGCTGTGCACGGCTCCACTCCTCGTTGATCTGCAGTTGAAACCTCCATCCGGCATTCTTTCATTTAAAATACTATCCACAACGGTATGTAATTTCTTTTCATGTGTTTTGAAATAGGAAGCATAATTTAAAAACATCCCGTTTACACACACATCACTGTAGAAAGAGGTGGATGGGCCCAATCTTATTCCGCCGTCACCGGCCCTACTGGTTTTTAAAACCAATTCAATCGTCTCCTGTACTAGTTTATTATCGGCATGCAGATTCAAATTGCGAAGGTCAAGCAATGTATAATGTGTAGAAATCCATTTGGGCTGATAAAATCTATCGCCCCAATGACTATTTGCATTTCGTCGGGATAAAAACTCCTTTCCCCATCCTTCCACCGCAATTTTGGTCTGTAGTTTCTTATTATCAAAGCCCAGCAAATCCCTCCAAACCTGATATTGAATAGATACGTCACCTTCGAGCAACCAGTCAAGGATGGGGTCAGTGTTCATATCATCATTAAAGGTGCATTTGACACCATTTATTTCCGTAAATTACTTTTTGTAAAGGCTATTTTTCCATCTTTCAAGATTGGGAATAGGCCGCGTTCCCAGCCAGGCAAAGAAACCGTTGATTCCACTTTTTTTCATTTCCTGTATACAAAACTTCTGCATTTTTTCAGGAGTGTCTATTTCAGTTGGAGTCAGAAATTTGCCGGTTTCATAACACATGGAACAATACTTCTTACTAACTGATCCGTCTTTTTCAGTGCCACCTCCTTTTTTATCCTTCTTTAAGGGAAAACCACAGCTTTGACATAATTTGTATTCTTTCATGGTTTTGGATCTTTAGTAATTGCTTTTTACAATAACAATCTATGAACAAAGATGTATCTTGAAGGTGGAGTGGTATGATATTTTCAATTCAAATTTAAGAAATTTACACAAGAGGCCATCAGGCCCTTCATCATTAATCACACCCTCACCAATCCCCTAAACCCTCTCGCCGCATAATAAGATTGTGCACCATTATGGTACACGAAAACATGGCCATACCGGTAATCCGCAAAGAGTGCTCCGCCGAGTTTTCTGATCGCTGCCGGTGTTTGAATCCAACTCGAAGTTTTCCTATCAAAAGGTCCAAGTTGTTGCAAGGTCCGGTATTGTTCTTCTGATAATAGTTCGATGCCCATTTCAGCAGCCATATCCATCGCCGTGTTTTGTGGGGGATGCTCCTTCCTCGACTCCAGCCCTTCCCGGTCGAAGCAAGTACTTCTGCGGCCTGCCGGACTCTCTGGCGAGCAATCAAAAAAGAGATACTCTCCGGTCTTCTTGTCATAACCGACTACATCCGGTTCGCCCCCTGTTCTTTCCACCTCCTGCAATGACCAAAGTTTGGAGCCCGATGCTTCCAGCGCGGTTTGTACTTTAGCCCATTCTATTCCTTTATGTCGATGAGGGTTTTTCTCAAAACGAACTTTCAATTTTTCAAAAAGCTCGTTTCGTTGTTGAAGGGATATTTGATTTTTGTTTCCCATAGACGTAATTGAGATTATTATTTTGGTTAATGAATGGACCTATCCTTGTGCTCCTAACCACTAACGGTAGTTACTTTTCCCGTAGTGCAGGAGGAGCTGATTTCAGTATCCATAACGGACCAACGAATTTAATCAATTAAAAACATTTATTTATACCCATTTCATCTCTCCATTGAAAATATCTTTTAATATTGTATGTGAAAATAGTGTATATTGCAATAAGAATCTCTGCTCCAATGGAACATCCTTATCCAACAAAAACCCCCACTCTATGAACCGATTGCTTACTCTGCTTCTCTCTATTCTTTTTGTTTCGACTACCAGCGCGCAGCTGATTACGATTTCCGAAACGAATCAACTTCCGGCAATCGGTGATACCGTTCATTATGTCAACGCCAATTCCTTTGGATTTGATCCAAACGGTACCGGTCCGGTGACGAATAAACTATGGGATCAATCGGGGTTATTTCTCACGGGATCATCCTATGATTTCTATTATGTAGATCCCGCAACAATTCCCGCTAACCTGGGAAAAGATTCTTTCCCTGCTGCGTCTATTGCTCGTGGAGAGAGTGGCGCTCCCGGCTATTTTTATTATCAAAATACGCCTACTGAAGTCAATCGTTTGGGATGGTTTAGCAGTGCTACTAATTTCGGGATTTATGAGAATGGAACTGTTGCCAAAGAGTTTCAGTTTCCTATCACCGCCGGACAAACTTTTAATTCTACCCATACCGGTCGTTATTCGCCATTCAATGTCGGTGAAGATTCTGTAAAAATTGAATCGGGCAACGTTACAATCAATGCGGATATGCAGGGTACCTTAATCCTTCCTACCGGCACATTTACAAATGTATTGCGGGTGCGTGTAGTAGAGAATTTTCATATTAAAGTATATCTGCTCGGTATTCCACTGATCGATTATCTGATAGAAGATGATTATGTCTATTGGTACAGTGATTCCATTCCCCAACCGCTCCTGGTGTCAGGAGTTACTACCGTAGATGGAACCCCGGAACCTCAAGTGCTCCGCTTCCAACCCATTTCTACTCCAACAGGAATGGCAGAGAATAATGCAGCAACCCTTTCGATCTCTCCCAACCCCTCTCAGGGAATATTCACTGTTTCCTCCACCGACAAGAGTGCGGCATCTTTAGCTATTGAAGTGACGGATGTAAAAGGCAAAATTATTTTTAGTGCGCAATCCTTTCTTTCCGGTACTGTAACAGTCGATATCTCCTCACAACCGAAAGGAATGTATTTTGTGAAAATTAGCAATGGGGTGAACAGCATTATGAAAAAGATAGTTGTTCAATAGTTTCTCCGTGAAAAGGGGAAGATGGCTTTTACTAGATAGAAAAAATTCTTTCTGAATAAAATGATTCCACTCGCCCCCTACGCCATAATTTTCATTTTCAATGATCAGAATAGTCCTGTGCGCGAATTTTCCGGGCCTTTCCGATCATGACTTCCGCACATCTCTTAAATTACTCCCTTCCATCTCGCCCAATAATAATACTAAATTTGTACCCCAACCGATAGCCGCGAAAGTGAGAAATATTTTAATCATTGATGACGAAGAGAAATTAAGAACCTTGCTGGCAAGAATTGTTAGTCTGGAAGGCTATACCGTTGTGGAAGCCCCCGACTGCAAAACCGCCTGGAAGAAACTGGAACAGGGCCCAGTTGATGTGGTACTTTGCGATGTGAAACTACCGGACGGCAATGGTATTGATCTTTCGAAAAAAATGAAAGAAACCTATCCATTGCTGGAAATTATTTTACTGACTGCTTATGGTAATATCCCTGATGGGGTTCAAGCTATTAAAAACGGAGCATTTGATTATATTACAAAGGGAGACGATAACAATAAAATTATTCCATTGCTTCATCGGGCCATCGAAAAAGTAAATTTAGCAAGTCGGGTGCAGCAATTGGAAAAGCAGTTAGGTGAAAAACACTCCTTTGATAAAATTATAGGTAAATCTAAACTGATACAGAAAGCCATTGATCTGGCTAAAAAGGTAGCACCAACAGCTACCACTGTTTTATTGACGGGAGAAACCGGCACCGGAAAGGAAGTCTTCGCACAGGCTATTCATCAGGAAAGTACGAGAAGTAAAAATAATTTTGTGGCGATCAATTGTTCTGCATTCAGCAAAGAATTACTCGAGAGCGAAATGTTCGGACATAAAGCCGGAGCGTTTACAGGGGCAACCAGGGACCAGAAAGGCCTCTTTGAAGAAGCCCATCACGGAACAATCTTCTTAGATGAAATCGGAGAAATGGCACCGGACTTACAATCCAAATTACTACGGGTTATTGAAACAGGTGAATTTATTCGGGTCGGAGATAGTAAAGCAACCCAGGTAAACGTGCGAATCATCGCCGCCACCAATAGGGATTTGCAAAATGAAATAGAGTCGGGACATTTCAGATCAGATTTGTTCTATCGTATCTCCGTCTTTCAAATTCATTTACCACCGCTGCGTGAAAGGATAGTGGACATTGAAGCGTTGGCCATTCACTTTATGCATTCCTTTGCCCTTAAAACCAATAAAAAAGTGTCGCGTATTTCGCCGGAATTTATTGAAGCCTTAAAACATCATCCCTGGAAAGGGAATATCCGTGAACTGAAAAATGTGATGGAGCGCAGTGTTATCTTAACCGATGACGAAGTGTTGAAAACCGAGAGTCTGCCCTTTGAACTTCAAAATAGTAATTCCACCTCGGGGAACGGAAAAATATTATCAGCTTTCGACTTAGCCAGTGCCGAAAAAATTCACATTCAAAAAGTATTGAATTATACCAACGGCAATAAAACCAAGGCGGCCGAACTCTTGAACATTGCCCTGACAACGCTCTACCGGAAGCTTTCAGAGTACAATTTAGAATAAGTCCTCACTTTCAAAACGCTATGATCGACCCTTTCAAAACGAAAGGGTTTTTTTGTTTACCTCTTTTCGGAAGGAAGGTATTGCATTGTCAATCTATCACATAACCCTACATGTTACCCTCCGGTCCAAAACTTGAAATAAGCGTGGTCAACCGATAAAAATATCAACCATGAAAGCAACAACAGCGATGAACATCTATCAACAGGCACAACGATATGCCGATATCACCAAGGCATTAATCAGAACAGGGAATATTCAAAGAGCAAAGTTTTACTTACTTAAGGCAGAAAACATCTTCAATACCGGTACTGCTGAAATTAGAAATGTGATAACAAATGTCTACTTGTTCTCGGTGAGCGGTTTCATTGAAAGACATCATTGCAACATTAAAAGCCTCTTACCCGAATCCCTGAGAAACGAATATTATAAACAAGTAAACACATCAGGACTATGATGACCCTTATCCTTCTCCTCGCCGGGCTATTGGCTTTTGCCCTCTTCTACAAAGCTATCCATTGGTTTAACAACATGTAATTCAGATGATCGCCACATTCATTATCGCCATTGGAGTATTTATCTATATGTGTTACGTGCTCCTGAAACCCGAAAAATTCTAATCGTGAAATGGGAAAAGATTAAATATGTACTCAGAGCAATTATGATATGGCTATTCGTCATTTCGCTCATATATTTAGTTTATCTCAAAATCAAAATTCTATTCAACCTTTAACTAAATAAAATGAACTCTGAAATACTTGGTGTACTACTCATGTACGGAATGGTGGTGGCTCTGGCCATTCCACTTGGCAGATACATCGGCAAGGTTTTCAATTACGAAAGCACATGGCTCGATAAATTATTCAATCCGCTTGATCAACTTTTTTTCAAGTTGAGTGGTATTGATCCGGGTAAAGAAATGACCTGGCAACAACATTTAACTGCATTGCTTACCATCAATGTGGTTTGGTTTATTCTTGCAATGCTCGTATTAACCAATATGAGTTGGCTCCCCCTCAATCCGGATGGAAACCCAAGCATGAGTGGTGATCTGGCGTTCAATACAGCTGTTAGCTTTGTGACTAACACCAATTTGCAACACTATTCCGGAGAAACAGGATTGTCTTACTTCGGACAACTGATTTTAATGCTATGGCAATTTATTAGTGCGGCTACCGGAATTGCCATTTGTGCAGTCGTGTTCATCGCCATGAAAGAGCGCACGACTGCGACCCTTGGAAATTTCTATTCACTCTTCGTAAGAAGTAGCACCCGTATACTCTTCCCGCTGGCATTTGTTGTTGCTACGCTGCTAGCATTCAACGGTACGCCAATGACGTTAGAAGGGAAAGACACCATCACAACATTAGAAGGACAGGAACAACAAATTAGTCGTGGACCGGTAGCAGCATTTGTAGCCATTAAACAATTGGGCACAAATGGGGGTGGCTTCTATGGTCCTAACTCTGCGAATCCAATGGAAAACCCAAGCTACTTTACGAATATGATAGAAACGATTTCCATTATGCTGATACCCATTGCTATGGTATTCGCGATGGGATTTATGCTGCGCAGAAGAAAGTTAGCATTAACCATATTCGCTGTGATGACGATTGGCTTTATGCTATTAGTTATTCCCTCCATCTATCTTGAAATGCAGGGAAATACTGCGATCTCAGCAATGGGCATCCAACAAAATAGGGGAAGCATGGAAGGAAAAGAAGTTCGTTTCGGTGCTGCTGCATCCGCTTATTGGGCGATCAATACTACTGCCACCAGCAACGGCTCTGTAAATTCCATGCACGATAGCATGACACCTCTTACCGGTATGTTTACTATGCTGGGCATGATGATCAATTCCTTTTACGGCGGTGTAGGAGTTGGTTTCCTGAATTTTTACATTTTTATCATCCTCGCGGTTTTCATCAGCGGTTTAATGGTAGGAAGGACTCCGGAGTTTCTGGGTAAAAAAATTGAAGCGAAAGAAATGAAAATTGCTATGGTGATCGCCTTGTTACATCCTTTTTTAATCTTAGTGGGAACAGCGATATCTAGCTACTTATATGCAGGTAATCCAACAGAATATGCGGGGTGGTTAGCCAATCCGGGTAATCACGGATTTAGCGAAATGCTCTATGAATTTACTTCATCGAGTGCGAACAATGGCAGCGGCTTCGAAGGATTGGGCGATAATACCCCTTTCTGGAATATCGCCTGTGGCATCGTGATGCTCTTTGCCCGGTATCTTCCCATCATTGGTCCGGTAGCTATTGCAGGAATTCTGGCCGGCAAGAAATACATTCCAGAAAGTAATGGAACATTGAAAACGGACACCTCCACCTTTGGATTAATGGTATTTGCAGTGATAGCTATTGTGGCAGCGCTATCATTCTTCCCTGCGCTAACACTTGGACCTATTGCAGAATATTTTCTAATGCTTAACTAATCAAGAAAATGTCAAAAAACACATCTCTATTTCAAAAGGACATGCTGCAAGCTGCATTGAAACAATCCTTCCTGAAATTAAATCCAAAACAATTGTTCCGCAATCCTGTCATGTTTACAGTTGAAATCGGAACGGCAGTGATGTTCTTTGTTTGCTTATGGATACTTATGGGCGAACAATCACAGGGAAGCTTTATGTACAACTTCATTGTCTTCCTGGTATTATTCCTCACCTTGCTTTTTGCCAACTTTGCTGAAGCCATTGCAGAGGCAAGAGGAAAAGCACAAGCAGATAGTTTAAGAAAAACACGGGAAGAAACTCCTGCAAGAAAAATTTCCGCAGTGGGAAAATTTCATGCTGATGATATTGCAATTATTCCCTCCTCCCAATTAAAAAAAGGTGACCTGTTTCTCTGCGAAGCAGGAGATATCATTCCCATGGACGGTGAAATAGTGGAAGGTTTAGCCACCATTGACGAAAGTGCCATAACAGGTGAAAGCGCTCCGGTAATTCGTGAGGCGGGTGGAGATAAAAGCTCCGTAACAGGAGGAACAAAAGTGTTAAGCGATAGTATTCAGGTAAAAGTAACGACAGAAGTCGGTGAAAGCTTCCTGGATAAAATGATTGCATTGGTTGAAGGTGCATCGCGACAAAAAACCCCTAATGAAATTGCTTTAACCATATTGCTGGCGGGATTTACATTGGTGTTCATTATTGTCACCATAACACTCAAACCCTTTGCAGATTATGCACATACTCCCATTACCATTGCCGCATTCATCTCCCTGTTCGTTTGTTTGATTCCTACAACTATCGGAGGTCTCTTATCTGCTATCGGTATTGCGGGTATGGACAGAGCCCTGAGAGCGAATGTGATTACCAAAAGTGGCAAGGCTGTTGAAACCGCCGGAGATATTGATGTGCTGTTATTGGACAAAACAGGAACTATAACTATTGGAAACAGAAAGGCTACACACTTCTATCCGGCCAATGGTATTGATGAAAAACACTTCATAGAATGCGTGGTATTAAGTTCGATGAGCGATGAAACCCCGGAAGGAAAATCCATCCTTGAACTCGCAAAAATTAATCCTGTCAATTTCAAATTAGAAAGTCCACGATTCATAAAATTCACTGCTGAAACCAGAACTTCAGGTATCGACTTTGAAAACACACGCATTCGAAAAGGCGCTTCCGATGCTATTAAAAACCTAAGTGAAAAAGCGGGGTATATCTATCCTCCCGAAACTGCTGAAAGTGTGAATAGGATTTCCAGCAACGGAGGTACTCCATTAGTAGTTGCGGAAAATGAAAAAGTGATTGGCGTCATTGAGTTACAAGACATCATTAAACCCGGCATTCAGGAACGTTTTGAACGTTTACGCAAAATGGGCATCAAAACAGTGATGGTAACAGGTGACAATCCCTTAACGGCAAAATTTATTGCAGAAAAAAGCAGGTGTTGATGATTTCATTGCGGAAGCCAAACCAGAAGATAAAATGAACTATATCAAAAAGGAACAATCAGAAGGAAGATTAGTAGCGATGATGGGTGATGGTACCAACGATGCCCCTGCGCTGGCCCAAGCGGATGTTGGTGTAGCGATGAACAGTGGAACACAAGCCGCAAAGGAAGCAGGCAATATGGTGGATCTGGACAACGATCCTACCAAGCTCATCGAAATTGTTGAAATTGGAAAACAATTGCTCATGACAAGAGGAACATTAACCACGTTCAGCATTGCAAATGATGTTGCAAAATACTTCGCTATCATTCCGGCCTTATTTATTGTAGCTATTCCTGCATTGCACGGATTAAACATTATGCATTTGCATAGTCCGGAAAGTGCTATACTCTCTGCTGTCATCTTCAATGCTATTATCATTCCGATGTTAATTCCATTAGCATTAAAAGGGGTAGCTTACAAACCCATTGGGGCAAGTGCACTACTTCGCCGAAACCTGCTGATTTATGGTTTAGGAGGAGTTCTCATTCCCTTTATCGGTATCAAAGTCATTGACCTCCTGGTTTCACTATTCATCTAAAAAAGCAAAAAAATGAAAAACAATATTATTCCCGCTCTCCGATTGACCCTGGTCAGCTTTGCTTTTTTCTGTGGCATTTACACCCTTGCCGTTTATGGTGTTTCACGCCTCGTACCTGAAAGTATGTCCTTTACAAAAGCAAAGCAAGGATACTATGAAAACGTTGGTCAACCCTTTACCGGTGATCAATACTTTAATTCACGACCTTCGGCGGTAAATTACAATGCAGCAGGCTCAGGTGGCAGCAACAAAGGACCAAGTAATCCGGATTATCTAGCAGAAGTTCAGGCCAGAATAGACACCTTTCTTGTGCATAATCCGGACATAAGAAAAGAAGATATCCCGTCCGATCTGGTAACTGCCAGTGGAAGTGGACTTGACCCCAATATTTCGGTAGAGGGCGCAGTAGTACAGGTAAAACGCATTGCACAAATTCGTGACATCAACGTGTGGATATTTAGAAACATACTACGGCTATGACTTCAGCAATCCGGAAAACCATAGTCGTCCCGAATTTGTTTATTCGCACAACCGGCACAACGAAATAAACCTGAATTTAGGTTTCGTAAAATTGGGGTATGCCACGGAGAAAGTCAGAGCCAACCTTGCCCTTATGACCGGTAGTTATGCCAATGCCAATCTGGCTGCTGAACCTGAAGTACTAAAAAATATCTTTGAAGCGAATGTCGGCGTGAAAATTTCATCGAAGAAGAACGTATGGATAGATGCAGGTATTTTCGCTTCTCATATAGGTTTCGAAAGTGCCATTGGGCGGGATTGCTGGACCGTAACCCGAAGTATTTTAGCCGACAACTCACCCTACTTTGAAAGTGGTGTAAAACTTTCTTACACCAGCGATAATGGAGAATTGTTTTTAAGCGCATTGTTCTTAAACGGCTGGCAGCGTATACAACGTGTTGAAGGCAACAACACACCTGCGATTGGCCATCAACTTACCTGGAAGCCCGGTTCAAAAATCACTTTAAACAGCAGTTCATTTGTTGGGAGCGACACCCCGGATAGTATCCGGCAAATGCGTTACTTTCATAATTTTTACACTCAACTTCAACTGCATGAGAAGTTGGGTGTAATCGTTGGGTTGGACTATGGTGCCCAGCAAATATCCAAAGAAAGCAGCGATTACAATATTTGGTATAGTCCGGTAATCATTGCCAAATATTTCGTCTCTTCTAAATTTAATATTGCGGTAAGGGGAGAATACTATAATGATGAGAAGGGTGTAATCATTAATACCGGAACTTCCAATGGCTTTCAAACCTATGGTTATTCTTTAAACATGGATTATGCTATTGCCGGAAATATAATGTGGAGAATCGAAGGAAAAGGATTTGCGAGCAAGGATAAAATATTTACCTTAGACAATAAACCGGATAACTCAAACTACACACTAACATCGTCCCTAGCCATCTCATTCTAAAATGAGTGATAAAGATAAAGCTGTTCAACATTTCCTTGATCTGATAAAAAAGTCAAGAAGAGGAAAGTTTAAAATTTACATTGGCATGAGTGCCGGTGTAGGGAAAACTTTTCGTATGCTACAGGAAGCGCGCACCTTATTAAAAAATGGCATAGATGTAAAAATTGGTTTTATCGAAACGCACCTTCGTAAGGAAACGCATGAATTACTCAATAGCTTACCCATCATCCCGAGAAGAAAACTCTTCTACAAAGGAAAGGAACTCGAAGAATTAGATGTCCAGGCAGTTATTAACTTAAGGCCGGAAGTAGTGATTATTGATGAACTGGCACATACCAATATCGAAGGAAGTAAAAACGAAAAGCGGTGGCAGGATGTAATGGAAATTTTATCTGCAGGTATCAATGTGATTTCAGCAGTAAATATTCAACATATTGAAAGCTTAAATGAGCAAATAAAAAGCATTACCGGTGTAGAAGTAAAAGAACGAATCCCCGATAGTGTATTAATGCAAGCCGATGAAGTAGTCAACATTGACTTAACAGCAGATGAACTGATTACCCGATTAAAGGAGGGAAAAATCTATCCCGCTGAAAAAATTGAAACTGCACTCAACAACTTCTTTCAAAGTGACCATATATTGCAACTACGGGAACTGGCATTAAAAGAAGTCGCTTCTCAGGTGGAACGTAAAGTTGAAACAGAAGTTATTAAACCAAATATACTCCGCCATGAAAAATTCCTCGCTTGCATCAGCAGCAATGAAAAAACCGCGAAAACAGTGATTCGGAAAACGGCGCGATTGTCTAATTATTACAATAGTAAATGGTATGTCCTTTATGTTCAAACACCCCGTGAAAGTGTCGACAAAATTCCATTAGATAAACAAAGACATCTGATCAACAACTTTAAATTAGCGACTGAATTAGGTGCAGAAATAATAAAAGTAGAAAGTAGCAGTATTGCAAAAGCTATCATGGATCAGGCCGGCGAAAGAAAAATTACAACCATTTGTGTGGGAAAACCGCATCTGAATCTTTTAAGATCATCTTGGCCACCAATGTATTCAATGAATTACTTAAAAAACTATCTGCGAACAATATTGATTTGGTAATACTGTCTTAAATGAAAATAAAAACTAAATTAACTTTAGGCGTAGGACTTCTTTTCCTGCTAATAATTCTTGTCAGTACCGTAGGTGTGAAATACTCTTATGATCTTAAACAAGAGACCGAGAATATTCTGACTTCCAATTACAATACTCTTCAATACTCCCGAAATATGCTGGTAGCATTGGAAGACAGTTCGGAAAAAGCATGGCAAAAATTTGAAGTCAATCTTCAGCATCAGGAGCATAACATTTCAGAAATTGGCGAAAAGGAAATCACCAGTGAATTGCGTAGCAATTTTTCAGCTTATAAAAGTAACAGAGCTGATCAGGTGCTCCTGAGTGAAATCAGAACCGGAATTTTCCGTATTATGGAGATGAACATGCAGGCCATTGAACGAAAAAGTGAAGTGGCTAAAGCAACTGCCGGAAGAGCCGCATTCCTGATTGCGATCACCGGAACTATGTGCTTCTTAATTGCATTTATTCTCTTGATCAACTTACCCGCCAATATCGCAAATCCCATCAATGAATTGACGGAAAGTATTAAGCAAATTGCAGCCAAAAACTATTCCGAGCGCGTGCGCTTCGAAAGTCATAGCGAATTTGGACAATTAGCTAAATCTTTCAATACAATGGCCGAAAAGCTGTCGGAATACAATAGTAGCAATCTCGCCAAATTAATTATTGAAAAAAAACGAATTGAAGCTCTAATTAACAATATGCACGACCCTGTTATTGGCTTAGATGAACAGCTTAAAGTGATCTTTGCCAACGAGGAAGCGTTGAAAGTAATTGGTGTAAATTCGGAGGATATCATCGGGCATAACGCACATGAATTGGCTGTTAAAAATGACCTGATTAGAAACCTTATTCGGGATTTAGTGGATACGGAAAGCAGAAACCCAACGAAGCAGCAGCCCATTAAAATATTTACCAATAACAAAGAAGGTTACTTTGAGAAGGAAACAATTCATATTTGCATCACACCCACAGGAGAGAAAAATCAACTTCTAATTGGTCATGTCATTGTTCTTCGAAATATAACTGAACATAAGGAACTTGATTTTACAAAAACCAACTTAATAGCTACCGTTTCGCACGAATTCAAAACGCCTATTTCCTCTATTAAAATGAGTGTACACTTATTGGGAAACGAACAAACAGGTTTTTTGAATACAGAACAAAAGCAATTACTGCATAGTATAGATGAAGATGCCGGCCGCTTACTAAAAATTACGGGGGAATTATTGAATATGTCACAAGTAGAAAGTGGAAACGTCCAACTATCCATATTGCCTGCGGATCCCCGTGAAATTATAAAGTATGCCGTTCAAGCCACCCAAACGCAGGCGGACCAACAACATGTTAAGTTCGATATTGATATTCCGGAAACTGTCCCTCAAGTATTGGCGGATTCAGAAAAAACCGCATGGGTATTGACAAATTTGATTTCAAATGCTATTCGCTACTCTTACGAAAATTCAACCATATATATCTCTGTAAAAGAACTAAAGAATAAAGTTCGAGTTTCTGTTCGTGATACGGGACAAGGTATAGCTCCACAATACAAGGATAAGATATTTGAACGCTATTTCCGTGTACCGGGAACAAAAAAAGAAGGGACAGGGCTTGGTCTTGCTATCAGCAAGGAATTCATCGCAGCTCAAAATGGTGAAATAACTGTGGACAGTGAATTGGGTGCCGGCAGCACATTTACAATAATTTTTAACACCATTTCTTAAAATAAATGCTTTTATTACTTTGATTCGTGTGATAAGATAGGACTGAACTCAAGCCATCCTTGTTATCATCAATAATGCATTTAAAATTATCAAATACAATTTAGACTATAGACATATCAATTTTGGGGTACCTTGTATTCCATACCAAAAAGCTTAGCATATTCCTCCAAAGTAGTCATTCCCATTTCAGCTCTTCTTTTATTTACATTTTTTTCATCTTCGATAGGATAAAACTCCTGTTCACCCGCTGTATTGAGTACGACCTGTGAACCATATATTTGATTTTTTCCCTGACGCATTAATATCCTATCCTTCATCAATGCAAGATGACTGCGTTTGGATTCACCGGCTTTAACAGATTCCTCTAATAGCGGAAAATATTTTATTTGTGTAGCAAGATCGGAATGCTGAATAACGAAGAAGAAAGTATTGTTACCGGATGGACCAACAACACTCATTCCCAACCAACCATACTTAGCTATAATACCTTCTATTTGGACCAAATTGCAACTATCAATATACCTCATAAAACCGACAGAATCTTTTCCGGTTCTGGTCTTCTGATCCCTTTCAAGGATAGCGGCCAGCTCGGATATGATGGCTGCAGTATCCATAAGTACTTGTGCAGATAATTGTTGAGGAAAACAACATATCATCAACAACACCATGATTTTTTTCATTTTACAAATGAATCTTAAATTCAATTAACTATCAATTTTTATGAAATATTGTATCACACTATTTCTCTGTTTAATTAATTTCATTTCAAGATCCTTGTTTGCCAGAATGAAACATTCTTCTAAGGCTTCCGGGCAATAACTATGGTGTGTCTTTCTGATTCCTCCATCGATCTTTTATACACTACCTTTTCAATCAGCGTGTGCATAAATCCGATATCTTCCAACTGCTTTAGGATAGAATCAAGTGTATGGTAATTGAAATAGATAGAATCGCCGCTACTCCCCACTTTATATCCCGAGTTCCGGGGATCTCCCTCCACAAAGCTTAAATAAAAAACGCCCTCCTGTGCAAGTAAATGAAAGATGTCTTCTATGAATAGAAGACGTTCCTCTTGTGAGAGATAGGGCAAACAAAATCCGCAAATGATGCCGTCAAATCGGGTATTGAGCTCCTTTATCTGACGACTATCCAAAACAGTGAAACCGGCTTCCGGATTATTAGCCTTTGCCAAGGCTACCATATTTGGAGCAATATCGATCCCTTCCACATAAAAGTCAGGACGCTTTTTAAGAAGATATTTAGTAATATTTCCGGGACCGCATCCAATATCGAGAATTCGCGCCTTCGGCTTTGCGACTAAATCAACAAATTGGTCATACGAGGAATTATATATATCAAGGTCCATGAATTTCTCCTGGTAAAGCAAGGAAACTTTATTCCAGAAATGCGCAGTATTATTCATATCGTCCATATTTACACCATCCAAAACTAAGCTCCTAAAATACAACAGTTTTATGGATCTGTAAATACTAACCAGATAACTTTGTCAGTACCATTTTTCTGAAAAAAGGTAGCACCCACATTTACCCGTATTACGGCCAATTTACAGAACGGTGGTCCTGACTTAATCAATACACTAAACATTTAAAAAGCGCTGTGTATGGGTAAGGACACTGAAATGATTCATAATAATCCCACTCTTGCTTTCTTCGCATAAATTAACTACTTTTACTCATTGCGGAACTTCTGTAACCTACTTTCATTTTAAAATAATATTTAGATAAAGAACAATCGAATGAAAGAAATACTGAATACGAAAATAATATCCACCGATTCCTTTGCTCTAACCATTAGCAATGTATTGACAGTATTTTTTATATTCTTCGCTGCGTTTATATTCATAAAAATATTTTCCATTATACTCACACGATCCATACGAAAAAAGAGTCACACGGACAGCCGGCATTTATCCATCATTCAACTTGTTAAATACTTTGTTTTTACTTTAGCTATCGTTTTTGTTCTTCAATCCTTGGGGGTAAATATTACTTTTCTGATTGCCAGTTCTGCTGCTCTCCTGGTAGGCATTGGTCTGGGGCTACAGGGTATATTCAAGGATTTCATTGCAGGGATTGCCTTGCTCTTTGAAGGTGTGATAAAAGTAGATGATATTGTGGAAGTAGATGAGTTGGTGGTTAGGGTGAATGAAATATCATTGCGCACCTCAAGAGTAACAACAAGAGATGACAATGTAATGATCATTCCTAATCATAAATTCACGGATGAGAACATTATCAACTGGACCAACAACATGCTTCCCAGCCGGTTTACGATTGAGGTAGGGGTTGACTATACTTCTGATGTACGATTGGTAGAAAAAGTGCTCATAGAAGCCGCATTGAGTAATACACATACATTGAGCGAAGAAGAATTTAAGCCCACGGTTCGGTTGAGTAATTTCGGAACATCTTCCATTCAATTCCAATTGATATTCTATAGCTTCAACTTATTCAGAATAGAAAATGTAAAAAAGCCAGATTCGTTTTGAAATAGTAAAACTATTTAAGGAAAAGAAAATTGTTATTCCCTTTAATCAGCTTGTTGTACATCAGAATAAACGGGAGGACTGAAATTTGGATAGCGCTACTTTAGTTCACTTATTCGTAATACTTATCTATTCAAACTGAGCTGCTATTTACTTCCCCTTATTTTTGTATGGGTATGCGGCTCCTTATTTTTCATGAGGTTTAATCCATAAGTATAATTCGTAGATAAAATGACATCGTTGCAATCGAAGTGCTTAATGCTACCGTCGTTTACCAATGCAACTACCCAACATGTGTTTTGATGCATGCCATAATCTATGATAAAAATTGCCTGACCCCTCCCTAAAGGAGTTTCAACCAATATCGAAGGGTTTAATTGAAGAATCATTTATCGGTTGATTTTCTCATTTATAAGCAAATTATTCTTTAATGATTTATGTGCAGGATTCAAGGTTCAGTTCATACATTACTGATAGCCGAATAGGATTCGTAACAACAGCCTTTAAAATCTGATATGCATTCCCAACTACATCATTATTTATTTCTTAAAGAAGCACTGCACTAATGGATAATTAAATCTATCCATTAGTGCCTTCGCCTCCTATATATATAAAAGCTGTAATCATTCGACTTTATAAAATCACTAAGCTTCCACCAATGCATCCCGCATTGATTTTACTTTATCATGGTCGGCTTTAATAAGTGCATGTTGCAAATTTAACATCCGCTGTTGTTCTGCGGTAATGTCCTCCAGGTTATTTCTTAGTGCATTATTATAAGTGTTTACTGCTACATCCTCGCCATATTCGCATGAATTTAGGATTGCTTTTCTGTCCTTTCCGGTCAATGCTGCTTTTACATCCATCCAAACACGAAAAAACTTGCCTGAGGTCATTGTTCCTTCCGCTATTTCGCCGCCCAATTTAGTGACTTCAGCAACTAATTCCTGTTTACATTTCTGACTGGTGGCAATGAATTTAGAAAACATACTCTTCAAATCTTGTTCATCTGTTTCCTTTGAGGCCGTTTCATAACCTTCTATTCGGTCATTGTTGATGGTAATAAGTGTGTTCAACACTTCAATTGTTTTTTGCTTTTCCATTTTTCTTCTTATTAATTATTAGCACTTTGTTTTTTAATTCCGATTCATTCGTACTCCACGTCTATTCCATCCATTTTGAGTACCTGAAACATGGTTAACAGTATTGTCAATTCAATAACTATATTTCATTGGAAATTAATTCCCCTTACTTCCTCCTGGTTTTCATAATTACAAATACTATCACCAAAATGACGGCTAATACTATAAATATTCCGAAGCCCATCCCGGCTTTAAATATTCCGGCTATTGCAGCACATGAACTTATCAGCGTTGACAGGAACAGTGCTAAGCCAATTGTTAGCGGATTGATTTTTTTCACGATACAATACGTTTGAAACTAAAAAAAGGCCTTCCGCTTTACGGAGCAGAAGGCCTATAGCATTGGTTTGATTATTTACCCTTGTTTGAACTCTGATTCTGGACTTGATTACCAGAGTGTGCAGCAGTTACATTGTGCCCTTTGCTATCACGCTCACGATTACCATTAGTACCGGCATCAGCTGTTTCCACATCTTCTTCCTCTTCATTGAGGATTTGGTTGGTGCTGTCAGAAGGTCTGGTTTTTGAGTCTTGATTATGGGAACCTTCGTTCCTCTTTTGCCCGCTGCGGGAATCGTTAGCTGTCTCACCAGAGGTAGCCTTTATTTCTTTCTTTTGATACTCTTTTTCATTCTCTTCGCTGGATTGGTGATTCATACCTGTGGATTTGTCCTGCGAATTTTGATTTTGCTTGTTGGTATCCTGATTGTTCTTTTCATTTGAACGGTTATCATTCTTTTGATTGCCGTTGTCGTTTGATTTCTTGTCCATGTTTAATATGAATTAATTTGTAGCGGATTTGCTACATTACAAAAGTGTTGATCTTTGTCTTGATTAGTATTACACAATTTTGAGAAAGGATTACATGATTCACAGTATCATTTCCAAACTTCTTAAAACACCAATTCGAATGTCTGAAATATTGGTACGCGATGTATAACATCCTCTTGAATAGTACTTGATGTACATTGTTTAGCAAATTACAACAAATCACTTTCTAAAAAAGCATGTCCCAAAATAATGGAACAGGCTTTTTAATTACTATACAAATTATTTTTTAGATTTAGATGTTGACGAGGTTTTCTTTCCTAGCTCTTCTTCACTGGCTTCCACATTGATAGTAGCAACGGCCACTTCAGTGAGTTTTTCATCAGCTGCTTTTTCTTCATCAAGTGTCAGTTGTAACAAGTCTGCAGCATCTTCATATCCGAGCGTTTCGGCAAACTGACGCAACGTACCGTATGAAGCAATTTCATAATGTTCCACTTTTTGTCCGGCGGATATTATTCCTGCATCACACATTGCACCTTCTTCACACTCTTCCATTATTTCTTCAGCTTCTTTAATGCATTTTCTTAACGTTTAACTTGTTTAATTAATTTTATATGTTGTAATTTATTTTACTTCGATTAATCTTTGCCGGGCTATATTTCCTCGCCTTTGTTAGCACGCCCTCTTTCCTCAATGTAATTCGATTCATGGATGTAGGTTTCTTAGTCAACCTTTCCATCTAAAATCAAAGTTAAGTCTGGATGATCCGCGACGTTTTTTAATTCGCTATTAAATCCGGTTATTAAGATTTAAATAGTTGCACCTATAATCTTCCTGATGAGTGAGTTCTTTAGTACTAATATCCATGAGCATAAGACATCTGTCAGGATATACCTTTCTGCAGCCCTATGCTTGTACAAAATATTGTCTGACCTTTTACAACACTCCATGAGGTTTTACTAGTTGTTTGAGCTAGTATTTAACAGATCGAACATTAGGTTTATAAACGTTTGCGTTTAACTGCAATTTTTTTACTTGATGGGGCATAGCTTTTAGTATTCGCTTTAATATTTCTACAAATTTGAAGGGGAAGGACCTAAGTAATGTTATACGATTAGTAAAAAAGCTTATATCATTCACACATTAATGCCAAATGGTTCCTAAACCTCTATTGATAAAAAATCAAAATGCAATTGGCAACAATAATATGAGCTGAAAATATGGCATTCCCCGTGGGAAATAGCTTTCCGGGAAAAAGCAAAAACGAAAGGAATCGAAGGGTAAAAGTAAATACCCTACGCCCATGTAATTATTTCGAGTGTTTTGCCGGATATCAAACAAGACCATGAAATCCTATATCCTAAAAAATATAAAATTGAATTTCTCAGACGTGCTTACTCAAAATAGGTATTATATTTCTTGAATGAAGTTTTGAATTCTTGAAAAATCTTTTCCTGCTCCGTTGAGTCGGTAGCGACATCAAACTTTTCTGATAATCTGATAAATGGAATCAACCATACATGCAGCGCATCATGCGCCTTCCCTTCCATCGTACAATTTGATGTTAAATCTCTGATGTTTTTATCAATTATCACTGCCAATTCCTTATAATCTTTGTTTGGGGAGGTTTCAAAATCCATCACTGCCTTCTCCATATTTCGTATATAGACAGACATGTGTTCGTCAACTTTCCATTTATGGCCATTGTTTAAAGTGAGACTATCGCTTGACTCATGATTTTCTAATGGTTCATTAATAGCAGCATTCGAACTCTTTTGTTCCTCCTCATTTCCATTTTTACAGCCAACACAAACTGACAATAACAATCCAATAATTAAATTTCTCATTATAATTAATTTATTTGTGTATCGTATAAGGGTTACATCAAATGTCATTAGCCATTCATATGCTGGGCTGGTGAATTAAATTTACAGGAATTTTCTCCTCCTCTCACTTCCAGAAAGGATCTGTTTCATTCTCACAAAAGTTTTCATTGGTATGTAAACCTTCAATGTCTCTTAGTCGCTCCAAACCTTCACTCTCTTGTACCTCATTAAATAAAATTCGCTCTTCAAAGCGAATATGCTTATTTAATAGTTCATGAAATCTGATCAGTGTCTGTTCATCTTTTATACTATTCTGCATAATGTCCTTTAATTGTTGATGTTGCTCCAGAGCCAGTTCGCGATTAGAACTATTTACCAGCGGAAAAACATAATCCTCTTCCAATTTAAAATGTGGGATAAGATGGCTTTCATAAAACCATTCCACATAACTGTATATTCGGGATAACGCTATGTTCTTTGAAAGTCCGGTTTTAATTTTCCAGCATAGCAATAAAGCCTGATGATGGTCTCTGCTCAAAGAAATTAATTCTTCAGATCTCTTAATCGGTTTCATTTTACGCTTGTATTTATTATTGTCTTTATTATTAACCTTGGCTTCTAAAAAATCAGTTTATTCACTTACAAACCTCCGAAGACCGTTCTAAATTACAATTTATGTTGAATTCAGGCACTGCACCCTTTGAAATACAAATGTACTTATTTAATCTAAATTCCATTCCTATGTAATCCGTTAAAATATTTAATGGCTATTGCTGATTGCGTTCACTTGTCAGTAAGTTGCAAATAAATTAAAGCAACCGCAGCAACCGTCATAATAATTAACGCTGCAAAACCCAGAATATTGGAAGTTATACCATTCACGTTTACTCCCATAATTTTTTTATTGTTTGAGATGTGAAGGATGATACCAATGAGGACAGGGGCTGTTAGTCCATAAAGGATGGCTGTATAAATCAATGACTGTATTGGTGTAATGCCGATATAGTTAAGCGATAAACCGAGAATCAGTGAAATACCAATGATGACATAAAATGCTTTTGCTTCATGAAACTTTTTATCAAGGCCTTGCTCCCAGCCAAAGGTTTCTGTTATGATGTAAGAAATTGATCCGCTTAATACCGGAATTGCTATAAGCCCTGTTCCTATTACACCGATAGCAAAAAGAAAATAAGCCAAATTTCCGGCTAATGGTTTTAGTGCCATTGCCGCCTGTTCAACAGTATCAATTTGATGAACTCCACCTTTAAATAAAACCGTGCCAGTGGTAAGAATAATAAAATACATCACAAAACCGGAAACGGTCATCCCAAAATCTACATCTTGATTCATTTCATAAATTAACTTTTTGTTTACGATCACATGCTTCCCTTTCATTTCTTCAACTTCCACTGAAGCTTGCCAAAAGAAAAGATATGGAGAAATAGTGGTGCCAAGTATCCCCACTATAATAGCGATAAAGTCCTTGTCGAACTTAATGGTAGGGATAAAGGTGGCTTTAAGAATTTCTTTGAAATCCTGTTTGTACAAAAAGGGAACAATAAAATATACCAACATTACAATGCATAAATATTTCAGAACTGATGCGATCTTTTGATAGGGCAAGTAAATAATCAAACCCAACAGAATAATAGTAAAAAGAACGCTGAAATAGTTCGCATCAATGGAAGGAAATAAGAGATTCCCTACGGCGCCCATACCGGCAATGTCTGCACCTATATTCATTACAATTGCCGGGAAGCTAAACACTAACATCAAATACAAAAGAGGCCTTGGGTAATGCTTTTTAAGTGTTCCTGTCAAGCCTTGTGAAGTGACAATCCCAATTCTCGCACACATTTGCTGAATAGAAGCCATAAGCGGAAAAGCGACAATGGCAGTCCATAGTGTGGAAAGTCCGTATGCAGCGCCTGCTTGAGAGTAGGTTGCAATACCGGAGGGATCATCGTCACTTGCCCCCGTTACAAGCCCCGGACCAAGCTTTTTCCAACTGTTGACAAATTTGTTTGATGAATTTTTTTCCCTTTTCCTCACATTTCTATCGCTATTGAACGATTTGTAAAAACACCTCTAAGATACGGAGGAAAGTGGAACTGATCTATATACCCGAGAAAACATTTCACGTAATATATTTAAGAAGGAATATATTTCTTCATCTAAACGTGGCGTTTGCTGCGAATCCGTGGCGTTCGCTGCGTTTAAATTGACAACCGTCTTGATAAAACCTACGAATAATGCTCTGTTGACTACCAAGACATATTAACTGAAGATCGAACATAAATAGGGATTCTCTAATCTGTAATATTGCCAGTAGTCGTAATATTACCTCTTCAATTTGAATTCAATTCCTATTAATGAATGAGGGATAAACTGTTCTAACATTAAAAAGAACCCATTTGTAGAACCAAATCCAATGCCGCCAAAAATCTCTAAATGGGTAAATAACTGATGATTAACTCCGATACCTATAGTATTTTCAACAATGGTCTCCTTATATTTTATGTCATTTACGATCCTGTCTTCTGTATAAAATAATTGATAAAGTGAGAAATTCATTTGAAAAAAAACATTAGTCTTCTTCCAATTTGAATCTAAGATGTATCTATAGGCGGCGTTTAGTCCCCAATATTTTTGTTGATCAAGGTTAAGAGGATCAAGAGGATTACCAAAAGAATAATCGCGAAGATTCGTAAATTCCGGTCCAAAACTAAAATTATGATGCTTTTTGTATAAGCTGAGAGCAGGCGCAGAATGTACAATTGGGTAGTTGAACTGGTTTGTAAACTTAATTCCAAAGTTCCAGGAATTAATTGAATCAAAGGGGAACACATATTTTTTCGAATTTGAACCACTTTGTATATCTCTACTTACCCAACTATAAGTACTAACACTCTCAAGCAAAACATGACTATTTTTCTTTGATTTCTTACTTTCCTCTTTGTAAAATATATTCTGATCATTAATTAATGTAATAGTACAAACTATTGTGTCTCCAGATATCAGAATTATCCGGTCAACAAATGTTTGACCGAATATTCTTCCGTATATGAGCATTAGAGCAATAAATACAGCGCTAAATTTCATTTTCAGGTCTTTCTAGACAAGCCCTTAAAAATTGGGGGTAATACTATCTACCCTCTCTATCAAATGTTCCTGTTGTCCTTTCACATCTATAAAATCACTCTTATCCGGTTTGTGTTCGTCCTGATATTTTTCAATGAGGGGAAGGGTCAAAACAATTTTCATCACTAAATGCTGGTCGTTGAGTGTAACAGCATTCTTAGCTATTTCCTTCAATAGGGCATTAAGATCTGCAGTCTTTGCAGAATAGTGTTTACTACTTGTTGCAATTAATTTATTAATTTTCATTCTTAACAAACTATCTGAAATCGAATTGGACTTATAATTCGCAGAACTATAATAACCGGTTGATTTACTATCATAGTTGTAAAATGTATTTGAAAGGGCATTTGGCTTCTGTTTAATTGCGTACAGATCCTCTTCCAATTGTTCCAGTGCCGGCGTTTTATCTACCAATTCCTGATAAAGCTCTTCTGTCAAATCACCGGAACGGCTATAACTCTTAATATCAAGTTTATCTTCCTTCAATGCTTTAGGAGTATTGTGCGTTACAGATGGGTTATTTTCCGTTTTACCATTGTCACAGGACACAGTCAACATTACAATTAAAAGAACTCCCATGAAATTTTCAATGTTTTTCATCTTGTATTTGGGTATTTTATTTTGAATGAGTTAGAACTTTAGATTTTTTCTGAACCTTACTTTCTCTATTCCGATTCGGCGCGTAGCTTTTCTATCTGTAGAATATTATTTTGTATATCTTTCATTATGTTATTCGCCCACCAACTTGCATAGAAATTGAAGGTAGTCGATAGTTTAAAATTACTCTTTAAATGAAGTCGGTAAGTAGTGTTGTTTAATTGCTCCAGTTCGTAGGTTCCATTTAATACATCAAAATATTTTCCGCCTACTACCAAATGCTCATCCATAGTAGTCAATGGGATTTCATGTGGAAGGGCTTTAATGGTAAATGACATTTTTGTAGTGGCTATATACTCGGTTACCGTTTCGTGAAAGACAAGTCCATTTGTAAATATAGCTTCCCGATAAGCTCCAACGCCTTCGAAATTCAGTTCGGCCTTCACCGGCCGGGGAAAATGTAACATATGTGTGAGCCACCCTTTATCTTGTTCTTCGGTGATTTCTCTTACCCGTGTCACATTGTCCCAAATTTTATCAGCCGACGCATGTATGTCAATATACGTATACGCTTCGTAAGGTTTTGTGTTTGCTCCTACATAACTCTCTATGGGCGCCAAAAACAATGGCAGGAGTGTGACTATACTCATGTAAAGCTTCTTGTCCTTCTCTTTCAATTTAAAATATCCGCCAATTAATCCCCCTATCGAGGCTGCTAATAAAAAGATCGGTAATATCATTAATAAGCATGGCCAACCTTCAATTGCAAATACTAATGTAATGAAAAAGAAAATAAATATGGGAATCCACGGCATAAAAAACCGGTAATTGAATTTTCTGACTTTTTCTTCGTTGGAGAAGTAAACGGTCAATGCCCCAACAATGGATGGTATCAAGAAGAGAAATGTCTTCGACATCATATTAAAAACACCACTCCAGGTGGATTCTCCAAAGACAAATCTTAACAATAAAGCATAAATAGTTGGAATAGCAATTACTTTTACTGCTGTATTTATTTTCCTTCTTTCCACAGTAATAGGGCTTTAATGTTGTGTCCGGATGGAGTAAAGATCGATAATTTTGGTATAACCACCGTTAGGTGCATCCTCGTTTTGAACGATTTATTTCTGAGAATTGGGTAAGGGAATGAGAATTTACTTTCAGTAATTTCTATTCTCACCATACGGAATGATGAGGCTACCACCCTAAGTGATGATGATCTTTAAAAAGCCAATTCCCGGGATCATCGAAATACATCCGAATTTCATACCCATGATCTAATATTTCCTTTCCTGTGGTCTCATACCTGTGCTTAAATGTAAAAACACGCTTTCCTTTGTAAAAAACAGCTGCTGCTCCATTTCTTACACATTGCATGATATAACTTTCTACTATTTTCGAATTTCCTACATTTAGTGTATCCACTTCCGAACCATAATAAACTATCAAATTTCTCAAATCAAACCCGTTCTTTGCTTTTTCAATTTCCTCGACTGCTCTTTGAAATCTCTTAAACGTGTGGTCATAATACATCAATGTAGCAGAATCATCGTCCCTGTTATTCAATGCTGCATCGGAATAGCTCTGACACAATATCCGAAAATCCGATGCTATACTATTTAAATCGACGTGAACCTTGTAATCGCCATTTACCCATTCGCCCATTCGATGATCATTCAATGTTCCGGATAGTATGATTTCCTCGACAATCTGAGCATGACCCAAGAAACTCAATGGTAATAGCAACAGAAATAGAATCCTTTTCATAATTCGAAAATATGAAATAAATTACAGATATTTAAATGAGCGTTAAGTTCAAAGAAGAAAACGTTCGTCCATTCTGTCCACCAATCAAACTGTAACTTTTAAAACAACGGGGGTAAAATATTAGAATTTCTCTTCTCTTTCAATAGCTGGTGCCGGGAGATTTGCTATGAAGAGAATGGTTTAAGAGTGCAATGCATGCGGTTATCGTATCTGCAATTGATAAAATTGCGATTTAATTTCCACGAAAAAGGCCGATATAAAGTACGTTGATCTCCCTTTTTCTTATAGTTAGCTCAGTCCACTTTCAAAGGCGCTCCTACAACTTTCATATCATGATCTGCAAAAACCTTAGCAATTTCTTCCATCGTCTGTGGCGTAGCCCATTGATCTGTAACTTTAAAAAATGCTTCCATCTTACCTGCAGGTAAATAGGAAACGATCATTTTTCCTTTTTCTGTAAGCTGTATGAAAGCATGTTGCACATTTCTGGGAAGAAAAACAGTGTCCCCGGCTTTCATTTGAAATTTCTCGTCACCGACTTGAAACAGATATTCTCCTTCAATAATATAAAACCACTCATCCTGGAAAAAATGGATATGCAAAGGAGGCCCTCCGTTCGGAGTAAGTCCTCTTTGCTCAAATACGGCTAAATCATTTTCAGTGTCAGAGCCGGAAATTTTTATGTCTAAAGTATTTAAGGTAACACCTTTCATCTTAAAGTGCTCACCAAATCTGGCCTCACCTTCTTTTACAATAAAACCTTTCTCTGTTCTTCTTTGAATGTTTCCCTTAAGTTTAGCAAAAACACTCCATGAAAGAGACCAAGTAACGATACTATAAATGTTTCCCGTTTCATTAGTAATTTATCAAGCTATTAAATTTAACGACTGAATACTTAAACACTTTTCCACTATTGAATTCATTTCAGAAAACGTGAATGAAGTAGTTAAAGATATATAAAAATGTAAAACTATTGGTCATTAAATGCCATTACCTGAAGTGGAATTCCTGCCAGGAGATGGCTTCCACAAAGTACATATCGATTTCACCTTTATTCTTTGCCTGAATCTTTCCCCGGTGCAGGAAACTGAGCTTACCGGATTGGCAGGCAGGCCCGTTCTTCACCAACTCATAGGTTGCTCCACTAATGTTCACCTTCCCTGCTTCACCGGAAGATTCCATCCGAGAGGCAATATTTACTGTATCTCCCCAGATATCGTAAGCGAATTTCTTTATACCTACAATCCCTGCAACAACAGGACCGGTATGTACGCCGATTCTGATTTCAAAAACTTCCTTGCCTTCATTTTTTCTTTGCAGCAGATGTTGCTGCATAAACTGTTGAATCTCCAGGGCAGCATTCACAACATCAATAGCATTTGTTGTATTAGCCACCGGTAAACCGCCTGCACACATGTAACTGTCGCCAATAGTCTTAATCTTTTCAATGTTGTGTTTCCCGATGATGGTGTCGAATGCTTTGAAGCAGGTATGTATTTCAGCCACCAATTCTGCCGGCGAAAGTCGCTCAGAAATCTGAGTAAAATTTTTGAAGTCAGTAAACATTACGGTTACATCATCAAATTGCTTTGCATCAGCGCTACCCTTTGCTTTAAGCTCTTCTGCTACTTCTTCAGGAAGAATGTTCAACAACAATTCATCACTACGCTTTTTTCCCGCTTTGATTTTATTTCTTTGCCGATATACAACAAATAAGAAAAGTATTGCGCCTCCAAGTCCTGCAGTTATTGTATTACGAATATTCCGCTGGCGGGCGAGTTCATTTTCACGGGCAATCCTTTCGTCGGATCGCTGTTTTTCAAAATCATATTGCGCTTGTGTTGCTAATAGCTTTTCGCTGTTTTCAAGAATCAAAACCGAATCACTTGCACTCTTAAATTTTAGTTGTGCCTCATATGCGTTTTTAAAATCACCAACTTTCACATAGGCTTTTGCAAGTCCTTCGTAACACTCTTTGGTGAGTCGGTCAATTGTTTCAAAGCTCAGGAATTCTGCTGCCCGCTTATAATTTAAAAGTGCTTCCTTGTATCTGCCTTGCCCATACAATGCATCTCCCAATCCGGCAAAAGCACAAGCACTCCATTTTGATACTGAATCTTCGGACATCATAATTGCTCTCCGGTAAACATCCTCAGCCTCCTTCCATTGAAACCTTGATTCATAAACCCACCCCAATTGATTAAGGCAATGTATCATGTTTTCGTCACTTTTCTGAGGCTCAAACAAATCATAAGCTTTATTAGAAAGAAATAATGAACTATCAAATTTCCCCATAAACCAATAGGCTTCGCCAATATGCATCGTGATGTCAGCAGTAGCATAGGCGTGTTGAATGGCATTGGCGAGCGCCAGACCTTTTTCCAGATAAGCAATTGCTTCCGGATAATTCTTCATTGAAATTCTCATCCATCCTATGTCGTGATAATTCCACATGATCTGTGTAGAATCGCTTTGCTTCATGGCCACTACGTTTGCTTTGTTATAATAGTCGAGTGCACGGGCATAATCTCCTTTAAACCTGAAGATCTGACCGAGGTTATGGTAGGCAGTTGCCATGTCTGCTTTGTTGCGCACCCTCGTTGAGATATTTAATGCTGAATCATACAAAGCAATTGACTTCGGATAATCCTTTATTCCTTGTTGCCTGTAGTATTGTCCCAGGGTGTTAAGACCCATGGTTATGCCATGTACATAATTGATGCGCTTTGCAAGTGTTAATCCCTTCGTTATGGTTTGACGTGTTAGAACCGTGTCTTTAGTAGCTTCTGAAAGCTTGTAATATAACAATACTTTTGTGTATCAATACGGCAGGTTACAAATCGTGAATACAAACTATCGTAGTTCCTTTTCAACGCATCCTTTTGATTTAAGCTTAATGATAGATCATACGCCTTATCAATATTATCATTGAACTTTTTATAATCCTGTTCGATCGACGCAATGGCGTAATAGAGATTAACCTTGACGGAATCATCCCGGCAAATGTTGAGTTGCACATTCAAACTGTCGAGCCTCTTCTTGTTTTGTGAATAACAATTGAGTGTCATCAGGAGAATGAAGTGGACTGAAAATAATTTAATTAACATTTGTCTCATCGTACTATTTATATTACTGAGTTATTTGCCAACAATATCTTCAGCGCAATCCCTACTTAGGTATTCCATTGCGACATCCCCGCCAATTACCAATCCACTTGCAGCATGGAATGTACGTTGTTGGCTGTTATTCTATTTCAGAACTCCGTTGTTTTATAAATAACTCAACCACCAATTCTCTTTATGATTTTGCTTATATATGTCAAATTTTTTGCAAAGGGGATAAAGTATCAAAATTACAAGAATCCACATCAGGTACACGACGGCTAAACTAAAACCAAAGCCTTTTAATTCTTCTACTCTGGATGGAAATGCCGGTAAAATCATTTTTTCCCACCCGAAACCAGTAAATTCGGCAACTATCAATGCGAATAAATGAATGAGATAAAGATGAATGATGTAAAAGAAAAATGGAACCCTGCCAAACACAGAAAAGAAATTTACAATTCTGCCTTTTAGATTTTCTGTATTGGCCAGAAACAGAAAAGCTCCACCTAAAGTCACCAACAAAAACGAAAGTGATGGGGGATATTTAGTTAAATCAAGAAATGAAAAAAATAGTTTGCTCTAAAGTGTTGTATTTTTCCCAAGGCAATAAGTTGCCGTATAAATTTGTTCCCCGTAATATCAAAAAGAATAATACTGCAGTGAAACCGATGATGTTGAATAATTTTTTTCGCTTCACAGGGTCATAGGTCCTGTCGTAAAATGACCCAAACCAATATCCTAAAGACATTACGGCAATCCAGGGTATTATTGCATAACCCACCCTGAAAGTATGATCCGGTGTTGTTAAAACCGGTCCACGTTCATGCAAAAAGGTCCATAGAATATTATCATCAAAATGTATATTGTCGAGCAAATTATGACCAAAGATTAAAACACAGCTGAATATAAAGATAACTTTTTTAGGAAAATGAATTAGCCCAGCTAATAAAATCATGCTTATTCCCAAACCCAAATCACAAGAAAGCTGACAGTTCTGAAACCAGGGTCGAAATACCAGGCGAAATTCACAATTACAAGTTCCACAAACACTAACCAAAGACCTCGTTTAAGTAAAAAAACGGTTAATTCATTTTTGGACTTTCGTTTACCAATCATAAAAGCTGAAAGTCCGGCCAGAAAACTAAACGCAGGAGCGCAAAAGTTAGTAATGAATCTTGCTAAAAAAATATAGGGACAGTGGTGAGTGTTGGATCGGTGGGGTTAAAAAAGAAAGATGAATAATGAAATAATCTCTCACATGGTCAATGGCCATTATCACCATGACTAATCCTTTTAACAGGTCGAGCGATTCAATTCTATTGCCTTTTAAAGATGTCATTATTCAGAATTGTTGATTTAAATGGTGTCGTATTCAAGGAGCTATTGTGTACGAGGTATTGTCCTGGGTTTAATCCAAAGAAGGGTGCAAGAAGAAGTGAAACGATTTCATCCCACTCCGTCATCCTGTCCGGTTTACTATTCTTCATTTTTGAATATTTCAAGATAACGCCTCCTGTCATCAGCTGCTGTGTAGAAACCAGAGATAAATTTTAGATGAAACTCCTTGTTTGAAAAGTGGCCGTCCACTGCCTAAAATAACCGGTACAATTCCAATGCGATATTCATCAAACAGATTGTCATTTATAAATGTCTCTGAAAGGTTTGCACTACCGAAAACATACATATCTTTTCCTCCTTCTTCTTTTAGTTTCCTAATTGCGTCAGAGGGATTTTCACGAATAATTGTTGTGTTGTTCCATTCTGCAGATTTCAAACTCTTAGAAAAAACAAGTTTTGGCAGGCTATTCATCAGTTTTGCGACTTCGAGTTCAGCAGTTTCCCCTTCTGCCTTCATCCAATATTCAGCCATACCCTCATAAGTTACGTCCAAATACGAGATAGTCCGCAGCTTTTAATTGCTCAATACTCAGCCTTTCAAGTTCGTCTCCCCAAATTAGGTTATGAAAGGATAAGTCCCAATTGTGGGTTCCTTCAAAAAATCGGTCCAGGGTTATTACGTTCCACATTATCAGTTTTTCTCATTATGATTATTCTTTATTTCTTGTTTTTAAGTTGCGTTTAACGAGATGCGCATTTGTTTAGACGAATATTTTCAAGACTAAATTTAGTTAAAGCCCCGCCACATACATTCAGTACATGAGTGTCATAGAAGCACGAAACCAGGGCTGTTGCAGCACGGCAATTATAAGATTTAATACTATCAAACATACATTAGATTTTCTTTTCTAAATTTCTTTCTCCGCTAAGTCTATATGCAACAAGTTTACCGCCCTTAGCTACGCTATAATCTAAACAACAAATATTTGCTTTGTATAATGAAGGTTCACCTTTCAACCAATAATGTCCGAAGAATACTATTTTGTCATCTCCACTATAAAAGTCAAGTGATTTTAACTCACTTAATTCAATTCGCTGATCGGGTAAATTTTCAATTGGTTCTACGCTTATTGATTTGTATGTCATATGAGAGGGGTCTTCCCACCATTTTATTCTTATTTCAGTTCTTTTTGTTCCGTCTTTGTCACTGAAGAAGAGTCCATCGGGCATTTTCATTTCCTTTCCTTTAAGCGTTTGGTCTATGGTTTCATTTAAATCTGTTCCATTATTCACCGATTCGTAAATAAGTTGATCAGTCAATCTGTCGTTAACCAATGTCTTTCTTAAATATTCAATGTTTTTGTTGTCCCAGCAGGCGTGAACGGCTTTGAACGTTTCATTCTCGTAATAAAGAGGTAGTGTTTTAAACCACTCTAAATATTCTTCATATTCTCTTTGCCTGTTTTGAAATTGTTTAAGAGTTTCATAATGTTGAACGATGTTCTTTATTAAGTGTTTTCTTAAATGTCCGCCTTCGGTTTCCTGAAAATGAAAACAGAGCGCATTGTATTCGTGATTGCCCATTAAGGCAATGGCACTTTCACTATCCACCATTGCCCTTACTATTTGAAGTGTTTCCCTAATTTTGGGTCCACGGTCAATGTAGTCTCCAACAAACACTACTTTTCTTTCAGGATGCGTATACTCCGTTATTTTTGCATAACCTAATTTTCGGAGTAAATCTTCGAGTTTGTCTGCATGCCCATGGATGTCACCAATAAGGTCTATCATAATTTACTGCTATTCCTTTTAATATATCACCTTATTAGCAAACCGGCGGGGACGCAAGCAGAAGCTGAGGGACCGGGCGAATGTAGAGAACTATAAAGTATAATTATTACTGCGAAAATCATAAATTGTATTGTTCACAATAATCACCGGCAATTTACTCCACGTTTCTATTGAATTCCTGTGTTTGATAACGATATAAACGGAATGATTTACTAATGCATTTGAAAACAAAACTGTCGCATTTCCATCTGAACGTAAAATGGTTTTGCCGAGGCCACTTCAAGGTAGTATTTTGTGAGTCTATAAAGTAACACTGTTATTGAATCACATGCTGCGGGAGTCGCTAAGGCATTACTAAATAAGACCGGTTGCATGAGATTATTTCCGACGTAATATCCCTCTATAAATAAGTTGAGATGAAGTAAGGGAGACGGAACTACAGATTGATTTTGATCAGTAACGACTAGTGTCGTCCATCCATCACTCATTCCCCCGCATATACCAGGACTGGTATTCGCGCCATGGCAGTGACCTGATTAAAACCATCATTAGATCCACCGGTATTAATATTGGGACCGGCATTTTGATTGATGACGTTTATAACCGAAACACCATCATTGATTCCCCGGTATAAATATTAGGACCTGCATTTTGGTTGATGACATTGGTAAAAGAAACTCCATCATTGATTCCCCGGTATAAATATTGGGGACAGCATTTGGTTGGCAACACTTGTAAATGAAACCCATCATTGCTTCCCACCGAAATAAATAGAAGGACCGGCATTTTGATTAGGGACACTTGAAAAGAAAACCCATCATTATTACACTCCTTTATATATATTGGGATTGGGGTTACTATTACTTACACCGGAAGAAACAAAACCATCATTAATGCCCCCCATTATACTGGGCATTATGCTAAAGAATATAAGATCGCTGCTAACAAAAGCAGTCTCCTTTTAAACATGGTGAGGTTTCCTTTTTGTTAGCGAATATATAAACACCCTGCCACCTCTGTTTGAAGAACGTGCTGTAGGTGTAAAAGTGGTTCCTCTATCTGAGATGGAAAGAAAGCTGGCCGCATCTCCTATGGCCCCGCCACGAAACCTAATTCCTCCTGAACTGGTTACTTCGCACGTTCCGGAACAGGTTGTTATGGCAACGGGTGGAGATTACCTTCATACCATTAAAGCCGGTACCACAAAAGGCAAAGTCGAGCATTCCCAGCGCAGATAATATCCCATTACCATTGGACCAACTGACAAGATCTCCTGCGCGACTCCAGCATGATACAGTACTCAGGCATATTTCACGGCACTCATCTCCATCACTCCATAAAGAAGACCCACTTGTTATCCTGTTAGAGATTGCCCGTGTAGCAAAAGGCACTGCGCAGGGACCGGCGGTTCAGGGTAGATCCACAGCGGCATTACATTCCATGGGGGACCGATGCATTGCCAAGAAGCTCGGAAGCAGTGCCGCCACCTGTTAATGAATACGGTGAACTAAAAATCGTATTGGTTCCCCGGGCAAATTCTCCCAATACAGCAGGATTTTCCCTGCCGACGAGTTCCCTCTGCATACGCGTTCATATTGCAATTCACTCATCAGGTGCCAATCCACTCAGTCGAGATAGGCCGCCACATCCACCATGCCAGGAAATTACATGCTATCCATTCCATCTCCTGCTTCATCAAATACATTATTCCACTGCATCACAGCCATATACTGCCGGCGTGGTATTGCTCACACCGGGTTTTACTTAAAAAATTTCTGAATGAACTACCCGACAGGCTGATGTACCGGTAGCTGACGTAGGTGCAACAGAGTCCTAGGTCAACTGTTGGCGTATGTCAATGTGTTAGAAGTCCCTGCAAGGCCTGGACAATTTCATATTTCATACACCATGGGCTTTAAAGTAGGGAATGGGTCCAATGTACCTACGAGTTTGTTGTTTGGATGTGTCATTGCTTACCTTAGATCCCGTCCGCTTCAAGTTCAACGTCATCAAACCCATTAGCGTCACACTCCACGGAAGCACAGAATTATCGTTGCAAAATTATCGGAACGAAGAGCATTGACGGATTCCTAGCACCATTACCATCGCCAAATACGGGACGTGACCCACCGGAGCAGGAATGACCGCCATTTCAATTGCGTACCCTCTCACTTCAATGTCATAGGGCAGGGTGCTGCTAACTCCGATACGAATATTTGTGGCAGATACTGAACCTGTACCCATGTTATTAGCATCGCGAAAGATCATTGTCCCTATTTTGTTACTGCCGGAATTTTGGAAATAATCAAAGCCGGCGGATCAAATATTATTTAGCTGTCGCGTTCAAATGTGTCCAATCACCACCTGCCTTTTGTATTTAAAGAAAACTCATGCCCCATCATAATTAGCAGGATACCCATTTGTTCGCTAGCTATTATCCCAGCTGAGATCAACCCTTACCTGATATTGCCCGGTCCGTTGTTAACGATGAAACATCCGAGATCACTACATTGTTGGCCATAGACACCAGACAATTGACAAGAAGGAAGAAAGAAATAAACAACTTTTCATAAGATAATTTTTATCAACAGCAAGGTATAACAATTTTTGATACGACGCAACAGGGCACCCTGATCTGGAGCAAATACCTGTACGAATTATTGTTAATGAGCCATTTAATATGCCAAAACGCCTAAGAAATCCGCCAGTGATGTTAGCGTACGCAGTAGCAGAAAAAGGTAAAAAGCAGTAAACCGCCCGCCTGCCGCTTTTTCAAATTATAACCTCATTCCTTTTCTAGTCCGACTTCATTGCGCCTGTTTTTTGCAGTCAAAATTATTTCCGTAATCATCGATGGGACACCAAATATCATTTATAAATATTGCATTTATAACATAACCAAAGTGCTTGAAACTAGATTAAATCTCAATTTACCAGGCTTCCTGAAAACTACTTTATATTCCAAGACTCCTTCATGGTCCAAAGGTTTAGCGAAGGCCTTTGGCTGCGAGGCACCCATAATCCAAGCCTCGCGATAATTTCTGATGAGAAAATTAGACTGTCGAAAATACAAACCAAAATTCAGGTGAAAAAGACTCTATTCCCTCCAAGGAATTTGTCGCTGTAACCACTAACAAGCACCAATGATCAGGAAGAATCACGGAGAACTTTTTAGAACAAGAACGTCTGAAGGAGGCTTAGTCACGAGTCCGCGATCAATTCATTTGGCCATAGAATTCGGTAAGATATCCTCCTGTCTTCCTCATACATTTCATGATGATATATTTGGACTTGTAGAACCCTTTTCAACGACCAGTCTTTTCGTGGTAAGGAATTCTCCAGTTTGAATTTGCACCACAGCAAATTCCTGTTGTAAAATCCTGGTAGTTACTTCTATCTTTTGTTCCTGAGAGTCATCCGATCACTTGCCGTTCTGGACTAAATTCCTTTTCCCGTCATGTCAGCGATGGTTATTTCAACTCTTTTGTTGTTACACCCAAAGCGATGGCGAGTTTATTCTGGCAGGACTGGGAAAAGGCGGCTGATGATGCAAAAAGAACCCTTGATTTATTCCCGTGGAAACTGTTCTGTCCGGCGAACGATGGCTTGATTG
>JADKIC010000047.1 GCA_016721435.1 Bacteroidota bacterium
GTTGAATAACGAAATTCGCTCAATAATTATATTTGTCAAAGTGCCAGATTCAATTGAAGTTGTTCCACCAGCCCAAAATGGTGGAAGTCTTACCGTCAGGGCTACACGTGTGAAAGCGGGACTGAATCTTCCGCAAAAAGGGACAGGTGAACAAGCAGACCCGCCAACCTCAGGAATTTAAATGACTAAAGAATGCCTGTTAGACCCCGATGGGATCTCGCTTTGGAGAATTTAACTATCCTTACGGGGAATATCGCTCGCTTCTATAGCTGCAACCTGGTGGTGTAAATGAATTTTTCAGCCTCCGGCGAAGGGCATCGGATGAAAGTACTGGAAAAGATGAACCTTAAAAATTGGTTGGGTTTAACGTACCCGGTCAAGATTGCTGTGTTGATTTTGATGGCAAACCCGGCAGGCATGCTGAAATGGCGCGACCTGCCGGGCGTGGCCAGTTTCAATACTCCATTGCAAATTCCAATGGATTAAGCTGGGCCAATTTTTACATCAGTTCCACACGGCCTTTTGGTGTGGCGAAAGATTTCGTATTCCCATCCTATCAATGCTTCCTGTACATCTAATTAAACACCCCTACATTTTTTATGAAACGATTACAAAAGCGCGCTCCCATTTCTGACATAATAAATATAAACCCCTCCGGATAAGTCTTGCACGTTGACCTGAATATCCTACCAGCACTTGCTACTTTTTGTTTAAGAAGTGTTTGACCTAAGGAATTTACAACTGTAATGATGGCATCCTTCGGTAAATGGGCAACTCTAAATTCAATTGGTCCAGCTGCGGATTTGGATAAACCGATAGCTGCTCTCCTATCTCAACAACATTATCATCTGTAGTAGGCAAGGAATAGTAATCGTTCTTGATCCGGAACCTTTGCTTCCCAACTGTTGGTTACCTTTGCATTTGTAGATACCTTCTGTTTTCGCAGCGTAGGTTCCTGCGTTGCTCCTGCAATGTTTACATTTGCCTTTTCCACTGGTACTGATAACCCGTTCCGTTAGCGCAGAGTGTTACAACATCGCCATTGCAAAAAAGTTAAAGAAACCTTGAGTGGGATTAACGTTGGAGTTGCGCAACTGGTTTCTCCAGCACGGATGGGTTGGTTTGGGATTGTGTAGTAAGCGTAGTCTGCGATTGCGAAATTGGTTGAGATCCAAAAACAACCGCATTCGTGCCCATCCGTAATAGGTATTTGTCCCAACAATTAATTTAGCCCCAAGTAACGATCAACTGAGTTTGGCCATAAATTAGGGTGCCGGTACCGCAATTACCCCAATATTTATTAAACACAAATCCGAGGCGGATAAAATCCAAGTCCAGATGAAATGACATTATTGAAACTCATTGCAAAGAGAAGCGGATAAGTTGTACTTTGTAACTGTATCCCAGCATTTGTGTTAAGAGCAGAAACCGAAACAGAACTTCAGCAAACCAAACCACCGCGGACAATGTCACCATCGAACGCTCGAAATTGAATAATCCTGACACCTATCATTATTTAAATCAACATTACTGATTTGGTGCATGCACTGCCTAAACAGGTAATAGTCGAATCGGATTACATCCGTGTAAATAATCTATTGCATTTGCACTTGCTGGAAAACAGCATTGCTAAAATTATGAGTGTTGATAGCTTTGTTTGTAGTAGTTGTTTACCTTGATTTGTTTTTATAGTTATCTTAAATAGATATTGAACAATTTGAAAATCGCTCAATAACTATAGTTGTCAAAAGTAGATTCAATTGAAGTTGGTTCCACTACCTGGAAATGGGTAGTTTTACTTCGACAGGCTCAGACGTGAAAGCGAGGAGACTGAATCTTGCCTAAAAAAAGGGACAGGTCTACAAGCGACCTGGCGGCCCCTGCGTGTTATACTTATGAACATCAGAAGTTTCTGTTCGACTCGAGGATCTCCGCTTTACAGGGAGCCTGTTAAAATCACAATGTCACGCCCGCTTCAAGCCGTTACTGGGTGGTGTAAACGACTATTTCTTCTCCGAAAGAGCATAGATCAACGTACTGAAAAGATAAGTCAATCTATCCATTGTTGGTTTTAACCTGTAAGGATGGCTGTGCTGGTTTTATTGGCAAGAAAAACCCGGCAGAAGCTCAAAAATAGCGCACCTCGCCGGGTTGTGAGGTTCACACTCCATTACAAAATCCAATGGACAAGCATAGGCCATTTTTAATCAGTTCTATATCACCTTTAGCCTGGCGAGATTTCTCGCATTCCATCCTATCAATGCTTCCTATATACATCTAATTAAACACGCTTACTTTTTTATGAAACGAATAAAAGCGCGCTCCCCATTTTGTACAGTAATAAAAATATAAACCCTCCGGTAAGTTTTTTTTGCACGTTGACCTGAATATCCTCATCAGTACTTGTTGTACATTTTGTTTAAGCAGTGTTTGACCTAAGGAATTTACAACTGTAATGATGGCATCACCTTCGGTAAATGGAAACTCTAAATTCAATTGGTCAGTGGCAGGATTTGGATAAACCGAAAGCTGTTCTTCTATTTGTACAACATTATCATCTGAAGTACGGCAAGGAACAGTAACTGTTCTTGTTCCGGAGCCTTTACTTCCGCAACGTTGTGCGAATCTTAAGATTTACACCCTGCTGTTTTTGCAGCACACGTTTTTTGTTGCTCCTGCAATGTTTTGCATTATTCTTTCCATTGGTATTGATAACCCGTTCCCGTTTGCGGAGTGTTACTATCGCCATTGCAAAAAGATAAAGAACCGCTTTGAGTTAAGTTAACCGTTGGAGTTGTACAACTTGTCTCTCCGGCACGGATGGGTAGGTTGGAAACTGAATTGTAAGCATAGTCCTTAATGGTTAAAATTGCAGCATTCGGTCCCACTCGTAAAAGCAGCGTCCAATTGAATCCTAGCAACAGAGGGGTTTGCCCTCCTGCAATAACTCTAAGACCAAAAATCCATTTCTAGGCAGTATTCCAGTTTCATGTTAGTAGTATTACCATTAGTTAATCTTTTCAAACGCATTAGTTGGTTGGCTAATTTACTCCAATTGGCATTGGCACTTATAAGGCCTTTAGATTCGCTTAGCCGATACCCTGAACTACCTAACAGGATGGTACTGCCATTTAGAGGGGTTGCCCACGATTGTTCCGGCTGTATAACCAGTATTTTGGGGAAATCCTCCTGTGACAATGCTTGTAATCAAAGTAAACTTCAAATCGGCTATGCCATCATTGTTAAAATCCTACTTTGTTCAATGCTATGATACCTCCTTGATTAAGTCTGGTCGGATAAGTGGTACCAGATTTTGATATCCGTATATACAATCTGTGCATTTGCACTCGCTGAAAACAGCATTATCTAACTATGAACGTTGATAGCTTTGTTTGTAGTAGTTTCATTTTGGCTTGTTTTTATGCGTTATCTTATACTAGATATTGAACAATTTAAAATCGTTCAATACTTATATCGTCAAAAGTACAATACACCGCCGTTGGTTCCACTACCCGAAATGGGTAGTTTTGCTTCGGCAAGCTCAGCACAAGTAATGGTGGGATGCTGGATCTTGCCGCAAAAAGGGACTGGTCTACAGCTGACCCGCGCCCTCAGGAGAGTTAACGACCATGAGAATGCCTGTTCGACCCCGATGGGATCTCCGCTTTACAGGGAGCATGTTAACTATCCCTAAGGGAAAGTCTCGCTCGCTTCTATTACTGCTACCTGGTGATGTAAACGACTATTTCAGGGTCCATAGTAGGGAGGAGATGCTGAAAGCAAGAAAATTTTTCCAGTCGAAAATATCGAAAAGATAATTGGGGGTTAGTAAATGTTTTTTTATCGTGTTTGGATTTTGGGATGGCTACATTGATGTTGAAATATACCATTTCCAATCCCGGATTTATCAGGATTGGAAATGGTATTGGTAAAAGAAATAGGATTTAGTACTTCAAAGTTTGAGAGGATGGGTAGCCGTTTACTAATAGTTTGCAGAAATAGATTCCCTGTGAGAATTTCGTTGCATTCCAGTTGAATTGCTGTTTTCCTGCCTGCAAATTTTTATTACATACTATTTCCACTTCCTTTCCCATCATATCAACAATAACAAGTTTTACAGCCGATGCTTGAGAAAGAGAAAATTTTATTACCACATCATTTTTAAATGGATTGGGCGAACAGTTGATGCTAAAATCAGAAGGCTTATTTTCTGAAACGCCTGTAGTAATTACATATGGTCCCATGTTGAGCCATTCGTTTACATCCAACAATGAGCCTGCTCCATACCCTCCTACCGAAACCATGTATAAGCTATCATTATCTACTACTGCAACCATGCTCATTATTTGAGCAGCAGTAGGTTTTGGAGGACCCACTTTCCACTGGTTAGCGTTTACATCATACGCAAAAGTTGCAACTGAACCATACGAACCTGCATATTGTGGAGCTCCTCCTGAAAAGACTATTAACCCTGAACCAGCATCCAATGAAGCGGCTCCACTTGTCAAGATTGAGTATCCGGCAGGGTAATCATCCGCTGCAGTCAGGTAATTATGGTAGGATCGTTTGCATCAATCACTCCTAAGAAAGTTTGTAGGCCATCGGAAACAACAATTTTGTTTCCTGATATTCCACCGCCCATGTTGGCATAAGCAAACGGTAAATTTGTGCCGCCTGTCCACGTATCGGAAACTGCATTATAAATCTGTACAGCACTAAGTCCAATGAATCCATTATTACCTCCAATCAGGTAAAAAAGAGAATCGTGGTAAACACCAAATGCAGCACCTGCTGTTGGTGTTGAAAGAGATGCGCCGAATGACCAGGTATTGTTTGCCACATCATAAATACGATTGTTGTCGGTTATGCCGCCTGCATTAAATCCTCCAAACACATAAACTTTATTGTTATACGAAGCTGCACATGCAGCAGATGCTCCGGAAGTCATGGTGGCTATTGAATTCCATGAGTTTGAAAAGGCAAATATATTCTTGCCTGGTTGGAAGCACTTCCACCTGTATTTAAGGTTGTATTTCCTCCCATAGCAAAAAGATAAGAAGTGTCGTTGCTGTTAATTGCCGCTAATGGAATTTCCATCCTTGCAGGTGATACAGGAGCTCTTGAAGACCATCCGTAATTGGTAAAAGGCTCCATCACTATAATGGAATCAGACAGGGAATCATCTGCTGCGTACCCATCGCCAGCAAGTTGGGTTTGAACGGATACAATTTCAATACCTGGAGTTGCCGGAGGTGTCCAAGGATCAAACGATACTTGTTGTGAGGCGCCCGGAGCGAGGTTAGTAACATTTTTAGTGGAGGTGTAGCCACCTGTAATGGTCATGATGACCGGGAATGATTGTACAGTGTTTCCATCATTTTGAAAGGTGGCGGAAGGAGTAAGGGGGCTGCTTGTTGGAATAAATTTATTCATATCAATGCTCATCGGAGTTGCATTTAAAGCCGGCTTTGTTCCTATGTCAACCCGGTCAATAAGAAGTCCATCACCAAAAGTGTTTTTATTTTTTATAGCTACATAAATATCGGTACCAGCAAAGGCAGCCAGTGGAAAAGAATATTGCTGGTAAACAAAGGGGGTTGTCGGATAATTAACTCCCTCTACCAAAGTACCCAGTACTGATGTAAAGCTTGTTAAGGTAGAGTCTGTAGTGGAAACTAAAATAAAAGTACTGTCGGGAGGAAAACCTGTGAATTCAGCAGCGAGCCAGAATGAAAGTGAATCGGTGGCAGCAACAGTGAATTTCGGAAGTATAAGCCAGTCTTCACCCGGATTATTGCCGTAACCGATATAAGTGCTATATGAACCCATAAATGGAAATGCATACGATTGCTCCCAGTTATAACCAGGGTTTAAAGCGTCAATTATCTGCCAACCGGCAGGAGGAAACGCGATGCCTTCAAAACCTTCACGGTAAAATCCTGCCAGGGAAGATGAAAACAATGTTGGTGGAGAATTTTTTGACAGGCTATGTGGCACTAGCTGTTGCATGCTTGATTTACCAGCCCGTAATGTAGTAAATTGCGCATGCATTAAAACCGGAAATAAAATTCCTATGGTCAATAGTTGTAAAATTTTTTCATTTTGATTGAGACTTAAAGTTAATTCAACATTTACGTCGTCAAAAATACAATCTACCCATTGGGTCGCACTACCCAAAATGGGTAGTTTTGCTTCGGCAAGCTCAGCACAAGTGATGGTGGGAGGCTGAAACTTGCCATAAAAAAGAGACTGGTGATTTACCCGAAGGGTTACTATCTTGTCCTAAAAAAGGTTTACACAAATCAATTGAAAAATGGTATAGAAAATTGTACAGTAGAGTGCCGGTATTTCAGCCTGGAGCAGCAGCATCAACTCTTTCAGGAAACGATTGCACATTTACAGTTTCTGAAATCCAACTATAACCCACTCCGAAAACCGGACTGCGTAAATTGGAAATATTAATATAGATAAGTCATGAGGGGCGACAAACAAAACCCCCTTCATTGCTGAAGAGGGTTTTTACTTCACTCAATAGTATTGGATAATTGTTGTTGCTTTTTATTTACTGCGTAAAATCAAAGGTCGTATTCGTTCCCAACGTTACTGGCAATTTACTCCATGTTTCAATCGCATTGCGGCTGCGAATAACAATGTAATAACTCCCTCCTATGAATGACCCGGGTAAAGTAAGTTGCGCCCATCCATTCGTATGTAAGGCTACGGTGTTGGAAGAAACAATCGTTACAGGATTCAGCTGATCGTGCAGCTCCACAACAATACTATCGCATAACAGGGGATCTGTAACAATACCTGCATTAAACAATACAGATTGCATTGATCCTCCGGGTAGATAATATCCTTCGATAAACGCTTTCAGGTTGAAGGTAAGCGTACAGACATTTACCGTGGTACTAACTGATGGACTGGTTCCGCTGCATCCATTACCATCAGTAACTGTTACCGTAAATGTTCCGGCAGTGCTAACGCTAATTGTTGGAGTGGTGGCACCCGTTGACCATAAATAGCTATTAACGTCCTGCGTTCCTATTGCCACTGCGTCAATTTCATTCCAGCTTTGTATCGCAGTACAATTGATTGCAATGCGAATTTCCGAAACATTAAATGTGGTCATGGGAAAACTGATGTGTAATATACGGGCTGTGCTATTGCTGAATAATGCTGCTGTGGTAGAATACACCACTTCAAATAATCCGGTAGCGGGGTTTTTTACATAAACCGTATCAATAGCTCCCGGCATATAGGTTTCGTAAATGTCAATAAAATTAATCGGGGAAGGATTCGTAAATCCTAGCGTAATAAATTCCCTCGGATCTCCATTCGGTGACCAGGCTTGGGGAATACTTCCATAAGATGGATATACATCAGGTGCACCAATTACCTGGTTGGCACTCCAATCTGTTGGAGTATATTGTGAGCTGAAATTAATAACAGTGGATGCATACTGCTGATTAATGATACCGGCAACGGGTGTAGATAAAGTGACCGAATCTCCGCTGCAAAAGGTAGTGGAGCCTCCGGCAGTTATGATGGGTGTGGGTAATGCATTGACTGCAACTGCTAATGTAGCCGATGTGGCTGAACAACCGTTGCTGTTGGTTACCTGCACTGTATAGCTGCCTGCTGTTGTTGCTGTGTAGGTAGAAGTAGTAGCACCTGAAATGCTACTGCCGCCGATAAACCATTGATGAGAAGTGACGCTAACATCAAATCCGCTTACCTGAACGGGTGTAGTTCTACTCGTATCGGTTCCATCGCCCAGTTGACCATAGAAATTATATCCCGTTGCCCACGCAGTGCCATCCTCCTTTAAAAACAATGAATGAAGCCATCCCCCTGCAATTGCAGTGACGCTGCTAAGACCGCTCACCTGAACAGGGGTATTTCTATTCGTAGTGCTTCCATCGCCCAATTGACCGGTGACATTCCATCCGGTTGCCCAAACGGTGCTGTCATTCTTTAAAAACAAGCAATGACCCGCCCCACCTGAAATTGCAGTGATGCCGGTTAGTCCGCTCATCTGAAAAGGTGTAGTTATATTTGTTGTGGTTCCACTGCTCAATTGACCAACATCATTATGTCCCGTTGCCCACACCGTTCCGTCATGCTTCAAAAACAAGGAATGATCATTTCCACTAGCAATGACAATAATGCCGCTTACTCCGCTCACCTGAACAGGGGTTGTTCTATCCGTATTCGTTCCATCTCCCAATTGACCAACATCATTTTGTCCTGTAGCCCAGACGGTACCGTCATTTTTTAAAAACAACGAATGAAACTGTCCCCCAGCTATGGCAATAATACCGCTTAGTCCACTCACCTGAACAGGGGTTGTTCTATTCGTATTCGTCCCATCGCCCAATTGACCATAGTTATTTCTTCCTGTTGACCATACGGTGCCGTCATTCTTTAAAAACAAGGAATGATTCCATCCTGATTCTATGGCAGTGATGCCGCTTAGTCCACTCACCTGAATAGGGGTAGTTTTATCTGTATTCGTTCCATCGCCCAATTGACCATAGCCATTCCATCCTGTTGCCCACACAGTGCCGTCATTCTTTAAAAACAAAGAATGATCGGTCCCCCCTGTAATGGAAGTGATACTGCTTAGTCCACTCACCTGAACAGGTGTACTTCTTTGCGTAGTGGTACCATCACCCAATTGACCTTTGGCATTGAATCCCGTTGCCCACACGGTGCCGTCATTCTTTAAAAACAAGGAATGAGGAACTGCAGCTGCAATAGCTATGACACCTGATGTAGCGGTAAGGAGTGTGCTACCACCGGCACAAAATGTGGTAGGACCGCCGGCAGTTATGATGGGTGCGGGTGATGCATTAACCGTTACCATTGTGGGCGCACTTGTTCCGGAGCAACCGGTTGCATAGGTTACGGTAACAAGATAATTTCCGCTGGCGGTTACCTGTATGTCTCCCGTAGTTGCACCGGTTGACCATAAATAAATTGCATCGGTTGACCCTATTGCCACTGCGTCAATTTCATTCCAGTCGGGCACTGCGGATGTATTTATCGCAATTCGTATTTCCGAGACATTAAAGCTTGTTTCAGGAAATGTAATATGCAATATGCGTGCAACATCAGGTTCTATTACCGCAGTAGCTGTATAAACGATTTCAAACAACCCGGTATTCGGATTTTTAACATACACTGTGTCAACCGCACCCGGTTTAAAGGTTTCATATATATCAATGAAGTTTATGGGAGCCGGATTGGAGTAACCTAATTCGAGGTACTCGCGGGAATCATCAGGAGTTGAGCTCGCCCATGCATTACCAAAATCTCCATAAGAAGGATATATATCAGGTGCTCCAATTACCTTGTTGGCACTCCAATCTGTTGTACTATATTCTGAACTGAAATTAATAACAGTTGATGCATACCGCTGATTTAAGATACTGGCACCGGTTGATGATAAAGTGACCGAATCTCCGCTGCAAAAGGTAGTGGGGCCTCCGGCAGTTATTGTTACTGTTGCCGGATTGGTTACTGTTACAGTCTGTGTGCATGTTGCTGTCAGTCCGGCTGCATCAGTAGCTGTCCATGTTACAACGGTTGTACCTAAACTGTAAGGCCCTGCAGGAACCGGACCTGTAACGGTTACAATTGGGCAGTTATCCGTTGCAGTAGCTGTGCCTATCGAACCATTGTAAGTACATCCTGCATCGTTTGCATTTACTGCTGTGTCTGAAGGGCAGGTAATTGTTGGTGCAGTGGCATCCGTTACCACCACGTCAAACGAGCAGGTTGCAGTACCACATGCATTGGCTGCTGTAAGCGTAACTGTAGTGGTACCTTTGTTAAATGTGCTACCACTGCCATCGCCTGTGTCGCTGCTCGTTGTTGCGCCCGTAAAGGAATAAGTTATTGCTATCGGTGCTGTGCCTGTTGTTGGTGATGATGAATAGGTTACCGCTGCACTGCAAGAGTTTATTGGAGTATTTGCTGCCTGATTGCCCGGGCAGGTGATGGTGGGTGATGTATTAAAAATAAAGGTGGTTGCACTAACCCCTGTGCCGTTGGGCCCCGTAACAGCAATGGTTCCTGTGGTGCCACTTGCAGGGGTTGCGGTAATTTGAGTAGCTGTATTTACGGTGAAAGACAACGCAGCTGTTCCACCAAAACTTACCGCTGTTGCTCCCGTAAAACCGGCACCTGTAATGACAACAGGTGTTGTATTGGGGCAGCCGCTTGCCGGGCTAAAACCGGCAATAACAGGGGTGCAGGAAACTCCTGAAGCAACTCCCCCGGGTGCTACCCAATTGGAAGTTGCACCGGATAAAGCAAAGTTGGTGAGTGTGCCGGTTTTGTTGTTGCCGCTTGCATCGGTAAGGGAGGTAACACTTGTATTTACTCCGCTTGGCACACCCTGGTTAAAATGATAATTTGCCTTTAATCCGGTGGTCACCACCTGTATTTCACAATTCATAAATGCCTGTATCTGGGCTTGGGTGCGTACTATATCCCACATCCGCACTTCGTCTATTTTACCATTAAAATAGTAAACCGGTCCACCTTGGAGTATGTTGATACATCCAATCCCAAATCTATTGGGTGTTGCAGGAGTTTGAGTAGTTGTATTTGGAGTCTGCACTCCATTCACATACGCGCGCAGGGTTCCGCTGTTTCTTACAAATGCAACATGATACCATTGATTGGCAGCAGGGAAAGTATAGCCCGTTGTGAGAAATGTGTTTCCAATAACATACTGCAAACTATTTCCATTGAGCCCGATTGAGCAACCGTTATATACTCCTAAAGGAGCCCCTCCATAGCCAACAGGAACCCGAATGCCAGAAAGAGAGGCCGGATTGATCCAGGCTTCCATAGTGAAATTATCTGTAACAGTCATTGGTAGTGGCGCTGAAATAAAATCATTTACCCCATCGAAACTTAATGCTGCGCCTTGCAAAATTCCTGTGCCTTGCAGCGCGAAATCATAGTCGGTAGCAGAGCAACTATTATTTGCAATGTGAATAGTTGCGTTACGTGTTCCGGAACCTGTGGGAGTAAATGTTACGATAAACGTAGTGCTGTCACCTGCTGCAACAGAAGATGCAGGAGCAGTGGTTACCACAAACTCTGAAGCGTTGGTGCCTGTAAAAGAAATGCCGGTAATGCTCAGCGACGAATTTCCGGTATTCTGAATTGTAAAGGTACGTGTACTACTGCTTGCGGTATATACAGAGTCAAAATCGGTAAAGTTGGAGGGAGATGGAGTACTGCTTCCGTCAACTATGGTAGTGCTGTTGCCCTGTACGTTTATTAAAGGTGCGTTCACAGTAACAGTGAATGAGCAGATAGTATATTGAGAACAGCTATTACCTGCTGTAATAGTTACGGTGGTTAATCCAATATTAAATGCACTGCCACTCCCTGTGCCACTGCCGCTTGCTGTTGTTGCTCCGCTCAAAGCATAAGTAAGAGTTGGCGATGGAATTCCTGTTGCTGTTGCTGTGTAAGTAACCGTTGCTGCACAACTATTCGTTGTTGTGTTGGCGACCTGATTGCCCGGGCAGGTTAGGATTGGGGTGGTGCAACCGAAAATGGGCGGTGCGCAACCTAATGATGTATTTAGTGATGCACGACTTCCATTAATTGCAGCATCAATTCGTACACTTTGCCCTGCGGTAAATGCATTCATGCATGCATCATCAGTGTAGTCCATATAATTCGTAAACATATCACCATTTACGCTTCCTGAACAGGAAACATGTGGAAAACCGGGGCATCCATAATTTGCACGTCTTGCGGGTGGCGTATCGCTCACCAGATCACCATTTACTGAGCATCCACCTTGAAAAGTATGGTATAACCCAAGGTAATGTCCAACTTCGTGCGTTGCTGTGCGGCCTAAGTGGTATGGATTAGAAGTGCCGGGTGCCGAAGGTCCACCAACGCAACTGTATAAAACAACAACACCATCTGTAGCAGTAGCGTTACCAGGAAACGTTGCATAGCCCAAAGGACCACCACTTAAGTTGCATACCCAGACATTCAGATATTTTGTAGCATCCCATGCATCATCGCCACCACTTGAATTATACTTTACATTATCATTAGTACTGAATGAAAAAGTTGTAGTTGATTTGTGAATAATACCCGTGGTAGCAGCACCGTTAGGATCGCGCTGTGCTAAACAAAACTGCACATTGGCGGCCGATGCCACACCCAAAAATGCGGCAGGAGTATTTCCGGTATCGGCATTTAAGCGTGCAAAATCCTTGTTCAACACATCGAGCTGTGCAAGTATGCGCGCATCCGAAATGTTTTCTGACGATGTGTTATACAATATGTGAAATACTACCGGTATGGTAGTTATCGCATTTACTCTATTGCTTTGGTTCTGTGCAACAAAAGTCCCTACGGCCGATTCTATATCATCCATCCTTTGCTTCTGCGAAGGGTCGTTTTGCAGTTGTTCTTTCAAAACATCCATGGTTGCGCATGAGCGGTGAGGATGTTGTGCTTGTGCAGAATTAATAATTATTAATGTTAAGCAAAGCGCAATCCCGATTTTTATCGGGGAACAATTAATAATTGCAAACAGAAGGAAGCGTTTTTTCATGGTTTTCGAATTAATTATTGCTGTACTATTTGCCAAATCGTTTGATGTTAATATAGGTTCGTCAAATGTAAAATCATACGCATTAGGTTGACTACCGAAAATCAGTAGTTTGATGGGGGCTGAATTTTGTTTATTTATAAGTGTTTCACAACCTGTATGGCATTCAATAGTTGTTTTTAAAACTAACCGCCAGTAACAAATTCTTTGGAAGAGGCGCTGCATCCGTATTGGTTGAACCCGATCGTATTGGATAGTTGTTGTTTCAATTTTTTAATTACTGCGTAAAATCAAAACTCGTATTAGTACCCAACGTAACCGGTAGTTTACTCCATGTTTCGATAGCATTACGGCTGCGGATAACAATGTAATAATTCCCTCCTGTGAATGACCCGGGTAAAGTAAGTTGCGCCCATCCATCCGTATGTAAAGCTACGGTGTTGGAAAAAACAATCGTTGCAGGATTCAGCTGATCGCGCAGCTCAACAATAATACTATCGCATAATAAGGGATCTGAAACGATACCTGCATTAAACAATACAGCTTGCATCGTTCCTCCGGGTAGATAATATCCTTCGATAAACGAACGAAGGTTTAGTATGCTTAGAGTGATGTACGGTTGCTGTTGACCTTGAGTAAGCATAATGTTACCATTTTGCAACGTGGTGTAAAAGGTTTCACCCATGGTAGAACTAAGTGAGATGCCACCTGCTATTTGATAACCACCGCAGGTTGCTATCACTTTTGGGCTTAGGGTTTGCGCGTTGACTATGGATGATTGAAAATATATAATTGTAATTATGATAAGGTTGGCGAGTTTTTTCATTTTAAAGTTAATTATTTGCAATTATGTTTTATGCTTTACATTCAAAATTAGGTCTCTCATATTTATTGAATTACAGAAAGTGTCATGTGATGACCAAAAGGAGTTGATGCTGCCTCTATAACCGCATCATAAGTACCAAATATGCCATTACGTAGAGCTTGTACTTGAAAAGTATAACTGTTGCCTACAACCAGCCCTGTCACATTTTTAGTAAATGTACAATTCCAAGGAGCTATTGTCCCGGTTACGTCATCATAATTCTGAATATGAGTATTCGTTCCACCAATTGAGTTAGCTCCGTTGCGTATTCTAAATACTACAAATGACATCGAGTTTGTGTAACCAAACCCAGAGGAAGAAAATATAACTAATGCAGAGGTTTTTGTTGCTGTAAATGTTACTGACATGGGTGCTATATCTGTAAAAGCTGTCGTGGTTACTGAATAATTTACGCCAAGCGATACACTTGAGACTTTGGCTGTGGGACCCGTAGCACCCGTAGGACCAGCAGGACCTGTTAAACCTGTTGCACCTATTGGACCAGCAGGGCCTGTTAAACCCGTTGCACCTATTGGACCAACAGGACCTGTTAATCCTATTGGACCTTGTAAGCCAGTTGCTCCTGTTGCACCCGTTAAACCTATTGGTCCTTGAGGTCCAGTTGCTCCTGGCAAACCCGGCACGTCTGCTGTTTTAGCATGTAATGCATAAGGAACACTCAACATTTGTTGGGTACCCATATCAATATAACTTGTTCCACCTAAAGCATCCATCTCCACTTGAATAAACTTGGCACCTACCCCCCAATCAATTGTGGCAAATGTTCCGCTCACTACTATTCCCTCTCCTATGTTTGCCGTAAACAACCCCAGTGCATTGGTGGTTTTAGTTTGTGTTTCACTATAGACAATATTTCCGTTGGAACTATTATCGCGAATAGAAAATCGCAATGAAATGTTTTGGTTTGCATTCACGTTGCCGGCAATATCTCGCGATACGGCTTGGTAGGGGATGGCTTGCGGAGTTTGGCCAAATGAATTGACAATTGACAATTGACAATTGATAATTATGAACAGGATAATTAATTTTTCATTATGGTTAATCTAGATGTTTAAATAGTTAATGGCTTCAATTTTGATTGCCACGTGCTGTAGTGGCTTTTTTCTTTTTGGCCATTTCAATCTTAAGCGAATCGGTATTGAGATTGCTTTGTACAGATTATGTATTTCAATAAAAATCAGGTTTATCATACTTATTGAATTACAGAAAGTGTCATGTGATGATTATCTGGGTTTGATCCGGCCTGAATAGCCGCACTATAAGTACCTAATATTCCATCACACAGAGCTTGTACCTGAAAAGTATAACTGCTTCCTACAACCAGCCCTGTCACCTTTTATTAACTGCACAACTCCATGGAGTAACTGTCCCGGTTACATCATCAAAGTCCTGCATATGAGTATTCGTCGCACCAATTGAGGTAGCTCCGTTGCGTATTCTAAATACTACAAATGACATCGAGTTTGTGTAACCATTCCCAGAGGAAGAAAATATCACTAACGCAGAGGTTTTTGTTGCTGTAAATGTTACTGACATGGGTGCGATATCTGTAAAAGTTGTCGAGGTTACCGTATAATCTACGCCAAGTGATACACTTGAGACTGTGGCTGTAGGACCCGTGGCACCCGTAGGACCAGCAGGACCTGTTAAACCTGTTGCACCTATTGGACCAACAGGGCCTGTTAAACCCGTTGCACCTATTGGACCAACAGGACCTGTTAATCCTATTGGACCTTGTAAGCCAGTTGCTCCTGTTGCACCCGTTAAACCTATTGGTCCTTGAGGTCCAGTTGCTCCTGGCAAACCCGGCACGTCTGCTGTTTTAGCATGTAATGCATAAGGAACACTCAACATTTGTTGAGTACCCATATCAATATAACTTGTTCCACCTAAAGCATCCATCTCCACTTGAATAAACTTGGCACCTACCCCCCAATCAATTGTGGCAAATGTTCCGCTCACTACTATTCCCTCTCCTATGTTTGCCGTAAACAACCCCAGTGCATTGGTGGTTTTAGTTTGTGTTTCACTATAGACAATATTTCCGTTGGAACTATTATCGCGAATAGAAAATCGCAATGAAATGTTTTGGTTTGCATTCACGTTGCCGGCAATATCTCGCGATACGGCTTGGTAGGGGATGGCTTGCGGAGTTTGGCCAAATGAATTGACAATTGACAATTGACAATTGATAATTATGAACAGGATAATTAATTTTTTCATTATGGTTAATCTAGATGTTTAAATAGTTAATGGCTTCAATTTTGATTGCCACGTGCTGTAGTGGCTTTTTTCTTTTTGGCCATTTCAATCTTAAGCGAATCGGTATTGAGATTGCTTTGTACATATTATGTATTTCAATAAAAATTAGGTTTCTCATATTTATTGAATTACAGAAAGTGTCATGTCATTTCTATCAGGTTGAGTTCCTGCCTGAATAATTGCATCATGATTACCTAATATTCCATTACGTTGAGCTTGTACCTGAAAAGTATAACTGTTGCCTACAACCAGCCCTGTCACATTTTTTGTATATGTACAACTCCATTGAGGAACTGTCCCGGTTACATCATCATAGCTCTGCATATGAGTATTTGTTCCACCAAGAAAGGTGGCTCCATTGCGTATTCTAAATACTACAAAAGCCATTGCGTTTGTGGAAGAAATCCCAGAGGAAGAAAATATCAATAACGCAGAGGTTTTTGTTGCTGTAAATGTTACAGACATGGGTGCGATATCTGCAAAAGTTGTCGTGGTTACCGTATAATCTACGCCAAGTGATACACTTGAGATTTCGGATGTAGATCCAACTGAACCAGAAGGACCCATTAAACCCGTTTCACCATTAGGACCAACTGGTCCAATTAGACCCGTTTCACCTGTAGGTCCAGCAGGTCCTGTTAAACCTATTGGACCTTGTGAGCCAGTTTCTCCTGTGGCACCCGTTAAACCTATTGGTCCTTGAGGTCCGGTTGCTCCTGGCAACCCCGGCACATCTGCTGTTTTAGCATGTAATACATAAGGCACACTCAACATTTGTTGGGTACCCATATCAATATAACTTGTTCCACCTAAAGCGTCCATCTCCACTTGCATAAACTTGGCACCTGTACCCCAATTAATGGCAGCAAAGGTTCCAATATCTGGAGTTCCTTCTCCTATGTTTGCGGTAAACAACCCCAGTGCGTTGGTGGTTTTAGTTTGTGTTTCACTATACACAATACTACCATTGGAACTATTATCGCGAATAGAAAATCGCAATGAAATGTTTTGGTTTGCATAGACGTTGCCGGCAAGATCACGCGCTACTGCCTGGTATGGGATAGCCATAGGAACTTGTGACTGAGCTATGGTTATACTCTGGTCGGTTTGAGCTATGGCTGTACATCCATTCGCGTCAGAGTAATTCACTTTCACATGTCCGGTGCCGGCAGCTCCCCATGTTACTGTTGCTGTATTATCGGAAGTTCCGCCACCACTTGTTATTGCACCACCCGTTACCGTCCATAAGTAAATTGTTTTGCCCGACTCTGTGGTGTAAACATTGCCGGTTGTATTAGCAAATACACTCGCTGTTGGAGTAATGGTGGGTATGGGTGATGGATTAACTGTTGTGGTTATCGATGGACTTGTTCCGCTGCATCCATTTCCATCTGTAACAGTTACTGTATATGTTCCTGCTGTGTTGACTGAAATAGTTTGGGTAATTGCTCCTGTTGACCATAAATAATTTGCACCGGTTGACCCAATTGCCACTGCGTCAATTTCATTCCAACTTTGTATCGCAGCACAATTGATTGCAATGCGGATTTCCGAAACATTAAATGTGGTCAAGGGAAAACTGATGTGTAATACACGAGCAGTGCTATTGCTGAATAATGCTGCTGAGGTAGAATACACCACTTCAAATAATCCTGTAGCCGGGTTTTTTATATAAACCGTATCAATAGCTCCAGGCATATAAGTTTCGTAAATGTCAATAAAATTAATCGGGGATGGATTCGCAAATTCAAGTGTAATAAACTCCCTCGGATCTCCATTCGGTGACCAGGCTTGGGGAATACTTCCATAAGAAGGATATACATTAGGTGCGCCAAGTATCTGGTTGGCACTCCAATCTGTTGGAGTATATTGTGAGCTGAAATTAATAACAGTTGATGCATATTGCTGATTAAAGATGCCAACTCCTGGTGTAGATAAAGTGACCGAATCTCCGCCACAAATTTGTGCATTGCCTATTATAACCGGTGCCGCTATGCCGGTTGTAGTTACCGATGCGGTGGAGGTGCAGCCCTGCGCAGTAGTAGCCGTAACGGTATAAGTAGTGGTTTGGTTAATGTTTGATGCGTTGACCACTGCGGTATTATTGCTTTGAAGGGTTGTTCCGGTTGGAGATTCTATCCAAGAATAGGTTATTATGTTAGGTACACCGTTAGTTATAGTGATGCTGTAATCTTCTGCTTCTCCATAATCGCTGTTAATGCAGGCATCATCTATTCCCGGGCTCGGATAATAATAACTGCAACTCAAACGCAACCTTGTAACACCATTGTAGGCATTTGCAGGGACATTAAAATAATGGAACCCGTTGTTAATGCGCCAACATTACCTGATACCCCTATGCTTTCTGATGCACTAAATAAACCGTCCTGATTATAATCGATCCATCCCCATATATAACAATCTTGGTAGCTGCCTCCTGCAACAGACATTGTAAAAGCTGTATTAGCCGACAAACTGGTAGTAGTAACACCTGATTGTGGATACAAGGTATAATAAGGCAAAGGGGCTCCACCACTTGAATTATTCAAAGTTGTGCCATCAATGCTGACCAATGAAATATAAACACCTGCATCTGTGCCAAAACTATAGGACGGCATGCAATAGGAAGGGACATAAGTTTGGGCAGAAGCAGTTAATACACTGCTGCCAGGGCTACAGACAGCGGTGACTGATGCTGTTGCGGCAACTGAAACATTACTAATAATATTTAAGATATTCGATGTGGCCGAACAATTAGCTTTGGTTTGCACGACATCATAGTTACCGGGAAGGGTTGCATTGTAGGTGAGCCCGCTTCCAATAACGGTATTGTTTCTGCGCCATTGATAAGTGGCGCTAGAGTCAGCGTTATAAACTGATAATAATATGGGGGAACTGCAAAGTATCGTATCGGGTGATCCTATCTGTACAAAACAGTAAGGCGTTGTATCCGGATTAGCAATAAGTTGTAATGCAGCATAGGCGTTTATAAGGCCATGCCCGGTTTCATTATTCCAAATACCATTTGGCTGGTTTGGGTCCGGAGCAGGAGCATAATTATACAAGGGCAGTTTGGTGCAGCTTAACTCCAATATCCGGGTTGCCTGGCTCACCGTTAATGTACTATCAAACGATAGCATAAGCGCCATTACACCGGCAGCCGCTGGACAGGCAACCGAGGTACCATAATAACTATCAAAATAATCACCTCCTGCACCTGAATTGGTATTACCTCCATTCGCACCTTGTATGTCGGCTGTAGGTACTGCAACACAAGGGGCAACAACATCAAGGCCTTGGCCATAATTGGCTCCCCACCACCATAGTCCATCGCAGGAGGTTGGTGATTTTCGTTCTCCACACATGGATATACCCCCTACTGCAATTACCTGCGGATTGCTGGCGGGATAAGACACAGAAGAATTAAAATTGGCACTTGCGCAAAACACGACGCAACCTTTACCTCCACGGCCAAGTGTAACTGCTCTGTCTATCGCATCATCAATTACACTGCTTACTGCACTAATCCATGAATTGGAGATTACATCAGCCCCCTGTAATCTTACATAATCAAAACAGGCCGCTGCCGATAAATCTGTAAATGGAATATTTGCACCGAAAAGAACAGCAGGAATTATTTTACAATTGGGCGCAACACCGGCCACACCAATACCATTGTTAGCAATTGCACCAATGATACCTGCACAAGCAGTGCCGTGGGCATCTGTTGGATAGGTGTACCCGCCATCACCTGGATTAGACGTCATCGTTGCACCGTTAAATCCCTGTAGCAAATTCGCTTGAAGATCAGGATGGGTCAGATCAACCCCTTCATCAATAACGCCAATTTTAATATTGGGGTTGCCCATGGTTATATCCCATGCCTGCAGTATTTTCATGTCAACACCGGGAGTGCCGTTATACTGAGCAGCAGAACCTATGTTATTGTGCGCCCATTGCAGATTATACAAAGGATCGTTTGGAGGGGCAGATGCTTTAACATCGTATGTGCTCTTATTGGGTTCGGCGTATTCGAAAAGTTGGCTTTCATAAAAAAGATTGGCCATGGCAAGTCCATCATACCTACCTTGAAAGCCAGCGGCAAGTATATATATATCCTCTTGAAAAGGATATTTTTTCACCAGTTTACAACCGGCTCTATCCATCAGCTCCTGCACCTTAGCAAAGCTGACAGACTTTTTTAATTTCACGATGAAGTCTCTTCCGTAACTAACATATTTTCCTGATGAGGTTTTAAAAACGGGACGGGCATATAACAAGTCAGGAGAATTTTTCAATTTTGTAACTGCAGCAGCAATTTCTGTATTTCGTACGTCTTTTCCAACCTTAATGAGCACCTGATTGGTAAAGGAAATTTCCTGTAATGAATCTTCGGAAACAGCAATCAATTTTGCTATTGAACTTTTATGTTCTGCAAAAGACCGGCCCGGTGCCAGCTCAATAATTAATCGGTCATAAGAAACAGGGTAATACACCTTTTCTCCTTTGTAGTAATAAGAGATCTGCTCTCTTGATTGCGCATTTGTTATGTTAAGTGAGAACAGGAAAATGGCAAGTGTAATTGCTATAAAATATTTCCTCTGCAGGTTTTCAGCAAACAGTTTAGTGTTGCTGCCTGGCATTGTTCTAAATGCGGAATTAAGTTTTAGTGTAAGGCAGTTTATCATAAAAGTTGGAATTACAATTTGCAGAGTGTTAATAATTATATCGTAAATGTATGATTAACCGAATTTGGCCACACTACCCATAATGGGTAGTTTTGACGGTGTTTTGTGAACTTTGAAAAAAGAGTTCGTCGACTCATCGACTAACTCTTTTCCTATCTAACAAATTACCTGACACTTAATATTTCTTATTTGCGTTTTTCAAACGTATCTATTGCGTAAAATCAAACGTAGTATTATTTCCCAGCGTAACCGGCAATTTGCTCCACGTTTCGATAGTATTGCGGCTGCGGATAACAATGTAATAATTCCCTCCTATGAATGCACCGGGTAAAGTAAGTTGCGCCCATCCATTCGTATGTAAAGCTACGGTGTTGGAAGAAACAATCGTTACAGGATTCAGCTGATCGTGCAACTCAACAATAATACTATCGCATATCAGGGGATCTGAAACGATACCTGCATTAAACAATACAGCTTGCATCGATCCACCGGGCAGATAATATCCTTCAATAAACGCTTTCAGGTTTAAATTAAGGGTACAGACATTTACTGTGGTACTAACTGATGGACTGGCTCCGCTACATCCGTTTCCATCAGTAACTGTTACCGTAAATGTTCCGGCAGTGCTAACGCTAATGGTTGGAGTGGTGGCACCCGTTGACCATAAATAGCTATAAACGTTCTGCGTTCCTATTGCCACTGCGTCAATTTCATTCCAACTTTGTATCGAAGTACAATTGATTGCAATGCGAATTTCCGAAACATTAAATGTGGTCATGGGGAAACTGATGTGTAATATACGGGCAGTGCTATTGCTGAATAATGCTGCTGTGGTAGAATACACCACTTCAAATAATCCGGTAGCGGGGTTTTTTACATAAACCGTATCAATAGCTCCCGGCATATAGGTTTCGTAAATGTCAATAAAATTAATCGGGGATGCATTCGCAAATCCAAGCTCAATAAACTCCCTCGGATCTCCATTCGGTGACCAGGCTTGGGGAATACTTCCATAAAAAGGATATACATCCGGTGCGCCAAGTATTTGGTTGGCGCTCCAAGCCGTTGGCGTATATTGGGAGCTGAAATTAATAACAGTTGATGCATACCGCTGATCAATGATATTGGCAGCGGGTGAAGATAAAGTTGTTGAACTGCCATCGCAAATTGACAAACTACCAGTGATTGATGGAACCGGATTTGCATTCACTGTAACCGGTAATGTTGCTACCGCCAGGCATCCGGTTCCATCGGCAACAACCACGGTATAAATTGTAGATGCAGCCGGATAAACTGTTTGCATAGCACCGCTTAAATTGCCGGGCATCCAGTTGTATGAAAACGCAGCAGGAGCGAAACGCCATCCTTCATTGTTAGCTGAAAATATGGCAGAATTTCTTCCCGGGATCACTACACCAACTGTTCCTCCAAGATTCTCAATCCCCTGAACAGCTGCTAGCCCACTGCTAATGGTGTCAACATGTAATTCGATAATGTTGCTTGTTTCATACAATAAAGCTTGCACACTAACCGGTTTAGTTATTTGGTTATAATAAGATGTACCAAAATTAACCACCAGTATCCTGTTAGGAGCAATGCCGGTTGTAAAATAATTTATAGCAGAACCCGCGTTTGCAGGATTTAAATCGGCCTTAAGTAATGCAATAAAATTATTTGGTGATGCTGTGCTTGGTATTGCTACTCCATAACTTGTGGTAGATGCTGTTGTGTTGAACGTAATAAATCCATTAGAGCAGATTTTAAATTGCGTGTATGGAAATCCATAATAACTAAAACTAAATCCTATTGGCAAAGATGCGGATAATTGATCATCGGTTAATGAAACAGCAGTTCCTGTTCCGGCAACTGGCGCATAAGGAATACTTGAAAATCCATATTGAGAACCGGTTGATGTTGAATTTGTAACATTTAACTGAACCGAATCACCTGCACAAATAGAGGAAGGCGTTGCTGTTGCTGTAGCTGTAAAAGCCGATTGAACAGTTATAGAAATAGTTGCCGAATCTGAATTAATTCCATCATAAGCCACCAGCTTAACTATATAAGTGCCGGCATAAGGATATTGATGTGGTGGCGGACTCTGCAAGGTTGAAGTTGTTTGATCGCCAAAATCCCAAAGGTAACTTGTTGCCAACTGTGATGTATTGGTGAATACAACCGATTCATCACATTTGACAGTAGTTTTATCAGCATAAAACCTTGCTCTTACTCTAAGAGCAACTACATGCACTACATGCGTAACTGAATCACTGCCTGCATTATTTGTGGCAACAAGTTTTACATCATAATCTCCGGCTGTTGTGTAAGTATGTGATGAAGAAAATCCCGGAGTTGAAGTACCATCCCCAAAATCCATAAAGTAAGAACATGCTTCTGTGGACTGATTAACAAAAGTAACACTACTACCTTCGAAAACGTAGCTGCTGTATAACATATTAAAAGAAGCATCAGGATTTTGTGATGCATAAATTGTATGCGTTATTGTATCATTGCCCGATGCATTTGTTGCAGTTAATTTAACATTATAATTGCCGGCTGATGAATACGTATGAGTAGGATTTGCAAGTGTTGAAGATGTTGCATCACCAAAGCTCCACAAATACGATGTCGCAAATTGCGATTGATTGGTAAATGAAACCGTGTTGCTGCATGAAAGAGATTTAACATTAGATTTAAATGCAGCTTCAGGCAATGTACCGCAACCAGCCGGAAGATTAAACCCTGCAGTAATTGTTGTTGCAGAACTCGAAGCCCCTTGTGATGCATTTAGTCCCATTCCTCTGCGGGCAAATGCCTGCCAAATTCTGCAAGCATGTGCACCTCCGTACAAAAGTGTGTCAGCATTTAAAATTGCATTGCGTGCATCTATAAAACCCGGATTGCAGGGTTGCAGTTTCATTCCCTGAATCACCAATCTTAAGGCAATATAATTTCCTGATGAAGTGTTTGCCCATGTATTATCAAAACCTAAATCATCAATTAAATTCCAGCTCATATCCCAAAGTGCACTGCACCAGATTTCGCCGGTGTTGTGCACTTGTGTACTTCGTGTAATTCCATAAGCAGTTGTGCCTGAAGTTCCATAAGCGCCAAGTTCAAGCGGATCGATAATCATATCAGTTGAATATTGCTTGCGTCTGATACCGGCACCACTTGGAGTTTGCCCTAGCAGATAGGTTCCTATGCCTCTTGCATTTGCTCCATTATCTCCCGGCTCCATTGTAAGCATTAACCCAAAATAATCGCTCCAGCCTTCGCCCATGCCACCCGACTGTATATTGTTTAAGCAGCTTGAATTTGCAGGTCCCCCGGTTAAACGATTCGAAACACCGTGTCCATACTCATGAACAATGACTCCGTTGTCGAATGATGCATCTCTATCTGGATTTGAGTTTGTCCACAAGTACATTTGCATACGAGGTGCACTTCCATCTGTCGGAGTTGAAAAATTTGCATTGTTAGTGCCTGAACCATCCATGGCTTCGGCTTTAACCTGATCGTTTCCTGACCCACCATTGCCATAATTATTTTGCTGAAAATTTCCGGCCACTTCATCAAATCCAAAATGGTACAATATATCGTGTAACCGGTTATTCATGTAAAACAAATTGGTCACAGAAGCGTCTCTGTTTATAAATGGTATCGCCCCGGCAGTGAAAGGAAAATTAAAGTCAAGGTTTGAGCCTCCGTTTGCTGAATACTCAATAATATTATTAGCATCTGCATCGGTTCCGGCATACACATTATTACCATTTGTTATGGTATAATCTGCTCCCATTACTCCATTAACATCATGCCATCCGTATGGTGATGCAATGGGATCAGCATCATCGCTAATTAAGTTTCGCGAACCAAAACTTGGTGCTTCAAGCGGTAATGGAAAAATAGTATAAATCGGAGCTGGAACAGGTGAAGGTGAAGGTGAAGGTGAAGGTGAAGGTGAAGGTGAAGGTGCTGTTGCTGTTGCTGTTGCTGTTGATGGATTCATCATTTCAACATCGTGCTTTTCGAAAGTACATTCAACCGTAAAATTATTTTTCTCAATAAAGTTTCCTGTAGATGCATCAATGCGAACATTCCACCAGTCGTTTGTGCCACGAACTTCAATGCTCACATTCCAGGCAAGTAAAACTGTTTTTTCTGTTGGCTGATAAACCAATTGCACTTTTATATCATGATCAGAATAATCAGATCCATCAAAGGTAAATGTGTTTGTTGCTTCATCTTTCGAAATCAAATTAAGACTTGATATTTCTTTGCCATTGATATTTCTCATCGCAAAGCCGATTGCATCAGCTGCACTAATAACTGGTTTATCGGCATTAACTTTTCTTTCGAGATGACTTATAAATACAGGAGCAAAACTCACCACTTTGTTATCCTTTATTGCAATTGAACTCACACCATTAAATACAATAATGTTATGATAACGCTGATTAATATAGGTAAAAGTAATTCCGGACGATTTATCGAGATAGGAATTCGATGGATACCAATCGCTGATGTCACTTTGCAACCATTGGTTACGTTCAAGTTGTTGCTTCAGGTAATTGTTAATTAGATTTGCGTTTTCCTGTGCGTTAACACGAAACATGGTTAAAAGTATCAGTACTATAAGAGCGACATTACTTTTCTGAAGTAGCTTTCTTGTCATAATAAAGAGCGTTAATTAATTATAGTTGAGATGTGGATATCGGGAAAGAAGGTAATTGGTAATGATCGCCTCTTACTGTTTTGCATATAGTATTGGGAAGCTGTTTATTCATTTTAATTTGCTTTAATGTCATTATAATAATTTTCAGCCCATCAAACACTGTCAAATTCTCTGGAAGTCGTTCATAATGGAGATTGTCAAATGTAGAATTAACCGCAGTTGGTCACACTACCTATAATCGGTAGTTTTGCTTCGGCAAGCTCAGCACAAGTGATGGAGGAAGACTGCATCTTACCGCAAAAAGGGACAGGTCTACAAGCGGCCCCACCAGTGGAAGGAAAGTTAAATGACTATCAGCATGCCTGTTCGACCCCGATGGGATCTCCGCTTTACATGGCGAATGTTAACTATAAACATCCGACCCGTGTTAAAGCGAACCTTGACCGGGAAGATTACCGGGAAATTTAAACCGGCTCTTAAAAACTCAAAAGAGATTTCCCCTTGCCTCTTGAAATCAGTTCATCCCGCGAATGAACATGCAGGATTTCATAAATGTTTTTTACATGATAGCGCACAGTGTCCACAGAGATGAAAAGTTTTTCGGCAATCAACTTATAGCTCATGCCATTAAAAATGCAATCGAGAATTTCCTGCTGCCTTTCGTTGAGCTGTGAGTGGTCATTAGTGGGCAGCGCCGGCTTTTTAGTTCGAAATACCTCGAGAATTTTATGTGCAATGCTGGGAGTCATGGGCGCTCCACCTGTAGCTGCTTCGCGAATAGATTCAAGGATGCGCGAAGGCGGGGTGTTTTTTAAAATATAACCCGATGCACCTGCAGTAATGGATTGAAATATTCTTTCATTGTCATTGAAAACCGTTTGCATGATGACCATAATTCCGGGATGTGTCTGGTTAATTTTTCCAACGGCTTCAATGCCATTCATTCCTCCTGGAAGATCAATATCCATGAGAATAACATCAGGACCAGCTGATTCGACTTTTCGCATCAGGTCAGTGCAATCCGCATATGCACCGGTGCAGACGAAACCCTCGCTTCCGTTTATCAGCTGGAAGAGGCTGTCACGCAACAGCGGATTATCTTCAAAAATGGCGACTTTGATATTCATGGTTTGTGGAGGTAAATGTAAAACTTAATTTAGAGAAATGACTACCGATATCGGGTAGTTGTCATTTTATTATTTCAAATTTACAGTCAGCGTTATTTTAGTTCCCTGTCCCGGTTCGGATGTAATTAAAATATTGCCATTTAGTTCCGCGGCTCTTGTATTCATATTTTTCAATCCGTTGCCTCCTGTTTTTAAACGGTCTTCGTTGCTATTGAATCCGACACCATCATCTTCTACAACTAATTTTAATGTTTGATTGGTTTTGGAGATTTCAACGTTCACATTTTTTGCACCGGAATATTTGTAAGCATTGTTCAATGCTTCTTTATAAACCAGGAAAAATGATTTCCGCTTTTCCATCGAAAGCAGGAGGTTGTTTAATTCACTATCCGCTTTGAAATGCAACACGATATCTTTTCCGGCCAACAGTTCACCCCCAAAGGCGCGCATGTGAAGCAGGATGTTTTCGAAATGGTCATTCTGCGGACTTACTGCCCATACAATATCACTCATTTTATCGATCATCTCGCGCGAAGCACTTCCTATTTTTTCGAGAATAGGAATGGATTCAGAAGTGTTGGAAGTGGATTTCATGCGAGCAATTTCACTCATTACTGAAATGCTTTGCAAGGTAGAACCCATATCATCGTGCAAATCGCGGCTAATACGTGCCCTGACTTCCTCCATCTGCTTCTTGCGATTGCGCTTCATCCTGTCAATGAAGAGTACAATTGCAGTTCCTGCAAGCAATATAAATATAACAGTGCCGCCAATAATTTTGTTACGAACGAGTTTTTGTTTATCCAATTCCCTTTGTGCAGCAATATCCTTTTTTGCCTGCACCACATTGAGCGAATCCTGCTTCTTGCTGAAATCGTAATTCATTTGCAGCGCAACTATTTTCTCTGTGTTTTCAGTGTTCGAAATGCTGTCGCGGTAAGCGATGTAGAGTTTATAATGCTCGAATGCCTGCTTAAAGTGGCCTTGTGCGCTGTCCAATGTTGCTAAAGCATTATCGCTAATTTTAATATCAAACAAGCTTCCAATCTCCAAACTAAGTGCCAATGCATTATTTAGATATTCAGATGCTTCTTTGTATTTCTTCTGTTGAATAAAAATTTCACCGATATCGACGCAAGTAATAGCAATGCCATCTTTATCCCCGATTTCCTTAAAGATTTTTAAGGAGGCTAAATGATACTTTAATGCTTCAGGATAATTGCTTTGTTTATTATAAATACGCGCGATGTTCTCATAAGCACCGGTGAGACCTCGTCTATCCCCGATTTCTTTTTGTATTTTTATAGCAGCAAAGTCATTCTTCAATGCTGCAGAATAATTGCCTTGTGTCGTATAAATAATTGCGATGTTGGTGTAAAGAAGAGCAATACCATGTTTATCCCCGATTTCTTTTGCTATTTTTAAAGAAATCAAATAATTCTTCAATGCTTCGGAATAGTTGCCTACAAGATTATAAACGCTTCCGATGTTGGCATAAGTAGCTGCAAGACCTTTTTTTTCACCGACTTCTTCTAGTATTTTTAAAGATTTAAGCTGATATTTTAATGCTTCGGGATAATTGTCTTGCTGATAATAAATACCTCCCATATGGGCATAAGAATTACCAATTCGTTTTTTATCCCCCATATCTTCCCATATCTTCAATGCCTTTTTAATAAATTCCAGAGATGGTATATAATCTCCCTTCATTCCATGAATGACCCCCATACTGTTATAAGCATTTCCCATTCCCTTTTTATAACCCAGCTGCTCTGATAAAGCCATGCATTGTTCGGCATAAACCTTTGCAGTGTCAGGGTCAATGTACCAATATGCTTTGGAAAGGTCACCTAAAATATTGGCCGCTATAGTGTCGTACTGCGATGGAGATTTTATTCTTAACTCTATTTTTCTTGCGTTATGGTTTTTAAGTTGGGTTTCTAAAGAGTCAATACGTTGACGGTTCTGCGAAAATGAATAGTTTTGTAAGAAGAACAATAAGATAACAAGGGAACCTGCTTTATTCATATCCGGATTATATATTCACTCTTTTCATCTTATTTCTATGTTCAGGTTATTTCAAATTTACAGTCAGGCTTACCGTAGTTCCTTGCCCTATTTGTGAATGAATTGAAATATTGCCATTTAATTCTGCAGCTCTTGTATTCATATTTTTCAATCCGTTGCCACCTGTTTTTAAACGGTCTTCATTGATATTGAATCCGACACCATCATCTTCAACCACCAACTTTAATGTATAATTAGTTTTGAAGATTTCAACGTTCACATTTTTTGCTCCGGAATATTTGTAGGCATTGTTCAAAGCTTATTTATAAACAAGAAAAAATGATTTCCGCTTTTCCATAGAAAGCCTGATGTTATTTAAACCACTATCCGATTTAAAATGCAACGCAATATCCTTCCCCGCCAATAGTTCACCACCAAAGGCCCGCATGTGGAGTATGATGTTTTCGAAATGATCATTTTGCGGATTCACAGCCCAAACAATATCATTCATTTTTTCCACCATCTCGCGGGAAGCACTGCCTATTTTTTCGAGAATAGGAATGGATTCAGATGTATTGGAAGTGGATTTCATACGTGCAATTTCACTCATCACTGAAATGCTCTGCAAGGTGGAACCCATATCGTCATGCAAGTCGCGGCTGATGCGTGCTCTGACTGCTTCCATTTGCTTCTGGCGGTTCTGTTCATACCTGTTGATGAAGTAAATGATTGCGAATGTCACGAGAAAACATAATAGTATAAACCACGTCCGCTGCCACCAGGGCGGTGTAATGGTAATCTGAAGCTGCGTGCCCGTTTCATTCCACACCCCATCGCTGTTGCAGGCTTTTACTTTAAAAGTATATTGACCCGGTTCAAGCTTTGAATACGTTACATACCTGCGGGTGTCGCTGAAAATCCAGTCGGGATCAACGCCTTCGAGCATGTAAGCATAACGGTTTTTCTGATTCCGGAAGTAACTCAATGCAGCAAATTCAAAAGACAAACGGTTCTCATCATAGTTCAGATTCAACTGTCCGTTACCGATAGGTATTTCCTTGTCAAATATTTTAAAGGAAGAGATGACTACCGGGGGTATTAATTTTTTGTTTTCAATTTTGTCGGGGTCAATGATGTTGTAACCTGTAATTCCGCCAATAAGCAGTGTGCCGTCTTTCAACTTTATGGCAGCGCCCGTGTTATATTCATAATTCTGTATGCCGTCTTTTTCACTAAAATTCTTACAGGAAAAATCCATCGGATTGAACCTGGACAAGCCGTGGTTGGTGCCCATCCACAACATGCCATTGTTGTCACAAACCAAAGTATAGATTCGGTCATCAGGCAATCCATTTGCTTTCGTGAAATGGGTGAAATTATCCTGCTCTTTGTTGTAACGGTTCAGCCCTCCACCATTGGTTCCTACCCAAAGATTTCCATTTTTATCAAGACACAAGCTCCTGACATTATTATGGTGAATGCTCTTTTCATTGCCGGGAATATTGACGTACCGTTTCCACTTTTTTGTCTGTTCATTGTACCTGCACAATCCGTTTTCGGTGCCTGCCCAAATATTGCCCTGCGCATCTTCAGAAACAACAAAAGCAATTCCGGGTGGAATAGCCGCAGCATCATTCGCATCAGGAAAACTGTATTCAAACTTAATGTCATTCATTTTTTCAAAATTCAAATCATTGCAGTCCACCATGCAAATACCTGAATGCCATGTTGAAATCCACATCCTGTTTTTCCTGTCAAAAAAGAGATTTCTGAATATGCTTTCGTTAACCTTCTTCAGCGGCGGTGGTTTAATTGAATAAGAACGCTTCGTATTTATATTATAAATCACCAATTCACCATACCAGGTTCCAATCCATATATTACCCGCATGATCTCTTGCAAGCGAGCCAAAAGGAAAACCCTGGCTAAGCAGCCTGTCATAATTACCACTACGGGTTTCAATATTTGCAGGACAGAGAGATTGTAAATTGCTGAACTTTTGCGTCTCACCGGAATAACTGAATAACCCATTCATTGTAGCAACCCAATAACCATCATCTGTTTCCAGAAAGCCGCGTATGTTAGCGCTCCAGCCTTGTTCTTCAGTGAACGCATCTTTAGCAGTGGAGGGAACTGCAGTTTTAAAAAGCGCGGTTACCGGCTCCATCTTTATCAAGCCATGCCCAAAACATGAAGCCCATAGTACTCCGTTATCATCAACCAATATTCTGTCAATCATATTTCCGGGCAGACTGTTTGATCCGTTGGATATCGGATTTCCGGGTTCATGAATGTATTGTGTCAATTCACCCGTAGATAAGCTATAATGTATAATGCCCATTTGTGCCGTCCCCAACCACACTCCTCCATTGTTATCTGCCGTACAGTTCAATATCATTCTGTCCGTCAATGCTTGTTCTGGAATTCTTTTATTTACATAAACCAGCTGCTCTTCGCCTGTACGGATATTGATGATGTTAAGGAAACCTGTTTGAGAGCGAATAATTACCAGCGAATCGTGAAGCGGAAGATAGAATTGAAATGCATAATCAAAGTTCCTTGGTGCTTTAAATCAAAGTGCCATTCAAAAGCGCTTGTAACGGAATTAAAACGAAATACACTTCTCTTGTTAAAAAGATAAAAATCGTTATCGGTAAAAAACACATCAGCAAAGGTGGAACTGTCTTCTCTTCCTTCACTATCCAGGATTTTTACTTCTGTCATCGTTTTCGACTTTTCATCCAAAAACAGTAAGTGTGGCTTTCCAATTAAATTGTGTGAAAGCAGCACGCGGTTATCAGCCGATGCTATAACACTCCATTCTTTGGGCGCTATCGGATAGGGAAGCGCAAAGTATTGCGTGCCGGCCCTGCTTATTTTAAAAATTGAAAAGTTGCTTAATGCCCAGTAGTGGTCGCTGACGCCTTTTACTTCGAAAATGCGAAAGAGGTCTAAGCTATCTCCAAAAGGCAGCTTAAAAGTAAATGATGCTGTTGCCGGATTGTATTTGCAAAACTTCCCCTGCGTTTCAAAATAAATATCTCCGTACCGCGGAAAAGCTCCATACCATGCGATGTCATTGGGCAAGCTCGTGCTGTCACCGGGAAGGTGGCGGAATACTTTAAAGTTATACCCATCAAACCGTGCAACGCCTTCTTCACTTGTCAGCCAGATGTAACCGGTTGTGTCTTTATAAATGCCACTAATGGTGCCTGATTGCAGCCCCTGTTCCTGGGTGAAATTGGTGATGGTGTATTGTTGCTGTGCGAAAGCGGTTGCGCACATACAATACAAACCAAAAAGAATTAGCAGTTTCTTCATCAGCTGTCCTTCAGTTTAATAAAAAGTAGTGTGCCCCAAACATTTTAAATATCGATAGTCTGTGAAAATAGTTGTTTTTTATATCATTTTATTGAGACAACGGCCTGTTTGGATAAATTTTTAACTCAGTACACCATCTGTTACCTTATAGCTTTAACCCTGTCTGACACAGGTTTGGGCATGGTCGAAAGCAGGGCTTGGAAAAATATCATCCCGGAAATTACAGAAATGCCTAAAAGAAGAACAAACGGAGCGTTAAATGCTGTCCGGCTAACAATTGCCAAACAGATAACAACGGCAGTCTTGACATGGAAAAAGACTATCAGTACCAGCTATTCGTGATGATGCCCGCTGTTTCTATAATGCTCCTTTAAAAGGTCAACGCCAAAATCACCATCAAAATCGCGCCAGACTATATGTATATGATTGGCATGATGAGTCGTATTGTCGAACTCGATTAAAAAAGTTTTTCCTTGTATTCTGTAATAATGGGGGACTCCTTTTATTAAACCTCCTGCCCATCCGAATCTGATTTGATTAAAATCTTCTGATACAATACGCTTCATTCTCACCTCTGCTATTTCAGCCGGCATGGAAGAAAGATGACAAGCAATTAATTTATTTAAAATATTCTTTTGTGGAGATGTCAGGTCTTTGGCTAATATTCCAACCGGGGGAAGGGGTCCAACTTGAATAGCATTGGAAGTAACTACGTCGTTAAAAGATCTCTCTTGAAAAATCGCTGTTGATCGTTGCTCCCCTGTGAGCATATTTATTAATTCAAAGCCAATATCCTCCTCGTCTTTTATTATTCGTCTGCCCTTATACTCTCCGGTATCAATTTCTGCAGGATAGATTCCAAAAAAAATTGGAGTGAATGCCAATTGATTATTTACAACTGTAAAATTAAGCGCAATATGATGCCCGCTGAATTTCCATCCCCAAACACTGTCTCGTCCCGGAGTACCATAAAAGGCAGCAAAATAATTTTCAGGAATCCGATGTATCATATTAGGCTCTAACTCCTTTAAATAATATTCATTATTCATGATTTCCTTCGTTCTTGAATAACCTTTCTCACTTAAAAAACTTTTAAGCAAGGCATAGACATTTTTCTTTTGAATGCTATCCAGGTCTATTAAACACACACCTTTTCTGGGAATCAAACTGGGGGGAAGGTAATTCCAATCATACCTCGACATTTCATCAAAAGGAAAAACCGCCTTCGCCTTTTGACTGCTTTCTAATGAATTTATACATTTTACTGCAGCCGAAAAGTCTACCGTATTATGCTGTGCTGTTAAAGAGAAGGGAATGAATAATAGGAAATAAAATATTCTCATATTAAGTTAATTTGTCATGATAATTGCTGCCAATGTTCTCGTACTGGCTGCCCTGTTCGTCTTCCCGGACTATAAAGATATTGAAGGGCGCGCAACAAACCAGATTTTTTTCGATAGTAGATTCGTGCGCTAATTTTCTCCAGGTGGATATTGTAGATGTATCTATGTATTGAATGGCAAGAAAGTCATGCTAATAGAAGTACGTTGGGCAATCCTATGATACCACATAGCATTGATCAGGAGTTCTTTATTTTGTCAACCTATATTTGTCCCTTATATTTCGGGTCAAAGTCTACCATCCATTCAATTCCATACTTGTCTCTGAACATTCCAAAATATGAACCCCAGAGACTGTCGGCAATAGGCACCTCAATTTCTCCGCCGGCCGAAAGTCCGCTAAATAATTTGTCTGCTTCTTCTTTACTTTCTGCACTTATAGAAATTTTACTTCTATTCTCATTTTCATTTGTCCGGCCCATACTTTCCGGAACGTCATTGGCCATTAAAACATTTTGACCAATAGGTAATGCAATGTGCATTATTTTATTTGCTTCGTGTTCAGGGACTGGAAAATCAGGGCTCGCCATATCTTTGAAACGCATAATCATGGCGAACTCTCCGCCAAATACTGATTTGTAAAATGTAAAAGCTTCTTCGGCATTGCCGTTGAAGTTAATGTAAGGATTTATAAGTGCCATATTTTTTTGATTTAAGTTGTTTAACCCGTAACTCCCTTCATTGTTTGACCTTCGTTCCAGTGAACCGCCAATTTCAAGTAGGTATTACTATAGTTCTTGTTGTTTTATACTATTCTTGAACTTTTATTTTTCACATAGTTCTTTCAACCTATCTAGTGCTTTTGGGTAGGTATCGCTCATATAATCTATAAAATCTTCAGTGGTGTCCAGATCAACAGTCACAATTGTATCGCGATAGCCATCAGGTCCGGTGTTTTCTTCGAAGGAATAGTTTTCAAATCCGTTTGCCCACTTTTCCACTTCCGGTCCTTCTGTAATTTCCTTGTCCGCTTTAACAAGACCATAATGTTGAATCGAAACAAATTGGTTGGGAATGTTTTCAGCTATTCTGGAAACCATACCTCCTTTTTCTCTTTTATCATCTACTCCAATAAATAAAATTTTACTTCCCTTATCCCAACTTCCTTCATAAGTAGATGTCGGATTAAACATAGCCGTCCATTGTTCATAGGTTGATTTACTCTTAATACCTAACATAAAATCATAAATCCTGGTGACAGGTGCATGGATGCTTACTTTGAATTGTAATTTTTTCATGATATTAATGTTTTATAGAATTATTCTTAAAAGAATCTGTTGTCCGTCATACTTAGCAGTCGTTTAAGATAGCCTTTAATCTCAGTTCTCCATCCTGTAGGGCCATTACTCTGCTTTAACATTTCATTATTCAGATCCTGCTCGTAACACTTTGAAAAAATGCAATACTGAGAAGGGTTCCTTTAGTTTTTGTAGGAGTTCTCCTTCTCCATGGTCCAGTCGAATACCCGTATTACGCTAATCATATATTTGCGTTTCCGGCTCTTTTCAATTCCTGTCTCTTTAGCTCCCATCTCCATATTAAACCATCATCCGGGTCATTGATCTCGTGGACTTTTTTAAATCCACATTTCTGCAAAACTTTCGTAGAGGCATTTTCCTGTCCCAGTGTATGAGCAATAATTGATTTCACTTTTTCGTCATTGAAAGCAATTTCAATCAGTCCTTTTGTCATTTCGGTAGCAAGTCCACGATTTCTGTAAGCAGGTGCAATTTCGTAACCAAGTTCAACAGTTCCATCTGTATCAGGTTTACCTTTATATCCCCCACTTCCAATTAATTTATTGTCTTGCTTGTGAATTGGAAAATAGGTCCACCAATATTTTTCCTCGTCACTTTCTAATAGTTTATCAAGTGAATACTGTAATGCAACAACACCAAATTCTGTCCAATTTTCCTGAACCGAGACGTTAAGTTTTTCTGCAATAAATTCATTTCCCCGAATTGCCAATTTCAATATTTCAGTATCGCAGGGAATGATTTTTAAGTTCTTAGTTTCTATTGACAATTTATTTGAATAGTTGTGTTTGTGTTATTATTTATCCTGGCCGAATACGTCCCTAGATGCTGCCGCGAACGCCGTACGGGACTATAAAGATACCGTAGGGCGAGTAACAAACCAAATTACTTCAGATGGCAGTCTTACAGGTGAGCAGGCAAGTTCAATTGGCAACCCCCCCGAAGTGAGTTTTGACATTGGATTCGTTTAACTACACTGTCCAATAGAAACTCATCCCGATAGCTATAAAGACATTATTTACAGCTCAAAGTTCCTTTATATTTCCTTGAATCTTCGTGTTATCATTTGTTCAACTTCACATACATTAAATAACAGTTATTGTTTTCGAAAATGTAACTAATGACGAATTCATTTCATAGTATTCTATCAGATATGTTCCTGCCCATAAAATAATATGAAGGTCACAATGGGAGTTAGGAGAAATTGAAGTAAAGATTCTTTCCTGTGCAATAACATAAGGACTTATCGTCCAATTTTGTTCCGTTCCGATTTGCCAGCCAATCCAAGTTCCTGGATTACCATTGATTCTTACTTTTATACTTGAACATGTCTTCAGATCAACAGCCAAACTCATACTGCTATCCACACTATAAATTAGTTTGTTTGGGAATAAAATATTATCTCCATAATTTCCTATTAAAGGATAATTTAAGACCTTATGGGTTATTGGGAATGTAGTAGTATTTATAAACTCCTGAATGTAAGTTTCAAAATGAGGAATTGATACTGTCATTCCTAAGTTTAAATAAAAATTCAAAACATTACTTCTAATTGAAACTGTATCTAACAAAAGTGTTTGATCAATAAGCGAAGACATTGCATTTGAATCGTTTAGCATTCCATCATTGCGGATGTCATTACTTATTAAAGCTAATAGTGACGAGAGTTCACTTTCAGATCGAAAACCCTGCAAGATGGCAGAAACCCCAAGCAAGATTGCATTGCCGTCACCCGATTGCGAAATATCCAAATATTCTGAATTGTCTATGCCCACTAATGAAATATTAAAAATAGCTAGTACCTCTCTTTGTGCTTTGATCTTTGCGGAATCAAAAGACATTCCTGATCCCAAAAGAAACTCAACTCTCGGCTTTTCTAAATGTGTCAATACATTTACATGTATCGAATTAGAGTTACCAATATCTGCAATACAATTTAGTGTAAGTGGTGCGATTGAATTAGAACCACAAACTTCATTGAAATAAAATCCATCAGCTTTGATTTGAACATAATTTGAAAGTAAATTAATATTACTTAAGTTAAATCTTCCTGTATTATTTGCAATTTGAGTTAAAAATGTTTTACCTGTTTGTGAATAGTTGGAGCTTAATTCATACACCGTAATTGAACTACCATTTAAAAAAGGTCCCTTTTGTGCATAACCGGCAATAGTATTATTGACCTGGGGTAATTCATTGTCCCTTTTGCATCCGTTTAAAATAAAAACAACAAGTAGAATTGAAGTTATTCTAAATAGTTTTTGCATTGCCATAGGTTTTATGAATGACTGAATAAGCCCCTTCCAGAGTTACCACAGTGCCGCCTTCCGAGATTATAAAGGTATCAAATGGCGCGCATAAAACCTAATTACTTCCGCCGGCAATCGCACCGGGAGGTAGGCAAGACAACTCTCCAACTGGTCCCGGAACGGGTCTGGGATGTACCGATATCATGAAGGATAGTTCGGGTGGGAAGCACAGCAGTCACCATTTTCCGATAAGTCCTATTCTTATAATTTAAGCGTCTGAAGTCTATAAAACGGAGAATTAAACTCATTTTTAATAAAAGTGCATTGCGGTCAAAGGGTAGTTCAATTTGGACTTATGAAATGCAACGCTTTTTTCAAAAATTTGTCATTGGGTTCTGACAAAGCATTTTTCTTCTATTAACAACCTTTCATTTGTTCTTTAATTTATGCACCCAATCAGTTATTATGCAAAAGAAGCTCGTCCAGATAAAATAGCATAATAAACTCCTGTTTATGAGTTATTTACTGTAATTTTTTCATGTGATTTACTGAGTGTGCAATGGAGGCAATTTCGCCGATTCACTTCCCTTAGAATAACAGGAAGGGATTTCATTCTACTATCGTATAGGCAGAATATGGTAAAAAAATCATATGAAATGTGTTGGATAGCATCATTTAATTTTTTAACTTGGGGCCATTATAAACCTATACCTATAGGTATTGAAGTGACTTTAAAATTTTATGAAAAAGACAAAATTGAACTTGTTTCTGTTTTTTATTCTTTTCGGAATAACGTTAGCTCCCGCACAAACCTTTCAGTGGGCAAAACGCATTGGAACAACAACTGGAACGCAGTCCGTACGATCATCCACGACCGATGCAGCCGGGAACATATATCTGACGGGTCTCTTTACCGGTACTGTTGATTTTGATCCCGGGGCCGCAACGTTTAATCTTATATCATCAGCTGGTTCGCAGGAAGTATTTATATGCAAACTTAGCGCGGCAGGAGCTTTTATTTGGGCAAAAAGTTTTTCAGGAAGTAGCCCCGATTGGCCACTGGACATAGCGGTTGATGCAACAGGAAATGTTTATACCGTTGGACTGTTTCAGGGAACCGTAGATTTTGATCCCGGTGCCGCTGTTTCCAATATTACTTCCTTCGGTGGAACAGATGGGTTTTTAAGTAAGTTAAGTAGTGCAGGTAATTTGGTGTGGGTAAGAAGATTTGGCAGTACAGGTGTAGATCGTTGTCAAAGTGTGGCTATTGACGCTCTCAGCAATATTTATATAAGTGGCTTTCATGGTGCAACTTTTGATGCAGACCCGAGCCCGTCAGTTTTTAACATAGGAGGCAGTGGTAGTTTCTTAATAAAGGTAAGCAGTGCAGGCAATTTTATATGGGCACGACAACCCGGAGGCTCGGATCCCATGATTGCAGTGGATGGAGCCAACAATGTTTATATATCAGGAGAATTTACCGGTACAGTTGATTTTGACCCCATAGGAACTTTTAACCTTACTTCTGCTGCCAACTATGATGTTTTTGTATCAAAATTAACGGCTGCAGGTGCTTTTGTTTGGGCAAAACGAATGGGAGGACCGGGAAATGATATGTCTACTGATATAGTTGTGGACGCGGCAGGCAATGCGCATACCATAGGTCTATTTGATGACGTCTGCGATTTTGATCCGGGAGCAGGAGTTTTTAACATTACTTCGATAGCAGGGGGAATGGGGGCGGACATGTTTGTAAGCAAACTTAATTCTTCAGGAAACTTTGCTTGGGCAAAAAGTGTTCTTTCACCAAATGGTGTTTATGCATCGAGTATTGATCTTGATGCCACCGGAAATGTTTATATGACCGGTAACTTTATCGGAACTGTTGACTTTAACACAGGCGCTGGTGTTAATAATCTCGTTGCATCAACCAGTGAAGGATATTTATTAAAATTGAGTCCTGTCGGTAATTATGTTTGGGCATATGATATAGGCGCAACTACTGCTGTAAACGGCCTGTCTATAACTATTGATGCTATTGGAGGCATAATAGCCAGTGGTGCTTTTACGGGTACCGGTGATTTTAATCCATATAGCGCTGTCTTTAACCTTACCTCCAATGCTAATTTAAATATGTATGTGCTTAAACTGTATGTATCACCTCTCCCTATTGAACTATTAAGTTTTAATGCCACCCAAAACAAAAATGCAGTTGACATCACCTGGCAAACCTCCACAGAAACCAATAATCATTATTTTACCATTGAAAAAAGTAAAGATGGCCATGCGTTTGAAGAAATTGGAAAAGTAGCTGGTGCAGGAAATTCAAACACCGTGTTAAATTATTCCCTTACCGATGAAAATCCCCACCCCGGTATTTCCTTCTACCGCTTGAAACAAACCGATTTTAACGGAGAATTTTCTTATTCAGAAATTGTTGCAGTAAGATTAACGGATTCCAAATATAACGTGCTGACTTACCCGAATCCTTTTCATGATAAATTAAACATTACCATTAACTCGAAGGAAAAATTATCTTGCTCAATTATGCTTAGAGACCTGGCGGGAAGAATACTATTATCAAATGTTGTTGAAACAGAACAAGATTTTAACAGTTATGAAATAGGTGCCGGGGCGTTCAGTCCGGGCATCTATTTACTGGAAGTGAAGTCGCCAAATAATAGCTGGATAACGAAGGTAGTTTTAGAATAAATATTCTTTTATTTTGAGCCTTTGTCATCTGTTAAGATTGTCGCAAATGATTCGGGTATTAGAGTAGGAAGGGTATTTGAAAACCTTCAGCCGAAATTAAGCAAAAGCCGGTAGAAGTGTGCAAATGCTCAACTACTTCCTCCAGCCCTGGTTTTTGCAAATTCCTTGTTAGCGGTTTTTTACTTATATTTTTTGTTCTCGCGATTTAATTTGTTTAAAGTCTTCATATTTGGTAAAATACTCTAGTCCTAAAACTAATAGCATGGAGCTTATAATATATACTTTCTGCATTATCACTGCCCATCCCAGATAACCGAAACCAAAAAGAAAAAAGAAACAGTAATAAGTCATTAAGCAAATTATACAGCAGAATTTAAGTAAATGAAGCTTTGTCTTTAGGATAAATACGGTAATAATAAACAAGCCAAACAATGTTAAAATGATCGATATTACTCCCAGATCATGCAAGGGTGTTGCAATTAGGAAAATAAATAGGATGTTGGTAAAGCCTACAATTTTTAAAATAGTAGCCCATTGTCTTGAAGATATCCTTTTTGACATATGTATAAAAAATAATCCATAACCCACCGAGTGGAATGCCATGCCAATAATTGCCCACATCCTGCCAGAGTTTTCCGAACCGTTTATCGCTTCTGTCGCAAACAAATTGCTTATGAAATTTTTTGACCAGACAAATCCTATAGAATTTTTGTCAAGCAATGAGCCGCCGGGATAAACTAAGGTGGCTATTACTATTAAAATAATAGAAGTCACCAAGCATATCAAAACCGCATGTTTCTTAATCATTTGCCTTACTGATAAATTTCGAATTGTGGTTTACAACTCCTGGGTGGAATCTGTTCATTAAATTACATTCCCGAATAGCTAAAGGGAGTCCTTATATCACAGCTTGCCCGGATTTGTCCATCTGATTTTAAACCAGATTCATTTATTTTGACTTATGAGCTTCCATATCTATTTCAATCAACTGTCCATCTATTGCAAGGCCATTTACTTCAAGCCAGGTTCCTGTCGGGAATTGTTTTTTGTAGATAGAGGTACGAAATCCTGATACGTTAATAAAGTCTTTCATATTTGTCGTGTAAACGTTTTCCACAACAACATCATCAAAAGTGAAACCATAATGTTTTAGGATTTTCTCTAAGTCAATATAGCAATTTTTCATTTGCTGTTCCATATCTCCCGGTGCTACAATAACACCTTTATCGTCCATACTGACCGCACCTGATATTTTCAAGTCATCACCTATTCTAACGGCGTGTGAATAACCAAATGATTTTTCAAGTTCAGGTCTTAATAAAAAGTATTCAGGTTCTTCTGTTTTTATTATTACTTCTTTGACTTCCTTTATCTCCTGTTTGCAACTTTGAAATATTGTTGTCAAACCTGAAAGTGCCAATAACATTGCCATTTTTAATACCCTTTTGTAATTGTACATTTTTGATTTTATTTTTTGTTTGTGCTTACTCTGGTCGGTTTTCAGCGTCCTCTTTGTTTTTTTGTCAAAGTAAATTTATGTCTGCCTGTTTGATAGGTCTGCTGAACTATTCTGGAATTTTCTTGTCCTTATTCTTTATTCAACTCCGCATAATCAAAAACCAAATTACAAAAAGTAATTACGCCTAATTTAAAAGAAGCATCATCAATCATAAATTCAGGGGTATGATGTGTTGGTGCTGTTTTGGGGTCCTTTCCTTTGGGCATACCACCCAACCGAAAGTATAAGCCGGGCACTTTTTGAGCATAAAATGAAAAATCTTCTGCACCGGTATTCGCAGGAACAAGCAATACATTTTGCATTCCGGCAGATTTTTGCAAAGAGGGTAACATTGCATTTGTAAGTGCAAGATGATTAAACGTAACAGGATATTTAACTCCATAAGGCACTTCTACCACTGCTGTTGCACCTGCTGCTTCGGCTGTTTTTTCTGCAATTTGTTTAATACGGTTATAAATCAAGGTTTCATCTTCATTGGTGAATGCCCTCACATCTCCAAGTATCTCCACTTGTGAAGGAATAATATTAGAGCGGTTGCCCCCATTAATAGCTCCAACTGTAACTACAGCAGCATTTTCAGTGAGATTCACATTTCTGCTTACAATTTGTTGAAGACTGACAACAATTTGAGAAGCAGTAAGAATTGGGTCAACCGAAAACCACGGTTTAGACCCATGACTGGGTTTACCTTTTACTGTAATTTTAAAATCACCAACACCAGCTAAACATCCACCCGGGCGATAGGAAATATTACCAACCTCCAATTGTGAACCCATGTGCAATCCGAATATGACATCTACTTTAGGATTTTCCATTACGCCTTCTTTCACCATCAAATAGGCTCCCCCTTCTTCACCAACAGGTGCACCTTCTTCTGCCGGCTGAAAAATAAATTTCACGGTGCCTTTCAAATCTTTTTTCATGCCGGTTAATATTTCTGCGACACCCATCAATATGGCCACATGGGCATCATGTCCGCAAGCATGCATTACGCTTTGTTTCTTTACCGTTATACATGGTTTTTACTTTGGAGGCAAAAGGCAAATCATTTATTTCCTCTACTGGTAAAGCATCCATGTCGGCTCTTAGAGCTATAACAGGTCCGGGGTGGTCTCCTTTTAAAATGCCCACCACACCTGTAACGCCCACTTTTGTTTTAACTTCTATGCCCAACGATTGTAAATGTTTGGCCACGAGTTCGGCAGTACGAAACTCCCGGTTTCCCAGTTCAGGATTTTGATGAATGTCGTGCCGCCAGGCAATAACTTTTTGCTCAATTTTGTCGGCACTTTTAGCGATGAGTTCGCTGTAATTACTTGTTTGTGCTAAAAGTTGAAAAGAAAACACATTGAGCAATGCGATAAATACCAGGGTTGCATTTTTAATTTTCATTTCATTATGTTGATTTGTCAATGTATGGTTAGGTGTTGAAGTCAGCCTCCGTATTACCGCTAACGGTTGGCCGCTTTGCGAAGGCGGTGATTTCTAGCACAAAAGTTCATTAGGTGTACAAAGCTTGGATGTAGCACTACACTGTCATACAAGCACGAAACTCCGCCTTTTGTTAAGCAGATGGTAGCAGTTCGTTGTACTTATTCCCTAAGCTGTTTCATTCTTTAATTAATTCAGGATATTGTGCCATTCTTTTTTGTCTGCCAACAATAACTCTCGCATGATCTGAATAGGAGGCATGCCGTTATCCAGCATAGCATCATTGAATTTTTTTAAGCTGTAATTTACCCCTTCTTGATTTTTATAATCTTCCTGCAATTTAAGGATCTGTAATTTCCCTAAAGTATAAAATAAATAACCGGGGTCATATGTACCACGAAGTGCTTCTTGCCGCGAAGGTTTATCACCCTGATACCAATTGTCCATAAAGAACTGTGTAGCTTGCTCCACATTCATGCCCTGACAATGAGTTTTAATGGAAACACACAAACGGCAAATACGAAGTAAAGCTTCACCCGATTGAGCCAAACGGAATTTGGCCGCTTTAATCGAATCTCCCGAATTGCCATAACCGGCATCAATCAACATTTTTTCAGTGTAGTGTGCCCAGCCTTCAATAAATGCATAACTGCCAAATATCTTACGAACTTTAGAAGCGTCAGACGCATTTAAATGCAAAAATTGGGTATAGTGGCCAGGATAGGCTTCGTGAATAGAAACAACATCGGTAGTATAAAAATTAAACTGCGCCAGCCAGTCTTCCTGTTGTTTTGGTGTCCACTTTGGATCAACGGGTGTGATATAATAATAAGCTTCAGTTGCTTTAGTTTCAAACGGACCGGGCGTATCCATAGATGCTGTACTTGTTGCACGGGCAAAAGCAGGAGTTTCTTCCATTTTTACACGCACTTCAGACGGAAGTGTTACAATTTGATGGTCAATCAAAAATTGCCGGATAGCTTCTGTATTTTTTTTAGCATCCGCAATTAAACTTTGTGCTGTCGGATGCTCTTTTTGCAATTCATTATATACATCAATTGATTTTTTATTGGGGTTAATAATTTTTGCTGCAGCATTGAATGAAGCTTGTTCTTTTTGCAACTCTTCCATTCCTGCAGCTAAAATTTTATCTGCCGTCAGGGTTATACTTTCCCCGTAAAGTAACATTTTTTGATAATTATCTTTTCCAATAGCATAATTATTATTGGCTTTTGGTAATTTTTCCTTTTCTAAAAATAGCGCATAGTCATTGATGGCTGCTATAGCCTTTTTATTGGCAGCGGTAAATTCCTTCATCAGCGATTCGTTCTTCACCTCTTTTAAAGCTACCCTTAAATCATTTTCAAGAAAGGAAGCCGAACCTCTGGCAATTTCAATAGCCAATTGAATGTGTGGAATGGCTAGCGTATCCTGCAAATTAGCTTTTGCATTTTCATAAAATTGGGGCACTTTATTTTCAATGGCTATTATTGATTTTATTTGTTGTTCTATCGGCGCAAAGTTGCGTTTTATATAAATATTTACATCAACAGCTCCGGCATACGTCATTGGATTTTTGGTATATATTTTCAAGTCTTCAAATGAAAATATCTCATTTTTAATACCTGAACGAAGTATGTTCCAATCGTAATAGCTGTTAGTACTTAAAGAGGCGGTATCTGTTTCAGAAAGCATTTTATCATAATATTTCAATCGTTTTAATTCTTCATCAATGGAGGCCTTGCTGTAATCGGGCAGTTTGCCATCATATTCATGCAAACCAAGTGAAACACCACTTTGCGGACGCCAATTTAAATATCCTTTGATATATTCTTCAGCTACTTTTTCAAAAGCACTGTCTCCATTAGCATTAGACTTTTTTTGATTATCAGTGCAGCTGACAGCAGCTAAAACTAAAAGCAACAGCATATATCTTTTCACTTTTTGAATTATTATAAAGTTTAAACTTGTATTTTTTGAGATATTATAAAATAATATTTTCATCATGTCATTGTTATTTATGTCTTAAAATTGCATTAGCTTCTGGCTTGTGCGGTCGGCTTTTGTTTCTCATTCATTTTGAAATTTGATTTTAATTGAGCATGTTGAGTGAGTAGATTATGTTTATTCTTTATCACTTTCAAGTTCCGTCAATTTTTTTCTGGTCACTTCATTTTCCATAATGGATAAGGCTTTTTTAAACTGAGTAACCGCATTTGACTTATCGCCAATGGCAATAAAATAATCACCATAAGAATCATAGACATTATAACTTCCATCGTAATTTTCTATATTGAGCTTAAAAAAACGTTCTGCTGTTTTATACATTTTCTTTCCCAAAAAATCATAACCCATGTAGTTGATTTCGCCTTCATCGGGTTTGATTGGGTAGCCCATTTTTTGAGAAATTTCAGCAAAATGCTTTTGGTATTTCTCAACTATTGCACCGGTAGAATCTGTGAAATCTTTATTCGTCAATTTTATAGGGTAAAAATCGAAGAAAACGCGTAAGGCATCGTATTCGGTAATAAGAGGGGCAGAGCCGTGAGTATCATGTGGATAGTATTTGCCCCGATAATTTAATCCATTTTGTTTATTTTTCTCAAAAGCAGATTGCAGTGCCAAAATGGAACGGATATGCTGTGTGTCCTCAGCAGTATCATTTTCTATCTTTTCTATATCCATGCCTTCCTCCATCGTATTGGCAATACCGAGATATAAAGATTTTCCTTCGAATTTCTTTTCTGCTAAAACTCTTTGCGTTTGCTTTAAGAGTTTTTCATTATCCCACCACATACTTGGATCAATGGCTACATAGGAGTTGAATAAATTTGTGTGATTGACCAATGTATTTATCACCATCAATCCACCTAGTGAATGCCCGATTAAAATTCGGTAAGGTGCAGTCGGATAAACTGAATCAATATGTGGGAATAATTCTTTTTCAATAAAGGCTGTGAAAAGTTCTCCTCCACCTGTTGTTTTTGTCATTATGCTATCCATATAGGGTGCTGAGGAAATATGAGAAGTCGTGAGGTCGCGCATGCGGTCGGTATTGGTAATGCCGATAACAATCATTTTAGGGCACATCATATTACCATTGATTGTACTCAATTGTTGAATCATGCCTACAACTGATGAAAAATGCCCATCACCATCTAATAAATACACGACTGGATATTTTTCATTAGCACCATCAGGCACATGGACCCAAATCTTTCTTTGTTCACCCAATATTTTTGATCGGATGCTATCTGTTTTGCCGATGACAATGCTCTGATTATCTTCTTTCCCTTGCGCAAAAACAAGGTTAGCCAGAAGACAGAAAGCGAGGGATATAAGTGTTTTTTTCATTTTACAATACTGTTTTTACTTTTAAAGCGGCTATATTAAGTTACCGCATAACGTTTTGGTGGTTGGCGAAGATACGGTCCCGAGGCTTCAGGATCGAAGCACTAAACTGTCTGCCGGCACTGTGCCGATAGCTATCGGCATTGATACGAAGCACAATCCCGATAGCTATCCATCGGCAATCAAAGGCTTGCCGACATCGCTGCGGGATCAATTAAGCATACTGTCCCGAAGCCTCGCCAATTTCTTGTAGGTGCTGTTAGCATAGTGTTTCTTTATTCCAGGTTAATGGATTCGATTGGTAAGTTTGTGTTCCAAATGTTGCTACAAAGCTTCCACTCGCCATTTACATTTTTCCAGATATTAATGTACTTTCCTTTGTCAATAGTATTTTCTTCTCCGTATCTTAAGTAATAAGTTCCCTCATCAATTAAATAGTCCTGATTACCATAAAATGATGTGGTCAATTCTTTAAACTCATAAATTCCATAATTGACCCAATTAGTATTCAATTGTGAAATAGCTTTTCTGCCCGTCACAATTTCGGAATTTGGGGGCAGCACTCTTGCATCTTCGGTAAAGATGTTATTCAGGAAAGATGTGTCCTTTGAAATATGTGCTTCTGTGAAACGCTTAGTGATTTGTTGAATTTTCGATTTAGCATCGTTTAAATCAAATTCTACTTTTTTCTCATCGGTTTGTTCTTTTGAATTACTCGTCTTGTCACAAGAATAAATTACTAATCCGAAGATTAATGTCAAAAATAAAAGTTTCGGTAATGCTCTCATTTAATTAGACTTTTGGTTGGTTCAACATTATGCATAACGCTCCCGCGCTTGCCGCCGTGATCGCTTTCCGGGATTATAAAGATATCGAAGGGTGCGCAACAAACCAAATTCCTTCCGATAACAAGCATGTCTACCGACCGTCAGGTAGGCCTGTCTACCGGCAGGTAGATTCGCGCGCCCAATAATCTCCGGAGTGAGATCTGGGATGTACCGATGTCTTATAGGGCGGGCATGGCGGCAAGGATGTGTTAGAATTAGTAACGGCCCGGAGTTTGAGGATACAACAACCAACGTATGGCAAGCAGGCGTTAGTTTTTTGCTAGTCCAAGTTATGCATTTAAGCGCTAACCCGCAAAAAATTGCGCTTGCTTGCTGTTATAACCAGTAAGGGCGCACCCAGTTTAAACCCAGCTTACGCGTCTGCCGATAAAAAAGTCTGAAGTTGTAATTATTACCGTACCTTTACTAATATGGCAGAGCCAAAGAAAACAAAGAATAATCCTTTCCCAATTGTCGCTATTGGTGCTTCGGTCGGCGGCCTTAAGGCTGTTACCGTCTTGTTGAACAATGTGTCTGCTAAAACAGGTATGGCCTTTATTTTTGTTCAACACTTAAGCCCCACACATAAAAGTCAGCTTACCGCAATATTGTCTGGAATAACCAAAATGAAAGTTCAGGATATTGAAGACATGGAAAAGATGATACCTGATAATGTTTACGTTATACCATTTGACAAAGGAATTAAGGTAACCAATGGACACATAAAGTTAATACCTCGAACAAAACGTGGAAAGCCTGTTTCAATAGATATTCTTTTTTCCTCGCTTGCAGAAACACATAAAGAAAATGTGGTCGGCGTGGTTCTTTCAGGGAATATGGATGATGGTACTGAAGGATTGGTTGCGATTAAAGCGGGAGGAATTGCTTTTGCACAAGATAGGTCGGCAGATGCTGATAGTATGCCATTGTCTGCAATTGCGTCTGGTGTTATTGATTTTGTTTGTCGGCAAATGAAATTGGAAAGGTTGTCCGGTCTTAATGTCGGCGGGGTTTTGAAACGGAATTAGAGATAGGCAAAGACTTTTTGTCTACCGAAAAGGCTGTCCGCCCTTATTGGTTTTAACGTTTTGGGGGTTTGCGATGGCGGGGTTTATTAGCACTAAATTTCATTCGGAGAACTGAACCTGC
>JADKIC010000048.1 GCA_016721435.1 Bacteroidota bacterium
ATCAGGAACCAAACTACAGGGACATTGCATCCGTGGTTAGCGATGTTGAACCACTTTGGGGTTCTGGAGAATCAGGAACCAACCTACAGGGACATTGCATCCGTGGTTAGCGATGTTGAACCACTTTGGGGTTCTGTCCTAATGAAACTGTGGACATATCGAAACGCTGCTCCACGCCTATTGTCAATTTGGAAGAGAGTAGCAAGAAGCGAGCAGCAAGTAGCCTCTCCTCCGTAACGAACAATTCACTTGACCAAAAATTAATATGGCGTATTAAAAAAATACATTTCTCTATGAGATATTTCGATTCCGCACCAGCCCCAAATTTTCGATCCATAAATCATTTTAGTAACCATTGCATTTAGCATAGGTGGATTAGTATCCGTAATTCAGAAATAAATTATCGTTCGTTTCATAGTCCTCAATATTCAACCCCGTTGGGGTTGGGGGGTGGGTTGGTGTGCTAACCCCGGATTGCATCCGGGGTTAGCGATGTTGAACCCCTTCAGGGTTCCGGAGAAATAACCAATCAATGAACGATCCACACGATGGGTGCGCTGAATGATCCGCTCGGTGGGTATAGCGAACGTTCCCCAAAATACGTCAATTGACTAAAGTTCCCCCAAGGCTCGTCGCAGACGAGACGATCCTCCAATCTCGTCAGATGTCGAGAATTTCCCCCAAGCGAAGCGTTCCTCCAAGCGAAGCGTTCCTCCAAGCGAAGCGTTCCTAAAAATACGCACGCACCTGGGCGCCGCCCGTATGAATTGTTTTTAATCCCGCCGGCTTTCGTCCTTCGTAATTAATACTGAGCTGGAGACTGCTTCCCAGGTTGCGCTGAATATTTACGCCCCAGGTGAGATTAGTTCCTTCTTTCAATCCTTCCAGCATCTCAAAAGCAATAGAGGTATTTGATTCGGCATTGTAAGAAATTTTTACAAGATTAAAGCGGGTAGTCAGCAAACCTTTCTTCACGGAATTGTATCTCCACTCCAATCCTGCATCGCTGATAGTAGCCTTCTCTCCAAAACCTTCAGCATACTCATTTAGTTTTCCTTGTAACGATAGGAGACCGTAATCCGATAGACACTCCCCGGCTGGTAATTGATTTTGCTGTCTGTCTCGCGTCCGGTGATGAAAAATTTCGGGTGGTAAATGCTTCAGCTTCGCTCCTTCGCTCACTCAATTCCACTTTTTCCTGCAGCGCCAACCATTGGGTGATGTTCCATCGGATCGTTGTAGATAAACCATTCGAAGTGCGGGTATCCAGACCGTTAGCCAGCAATTGCCGGATGCGTTGTTCCTGCCAGCTGATATCGGCCGCGAACTTCGAGCCGGTACGGTCGTAGAATAAAGTATGTCGCCCGGTAGATTGGGTGCTTAACAAAACCGTATCGGGAATGATGCCGGGAAATGGATTCCAGTTATTAATATCATTGGCATTCCCTGTAATTTTATTGTCGAAACGAAAGGAGGACAAGACGCTGAATTTGGCGAAGAAGGGTTTTGTAGCTCCGGTGAACTTTGCCGCAGGATTAAAATTAATAACAGCATTGAATTGGTTGAAAAACACTTTTACATATTCGTCGGTGCTGCTGAAGATACGGATGTAGTTGGCTTGATCCTGGAATACGGCGATTTCGAATTCATTCAATTGCGGTATTCCATCACCGTTATAATCATTCCAGCTGTAATTTCCTGTCCCGGGCGCGACTTCAATATAGGAATACAGTCGCCGTGGTTCTCTTCCTGTTCCGCCCTCGTAAAAGGTGTTGAGGCTGAGCAAGCCCTTTCCTGCATTCAATGTATAATCCAGTCTGCCGGTAGCGCTTTCTTCCGGTTTGACAAGTGTGAGTAGTGTATCATTGATCTGCAGATTCCGGTAATTTAAGATCAGCGATACTTTCTGGCGCAGTCCTTTGTTCCATCCGATATGAAAATTCGCCATATCTGCTGTGGTCGCATGGATAAAATCTGTTCCGCGAATTCCATCATCTTCTCTGCGACTAAATGAACCTTTCATGGTGATCTTCACTGTATCCGGTCGCGTGAAAAAAACTTCTGCAATTCTGAAATGAAAAGCGCTAATGGCCAGACTATCGTTACCCGGTCTCGTTTGTTCATTCCGCTCCTGCTCAAATCTTACACCCGGAATCCAGGTACCAAACCTTCGTGTGAGTTCATCTCTATGGCGTAGAAAAGAACTATTACCGGTAGTTCCATCGGTGTTGAGGAAACTGGCATCCCATCTCGCCGTCCACTTTCCTCCCTGCAGGTTTCCGTTGAGCCCATGCATCAGTCCACGATAGGTGGTTCCTCTGTACAATGACTTAAAGCTATACCGCATATCTCCCGTTTTCGAATGCCTGATTCCCACCTGCACATTCGAGAGCAATTCTTTATCGAAGGAATTTAACAATCCCGTGTTCCAGTCGCGGACAAATTCCACTGCTCTGTACACCTCCACCGGGCGAAAATATTCATCGTTCACTTCTGTCTGTAACTGCCCGACAAAACTCCAACCCTCCGGTTTCTCTCTGTTTAGTGGCTGTTGATGTTCGAAGTTCACTCTTGCCGCGAGACCGTCATCATTTGCTTTATCCTTCGTTGCAAAACGGTTGATATCGTCCTTACTCACTGCCAACTCCGCGCCTACTTTTGTAAGAGGACCCAATGCATACTTTACAAATCCCGTTGCCATTTGCCGTTGCTTGGGAGATACCAGTAAAATCTTCGGCTCATAGGCTCCCTGTGCTATACCATTTATTGGCGCCACCCATTGGTACACTCTCCCATTCGCCAACCCATCTACCGCAACATAATTTCCAAGGCCTTGTCCAACATTGCTGAAGGAGACACGGTAGTAAGCGCTATCAGGACTGGTTGAATAAAGATAGATATCAGGATAGCCAACAGCACTCACGGTGGTGTCTATCCGCGCATATAAAATTTCATTGATGTTAAAAGCGACACTATCTCCACTCGCCTTGAAAGCTTCTCCCAGATTATCGCCTGCTGCTGCCAGAATTGCTTTGTCGGCCGGGGTGAGATCCTGCTGCAAGGGTTGATTCTTACTGTCCTGCTCTGAGTAGAGATTGACACCGGCCTGCATCCGGCTATCCTTCCATGCGGCGAAACCGGTCAGCAAAGTACGGGCGTAATTACGGTCGGCATATTGAAATTCAATCGTAATCCGCATATCCTTGTTGATCAGCCGACGCGTGGTGAAAGTTACTTCGGCGGTATTGTAATCGATGATATAATCTCTGTCCTGGCCCCGTTCGAGGAGGAGTCCATCGATAAACACTCTTTCCGAATTCGACATCACTATGATGAACAATTCATTTTCTGCACCGCGCAACCGATAGGGCCCCTGGTTGGACTCAATTCCATTGATGATGTTTCGGGCGAACTTCCCCCGGGAAACGGCGGCACCCAAACCTGCGGCGAGCGTGAGCGGAGATTTATTCTTGCGTTCCATCACCTCCGTGTAGCTATACAATCCTCCCTGCGCCTTCTTAAAATACCGCATAAAATACCCCTCCGGGTTCCGCACATCATAATCTCCGGCCACCAGTTTATGTTTATCGTTATTCAACTGAATATAGACCTTATCAAATTCCTGCAATTGCTGTGTATTTCCCTCTGCCTGCACCGGAATATTCTCATCGGTAATGGCGGCGAGTACTTCAATATTTCCACTGATACGACCGGCCAATTGCAAGTTCAGACTCGAATTCACTACTGCATCCTGATTACTACCGATGGTAAGTCCGCGCGAAATAGACCCCGACCTCGTTAATCCTTCCAGTCCGAACAGGGAGGCATTCTTCTCCGCCGGACGCTCGGTATAAGGGCAGCACCGGGGAGAAGAAGCCTTCTCCAACAACCGACGGTCCCTTAAAAATAAGGGCGCTTCAAATGAAATCGGGTACACTCTGAAGAAGACCTGCAAAGAGATGGAATCAAGCTCTTTCAAAAGCGAGGGCTCAAACCAGATCAGTGATTTGGAAAAGTCAAGGGTGAAATATCGTGCAGGTAACAGCGAATCTCCGGTCCGTACTTCCACCGATCCGGGGATTACGCTGAGAGAATCCAGCCGGATAGTATCACGGGTCGGGACGATATAACGCAAACGGGCATTGCTCAAATCCTGGCTGTACAGGCTGAACGACAGGCAACAACAGATTGCTGCAATGACCTTAAATACTTTCTTATCCAATAGCGCTTAAAAATACAGAGGATTTTACATCCCTTTAACGCTATAAAACTTTTTTACGTCTTTTCTTTGTGAATAATTCCCGCAGCTATAATACATTCGCTGAATCATAAACAATGGCAAACAGAAAAATAATCACCTACAATGTAAACGGCATTCGAGCTGCGCTCAGCAAGGGCTGGATGGAATGGCTGCGCACCGTTAATCCCGATATCGTCTTGTTGCAGGAAATCAAAGCAGAACCCGGGCAACTTGATCTTCCTGTTTTTGACAATGACGGCTACTATAATTACTGGCATCCTGCGGAGAAAAAAGGATACAGCGGTGTAGCCATCTTCAGCAAGCAAGAGCCGGATCATGTAGAAATTGGTTCAGGGAATCCCGACATTGATAAAGAAGGAAGAATCATTCGAGCGGATTTCGGGAAAACATCCGTGATGAGTGTCTATGTGCCTTCGGGGTCCAGCGGCGAACACCGGCAGGAGTATAAAATGGAATGGCTGAAATGGTTTGAAAATTATATCGCTACCTTAAAGAAAAAGAAAAGCAAACTCATTATCGGCGGGGACATCAACATTTGCCATAAAGCCATTGACATTCATAATCCGGTCAGCAATGCAAAGTCTTCCGGTTTCCTGCCTGAAGAGCGGGAGTGGATGGAGCAATTTTTTAAGAGTGGATTCATCGATACTTTCCGATACTATAATCAGGAGCCTCATCAATATACGTGGTGGAGTTTCCGGTTCAATGCACGCGCAAAAAATTTAGGCTGGCGCATCGACTACCTGATGGCCACAAAAAATCTTGAAAAAAATCTGCAGCGATGTGTCATCTTGCCAGAGGCCAAACATTCAGATCATTGTCCGGTGTTGCTGGAAGTGGAGATGTAGGGAGATAGGTGTTTTCGGAGATGATGATGTTAGCACGAGTCGTTGAAGGGTCTGAAGTAAGGACAGGTCGCGACCTGTCCTTACTTCAGACCAGTCCTTACATCAATCCGCCCTGATATACACTTCATCATCCTTACTGTAAAAGAAACTGAGGTTCTGGTTCTTTTCAAAAAAGGATTTCAGCTCTGAGGAGGATTCAAATTTTTCCTTGATATTATCTGTCACCGGAGACAAGGTCAGTTTAGCACCGCTTCCGGAGAGTTCCATTTTATAAAAATAATAGGTGCGGGTGGTATTTTGTTCTTCCCAAACATTTAAAAATTTCGTGGTTCCGATGGCAGAGAGGAATCCGATGTAAACAGTTACCTCGCCTTCACCACGAGGCTTCTTTTCTATCTTATAGGTGGTATCATCGATTTTAGAAACGATATAATCATAATCGCTGGAGCTCTTCGATTCCCATTTGCCGAGTAGCTTCTCATCAATTTTAGTTTTACCATCATCGATGGCTACTTCTGATCCATAAGGACAACCCATAAATAGTAAGCTAAACACGAACATCAGGTAGGGGAAGAACTTTTTCATGATTTTTAGTTTGAAACAAAGATAATTTTTATTTTAAATTAAATTTCAGTTGTGGTTGAGATTTTTGCTTCGATAATGAGGCTGCCGGCTGCCGGCTTCCAGCTATGAGCTTCCGGCTACCAGCTATAAGCAAAGGGCTAGCGGCTACGACCTAGTGGTTAATGTCTGTGAGTTATGTCTGAGGACATGGGCTGAGAGCTTTAGACTATGGGTCGCACTTCTGAATACCTTGAAATTTAAATGCTATAGAGACTTGATTTCGGATAGGACATTGTTTAAACGCAGCGGGCGCAACGATTTCGCAACGAGCGCTACGAAAGTATGGCGGGCATGGCGATGTCGCAGTGGGTGCAAAACCTATGACCTATGAACTTGGTATTATGAGTTTTGGAATATGAGCAATGAGTTAAAATCATCCGGCTGAAAATTATAATTTCCCTTTTCGAAGTAAAAATTATTTTCATATTTAAATTCAGCCGGTAGCTGGTAGCCGGAAGCCGGAAGCCGATAGCAATATTCCCACCATCTCTCTCCTTTCTAAAATCTATAATTGAAAAAAATTATTATTTACATTCCAATCTATTAGATTTGCTGAAAATAATACCGGGGCTAACTACGTGAGCCAAATGCGCGCCCTGGCCGGGCAAACAGCTATTTATGGATTAAGCAGCATCGTAGGGAGGCTTCTCAACTACCTGCTCGTCCCGTTGTATACCCGCATTTTGCTCCCGCGGAATACGGTGTGGTGTCGGAGTTTTATGCTTACATCACTTTTCTGATGGTCGTCTATGCTTTGGGAATGGAAACTGCATTTTTCCATTTCTCCAATAAAAAAGAGCGTCATGAAAATGTATACGGCAATGGGCTCACCACCCTACTTTGTACAACCGGCTTCTTCACAATCATTCTATTGCTGTTTTCGACTCCGATTGCAAGCGCCCTCGGTTACCCGGATCATGCCGATTATGTACGTTGGTTTGCCTGGATACTTGCCTTCGACACCATGTCGACATTACCCTTCGCCAGGCTACGACAACAAAATAAAGCCATGCGCTTTGCACTCCTTAAGCTGCTTGGAATTTTTATAAATATCGGATTAAATCTCTTCTTTTTATTGGTCTTGCCTTCTCTTCAGGACAACCATGCACCTGCTGTTTCAGGTATTGGATATGTCTTTATCGCAAACCTGGTGGCCAGTGGAGTCACCCTGCTTTTTCTCCTCCCCGAATTGCGATTGATGAAAGGCGGTTCCTTTAGTTTTCCCCTCGTAAAGGAAATGCTCATTTACGGTTTTCCGCTCCTGATTGCAGGCTTTGCGGGGATGATCAATGAAACATTAGATAGAGCGATTCTTAAATATCTGATCACTGATAAATCCATCGCGATGCAGCAGTTAGGAATATACAGTGCCTGTTACAAACTCAGCATACTCATGACACTTTTCGTACAGACGTTCCGTTATGCGGCTGATCCTTTTTACTTTTCTCAACATCATAAAGAAAACAGTAAGCCGCTTTTCGCCCGGGTGATGAATTATTTTGTCCTGGCGGGATGTTTTATATTTCTTGGTGTCATGTTCTACATGGACATCATTAAACACTTCATCGGCGAGCAATATCATGGCGGATTAAATGTGGTTCCTATTCTGCTTGCCGCAAATCTTTTCCTTGGCATTTACCTCTCAACATGAGCATCTGGTATAAACTAAGCGGCAAGACCGGTTATGGTGCCTGGTTGTCGATACTCGGGGCATTGATAACGATTGTTTTTAACTTATGGCTCATTCCTGAGATGGGCTTTACGGGTGCAGCGTGGGCTACCTTTATTTGCTATACTTCGATGATGCTTTTATCCTACTTAAAAGGACAGCAGGTTTTTCCGGTTCCCTATGAAATCGGTAAATTAGTATTCATGATGGGGAGTGCGGCGCTCTTTTGGCAAATCTTTGAGCAAGGTAAAATTTATTTCCCGTTGAATATTTACGCATGGTGGGGAATAAGTGCTGTCATTTTATTTACTTATTTCGGAAGCATGTGGAGATATCTTGGAGGGAAGGAGCAGCTACCGCTCTTCAAGAGAAAAAAATAATTTCACTTTCGTTCTGTAACATCCTTCAATCGGGATAAAAGAATAATTCGATTCTGTTCCTGGCTTTAACACAACGGAATGATTTCGATTGTTAGCGAAATGGGTGATGAATGAGAATTTTTAAACGATCATTAAATAGAAATAAGTCACATCCTGATATCTTTGTCGCATGGAATACCCCGCTCCACAACTTGATATTTCTTCCTTTCTTGAATTAATGAAATCGGAAAAACCGGTACTGGTAGACTTTTATGCTACCTGGTGTGAGCCCTGCAATTATCTGGATGAAATTCTTACGGCGCTGGAAATTCGTCTGGGTACAAAGGCGACCATCATGAAGCTGGATGTAGATGAACAAACGGAATTGTCACAGCATTTTCAGATCAGGAGTGTCCCCACCTTGATGATCTTCAAAAACGGGGAACTGAAGTGGCGAATGGCCGGCTTCAAGTTAGTACATGAACTCGAAGAAGAGGTAAATAATTTTATTTAAAAAGTAGAGTTCTTTAGAAAAATTTTATTTCCTAACAGCTCTTAGTACCTGTCCTGCAGAGAGAGGAAGGTCAATTAATTCTAAGGAGAACCCTGCTGATGTCAGTGCCTGCCGCACCAACAATTCGGTTGAAGCGGTCACCAAAATGCCACCGGGCGCCATGGTATCATGAATGCGATTAAATATTTCGTCCTCCCACATTTCAGGTTGCACTGCGGGAGCAAAAGCATCATAATACACCAGATGATAACGGTAGGGGCTATCCGAAAACTTACGAACATCGATGAATCGCTTTTCCAGCACGAAGGAGTTGGAGTTATCTCCCCTGCTACATTAAAAGGAAGTTCATGCATGCGTTGCAATACATTTTCATGCTCCGGAAATCCGCTTGCCTTCGCATACATGGGATAATTTATCAGATCAGGCGAAACCGGATGCAATTCGATAGTAGTGTACCAGATATCCATGTGATGTCTTCCGGCTTCCTGAAAAGTAAGTAAAGCATTCAGTCCGGTACCAAATCCAACTTCCAGAATATTCAGTTTTAAGCCGAAACGGAGGAACGCTTCTTTGAGTCCGGCTTGAATAAAGATATTTAGAGACTCAGCAATCGCACCGTGACGTGAATGGTAATAATCATTCAACTCCGTCAAAACCGATGCAGAGCTATCAGAGGTAATTTGATTCTCCATCCTGATAAAAAGTATTATGGTTTATTCAAAAATAGGATTTTATCTCAAGATTATATTCAATAAGTGTTTCGGCCGGCTCCTTCACCTGGGATTTCATTTATTTGAGAACTGATATAATAGAGGGATCTTCCGTCAACCTACAATTTGAGGCAGCTCTGTGAGGAATGTATTCCAATTTGATAAAATACATTTCCAAATACGCGAGGTCTAACACCGAGAGGTGGCGCAGGGGAGAGGTCGGAAAGGCTTTTAAATTTGGCGCCGAGTATGATATTTAACTCTTCCATATGCACACGCGAGGAACGACGAGGTACAAAAGGACACGCGAGGTATTGGTTAAAAAGGGACCGAAATTGGCCAAGATGAAGAAAATGGTCAACAGTAAAAATTAAGTCATTGATATTTAACACCTCCATATGCACCCGCGAGGTCTAACACCCGCGAGGTCTTAAACTTCGCGGACCGGTTTGAGGAACGGAAGGACTTACTTAAATTGGTTAAAAGGGACCGAAATTGGCCAAGATGAAGAAAATGGTCTCCTAAAAAAATTAAGTCATTGATATTTAACTCTTCCATATGCACCGCGAGGTCTAACACACGCGAGGTCTAACACACGCGAGGTCTTAAACTTCGCGGACCGGTTTTGAAACGGAAGGACTTTGGAAATTGGGTAAAAAGGGACCGAAATTGGCCAAGATGAAGAAATCGGTCTCCAATAAAAATTAAGTCATTGATATTTAATGTCTCCACATGCACACGCGAGGTCTAACACCCGCGAGGTCTTAAACTTCGCGGACCGGTTTTGAAACGGAAGGACTTTGGAAATTGGGTAAAAGGGAAAAGAAACTTGTTTATCCTTGAAGCGACTTTCCTCAAAATAAAAAAGGAGATACTTTTCCTTTACCCTTTTAAATGGTTGACCGACCCCTGTAGGACAAGCCAGCAGGGCAGGCAGGGCTCGTTCGCCATTTAATTTTCTTTAAAATAAGAGTTAAAGCTTCCCTTTAGGACCCCCATTAGAACGGGACCGACCCTTAAGGAGACAGGGCAGGCAAGCCAAGGGCAGGCCCTTGAACCTAATTTCTCAAATAAAAAAGGAGATACATTTAGTATCCCCTTTTAAATGGTTGACCGACCAGGGCTCGAACCTGGACTTTTCTGAATCAAAATCAGATGTGTTGCCAGTTACACCATCGGTCAATCCGTACTTGGCGCTGCAAATTTATTAAATTTCTCCTTTTCAAAAAGGGAAATATGAGAAGGATTCGAGATTAAAATACAAATAACTAGAGGGTAAACTGATAAATTGAATTCCCGCCTCTACTAAAAATGCGAAAGCACCTTAATTTGAATAAGGTGCCTTCGAATAAGATTTGTGTTTGATCCTATCCACATCTGCAGTTGACCTGCTGATGCTTGCCTTTTAAAATTTTTCCTCTATTAACTGTTTACAATGACTTTCAACTTGGTACCCGGCTTGAGTGTAGCATTATTCAGGTTATTGATATCCTTGATCATTTCAACAGTTACACCCTCATAGCGCTTAGCAATATTCCACAAAGTATCTCCGGGTTGTACTACATGATAAATATATCGCGGAGAGGTCTCTACGACTCTTTCATTGCCATCAGTATCTGCAGAAACCTGAGCCTGACTTTGTTGTTCAGCAGATTCTTCCCCGTTTATAGCACGATTAACATTGGCGGAATCATGAGCATTTGTATCCTTCTTCACAGCAACTTCGACAGCCGGAGTTGATTTTACCGGGACCTTTGTCTTCACATAAGAATATACACTCAATTTCTGCCCAGACCGCAGCGTGTTTGACTTTAAACGATTCATCTTTTTCACCTGCTGCACCGACATATCATATTTACCCGCTATTACACCAAGATTTTCTCCTCGTCGTACTGTATGCACTTTCTTAACACGCTTTGTGATGGTTTCATAAGCTGTACTGCCTTCATCAGCAGCATCTCTCGAACTCCTTCTGCCGGCATAAACAGGCATCACAGGGCGAGCCGGTGGTAGAGATTGTGCCATAATACTCTCCTGACTAGCCATAAAGATCGCCATTTTATTGGTAGGCAATCTTAAAATATAATCTGAACCCACATCAGGAATAATGTTCTTTTTGTAGATGGGATTTAAAAACGAAATCACATCAACCGGAAGATCCAAAGTGTTTGATAGTACTTTAAAATTGATGGCATTACTCACCGTAATTGTATCTACCTCAAAGTAAGAATAGGCCGGGGAGATAGGGTACAAGTTGTGCTCACGGGAATAATTCATAACATAAGCCACTGCAATAAAAGCCGGTACATAACTCCTGGTTTCTGCAGGTAAATAATGCATGATTTCCCAGAAATTTTTCTTTCCTCCTGATCTTTTAATCGCCTTATTCACATTACCGGCCCCGCAATTATATGCAGCGATCACCAGCAACCAGTCTTCGTAAATTTTGTACATGTCTTTAAAATATTGGCAGGCTGCGAAAGTTGCCTTCAAAGGATCTCTCCGTTCATCGGTATAACTATTGACCTTCAAGTCATACATGATGCCGGTATTATACATGAATTGCCAGATCCCTGTAGCACCCACACGCGAAACCGCTATTGGATTTAATGCTGACTCTACCACCGACAAGTACTTAAACTCCAATGGCAATCCCTCTCTATCAAGAATTTCTTCAAACATGGGAAAGTAAAGATTTGATAATCCCATCGCTCTCTGAGTCAACCTCTCTTTCTGACAGCATATAAATCAATAAAGCCCTTCACATGTTCATTATAAGACATTGGTATTGGTGATAGAATTCCGGAAATCCGTTGTGCATAGACTTCGTCTGAAAAGGTTGAACAGAGCCCGGCACTACCGCATTAGGATCAAAACAATTGGCATCCTGCTGGTTATATCTCACAACATGCGTTAAAGTCACCAGACTGTCTAGCAATGCTGAGATGGGATCATATACTTCTTCTGTAATGGTAGGGCTACTAATTTCACGATTATCCTGAGCATTTACCGAAGTAAAACTTAATACGGATATGAATATTAACAGAAGGAGACGGGTCGTAATTTTCATATTTTTTCTCGGGGTTTAATGATGCTACACAGATACTTTTGTAATATCGGTTAAAACTAATTCAAAGTGAAGTATACTCCTCCACTTTCTTTCACTGTTTACAAAACATCGATTAATGATAACTTATTGTATCAGAGAGATTAAACGATGTAAAGAGCTGATTAGTTACTCTTAAAGATCTAAAATTCGTTCAATTCTTGCTCCAAAACAATAAATCATTTGGGCGAATCGCTGTTTTCCTGATTCGCAAATTTAAAAACTTAGGGTGAAATGGGGTGAAAGTTGGGTGAAGAAGGGTTATTCTGCCACCTTAATAGAAGCCGGTTTCGTTTTCCATACCTTTAAATAATACGGTAAAACACTGAAAGCCACACCCATAATAGTCAGGATATAAAGAAGCTTCAGACTGGAAATATTTCTAAGGGCTAATGCTGTTACAATAAATCCAATGTTTACCAAATAAAGCGTCAAGGCTGCTTCACGATGCGTTAATCCCAGATCAAGCAATTGATGATGGATATGGTTCCTGTCCGCATGAAAAGGGGAACGGCCATTTAATAGTCGGATGATAAATATTCTTAGAGTATCTGCCAGTGGAATGATCAGGATGGCAATGGCCATCGCCGGACTAGACCGGAACGGGAACGCATAGGGCAATGATTCAAAGCTCAACTCAACGAAATTGATGCAAAGCACGGAAAGGATCAATCCCACTACCAACGACCCTGTATCTCCCATAAATATATTGGCAGGAGAGAAATTGTAAACGAGGAAGGCCAGCAATGAACTGAAGAGCGAAAAAGCGAGTATGCAGAGGGCAATCTGTCCGTAATTGTAGAACCATAAGCCGAAAGTAAATGCCGCAATTGCACCAACTCCGCCGGCAAGTCCATCTATCCCGTCTATAAGATTATACGCATTAATGATAGTGAGTATGGTAAAGATGGTAATAACACTACTTATCCAATACGGAATCTGATAAATACCAAATACGCCGCACATGCTGGTGATTCTGATATCCGCAAAAACACAATGATGATGGCTGCAAATAATTGTCCGTACAGCTTCTTATGAGCGGTTAGTTCAACAATATCATCTTTTAATCCCTATGAAGAACATCACAATAATTGCTGCAACAATGTACTGTGTTGATCCGGTGTTCAAACCTGCTGACCAAAAGGTATAGGCAAAGGCCACTCCGGCAAAGATGGCTAATCCCCCAAGTGTCGGAATACTTGACTTATGCGCCTTGCGTTCGGTGGGTTCATCAAACAAACTCTTAATTACCGAAACCCGAATAATAGAGGGTATCGCCATAAAGGTGATCAGGAAAGCTGTAATACAGGCAAATGTTATGTTCAACATTGGAAATTATTTGGGTCAAAATTAACTTTATATATTGGGCCTTATTTATAAATATGGTGAATGATCTTAATTACTACGGGAATGAACTATTTTAATCTCCCAATTCTTCTACCTCTTATTTTCGCATCAGACTTAAGGCAAATCTAAGGCACAGGAAGCATACAAAGCAAGTTATTTTATCCCCATTATCGGTGATTCTTCTTGATTGTCCTTTCAAACTAACCTGAACAATACAAATTAGTTAAAACTTTGTTTATCAGTGATTTAAAACTAATGAAACTCATGAAATAAAACAGTATAAATAAATAAATGCAAACAGAATGTTAAGTTTTAAAAATCATAATACCGGTTAAACAAACTGGTTCGAATTCCTCCTTGAACAAGCAAAGCATTTATGGTCTCATCCCTTTGCTTTGAACTTCGCATAGCGATGTTTGCAAATAGATTCATTCTGTAAACAGGGTTAATGAGGAAGTTAATGTTGAGATCAACCCACATGATCGTTGTTTTCAATCCCTGCCCTACTTCATTTCCGAATTCACTTTCCCGGTCATTGTAACTGAGGAAAACATTTTGCCCATAGTTACGTCCTGCCGTATCGTACCCCACCTCGGCCAGACTTATCTTTGCATCCAAATGCCAGCGCTTATAATTGTAGCGAACTATCCCCACTGCTTCCCAGAAATTAGCTCCTAAAGGATGAGCCAGAGGTGCCCTGTGATGACTGTAGCTGCCCAACACATCACGATGCTGATAGGTATACGGACGAACATAATTCATCTCTCCCTGCAAGTATAAATTCTTCACGCCAAGCACATCGAAACTCTTAAACCCTGCCTGTATCCCTTGCTTATTGGCCCACCATCCTTTCCCGGATTTCACATTTTCAAGCAGGAACTCATCCAGCATCAACTGACCATATAAAAGATTACGGCTATTGATCATAAATTTAGCGTTAATCCCCATCAATACATTATCGGGGGAATTAATGCTGAATTCAACAGGGCGAAGGAAGATGAAAGGATTTAAGTAACCCATATCAAACCCACGCGCACCACCACTGTCTGCATGCCAGATGACCGTTTCAAAGATTCCGATGCTGGCCCTTTTACCAATATTGATATCGAGGTAATGCATGGAGGCATATTTCTTATCGAAGGGGGATTGATCATTCAGATAATCACGTGTCAAGTCTCTCAGTTCCATGAAAAGATTTACATATCTTATTTTCCACACATCTGTAATGATCTTAAAATACGGATAATGAAATGCATTGTCAGAGAGTAATAATGAGCGATAACCGTCTCCTATAAAATGTCTGTCCTGTCCGAATTCAAAAGTAAAATGTCTGTTCAACTGAAAATTAATGGAGCCGGTTGAAAAGGCATAATCAAAACTGGTATCATCAAATTTTTTCACTCTACCTTGTCCGGGTACAATCCTTGTCTTTCGCACTGTTGAATCCAGATAGGCCGGAAATGAACTCAGATTTTCATAAAAAGTAGCATTAAATCCGAATTTCTTTCCAATAGAACCATTGACCCACACTCCTCTTGTGTTGTAATAATACGAATCATCATTTTCCAGATCCATCCCGCCGGTAAAGTCAAAAACAGGATCAAGATAGATGCGATAATCCTCATCCTCCACTTCAAGCAAATGGTCTGAAAACAACTTTCTTCCAACCAATGTTGTATTAAATTTTTTTGAGGGATTTAAGGGAATGCTGATGAGCGAATCATACTGCCTTCCATAATCCGAAATTTGTCTTTTGGAAGCGGGTACAGTATCCGTGATAAACAACATAGCGTCCACAGCGTCGCGTCTTAAAAAGGGTTTAAAGGAAGAATGCAGACCGTTGCCGACATGATTCATCTCTTTTGTAAAATACTGTTCTACCTGATTGCTCAGCGGAAGAAATGCATTTTGCCCCTTCAATATTCCTGATGCAGCAAGTAGCAGTAGTATAATAAATGAATATCTTTTCATAAATTTCGTTTAATTATTACCAAACACTTTTCCCTTGTACCATACCCGGGAGGTACCGTCAGGGAGGTCATACTTGAGGGTGTTCCCGTTTAACTCATACGCAGAAATTCTCTCCATGCTTACCTCGTAGGATTTCCCTTCTGTGAACATATGCAGCCGATTGGCCTGATCGATCCATGCGATATTGTTTTCACTCATCTGATAGTTCAAAGGTCTGAATTCGTCCAACTCATAGCGAACTCCATCCTGAAGTAACTGCAACTGATTATTGAAAAAAAACAGCACTGATCGATCCCGCACCTGATAAAAGTCTGGAGGATAAGCTTCTGCCTTTACCAATTTTCCTCTGTTAAAGATTTTGAATGAATTATCATCCGCCACATAGGCAATCATATCCACACCGGCCTGGAAGGAGAGGGGTTGAAATCGCTCCAGCACCAGAATTTTTTCGTTGTAGAATACTTTGAGGTAATTATAAAGTCCATCTACATATGCAATCAGATTGCCGCCTGCTTCATAAGCTACGGGAGCCACGTTATCAATATCGTAAACATGATCATTCAGGTACGCTTTAAAAAAGCCTGTATTGTTGACATAGGCCACCGAGTTCTCTCCTATTTTATAATCGATCAGACTCCCCGTAAGGGTGACTTCCAGATCGTGTAATTGTCCCCGTCCATAAACACGCAGGATATCCACATTGCGATCCCGAAAGGCGATGAGGCTATCACTGACTTTAAAATCACGAAGAAAGAAAGTAAGTTGTGTCACCTTGCCTTCATCAAAAACACTCAACATGAGGTCCCGCTGAAAATACATCATGCTTTGCGTCAGTTCGTAATTGGTAGCTGTCATATCTCCCAGCTTAAACTTTTCACCTTTGTAGTATACCATGAGGTCATTGGCATTGTTGGCATACGCAATCATGGATCCTTTGGCTTTAAAGGAACGGACGACTTGCTGTTCTAACTGTCGCGGAGTACCGTTTTCGAAAATATAGAGGAAGTTCCGAAAATCACGATAGCCGTGAAGGAAGGTGGGTTGATCCTCCCCTGCCCGGACAGGAATAACCAGCAGGCAAAGGAGTATTAAAAATAAGTTAGTGTGTTTCAAGCAGCTTCAGTATTTCATCCAGTTTTGGAGATAGTATCACTTCAATTCTTCTGTTTTTCTTCCTGCCCTCCGTAGTATTGGCTTTATCAACAGGCATAAACTCCCCTCTTCCTGCAGCAGTAATCCGTACGGCATTTATTGAACTTCCGGTGAGTAAAATTTTCACAACAGAAGTAGCTCTCATCACACTTAAATCCCAGTTGTCCTTGATTTCTCCGGTGCCATGCATGGGAACATTATCCGTATGACCTTCAATCTGAATATTGATGTCCGGATTTTTTCCAGCACTTTTCCTAAATCACGTATCGCCTCCACACCCTTTGGATCCACTACTGTGCTCCCTGTCGCGAAAAGCAATCGCTCTTCCATCATGACATATACCTTCCCGTTTTTCATCTCCACACTCAGCCCTTTGTCCTGATAGCCCAGTAAGGCTTTGGCCACCGAATTTCGCAACGCCTTCACGGCTGAATCCTTGCTGGCCAGAATTTGTTCCAGTTCAGCCAACCGGCGGTTCTTCATACTGAGCTCTCCGCTAATCAAAGATAGGCTATCTTCTTTCAAGGATAACATCTTTGCCTTTCTGGACAATTCGTCTTCCTTCTTTTGCAATTGCTCCTGCGTTTTCTGAAGATCACGAATCAACTGTCGTGTGGCTTCCGTATTTGAAGTGGCATTGGGACCATCTTTCAGTAAGGTTTGATATGTATTGTTCAATTTTTCAAAGTTGCCACGCAGATCACGTAATTCCTGACCTTTTATTGTGGTATCGCTTTCCAAGGCCTTGATGCGGATTTTCAGGTCTTCAACCATAGCACTAAGTTCACCCTGACGAGTGTTTAACTGGAGATTGGCTGCTTTAAGTTCTTCATTCTCCTTATCGCAAGCGGATTTTTTCGCTTTAAGTTCATTGTGCATGCGGGAGGGCACGCAGGAGATCGAAATAATTGCTATCAGGATCAAGAGTGGGATTAAACGTTTCATAATTTCTTTGAATGGTCTAAAATAGGCAGACAATATAGACGGTTGGCATGGTATTTATGTAATATTCAACACAATTCTGTTGAAACTAATTTTCCTTTATCACGATATTGAAGTTGTACAATACGTTCGTAAATTAGTAGTTACTATATCATTACCTATGGAAAAGAAACTGAACGACAATTGGATTACCGAACAACATATTGATTTCGAGTATAAAAAGTACCTTCTACTTGCCTATCTTCAACATGTAAGTGAGCGTTTTGAAGAAACCCGGCTCTACCCCGCACTCAGCGAACTCGTCAAACATTACCGTAATCTGGTCGCATTGCGCGAACAAAAGAAAAATCTTTTCGACTCTTTCCCGGAAAAACTCAGCCAAACCGATTTCCAGCATTTTAAACTCGTTTATGAAAAACTTTGCGATGATGATCAACTCATGCGGGAAATTGAAAATATCATTGCCTTCAGCATCCCACAATTTGAACAGCATCTCGCCGAAGGAAAGAAAATTTATGATTTCATCGAATCCAAACTGAATATTTATCCTGTCGGAATTGTTCCGCTGCATACAGATGCCGGCTATTTGTTTTTACGAAATGGCAATCTTACTGAAACCGTAGTGTTCGAATATCAGATTACGATTTACGATCAGCCCAACGAACGATACAGAGCGATTGGATTGCAATATGTCAACTCGTATGAAAAAACGCTTCGCAATACATACGAGAATATAAAGCACGACCTACTTCACTACAATAAAAATTTACCGAACCCTGCTACCTACGTCATCGAATCAGAATTGACATTGCCTTTGGAAGATACTTTGTTGCCACTGGCGAAAAGAACGTTGGTGAAATATTTACATTGATACATTGATATACTTTGGGATACATTGATATACTTTGGGATACATTGATATAAGTTGGGTTACTTTGATATACTTTGGGTTACTTTGAGATACGTTGTATACTTTGATATACTTTGGGATACTTTGATATACTTTGGGATACTTTGATATACTTTGGGATACTTTGAGATACGTTGGGATACTTTGAGATACGTTGGGATACTTTGAGATACGTTGGGATACTTTGAGATACGTTGGGTTACTTTGGGTTACTTTGATATACTTTGGGATACTTTGAGATACGTTGGGATACGTTGAGATACGTTGGGATACTTTGAGATACGTTGGGATACGTTGAGATACGTTGGGATACTTTGAGATACGTTGGGATACTTTGAGATACGTTGGGATACGTTGAGATACGTTGGGATACGTTTCATATGATTAGATAAATTCAAATAATTTTACTTGCATTTATCTGGGAAGGTCAAAATCAAGCAAGCAGCCAGAAGCAAGCGGCAAGCAGCCAGTAGCAGGTAGCCGGTAGCAGGTAGCCGGTAGCCGGTAGCTACTTTGTTAAAGCCTAAAATACGTTGACCGGTAAGCAACCAATAGAATCAGATTAATTGCTAAAATACATCTTGATCCTGATGGTCTTGTTTGCTTTGTCAAAGTGGGGCGCGATGCCCCCTTTGACTGTTAATTGCCGTAAATGACTCCGTCACCTTCGGTCTTGTTTGCTGGTCCAATGTTAAGTATTTTTTTAAGGCTGCTTTTAATTCTTGTGTGGTTTTCTAGTTATAGTTGGTGCATGCTCGGTCAACATTTTTAATTAGTTCTGCTTTATTTGCACAGCCCCAAGGCCTTAGATAATTATTCTTTATTACACCATTAATACGCTCTGCTTTTCCATTCTCATGTGCATATTCACACATACTGTTTTTAATGCCCATTCTTTGTGTGTATTCTAAGAATACCTTAGCAAAATATTGACCACCTCCATCTGAATGCATGATTAGTCCATCTAATGAAACCCCTTTTCTATACTTTACAGCCATCTGCAGAGCCGGGAGTGTTGTTTGTTCCGTTCTTAATCCATCAGATACTTGCCACCCTACTATTAAACGAGAGAAATTATCTAAGATAAAAGTGATGTAATACACCTCTGCTCCAATTTGATAATATGTGATATCGCTCGACCATACTTGATTGATGCTGATAATTTTAATGTCTTCTATCAGGTTGGGAAAACGGATTACTCCACTGCTATCGGTAGTTCTAATCGATTTGAACTTTTGTACTTGTCGTAAACCCAAATTAGAGCAATAGGCAATGAATTTATCTCGCCCCATTAACTTTGGTTTTATCAATTCATACATATATCTCATGGCCATTGTTGGATGCCTATCCCGGAGTTGATATATTATGATTTCTATATATCCGAACTCCTCGAGCTCTCGTAGTTTTCGATCTAAATACTGATGGAATGATTGTTTACTATAGCCTATTGCCCCGTAAAAAAAATTAAGGCTACTCGTCAACTCCTCTCTGTTTTGCCAGAACCAGATGACGGTTTCGTGCCAGAGTTTTTTTTTATATCTATACCATAGGTCTGCTCAGCAATTGATATGAGTTTATCCTGGAAGATTAACTGCACCTCCTTTTGTCCTAACAATCGCTCCAATTCTGCAATCTTAGATTGAAGCTCCTTAATTTTACGAGTGTCGCTTTCTTCTTCCACAATTAGTTTTACTCCCTTTTTGCTGTTAGATCCAAACTTGTACAACCAAAGACGTATAGCCCATGGGCGAACATCATATTCCCTGCTAATTTCAGCAATTGTTACCTGCTTTCGCTCAATTTCTCGTACTTTTTTCTTCTTGAAATCGTCACTGAACACCCTGCGACGGCGCTCTTCCTGATTCAAGGTAAATTTGTGTTTTGTTGCCATGTTTTATCGATTTTAAAGTTATTTTCGTCTTTAAAACCGGTCAACGTATTTTAGGCACTGACACTTCTTGATTAGAAAAGTATCATAGCCTTTAAAAAAATCAATTTGAACTTTATGAACGTTTTTAACTTTAGCCGGAAGAGGACCCCGATGGCACCATTCGAAGAGACTTTGGATCTGCTCTTCCTCACCGATAGCTTCTATTAATACAGATCCATCGGACTGATTCATCACCCTGATTCTTATAAATCAAGTGCTTTGGAAGTGTAGATTGACGAAAAAAACGCCTGAACCTTTACCGGTGACAAATGAACAGCAATCATCTCTTTTATTAGAATAAAATTACGACAGGAATCAAAAAAAATCGATCTCAATAATGGTTTTTATTAAGCAAGTAAATTATTTTCCGGCAAAAACAGCTTTCCGTTTATTCAGAAAAGCATCAGTGCCTTCTTTAAAATCATTTGTTGTAAAGCATGCACCGAAACGCGCGATCTCTTCTTTGAAGCCATCCGATTGTTTGTCATAATGCGCATTTACAGTATGTACAATTTCGGCAATGGCAACCGGCGCATTGGCAATGATTTTATTCAATACTTCACGACACTTATCCAACAATTGATCAGCAGGAACAACATAATTAACGAGTCCAAGACGATAGGCTTCGCCGGCATCGATCATGTCAGCCGTCATCAACAACTCCATAGCTTTGCCTTTCCCGATAAGTTGGGCTAAACGTTGCGTACCTCCGTACCAGGATGAGTCCAGTTTGACTCCGGTGTCCATTTGGCTTTTCTGCAGCAATTCGCATATGACAAGCCATCGCCAATTCACATCCTCCACCGAGAGCAAATCCGTTCACCGCAGCAATAACAGGCTTACTGCATGTCTCCACGCTGTTAAATACGTCATGTCCGTGAGCACTCAATGCCATCCCCTGCTCCAAACTAAAAGAGGCGAACTCGCTAATGTCTGCACCGGCAATAAAAGCCTTTGCACCGCTACCGGTCAGGATAATTCCGCGAACATGATCATCTTGTTGAGCAGCAAGAAACGCTTTCCCCACTTCGGCGATGGTATCTTTATTCAATGCGTTTAACTTATCGGGCCGATTAATGGTAATCGTGCAAATCGCATTTTCAACAGTATAAAGGATGTTGGTATAGTTCATATCGTGATTCGTGTTTGATAGTAATGGTTCACGCGTTTAGCGAGTGTTGTAAAGAATAATTTTTCAGCTAATTGAGGTACCGGTTGAACCTCAGATTTTTTTCAATCTTTTTACTTCTTCCGTCATATAGCTGATAATTTCCGAAGTTTCTGTTCCGGGAGGAAATAACCGGCCACAACCCATGGCTACCAGTTTCTTCATATCATCATCCGGAATAATGCCTCCGCCGGTAAGCAACACATCATCCATTCCCTTCTCCTTCAACAAATGAAGGATCCGCGGAAAAACAGTCATATGAGCACCACTCAGAATACTGACGCCAATGGCATCCACATCTTCCTGAACAGCGGCATTCACTACCATTTCGGGGGTCTGGCGCAAACCGGTATAAATCACTTCCATGCCGGCATCGCGCAGGAAGGAGGCAATTACTTTGGCGCCTCTGTCATGGCCATCGAGGCCGACTTTAGCAATGAGAACACGGATAGGGCGTTGCATGGGGCAAAAGTAATAAAACGATCGTTCTTCTCGTCATTTCTCATTCCATCTTCGATGCATGAGTCTGACGAGATCACCGGGGGATCACTCGCTTCGCTCGTTGGGGAGGTCTCGTCATTACTCATTCGTCTTCGACGATTTGAATCTGACGAGACTGGGGGGGAGATGGGGAGCGACGGAAGATGGACATCGTTTGGAAGTCAGATAGAAAGAGGGGCGAATGTGGACTTCAACGAGTTATTGTTATCTTTGTGTTGAATGAAGAAAATAGTAGGCTACTTATTGATATTTTCCTTTGCCGCTTCAGGCACGGGATTGGATCAGGTATTTAAGATGCCCGTTCTCTTCACTCATTTTCTGGAACATCGCACCGAAGACCCTGATTTATCATTTTCCGTTTTTCTGGAAATGCATTTTTAAATTCAAATTTGGCAAATCATAAAGACGACCTGAATCACCATCGGCAACTTCCTTTTAAGAACCATGACTGCTCACAGCATACCGATTATCTGAAGTTTTATCAGCGCAAACATGCTGAGGGGAATTTAACTATTGGAATGAACGATTGCAGGGAATTTACCATCCCTTCAAAAGACAATCTACCCCCCAATTCCTATTTCACGGATATTTGGAATCCGCCCAAATCTTAAACTGTATATATTTCATGTGCTGATCAGTCTATGCGCTGATCATTCAATTATCGTATCATGCACTGATAACGATATGATTTTTTATTCATCCTTCATTTAAGAATTCTTCCTTATGTTAAATGCAATCATCAAATTCTCAATAAAGAATAAGTTGGTGGTCGGTTTGTTGACGGTGGCGCTGGTCCTGTTTGGATTATACGACCTTCAAAAACTGCCCATTGATGCTGTTCCTGACATTACCGATAATCAGGTGCAGGTAATAACCGTCCCTCCCGCTTTGGGCGCTCCGGATGTGGAACGCCTCATCACCTATCCCATTGAACAGGGCAACAGCAATATTCCGGGGCTGAAAGAAATCAGGAGTTTCTCTCGTTTCGGACTTTCCCTGGTCACCTTGGTATTCACCGATGAAACGGATGTGTACTGGGCCCGGCAGCAGGTAAGCGAAAGACTGTTACAAGTGCAAAGTCTGATACCTCCAGGTTTAGGAACACCGGAAATAGCGCCTGTAACGACAGGACTCGGAGAGATCTATCAATATGTGTTGCGCCCCGCTCCCGGATATGAGCAGCAATACAATGCGATGGAGCTCCGTACCATTCAGGATTGGATTGTACGACGGCAACTTTTAGGAGTAAAGGGTATCGCTGATATCAGCAGTTTTGGCGGCAAACTGAAACAATATGAAATTGCAGTAGATGCCAGAAAATTGAAATCGTATGGACTCAGCATCAGCGATATTTTCACAGCACTCTCGAACAACAATAGCAATACGGGCGGTGCGTACATTGAGAAAGGTCCTTCCGTATTATTCATAAGAACTGAAGGTCTTGTCAATTCACTGAAGGACATTGAACAAATTGCGGTTAAAAATCTTCCCAATGGTTTGCCGGTTTTAATGAAAGACGTTTCTGAAATCCGTTTCGGACAGGCGAACCGTTATGGTGCCATGACCTACAATGATGACGGAGAGGTAGCTGGTGGTATCGTCATGATGCTAAAAGGGGCCAACTCTTCCGAAGTGATCGATATTGTGAAAGAACGTATTGAGCAGATTCGCAAGAGCCTTCCGCAAGGAGTCATCATAGAACCCTTTCTGGATCGTACCAAGATGGTGAACAATGCCATTGGTACAGTAGAGAAAAATTTGCTGGAAGGTGCATTGATCGTTGTGTTTGTACTTGTGCTGTTCCTCGGACATATTCGTGCCGGTTTAATCGTGGCCTCGGTCATTCCGTTGTCGATGCTCTTTGCAGTGATACTGATGAATTTATTTGGAGTGAGTGGCAACCTGATGAGTTTAGGAGCGCTGGATTTCGGTCTCATCGTGGATGGTGCAGTGATCATCGTGGAAGCCGTCATGCACCGGTTGATGCATAGCCGAAAACTGGGTGAAGGAAAAGTACTCACACAGGAAGAAATGAATCATGAAGTCATTTCTTCTTCTACCCGAATGATGAACAGTGCGGTATTCGGCCAAGTCATTATCCTGATTGTATACCTGCCCATCTTTATGCTGGAAGGAATAGAAGGAAAAATGTTCAAGCCCATGGCACAAACAGTAGCTTTTGCATTGCTGGGTGCATTCATATTATCGCTTACATACATCCCCATGATGAGCAGCTTATTCCTGAGCAAGAAAATCAGTCACACTAAAAATTTCTCTGATAAAATGATGGAGAAATTAGAGCATTTATTCAGTCGTTGGCTAGAGAAGTTTGTCCGTAAACCTATGCTTGTTATTGGAGGATCTATAGTTGCGTTTGTCGTCAGTATGCTTTTGCTGATGAATATGGGAGGAGAGTTTATTCCGGAGTTAGAGGAGGGTGATCTGGCAGTTGACACCCGGGTGATGACAGGAAGCAGTCTGACCATGACCATTAAAGCGACTACTGAAGCGGCAAAACTTTTAAAAGAGAAATTTCCTGAAATAGAAAAGATCGTCACTAAAATTGGTAGCGGAGAAATTCCGACCGATCCCATGCCCATTGAGGCCAGTGACATGATGGTGATTTTGAAAGATAAAAAAGACTGGACTTCCGCGAAAACCTTCGATGAGTTGACTGAGAAAATGAGTACCGAACTTCAGAAGATTCCGGGTATCACGGCAGGATTTCAGTATCCTGTACAAATGCGTTTCAATGAACTCATGACGGGAGCCAGACAAGATGTGGTCTGCAAAATTTTTGGAGAAGATTTAGATACCCTCACGCGTTATGCAAACATATTAGGGAAATTGACACAGCAGGTAGAAGGGTCCCGCGACCTCTATGTAGAGAGCATGACGGGAATGCCACAGATTGTAATTCGCTACAACCGTCAGGCATTGGCGCAATATGGAGTACCGGTAGAAGAAGTCAACAAAGTGGTCAATGCTGCTTTCGCCGGACAAATCAGCGGACAGGTTTTTGAAGGAGAACGCCGGTTTGATCTGGTCGTTCGCTTAGATCTGGCGTTGCGTAAAGATGAGAATGATGTCAGCAACTTACTCATTCCTACAAAAAACGGATTACAAATACCGCTTTATCAGGTAGCAGAGGTAGAAGTGAAAGACGGACCTAACCAGATACAGCGGGAAGATGCGAAGAGAAGAATTATAGTTGGCTTCAATGTAAGAGGAAGAGATGTACAGAGTATAGTGGATGAATTGGAAACAAAGGTCAATGATAAAATTAAATTGCCTCCCGGATACTACATTACTTACGGTGGTGCCTTTGAAAATCTGATAGAAGCCAAACAACGGTTAAGCATAGCCGTACCATTGGCATTGGGGCTTATCTTTTTACTCTTGTACTTTGCCTTCGGATCATTGGGCCAGGGACTGCTCATCTTCACCGCCATTCCATTATCAGCAATCGGAGGCATCATCGCCCTCTCGATACGCGGCTTACCATTTAGTATCAGTGCGGGTATTGGTTTCATCGCCCTCTTCGGTGTGGCGGTATTGAATGGCATTGTATTGTTGTCCGAATTCAATAAGTTGAGGGCAGAAGGGCTCATTGATCCCCTCGAGATTGTTAGAAAAGGAACCAGAACCCGATTGCGACCGGTGTTAATGACCGCTGCTGTAGCTTCACTGGGATTCCTTCCGATGGCGCTGAGTAATGGTGCCGGTGCCGAGGTACAAAAACCATTAGCAACTGTGGTTATCGGCGGACTACTATCTGCTATCTTCCTCACGCTATTTCTTGTGCCCTTGCTTTATATCCACAGGCAGACCTGGATCAACAAAAGAAATCTTCGCAAAGGGACCCTTCTTCTCCTTCTTGTTCTTCCCGCGATACAGGCGAATGCACAACAGCAAATTTCTATACAAGCTGCTCTGGATTCAGCCATGAAAAACCCTTCCGTCACTGCAAAAGCATTGCGCATCGACTACTTCAAAAAAATGAAGCAAAGCAGTTGGGAACCGGGAGCGACAACAGTAAGTGGTGAATTTGGACAGGTGAACAGCCTAAACAACGATCAAAAATACATCATCAGTCAGGAATTCCAACTACCGTTTACGTATATCCGAAAATCACAGCTCGGCAAGGATGGGATAAGTCTCGCGCAATGGCAGTTAAAGGAAGAAGAACAACTGATCACCGCTAAAATATGGATGCTCTTTACGGACATCTATACCACCCAACAACAGGTCCGCTTATTAAAAACAGCCGACAGTATCTATTCCGTCTATGCAGACCGGAGCCGGTTAATGCTGGAAAAAGGAAGCAGTACCGGAAGCGACAAGGCCTATGCAGAACTGATACAAGGGGAATGGAAAATGGCCTATCAACATCAATTGTCCGAGCTGAAGAAATTGAACGAGCAATTGAACATCCTGCTCCACACCATTACACCCGTAACTGCCGACCTCAGTGATTTTAATCCCGAGACTACATGGCCCGGGACACCCGATCCATCGACACTTCAACAACATCCCTCCCTCCTGGCCATGAAACAGGAAGAAAAACTGGCGCATTCAAAAACGCTTTTGGAGAAATCACAAGCCTGGCCCGGAATCAGCATTGGCTATTTCAACCAATCCATCAAAGGCTGGCAACGGTCAGGGGATACTGAAATATTCTTTGATGGGAATGATCGGTTTGATGGCATACAGGTTGGACTCAGTATCCCACTCTTCTGGAATTTCAGAGCAAGCAAGGTGAATGCAGGAAAAATTGAAGAGGCCATTGCCATACAACATACACGATCGGCGGAAGAAGAACTAAGTATTTTCTACACTACCACCTTAAGCGAATTGAATTCCTATCGTGAAAGTTTAAGCTGGTATAAAGAAAAAGGCTTGGCCGGTGCAATTACGATTTCCAATGATGCCGGAAAGAGGCTCGAGAATGGAGATATCGACTATATGCAGTGGGTCCTGTTTATGAATAAATCAATTGACATCCAACAACAATATTATGAAACCGAGCGCTTGTACCGGCATGCGCTGATTCGCATCCATACATTAACCGGAAATAGCAAATAACATGAAAAAAATAATCCTCCTCATACTAATTGTTCAGTCCATAGCCTGCACGAGGAGCAAAGGAAATGCTGAACAAGCAGCAGCTCCGGTAAATGGAAATGCCGTTCAGCTTACTCCCGAACAAATTCAGCGATCGGGCATAAAAACCGGTCGGATAGAAAAAAGAAAGATGGCCGCGCGTTTACAGGTCAATGGCATCATTGATGTCCCACCACAGAACATGATCTCCATAACTCTTCCTTTGGGTGGTTATCTGAAATCAACAAAACTACTACCGGGTATGCATCTACGTAAAGGAGAAGAGTTAGCGGTGATGGAAGACCCTCGACTCATCCAACTTCAACAAGACTACCTGACCGCAAAAATAAAAGGACGGCAATTGGAGCAGGAATACAACCGGCAGCAGGAATTAAATGTCACCAAAACAAGCAGTGATAAATCCCTTTCAGGAGGCGGAAGCGGTGTTTAAGTCCAACAAGGTATTGATCCGTTCCCTCTCCGAGCAATTGAAACTGGCGGGCATCAACCCGGAAGGCCTGACCGATGACAACATCTCGCGCAGCGTCGCCATACGTTCTCCCATTGATGGATATGTAGCGGTGGTGAAAGTGAATGTAGGCGCTTTTGTAAATCCGTCGGATGTCCTGTTTGAGCTGGTAGATCCTAAAGACATACATCTCAACATGACTATTTTCGAAAAGACATTCAATATGTATCCATCGGACAAAGGTAATGACCTGGACCAACTCTGATCCGGGAAAGAAATTTCCCTGTGAAATAATTTTGATCGGCAAGGAGCTGGACGAGCACAGGAGTGTAGAAGTACATTGCCACTTTGAAGCCTATGACAAAAACCTTTTACCGGGCATGTTCATGAACGCGGAAATACAGATCAAAGAAAAAGAAACAGATGTTGTACCGGAAGGGGCTGTTGTCAGTTATCAGGATAAAAATTACATCTTTCAACTGGAAGCTGCAGGAAAATACAGCATGGTACCAGTCCGCACGGGGATAAAAGATGGAGGATATATTGAAATTCTTCCTGTTGATGAAAAAGCAACTTTGCCGGAAAATATCGTCACAGATCAGGCATACACGTTGCTCATGCAATTGATGAATAAGGAGGAGGAATAAAGCCTGACAGCGATTTTCTGAGTAAACATAAAATACCTGGATTTTAATTTAAGCATTCCATATAATTTCCGAATTTCTTTCTCAACCACAAGAACTCCTTTAAAAGTTCTTGTGGTTTTGTTTGCGTCCACAGGGACGTTTATCCCATTTTTCTTCGTAGTTTATCGCTTACAACTCTTAAAAGTAACCTTTTATCTTAAAATTAACCAAAAAAAGACTTGCTTTTCTCAAATAATTATTATTCATTTGCTTAACAAACAGGAGCTTTAATATTCTAAACAGGATAATATCACCGATTATTTATACTTTAAATAGTTGTTAAGAACAGCGTTTACTACATACATTTCACTTGGAAATCAATAATTGAAAATTAGTATTTACTACTGTGGTCTGATTATTTAAATTCAACCTAAGAATTCACCAGCTAACAAATTTTGCTATGAAACCATCTTTAGATTACTTCCGGATGATCCGACTTATTCTTTGCTTTTATCTCCTGCCATTTACTGCTGCTGCAGACGGAAGTTGGCAACAATTAAACAGTTTTCAATATGGAGCCAGAGCCGGGATGTTTTACTTCCAGATCGGCTCCAAATGTTTTGCAGGCGGAGGAACAAACGGGAGTACCTTTTATAATGAATTCTATGAATATTTCCCGGCCACAGATACCTGGCAACCCAAAGCCCCACTTCCAATGATTGGATTGGCATACGGGGTTGGATTTGCTATCAATGGGAAAGGGTACGCGGGGATAGGTCAGGGAAGTAATGCTTCTGCCGGTAATGCTTTTTTGAATACGACCCCTGAAGTAACACATGGACACAAAAGACCACTTTCCCCGGTGTAGAACGTACGCTCGCCATAGGTGTGTCATGTAATGGAAAAGGATATGTTGGCACCGGGGAAGCATTTGCAAATAATCTGTTGCTTGGAGATATGTGGGAATATGATCCAGGAAATAATAGTTGGATGCAAAAAAATGGAATGCCGAATAATTATTGTAAAAGGGGCGCGGCTTCCTTAATAGTAAACAATAAAATAATAATAACGGGTGGTACAGATATTCAAAGTTTTGATACCTTTGAATATAATCCACAAAATGATAACTGGACGATAAAAAATAATTTATATTGTCAGAATAACTCCAGTAGTCTTCTTCATTCGAAAGGAATTACTTTGAATAACGAATACTATGCGATTGGAATTTTCACAACATGTGTGCCTTTATCTGCATATTGTTTGGCTTTCGGACCTGTCCTCTCACAGAATTTGTTTCAAAGTATAATGCGGCCAATGATTCATGGCAAGAAATAAACAAATTTGTAAATGAACATCCTTCTTTTTTGCTACAGGACATGGTAGTTTTCACTTATAATAATCACATCATTATTGCCACCGGATATTCAGGCAGCGCTAATGTGGCGGAAGTATGGTCCTTTGATCCTGAATTTGATTTAACTAATATTATAATGCCAGAGATAATCTGCCATAATAATTCATTTGAATTAGAATATGAAGCGACTGGTTTCCATCCTGGAAACGTTTTTACTGCTCAGCTAAGTGATAGTGGAGGGAACTTTTCTGCACCTACCATTGTAGGATCGATTTCTACATCTTCAAGTGGATCAATTCCTCTTTCATTTCCGGGTAATCTCCCTGATGGGGAACATTATCGAATGAGAGTTGTTTCATCAAATCCTTTTTATACTTCATCCACATCGGCTTGCATTGCGCTCTCTTCAAACAATACCGGCAGTATCACTTCATCCGGTCCTCTGGCCATATAAGGATGAATTTGTAACATTAACATCTCCGGAGGGAGCTGAATATTTATGGAGTACAGGATCCATATCTCAAAGTATTGATGTATCCGAACCGGGAACTTATACTGTTACAGTTGATGCAAATACCGGTTGTGCCACTGCACTCGCTCCTGTTACTGTCACTCAACTTGGCAACGGCACCAGCAAAGGCATTGAATGGAAAAAGCACTTCCCGGGGACAGGAACCAGCGGAAGAGCAACTGCTATTCAACAAACACAAGACGGAGGATATATATCAGGAGATACAGCTGGCTGGCAAAAGTTGATGCCAGTGGTGTAACCCAATAGGAGACGACATCTTTAAACGGGATTAGCATCAGTCATCTGCAGCAAACTCAGGACGGAAATTATATCCTTGCAGGAAACATTGGTGGTGTTAGTGATTTATGTATTGCAAAAGCTGATTCAATTGGTCAGATAATTTGGATGGTGAATTACGGTACACCGGGTGGTTATGAATCAGCGAATTTCATTAAAGAATGCTCCGATAAAGGATTTATCGTTACAGGTTACAACGGCGGCACTTTTCCCAGCAATGCCACTTCAGATATATGGGTCTTGAAAACGGATTCGCTAGGGGTTCTTATTTGGGATCAAACCTTCTCGGGCTCTTTGTCTGAAGAAGGAAAATCAGTGGATATCTGTCTGGATGGCGGTTACATTGTTTCGGGACAAACTAATTCAAGTACCGGTATTGGAGCAGGGAATCACGGGGGTTATGATGAAATCGTACTTAAATTAGATGCTACAGGTAATCTCACCTGGGTAAAAGTTTTTGGAGGATCAAATTCTGATTTTGGGAATTCGGTAATCAGCTTGCCGGATGGAGGATTTATCTTAGGAGGCAGCACTGAATCTACCAATGGGGATCTTGATGATGATGGGCTGCATTATGGAAGCTATTGGTTGAAAAAATTAGATGCATTGGGAAATATTGAATGGTCAAAAAGATATGGAAGTGGAAGTTGTAGATTAAATTCACTGGTAAGAAGTCCGGATGGCCATTTAGTTATGGCGGGAAATGTAGTTACAAATCCTCCGGTTCCCTCCATTGCCGAAGCCTATGGCACATTTCATTTTGAAGATTTCTGGATTATAAAAACTGATGCTGCCGGAAATATCATTTGGAAAAAAGTAATAGGCGGAAACAACAGAGATTATTGTCAAAGCGTAACCTGCACCAATGATGGATGGATCGCTGTTGCGGGATTTACCAATTCAAACGATGGCTACTTTTCTAACTTAGTGGGAAACTATGACAACTGGGTTTTTAAATTGAAGAATGTTGCTCATATTTCCGCCTTCGCAAACAACTTTGAAATCTGCGGCGCCAATCCTCTGTTATTAACTGCAAGTCCAGGGAAGCAATTATCTCTGGAGTTCAGGGGCTACTACGCAGCAAATTTCAGTAACAACTGCTGGTACATATTCTGTAACAGTGGATGATTGCAACCCGAGTGATCCGGTTCAGGTAATTATTTCACCAATTAGTCCATATTCCATTTGCGCGGATGTAGACAATGACGGGTATGGTGGCCAGGTTAATTGCCAGGATTTTTGCGGAATAAATATACCAGGCGGATTCTCTGATAATAATTCAGACTGCAATGATACAGTTCCGTCTATTAATTTAGATGCAATAGAGGTATGTAACAGTATTGATGATAACTGCGATGGTTTTGTGGATGAAAATCTGGATATGGATGGAGATGGTATTTGTGAAAATAATGATAATTGTCCTGACACTCCCAATTTTGATCAGACTGATACCGACATGGATTTAATCGGTGATGCTTGTGATAATTGTATTAATCACTTCAATCCCTTGCAGGAAGATTTAGATTACGATACTATTGGAGATGTTTGTGACAATTGTATTGATGTAGATGGGGACGGCTATTGCAATACTCAGGACTGCGATGATCAGAATGATCTCATTTACCCGGGTGCACAGGAAATTTGCAATACATTAGATGAAAACTGCAATATGATTGTTGATGAGAACTGTAAAATCGGGTTGGTAATCGGTGTTTATTATGAAGGTGCTTATTCAGGGCTTTTTGCTATGTTACCCGTACTCGACCCATTGAACGCGCCATTTATTTTTGACTCCATAACTGTGTCCTTAGCATCAATAGTTTCACCTTATGCAATTGTTGCAACTTATACCTGCGCAGTAAATATTTTTGGCACCACTGAAACGATCTGGCTTCCGCCGGGATATCAAAATCAATCTTACTATTTAATCGTTAAACATCGCAATTCAATAGAAACATGGAGTAAAACTCCTTTGCTGTTTAGCGACCTTACCTATTTTGATTTCAGATTCTAATCAACTATCATTTCAAAAGAATGTTGTACCGCCCTCACTTAATCACATTAATCTCCGACCAGTTCAACTTCAGATCATTAAAAACCTGCTGCTCGGGACGCTTCTTCGTGGTATAACGCTTTGCGGTTTCGACAGGTGTTGAGTTAGACGTTTTCAATTTGTTTATTGCCAATACGCCCTCGATATCAAAACTGGAATTATCATTCTTTGAAAACATTCTTTTCTTCTCCACCTGAATGTTCATGTTAAATTGCATGGCATTGGGATACCATCTATCATTGACCTGCTGAAAACTGATGGAACTTTTGAAGGTTGGATTTTCAACTCCTATTCCCATCACAAATAGCACAGGTCGAACCAACGTAGGAATCGAATAGCTGCCTTTCGATTCGATTTTTACGATAGCATTGCTGGCGATATCGAGATAGATGAATCCTTCTTCACGAACACGATCCACCTTGCCTTTCGATTTATACTGAATAACCATCAGGGCCGCATTGTTATAGCTGGATGATTTGGCAAATGCATACGTGTAGTTTTTAAATTCATTGCTGTCGAGAAAATTATCCGGGTCCTTAAAAATATCGGCCATCTTCAGCAGATTTTCCGGTCCTCCAAACACTTCTCCGATCTTAAGACTGTCTTTATCATCTTTCGAACTTTTCTTTTCAACCGGCTTCCCTTTCTTCACTGCTTTCTCTTCTCTCCTTTTTATCTTTTGCTTCGTCCTTTAAACGCTCCTTCTTCATAAAAGCCAATTCAGTTAAATCATTCGCTTTCCGAAAGAGCATTAACTGACTTTGATTTTTAACGGTATCCTGAAAGGCGGGATAATACGTTTTAAATACACCTTCATGCGAACGCAGGAAACTACCATTCTCCTGAATAATCTCTCTGTAATAGGCGGTGGATTCAAAGGGATCGAGGGGATAATTTGCCTTGCGCGACTGCATCGCCAGCTTGATATAATAGGTTGGCGGCAACGGACGAATAAGGACTTCCTTCAGGTCGATAGAAGTTGGCGTAAGGGAAACTTGCAAACGGGACTGAACAGCATCCAGCGAAAAGGATTTAAAGGAATAGCCAAGAAATGTAATCAACAAAGAATCCTTGCCAATAGAATCGGGTATATGCAATTCAAATTCGCCGGAGGCATTGGTAGTAGTACCCACCAGACTTTTCTTCAAAGTCACTGTTGCAAAGGGAATCGGTTCCTTATTGGAAGCATCAGAAACAGTTCCGCTCAATACCTTTCCCTGTTGTGCGACAAGAAGATGATTTCCTCCCAAAATCAGGAAAAAAATACCGGCTTGCAGGAGCAAAATCAATTTACTTTTATTCGACATAATTGTTGTTAGGGCTATTCTTCCTGATAAAAATAAACAATAAATTTTAAATCTGATTCTTTATGACGAATAGACCAGCCCTTTCAACCCAATTTGAATAAGAGAAATATGAACGTGAATCGATATGGACTTGTCCACTGTAGCTAGAGCCTACAAGCGACTCTATTTATTCATTTACACCAACGTAATATCAAACTGCACGAGGTCGATAAACTGCTGCACCCGCTCATCCACTTCACTATCGGTCAAGCTCACAATTCTTTCCAGGCCGAATTTCTCCACACAAAATGAAGCCATCGCAGAGCCATAAATGACACCACGCTTCATCGCTTCAAAAGAGATATCGCCGGAGTTGTGGAGATGGCCAATGAATCCACCCGCGAACGTATCTCCCGCGCCGGTCGGATCAAAAACATCTTCTAACGGCAAGGCAGGTGCGTAAAACACATTATTTCCGTGGAACAACAATGCACCATGTTCACCCTTTTTAATAATCAGGTACTTCGGACCCATCGTCAGGACTTTACGTGCTGCTTTTACAAGAGAATACTCTCCGGTCAACTGCCGCGCTTCCGCATCATTGATTGTAAGGACATCCACCATAGAGATCATCTTCAGCAAATCATTCAAAGCGATTTCCATCCAGAAATTCATGGTATCCATGACCACCAGCTTCGGACGTTTCTTCAACCGTTGCAACACCGACATCTGAATACTGGGCATGAGGTTACCCAGCATCAGGAATTCACAATCCTGGTATTCGTCCGGAATAATCGGGTCAAAAGTGCTGAGTACATTCAGTTGCGTATCGAGTGTATCACGCGAATTCATATCCTCGTGGTATTTCCTCGCCCAGAAAAACGTTTTTTCGCCCTTTTTAATTTGAAGACCACGGGTGTCGATACCACGGTTTTGCATCATCGCAATGGCTTCTTCCGGAAAATCTTCTCCCACCACAGAAACGAGGTTGATATTCTTTTTAAAATAGGAGGCGGACATAGATGCATAGGTAGCAGCGCCGCCGATGATTTTATCTGTTTTTCCGAAGGGCGTTTCAATGGCGTCGAAGGCGACGGTACCGATTACGAGGAGGCTCATGAGAGGAGGATTAACTTTAGGGCTTTTTGCCGCCTGCGAAATTACTCAGGAACGGCATATCTGCAAGCTAAAATCTCATATTGTTTTCGGGAAATTTAAAGATAAAGAAATTCCAGACTGTTCGGACACACTTTACTACTCTTTAATGTGTCTTGTTTATTCATCCTACACCCATCAAAAGAAACTGTATATCTGCTCAAAATCATGTACTTTAAATGATTGAGATCAATAATTACAACTTGAAAACCCTATATTTTTGTCAAAATACTAAATACTGCCAATGAAAAAATTATACCTACTCCTCATTACCTTTTCCCTCATTAACACAATCTGCACAGCGCAAAGCATTCCCAACAGCGGATTTGAAAACTGGACCAATATGGGTACCTATTACGAACCGGATGGTTGGGGGACACTCAACAGTCTGACTTCGGCTCTTTCGGTTTACACTGTTACCAGAGGCAACCCCGGTAATCCAGGTTCCTATTATATCAAAGTCACCAGTAAAAATGCAGGCGCGATGGGTGTTGTTCCCGGTATAGCCGTAAGTGGAAACATTAATTCTGCCTCTATGACACCCGAGTCCGGCTTTCCATTCAGCCAGCGACCCGCCACTCTCACCGGAAGCTGGCAACATATGATTTTTGGAAGCAGCCAGGGATATATCGATGTACTGCTGACAAGATGGGATGGCAACCAGCGTATTGTTGTAGCCAATGCTCATCGTACACTCACCGGTATGGCCATGAATTGGGCAACCTTTAACATTCCATTAAACTATTTGGATGGCAACAATCCGGACAGCTGTATGATCGTTCTTGCAGCCAGCGGTGCACAGCCCACCAACGGAGATTACTTGTGGATAGACAATATGACTTTTAGCGGCACTGTGACCAACACAGAGGAACAAGACATGACAGCCGGTATGCAAGTGTTTCCAAATCCTGTGAATGAAAAATTGACGTTGCACCCAATTGAAGGACAAGGCAAAATCAGTGAGTTAAAAATCATGGACATTAGCGGTAAGGTAATAATGCAGTTTCATGATAGCCGGAACACCACTGATATGACTCTTGAAGTCCGCGATCTTCCGAAAGGAACTTTCCTGCTTTCAGGTCGCAAAGACGAACACATATTCCTGTTAAAATTTATCAAGGAATAATAAAGTGGGTGAAAATTGCGATTGTTTTAAACACAGATTGTAAATGGAAGAGGAAGAATAATTTATATTTTCTACATGGTCCTTCTTTACGTGGCAAGAACACGTTATTTGAATATTTCCAGTCGATTTTTAATGAGATGAATGTATTTCTCTTTAAATTCTTCGGAGATAAAACTCATCTTAATAAGATCCATCCAGGCTTGTTCTGCGCTCAGCATTTTATTCAAAATATTTAATTGTTGCTTTTTCTCCAGTTTTAATGTTGTGAAAGCATTGATAAAATCAGATTTCTTTATTTTATGCTTTTTACCATTCAGGTTTAAAGCGGTTTCTTCTTTATCCGCCGGGTTTACCATAGTTGTAGATACTAAGTCATATGCAGGCGACAAAACAACGCCAACATTGGGTAATCGAATGAGCGAAAAATTTTTTAAGTGCATATCTGCATTGCCGGTGATGAAGGAAAACACAACACTCTCAAAAAAATTCACAACATCAAGACCCGGATGGGATGAATACTTTTGAATCGCTTTTGCTATCTGCTCATAACTTCCCTGGTATTTATTTTCTGTGAGCCGTTCTGTAAGTTGACACATGTCTTCCATATGCAACTTTGTTTTATTTATCCTGTCAATTCTTTTCGTCACATAGGCCAGATTTCCGGATTGGAGTCTGATTAAACTATGGGGTACAGTTTTTATTTTTACAACTTCTGCCAAATGCATCGTTAAATCCTCCACCTCCGGTAATTGAGGATAATGTGGTGTAGGCGGCTTAAGAATAAATCCTCCCCAAAGGCCGGCTATTGTAAAACGTTTAGTAGAATCCGCATCCTTTCCGGATGTTAAATGTAACGATAGTTTGGGCTGAACCCCGGTGACCGAGGTATGACTTCTAATGACCTCTTCAGCCATTTTCTCCAGGTCATTTTCAGTGTAAGGTAACAGTGGAGTCCTGGTATCGCCAAACATTTTCTTGCTGCACGCTGCATGAAAGTCGTTGTCGGTTTCTGCCAGGGGTTTATAACAAAACAAACATCTTCTGATCATCCGATGGAATCGTTATGAGGATGAACGCTAACAGCTCCTATGCAATCTTTGCAACATGCCAATAATAGTCCCATTCGATCGCGGGGATTAAGCTTCCAGTTTTTTTCTGCAATGTCCAATAGCCATCCTTCAGGAATTAAGCCATCAAAGAATGGAAATAATACCTGAGCACTATATTTATCTTTTCTTAACGGTAAAGTTAAACTTACCGGCTCTGCGGATGAAGATTTTAAATAAGCTTCATCATAGGTAAAATGATATCCATTCTCATCCTGAATTAAAACACCTGCCTTGCTTTTATTGTATCTTATTTCAGCCTTTTTAACGATCATTTTCCCGGTTCTTTAATTCAACGGCGCCCACTTCAAAACCGAATAAATTCAGTACTTTATTTACTTTATCGAGTTTCAAGGATTCTTTACCTTGTTCCAGTTCACGAATAAAGCGTAAGCCGATGCCGGCCTTTTCCGCTAACTCCGGTTGTGTCAAGTGAACTGAATGTCTTTTCAACTTTACAAATTCATTTAGCCTCATTTTTATACCTTTTCGGGTGTAAATATACAAATTTTTACATATTTATACCCGAAAAGGTATAAATATGTAAAAAAGGCTATATTTATACCTTTTCGGGTATATATTTTGTGACTTATGAAAAAATAATACCCCTTCGGGTATAAAATAAAAACAACTAATACTTTAATAGGCGGTCTATAAAAATTTGAAATAATGCTCCTAAGCATGGATGGTGCTTTAAAATATCTGCAAAAATGCTCTCAGGCCATCCATGAAGTGTACTTCGCTCTACTTCATTGACGCTTCAGGGCATTACAGATTAATTATTCCGGTGCAGGCAAGTATTTCTCTACTGCCCAACCGTTAGTTACGGCATCGTAAAATCAACATTCGTCGTATTCGTCATCGTGACCGGAAGTTTGCTCCAGGTCTCTATAACGTTGCGGGATTTCACACAAACATAGTAGGCATTGCCGTACAGCGAATTGGGAAAAGGCACCACTGCGGTACCGTTGATATTCAGAATCACCTATTCAAAAGCATCTATGTTGGCAGCAGAAAAAAGTGATGAATATAAATTTTCAATATCTTACCGCCATTATTAAAATCACACATGAATAAAATTCTTCTTACACTATTATTAATTGGAAACATCTCTCTTTATGCACAAAGAAAAGCTGATCCCGTAAAAGCAAGTCCTGCTGATTCTATGCTCAGCTCCTCCTACAAGTGGCGGTGTGTCGGTCCGGCCAGAGGTGGAAGAAGTGGCGCGGTAGCCGGCGTATTGAAGGAAACCAATACCTTTTACTTCGGGGCAACAGGCGGCGGTGTTTTTAAAACAACTGATGGTGGCAGCAACTGGAGTCCTATCTCTGATAAATATTTTGGAGGAAGTATTGGTGCCGTATCCATCGCAAACTCGGATCGCGATATTATCTGGGTAGGGGAAGGAGAACAAACCATGAGAGGAAATGTGAGTGAAGGGCATGGTATCTGGAAATCCGTTGATGGTGGAAATACCTGGAAGAACATGGGTCTTACTGATTCCCGTCACATTGTTCGCATTCGCATCCATCCGAAGAATCCTGATGTGGTGTATGTATGTGCGTTTGGTCATTTGTTCGGAAAAAATAAGGAACGCGGCATTTATAAAACTATCGATGGTGGCAATACCTGGAAACGTATTTTATTTTTAAATGATTCTGTTGCAGCGTCAGATCTTGTTATGGATCCCGTAAATCCATCTATCCTCTATGCCTCTTTCTGGAATGTAAAAAGAACTCCCTATTCACTTGAAAGCGGAGGTCCCGGTTCCTCTCTCTGGAAAACAACGGATGGTGGAGCTACATGGACCGACATCACCCAAAATGAAGGGATGCCCAAAGGTCCGCTGGGAATAATTACTGTAAGCGTCTCCCCTGTAAACACCGACAAAATATTTGCCATGGTGGAAGCGGCTGAGGGAGGATTGATGCGTAGTGATGATGGCGGAACAACCTGGATCCGGGTAAACGATGAACGCAAGATTCGTCAGCGGGCATGGTATTTCAGCAGGGTATATGCGGATACAAAAGATGAAAATGTAGTATATGTTTTAAATGTAGCCTTTCATCGTTCCGGTGATGGTGGTAAAACATTTAAGACGATAAGTACCCCACACGGCGATCATCACGACTTGTGGATTGACCCTGAAAATAACAAACGGATGATTGTTGCTGACGATGGCGGCGCACAGGTCACCTTTGATGGCGGTGAAAACTGGAGCACGTATTATAATCAGCCCACCGCACAGTTTTACAGAGTGAGTACCGACAATCATTTTCCTTACCGCATTTACGGAGCGCAGCAGGATAATTCAAGTCTACGTATCAACCATCGCTCCTTTACCTCAGGAAGCATTACACAGGAAGACTGGGAGCCCACAGCAGGTTTTGAAAGCGGACATATTGTTGCTGATCCGTTGAATGATGATATAGTTTACGGCGGAAATTATGACGGGTTCATCGGCAGACTCAATCATAAAACGGGAGAGAACAACAATATCTCCGTATGGCCCGATGCCAATATTGGCCGGGGTGCCGACAGTGCTCGCTACCGTTTTCAATGGAACTTCCCGCTGTTCTTTTCACCGCATGAGAAGAAACGATTGTATGCTGCAGCCAATGTTTTATTTTATACGGAAGACGAAGGAATTTCCTGGAAACAAATTTCACCCGATCTGACACGCGATGATAAATCCAAACAAAAGGCCAGCGGAGGAATCATCACCAAGGACAATACCGGCGTAGAAACATATGCCACCATTTTTGCAGCTTGTGAATCGCCTTATGAAAAAGATTTGTTATGGTGCGGAAGTGATGATGGCTTGATGCACGTTTCGAGAGACGGAGGAAAAAACTGGAGCAATGTCACACCGAAAGGTATGCCGGAATGGATGATGTTTAATTGTCTGGAACCTGATCCCTTTACAAAGGGCGGACTGTATGCTGTTGGAACAAGATACAAGCTGGATGATTATACGCCTTACATTTATTATACCAATAACTACGGTGCAACATGGACAAAAATTACCAATGGAATTGCGTCGGATCATTTCACACGTTGTCTGCGTGCAGATCCTTATCAGAAAGGAATCTTGTACTGCGGTACGGAATACGGGATGTACTTAAGCAATGATGCCGGAAAGAGTTGGAAGAAATGGCAACTTAACCTACCTATGGTACCAATTACTGATCTGACCATAAAAGATTTTGATCTCATTGCAGCCACACAAGGAAGAAGCTTTTGGGTGCTGGATGATCTGTCGCTGCTTCATCAGTGGAATGAATCCATCACCAATAAAAAGTTTCACCTCTTTCAGCCACGGACTACCTGGTGTACTGAAAGTACAAAAAATGAAAAGAAAAAAGTCGGAGAAAATCCAGCTCCCGGCCTCACTGTGAAATTTTACCTTCAACATAAACCGGATACAAACACGATTGCCCGGATGGAATTCCTGGATGAAAGTAATAAGGTGATCAAGTCATTTTTCTCCAACGCGGAAAAGGACAGCATCAAGTTAAAAATAAAGCGCGGCATGAATACCATGAGTTGGGATATGCGCTATCCCGATGCTGAAAAGATTGATGGAATTATAATGTGGAATGACGGGCTCAGCGGACCAATAGCAGCTCCCGGAAAACACGTTGTAAAACTGGTACTAGGGAATGATTCGATGATGCATTCTTTTCTGCTGAGAAAGCCGGGTAACGTTTCTGCCACCGATGGGGACCTGAAGGAGCAGTTTAATCTTGCCATAAAGATAAGAGACAAAATAAGTGAAGTACACAAAGCCCTAGGAAATATCAGGAGCGTACGCAACCAACTGAATGCAGCCGTTGAGAAAGCAGGGAAAGATTCTACAATAAAGAAAATGCTGCGTAATGAAAAAGATACCATCAACAAAAAAATAACAGCCATCGAAGAAGCTTTATATCAGACCAAATTAAAAGCCAATCAGGACATCCTGAATTATCCCATCCAGCTCAATGATAAACTGGCGGGTGTGTATGACATTGTCAACTCCGGCAGCACGAAGCCGACGAAGCAGAGCTATGAAGTTTTTGAGCAACTGGCATTGAAAGCGGATCATCAGCTAAACCTGTTAAAACAAATGCTGAACACGGATGTCAAAAGGTTTAATGAGCTGATGATAAGCAACAAGGTGCCGGTGATCTTTGTAAAAGAGTGATAAAGGATGTGATGAAGTACACTGCGTAAATTGAAAATGGCGGTGCAGCGATAGCGGCAATTCATTCTACTCGTTTAAATGAAATTTAATGCCAAGGAATAATGAAAGGGGGTAATTGATTTTAACGCCGGACTTTAATGCAATCGGGAATATAAAAAAGGCACTCTTTATATTCTTTCGTTAAAATGCGTGAATTATATAAAATCCTTCCGGAATTGTGTAAGGCATCGCAGCTTAAAATGAGCGACTTTTGTAACCTTAAAAAATAGAATTATAAAAAGCTATGTTATTCACGAATGTGCAACTTTTATACTATGTTTGCCACTGTAAAAACACAGGGGGCAAATGATATTACAGCTTATAAAAGTGCATTTTGCTTCTGCAAACAAGGAAGCGCTCAACTTAGAAAGGAAAGAGGCAAGAGAATGCTTCTTGGAGAAATGTGCTACTCCTCTCATTAAAATGAATAAATGGATTCAAATTGTTTCAATATGACTATATTGAATTTCAATTCGGTGTTTGGCACCAAAGATCCTTTACTCTCAAATCAATGATATCTCCAGTAATTCGCCTGAAATCATATTGTGGGCAGCACCTTTCATGTTCTTCTTTGTTTTGCTGGAATGGTTTATTTCATACAAACAAAACAAGGAACTTTATAAAAAGGCTGAAACTATTGGATCCGTGCTGGTAGGTATCGGGAATGTTGCTATTGCATTTGCACTTAAATTTAGTCTGCTTTTTATCGTGATCTGGGTATATAATTTATTACCCTGGAGAATGCACTTTAGCTGGTGGACACTTTTACCCTGTTATATTATTTTCGATTTCTGCAGTTATTGGGCACATAGAATTTCTCATCAGCAGCGTATTTGGTGGGCCACTCATGTAGTACACCATACAGGGGAACATTATAATCTCAGTGTATCTTTCAGACTTAGCTGGTTACAGCATTTCAAATTAGTATTTTTTTTGCCGGTAGCCTTACTTGGGTTTCATCCAATTATTTTCTTCGTTGCAAATCAGATAGCAGTGCTTTTCCAGTTCTGGGTACATACGGAATACATCGGCCGCTTACATCCTGCCATTGAGTATATATTTGCCACCCCGTCCAATCACCGTGTGCACCATGGTTCACAGGAAAAATACATAAATAAAAATTACGCGGCTACATTCATTTTTTGGGACCGCCTGTTCAACACCTATCAAAAAGAAGAAGAACAGGTCCTATAAGGTGTGACCACTAATATTGAAAATAAAGCAAATCCGGTCTACATCAATTTTCACGAAGTAGTAGACATATGGAATGACATGAGAAATGCACCCACGTGGAGATTAAAATTCTTCTATTTGTTTGGAGACCCTAATGACATTGCGCAGTTAAAAAGGAAATTCAGAAAATAAAATTGCCGAGTGCTGAATATCAGGAATCACATACTGAAAAGATTTAGTGCTTTCATTTGAAGGGGGAAAGCAGCATCAATAATCATCCATTCCTCTTTACAGGATTCACGAGTAATAAATCAAAATGAGCCAAAAGTTTTGATGAATCCGGTAAGAAACTATTCCGGAATTTAGTGCTTAACTGAAATTAATGGGTTTATGGCAGTAGCAGAAGAATCCACTTCATTTGAATGGAGAGAGGGTCGGCATTCAGACAATGTCGAGGTTATTCTCCGTGGTGGAGAGAAGCAGATTATTATTTCAGAATAAAACCTACTTCGTTACGGCGGTTGATCAGTTGAAAAGGTGGATTGTATCCCATATAAATTACTACATCGACGTAAGCAATATTTTCTTTTCCAGCTGTTGGCGAAGCTTGTCGGCCTTTTTGGGTAGTGTCCTTATTCGAAACGAAGCCACCAAATCGGATTACGGCCATCCGGTAGCCGGCTTCTTCATGCAGGCGGATAGAGGATGTTTCCGGGGCGGGGAGTGTAGAAAGGTCATAACCGTTGGGCATAACAAAGCTCATGCGTGTGGTGGAGGCCTCCGCTCCGGGCTGCATGACCACCGGCGCAGTCATAGCTATTTTTTCGCCCCCTGCGTTACCACCAAAAATATAACCTGCCAGGGTACGAAAGGATGTATTTCCGGTTTCCATCATCTCGCCATTCTGCTCAACGGAGGCCATTACAACGGAAGTGTAGGTGCGTATTTCAAAGCCGTCGTATACTTTATCCACTTTATAGGATCGTTGCTCAGTACCACTACTGATGCCGGTCTGCCAAAACAGTACGATGAGTACTAAAACAATTGAAATATAGATCATCATTTTCTTCTTTCTCATCCTTTATAAACAAGCAAGCCGTTAAAAGGTTTTTCTGCTTCATCCGCCAGACTACGATCTTTCGGGTATCGTTATTCTCAAGACGTAATCGAGAAATTTTTATTTGCGTGGACTTTGATTATCAGGTGGATTTTTCTTATCATTCCAAAAGACTTTCTGTTAACATCAATCGCAAAACTCTTTTACCTGCTGAAGTTTTGAAATACTCCTCACGCCTCATGGCATCTTTCTTACTATAATAATACTCAACAAAAACCCCCTGCAGTAGACAGTGAAGTGTGCTCTGCACTACTTCACTGACACTGCAGGGCTTCGCTTGATTCCAAAAGACTATCTGTTAGCATCAATCGCAACACACGTTTTCCACCGGAGGTTTTGAAATATTTTTCTCTTCTAAGTGCATCTGCTTTACTAAAGTAATACTCCACAAAACACACACAAATGGTCTTCTGCAGGCGGTGCTTTGTGATCTCCCTTCGGCATGTTCTTCCATTCTTCGTTTGAAGTTGGCAGTGTAGCCAATGTAAAACTGTAGATCTTTTAAACTGTACAATACATAAACGGCAAATTCCGGATGTTTTATTATAAATTGAATGCAGGTTGAAAAATCAAGGCATTTCATAAGACAAACCCTGAAGTGTCTATGCAGCAGAGCGAAGCACGCTGCATGGTCTACTTCAGGGTCCCGCCAAGCTGTAGAGAAACTCGCCCCGCAGTAGACGGTGAAGTGTGCTCTGCACTACTTCACTGACACTGCAGGGCTTCCTTCAGAATTCTAAAGACTTTCACTTAGCATCAATCCAGCACTTTTTCCGGTGGAAGTTTTGAAATAGACTTCACGTCTCATGGCATCTTTCTTACTATAATAATACTCAACAAAAACACACACAAATGGTCTTCTGCAGGCGGTGCTTTGTGATCTCCCTTCGGCATGTTCTTCCATTCTTCGTTTGAAATCAGAAGTGAATCCAATGTAAAATTGCTGATCTTTTAAACTTAGCAGTACGTAGACTGCAAATTCAGGATGTTTAATCATAAATTATTCTTTTAAAATGCAGGCTGAAAAATCAATACCTTTCATAAAACGAGAAAAGGCCAGCATAATGCCGGCCTTTTTTGATTTTATATCCCCCAAGCTGTAGAGAAACTCGTAAAACTCGTTCCACAGCCCGGCGGTGCAGCGTGGGTAAAGTGTGCTCCGCACTACTTTGCGCTCTGCTGCACCGCTCCCCCTCCTGGGCTCGAACCAGGGACCCCATGATTAACAGTCATGTGCTCTAACCAGCTGAGCTAAGGAGGAATAATCCTCTCTCTGTTTTTGCAGGGAGAGGACCAGATTCTCTTTCACTCGAGCCATCAGGAAGCGTCGCTTGCGTCTGCTTCCTGATTATAGCACGTGGTGGGTCAGTTGGAGAAGAACGTCCGAAAGGAATTCAAACGCTCGAATTCCAATCGGGGTTGCAAAAATAATGAAGGTATAGGCAATTTACAAAGGGTTTGATTATTTATTAAATTGCTGATATTGAATATTTTAATGATATTCAGGGATTCTGGAAAGGAAAACCGGGCTCACGAAACTCATAGTCGCCCAAATTCACGTTCAGGAACTCAAGAATCAGGAATTTATCAATATCAGTACATTAAATTAAAATCCTCTTATCAATACCTGAAATCAATAATAGTATTCGGCCCTAAAACGACAGGTACTTTACTCCAGGTTTCGATGCTATTACGATGCTTAATGACTACATAAACGGGAGTACCGATCATCGGAACCGGGAAATGCGCTGTCACCTCGCCGCTGACGTTGAGCAATAATGTTTCGGATTGCAGCAGTGTGTACGGACTTGTCGCATCACGAAGTTCAACGATAACGGAATCACTGATGAGGGGATTTGCCGTTATTCCGTTGTAATGCAACATTGGCATTAAATTTCCATTTCCAATGTATAGCCCTTCGATGTAGATCCTTAAGTTGATACTGTTCGGACATCCTTCATCCACATTTCCATTGCAATTATCGTCCGTAACATTGCACAATTCCAGCGCTGTGGGATAGGTGGTCGCACTGGCATCATCACAATCATCTCCACCGGTAACTGTTAGTGTATACGTTGCCCCGGGCGATTGACAACTCACCAGAGGTAACCCTGAGTAATATCCATCGTTATCATTATCCAGATACCATGTAGATGCATTAAGCAGCAATATAGTATCACGATCGAGGAGATCCGCATCGTCTTTATCCTGTATAGTCAGAATCAGCGTATCTCCGGCAGGCACTACAGGTACTACCCAGGCGTACAGCGAATCGGCAGAAGATATCCAGGGTGAATTCAGGAGCGTATCCGAAAGTGGTTCATGCACGATGATGCGAAGAGAATCACTTCTCAGAAATGTCCACTTAATTAAGAGTGAATCACCGGTACAATAGCTGCTGAAAGATGGGGGCGCTAATAATTTCAGACTATCCCGATAACCGAAATGTGTTATGTATTGTGCCAAGGTCTTAGGCAATTCCCGATTTCCCGTAGAGTCCACCGCAATAGTATAAAATCCATATTCAATTCCATCTACTCCGGGAAAACGGATTGTATCTTCTTGCTGAACACTGGCATAATGTGTAAAACCGGAACCATCTGCCTGCATATAAAGCGAAACAAATTCCACTCCTGAACCGGAAGTATCATCGGAAGAATGTACAATGATTTCGAGGCTGTCATTTAATATGAGCGGTGGAATACTATCCATACTACTCAATGGATACCCTGCATCAAAGGTATTGATCCATGTATTGGTGATAATAGGGTCATTGATATCAAATACAATTTCTGCCGTTGCAGTTGCAGTATCGCTACTCACCACATCTCCTGCAGCAGCAATTGTATATGTCACATAGCCCTGACCGTTACTAAGCGTATCATTTGGTGGAAGGAATCCGCCATTGATGGTATTGGGAGGAAGCCCGGTCAACGGATCTATGGTTTGCAAGATCCAAAACAGGCGGTTTTGAACGATATCAAGTCCTGCTGTCACTTCTACATCAAATCCCAACGTGTCATTGAGATTCAGCACACCACTATAATTCGCCAGGGAAGGAAGAGAGGAACGAATAGCTACCGAAATTTACGCTACCCAATCCAAAGCTCAGAGGATCCATATTGGAGTGAAGTTCTTGAGTGACCATTACTCTGCTGGCCGGAGCAGATGCAAGCACTGAATCATTCTCAAAGAAAATAGAAAAGTTCATGGGTTGATATTTCGTTACCCAACGGATACTTGTATCACCGGCACCTATTGGTCCTTTGATTTCATTGGGATCCACCGGAAGAAATTTGGTGATGCCCAGGCAAATAAGTTCCTGTTCATCAAATCCAATATCAGCGCATTCATCTAATGCTTTTCTGGAAGCACCAAAAATTCCGGAAGCCTCATCTATACTAGTGGTTAAAATTGATATGCTCTTACCAAGGCCCTTTAATGCAGCCAAACAATCAATACCCGGAATATCTGTTTTAATATCAAAACAACCTTCGAGCAAATCCAGGGTACAGGTTCCCACGGCTGTGGCCAATATTCTCAAATTAGCTGCACCCACCGTTGTTCGCGGATCAAGACTTCCACCGAGTATAGCAACTGTTTCCAATGCAGTTTCCATACATCCTTTTATGGAAGACAGGCATCCTATTTCTTCGAGTATCTTATCACAGACATCCTCTGCTGTTGGCTCGCGTGGAACAAGAGGGTCGACACCAGCTGGAGGAGGATTATCACCGGGAGGACAAAGAGGACTATCCGGACAAGAAGGGGGTGGACACGTTCCCATCGAAATGCAGGACGGAGGATAAGGAAGCGGATCACTATCGCAGGCATCACCAATGCCATCACCGTCTGCATCTGCCTGACTTCTATTCGGGACACTAGGACAATTATCTGTAGCGGTAGGAGTATCATCACCATCAGGGTCGGTATCAGGGTTGCCCGGATTTGCATCACACGCATCACCTCTTCCCTCCCCATCACTATCCGCTTGACCCGGGTTATTGACATTAGCACAATTATCGATAGTATCATCCAACCCATCTCCATCACCATCCGGATCTGTATCAGCACCGGGATTTCCCGGAGTACCTCCCCCGCCATTACTTCCGCCGGAGCCACCACCTCCACCGCTACTGCCGCCGTTACCACCTCCACTATTTCCACCCCATCCCGGACCACCATCACCACCGGCACCATTACAAACTCCCGGACCACCATCACCACCCGGGTAGCCGCAAAGACCGGGACCTCCGTTAACAGCAAGATCACCGCATTGCGGAACGTGATGAATGAATTCAAGATACAATGTATCTCCGGAAGTGGTAACTTCAAAAGTACCACCGTAAAGATTATTCGCTTGTTCAAAAAATTCGATGTCTACTTCAAATGCATCAGGACTGAAACCTGTGATTCCGTTTTCGGCATAAGCAATCGGCCATTTATAATCATGCCATGCTTCCCAGGTCGTAAGACTACTGAATGCATTGTCACAAGGATTACGCGGAACAGGAATAATGATAAACTTTTTAGAAGCATTTGCGCTGATATCAATACTACCTGTTGAATGAATAAAATCCCAACCTATAGTATTGCCGGGAGCGGCACCCAATGTTGTTTCCGGCACATTAATTTCCCATTTATATACATCTTCTCCTTTTAATGTAAGATTACCGTCAACGAGTTTTCCGACTTCTTCACCCGGATCAAAATCAACATATACATAATTGGTATCGTTCAAAACCTCTTGTACATCTGACAGTGTGGTAATATTCCTGTCGATATAAGGCCCCAATAAGGTCGTGTGGAAAAGATTCTTCTCTAAAGAGAAGATCATCATTTGTGGAGAACCTGTTAATCCGAACTCATTGACAATTTCCCGTATCTCCTCGTACTCAAAATAATTTCTTCTTGCAAATCCCAATCTGGTCATGCCTTTTGCAGCAACATGAAAACCGATAGGAGCATCTTTTGATCCACTCACCCTCGATTCCAACCGGAGTGATACTGTTTCACCTGGTTTTAAATCTGTAATATATCCTGAAACAATGTTATATCCGTTTCTATTATCAAACGAGTTTAAAGAATCATTATAGCCGGCCATCACTTCTTTTAAAAGGATAAAGTCAGGACCGTCATAAACTTTGATTGGACAATCATCCGACAACATCACATTGGCCTGTACCACAGGAATATCAATATTACTAATATTTGTAAATGTACAACCAATGGTAAACGGTGTTCCCATGACAAAAGATCCGGATCTGAAAACAGATAACCCGGGTTTCATCGATTCTGATTTTTCCACCGTAAATCCTCCGGCAAGCATCGCCGAATCCTGTCCATTTTTAATCACCACATCATATATACCAAGGGGAACATCATTCAAATCCCATCGCAATTCCATCTGCATCGAATGCACATAGTCGATTATGGTAGCAGATGCAAAAGTTGCAGCACCTTGGCGAAGTTGTACAATAGAAGTATCTCTGAAACTGGCCCCTTTCAACGTTGTAGTCACAATATCCTGGCCGCCTTCATTGGTATTGATACTTAAAATAGTGAGCGGCAACAATTCCACTTTTATTTCAACTTGCTGACTATCGGGAGCAGGTACATAATTTCTTACAAGCAAATAATAAGTTCCTGCCATTGTGCCGGGTATCAACAATTGTTGATCCTGCTCTGCCGCATCACTGATAAAATAATCAGAAGCAGCAGGAGTTGGTATAACTGCGTGACTGGCTTGTAATGAATTCTGACCTGTGCCTGTCAAACTTTTCAAAGTCACCATCATATCCTGTCCTGCCGGAACAGTTACTTTATAATAGTGATCGGTTCCATACCACAACACTGAAGTATCGGGAACATCCACAAAAAGTTCTTCCGCATCAACAAAAATGCTATCCGAGAAAAGCAGGTTGTTGAGGAAATTATCATCCGGGTAAGTTCGTGTTGTATTGGTTCGTAAAACACCATTGTACCAATCAGGAAGTGCATCACGCATTGTTGTATTCAATGTACGTTGTAAAGTATCTCCGGGCTGGAGGATGAAAATTTCTTGCTTCTCCGCAAGAAGATAATCAAAAGCGCCATCATAAGCAGAATCCAGACTTAAGGAAATTGCATCCCGGTTCGTTGCCGATAAAGCACGTGTACCAATATTTGTTATACTGTAGCTTAAAGTAGTGGATTCTCCCAAAAGAAAACTATCCTTAGGAAATGTGAGCGACACAGCTGACAAATCTATACTACTGAATTGAGAAGCAAAGACTATCTTAGATCCGATATTATTTCCTTCATTTGGATTTTCATATACTGCATTTAATCTATCCGTTGAAACATTTAAATAAGAATAGCCAAAGGCAAATGAAGGAATGGCAATTTGAATACTATCACTGTAAGTAGCGCCTGCAGCAAGTGTTCGATTACGATTAATCCCTCCTGTGTAATTGATCAATTCAACAGGAGTAGTGCCAAAATATACACGGTCGGTGATCATGGTTTGATTAAAACTCCCCGGACCATTATTCCTTACTGTATAATGAAGCCACGTATTCTCATTGGCAAAAACTGTATCTTTCACATCGACATCAATCACTTCCAGGTCAGGTGGGGATGTGAGTGTCAATGAAATTTGTTCTGCCTCAATGTTGTTTGCATTCACTGTTTCATTGATGTTCCCATTCAGCGCATCCGTTTCGACGATCAGATAATAGGTTCCACTTGATTTTCCATTGGGGATTAGCGCCGTCCCATTGACAGTATAAAGCTGACTTGCGGAAAGTGCTCCACCATGAATCCGTTCAAACACCATATCATCGTTAACATCCAGGATGGCATCGGAAGAAAGATATACTCGATCCATCCATTGACTTGCGTAGCTGTCATCAGGACCCATATTAATGACCTGATAGGTGATCGGATAACCAACACCTGTATATACAGTTGCAGGCAGATTACTATTGATTACGTCCAGATCTGAAAAGGTTAACAAGGGGGATACACTAACGAGCGAATCCGGGCCCGATGTATTGTTGTTTTCGGCATTGTGTTCGTAAAAATTATTGTTGGCATCCGTCGTGAGAAAATAATAATAATTTCCTACTGCGCCAAAGGCTGAAAAACGAAGACTTCGCTGAATCGAGTCCCCGGGTTGTAAAACAACTGTTTCAATCGCCTCGGCAATTTTATGATAGAAAGTACCATTCTGCGGTTGATCCGAAACATAAAGAAAAGTTCTATAAGCACCTGTCGTAGGTGCATTACCGTTATTACGTATGGTATACAATATATCGGCTTGGGTGCTGACCACCATTGTATCATTCACAACATTCAGGCTGCTGATGATTACATCCGGTGAAGGAGATAGAGCAACTGCAACGAGGTTTGCGGCTGAATCTATATTGTTGCTTTCATAGATGTACTCATAAATATTATCCGGATCATCTGTATTCACCAATAAATAATAATTCCCGGAAATACCATTCGGCAATTTAACATTCATTGATGCAGTATAAGTACTGCCTACAGTTAATGCTCCCTGACGCAACCTGCTCCCAACTAATGTAGCGCCTGTTAATGTTGGCGTAGTATTTATGTAAACTCTGTCCGTCCATGAATTCAACATGGTCACGGCGGCACCTTGATTTCTAACGGTCCAGGAAACGGATAAGGGCAAACCGGATCCTGCATTCAAGGCGGTAATCACCGTATCCACTACCAGATCGGAAGGTGGCAATTGGGTCAATTGAAGTGTCACACTACTTTGAGTCGTGTTATTTCCGGAATACGGACCCTCATCCACTTCACCGTACGTATTCGTCTTAACGAAAATATAATAATTCCCACTGTTTAAGGTGGTGGGAATCCGTACCCGGGTTTGAGCGAGATAAGTAGAATCTTCCTTTAAGGGATAGACTTGTGGATCGTAATGATGAATAAAATTTCCACTGTCCGGATGGAAATAATAAACAGGGATCAGCTTAAAATTATAACTGTTGAAAGTTCCCAGTGATATTGCGCTACTACTACTAAAGGTTGGCGAGGGCGAGATGAAAATTTCGTCTCTCCACTGTACTGTATCAGTTGGAATTTGTCCATCATTTTCGACGGTATAGGTTACTGTGATACTATCTCCGCTGAATGCATTGCCCGGATTTGCGAGTGATTGCACTTTTAAATCAGGGACAGGAGCGGGCTGAATCACAATACTATCAAAATGATAATTGTTCGATTCTAAACCTTCACTTACCTCAAGGAGCGCATCTGTTTGTGCAATGATATAATAAAGACCGTTAAAACTATTGCCAATAGAAATTGCACGTTGCTGAATATAGGATGTACCGCATTTAAATAGCTTTGATTGGTATACATCCCCAATAAAACATCAGCTCCATTGCCGGGGATCGTATCCAGCGAAATCCAAATCCGGTCGCGCCATGTGCGGCTGCCGGTATTCGCAGTTGCAGCGTTGTTTTTTACTTTCCAAAGCACCGGAATGGAAGTGCCGGTATAAACCAATGGGGGAACCGCTACTGAATCTACAATCAGGTCCGGGAAATTCGTTATAAAAACTGATGTATCGCTGAAAACAGCATTACAGACATTGCTACTTCTCACTTGCCAGAAATACACCTGGTAAGGGAGCAAGGAGGGGTAGGTTTTTGTCAGGGATAATCCATTTAAGGCACCACTTGCAGGCCGACTAGTAGCTGAAGGCCATAAAAACACTTCATATGCTGAACTGTTTAGTGAGGGTGACCATGATAAGGTGACCGGTGTCATCACTCCATTATCTCCATCTACCGGTAGTACCGGGACTGAGGTGCCCACCAATGGAGCATTCAATGTATCAATGGAAATACTTAGATTAATAGTACAACCGTTGGTATCCATACCGGCAACAGAAAAACTCGTATCGCTTTGTGCATAGACGATTATTGTCTGGATTGTATCTCCTGTAGACCATGCCCCACTTTGCAAGGGGAAGTTTAATGATAACTGGATAGGAACGCCGGGACATATGGGAGAGACGAGGTTACTGCTCAAAGCCGGTGGTGGTAGTAATATCACGGTGGCTGTCTGACTATTTCCTCCACTTGTTATCTGAACAGTATACTGTCCGGGCTGCACTGCATTATACGTTCTTGCTGTTGCTCCGGGAATAAGAACGGAATTATAATACCATTTAAAAGTCCAGGGACCATTGGTGGTATCCGCAGTAAGCGTTACTCCGGTACCGTTACAATTGGGAATAGGTCCTGCTGGGTTTATCGACACATCCGGCGTAGTAACCCCCGTAAATGTTCTGATCTCCTGCAAAGACCAGATACCATTACTATCCTGTGTGCGGATACATAACTTACGTGTACCATTACCAAAGGAAGGAAGCTGAATGATTGCATTGACATTTACAGCAGTATCGGAAGGAGATACAGGTATTGCTGTTCCATTCCCAACACCCGGATCGGTATCGATGAAAAATTCGGCGGCAATAATTTTTAATGGATCGACAGGTGGAATCAAGGTTTTCACATAAAAATTGCGACGTTCAGCATGCGACCATTTTCCATCAATATCCCGGGTACGGATATACAAATAATGAAAACCATCAGGGAGACTAACAGGTACTTGAATACTTCCGATATAACTTACCGTATCACTTTGAGTAAATGCAACTGCTGTTCCGTTCCCGTGCCCGGGATCCGTATTGAAATAATATTCGGCACGATATATTTGGCTGTTGGCTTTCTGACTTAACAAAGTAAGAAATAATAACGAGAGCAGTAAATAAAATCTATTCATAATTAAGAAATCTAATGAGATAGCATTTAGGGTTTGATAAAAACGAGTTGGATATGTTCTTTCAGAATTAAGGTTTACCTTTTACTGAATAAAATTTAACATTCATATTTCCACGGGACTAAACTGAGTACCCATCACCTGCATGCTATCCATTTGAGGAATGGGGGGTTCACCGCTTGCATAGTATGGATTCAAACCACCATACATTCCCATATCCGTACCATCATTGGCGGCATTTTTAGCAGACGAGGTTCCTAAAACATTAAGATCGTATCCGTAACTAAAGGTGGTGTTGACGGCTGCTTGTGTACTTACAAAGGGCCAGTCTGAACTGAGAATATTACCACTACCATAGGTGTTGAGACCGGCAATTGAAGAGTAATTATTTAAATAAGTAGTAAGTGCAAATAAAGTAGGCGTCACATTCCAGAAAACACAATTACTGATAGTAATGCCTAAAGTCCAGGGAAGCAGTCCATAAAATAGTTCAATCGCTGAAAAATTTCTATTTATAAAAGTACAATGATCCACCAGCATACTGGTAACATAAGACAGGCTTGTAAAGGGCCTGTTACCATTCTCTGAAAAAAACAAAGTATTACGGATAATACAACTTGACATCGATGCTGAATTTAAAAATCCACTCAGTGATATACATTGGTCAACTTCAAGTGATCCGATGTGGGCATAAAGACCTAATCCATATAAAGGACCAATTGTCCGGCAGCGACTAAAGTAAAGCGACGGATTATTCGAAACATACACTATAGAAGTTTGAAAATAAATTCCGATGCATCTATTATTATTGCCAATTGCAAAATCGGAACCAATGACGGAATTATTTGCAAATTGTTTCACCACATTAAATCCGGCACCAATAAAAGTCAGCTCAGACTTACGTGTTGAGTGTCCTCCATATCCGCTAGAAGATCCGCAGATATATATATTATCGCCCGGAGTGGCAGCCACCACTGCACTTTCGATAGTAGTCTATTGAGCCCCGCCAATATTATTGACGTTCAAAACTGTTGCCTCCAGTTTCAAACAGGAAAGAGAAATGGCAATTAAAACTAGTGCTTTCTTCATTTTAAATAATTTTTATCTTACTATTAATTTATATGTCTAGAACTTCGGTAATTTCTCTGAATTATAGAAATAAACAATATAATAACTATTACTGGAAATATCTACCAAAATCTATTTCAACAAACAATTTTACTACATTTCAAATGATTTTCAAAGGGAAGTATCATCAAGTTTGTAAATGGTCGGTTTGGCTTTATAATCGGTATCAGAATTAATTTCAAGAATGAAATCTTATTTATAAAAAACCACAAGTAGCACGTGCTAAGACAATAAATATGGGAAAATATTTATCGAAAAATATCAACAGTATAGATCACATCATCCTTGCTATTACAATAAGTGTAAACTACAAGGAATGGTAATGGGATAAACAAGGATTGACTTTATAAATTATCGTTCACGATATTCAGTCTTCTACCAAAGGTAAACAAAATAAGAACTTAAAGTTAATTCAGCCTCTGAACGTGTGGAATGAACTTTGAAAATGCCCTGAAAATAACACTTGCACTACATCTTTTATCGGCTAACCAACTCTACCCAATTCCTGATCAAACCGAAATTAGAATGGTCTGCAGAAAAGAGGTTGACGATTAAAATGCAATAAAATTGGAAATGGAGAATTTTTAATATTTTGGTGGGATGCAATAGTAGATGATCAGGCAAAAGACAGATGAATAAATGTCATCCTACTTTTTAAAACATTTAGGTGATTTGCCAAAAAAAGGGAACCCTGCCCGGCAGAATTCCCTTCCATACATCTTTCGAAGCCCTTAGAGTTTTATCAACTTTCTGGTTATTCTTTCTTCGTTGATTTGAACAATCAAGTAATAGATGCCTTCTTCTAAACTTTCCGTATTAATCATTTCTTCTCTTCTTCCATTCCCCAGTACCCGGTTAGAGAATACTGTGAATACAATTTTTCCCACCTGATCATAAACACTTATACTAACACTTGCCGCATCCGTAAGATCGAAAGCTGCCTTCACCTGATCCTTGAAGGGATTGGGATAAACAACAAGTTCGTTTCCGGAGCCGGCTTTTTTCAGTGTGGATGTATATGGAGAAGAATTCAGCCCGGGTGATGCAGCTATTGCAATCGGAGCACATCCAACAGAGGCATGAAAAGTGCTTCCTGCAAGGATTTCCACATCGGGAAGTAAGCGAACACTGACACCGGCATTGAAGTTCAGATAACTATTGGGTTGCTGATTAATAAAACTACCAACAATTTCATTCGTTGCCCACCAGCTGGTACTACTTCCTGTCATGTGCCCTCCTGACAATGCTAAATTCGTATTACAGGAAGTACATACCGTGATGCACGAAGCAGCAGCGATCGCATCCCGAATTTTGCTGGACGGTTGAAAGCCGAAACCATTCGTAAAATTAATGCCAACTGCACATCCATGACAATAACTCATAATCGTACCTCCTGTAGCCGGTATAACGCTGCTACTTGCACATCCTCCATCTGTTCCTATACCAAAGCAGGTATTACAACCATCTATAGGCCCACCTGTCCAGTCACACCAATGCGTATGTGGAGAACCCAGGGTATGTCCGCTTTCATGCGACACCAGAAATACATCCCATGAATACGTGGGAAAGCCACCTATACTTCCATAATTAATACGGTTAAATCCATAGGAAAAAGGTCCACATATAGCATTCACATATGCAACACCTCCCCCTAATGTATCCTGAGTAGAAAGTAAGGCAGCAATATTTCCGGTATAACCATTGGTATTATAGTAGGTCTGAAATGTATTTAAGGCTGTCCCATTGCTCGTGTAGTCAAATGGATCTGCTACTGTCCAGATGTGAATTGAACCTATTGCCAATGAAATGCTATCATTTCCATAAATGGTAGTCATTACATTGAAAATAGAATTTGTATGGTTGGTCACATTCGTGGTGGAGTTCCCTGCAGTTTGGTAATATGTGTACGCACAATCAAAAAATATCTTCGCACAATTTCCTTTAAATTGCGTTCCAAATGTGTTTAAATTATTTTGGATGCCTTTATGTTGTTGCTGATCATTATCGGCTGTTTCACATTTGAATTGTATAGGTAAACGGAAGGTCTGATCATTGAAAAATACATATTCTTCCTGATTGTTTTTCCGTCTTCCTAAATTCCAGTTGCCCGATTCATCACTGATTACACCACTTATTTCATCTTCGAATATTGATATTGCCACCAGAGAGGAAGGCTTTCCTTCTACTACACCATAATAATATCTGCCTTTATTCATTGTCACTGGATGTTTTCCTGAGGCATCTGTTATGGAAAATTCAAAATCTTCCGCATGAATCTGGTGTTGTGTAAGCAGTACATTCACTGTAGTACCACCCGGTTGTGGTATTTTAAGTTGAATCGATTTGTAATTGGCATTAAAAAGTTCTTTCAACCCCCTATCATCCATCTTCATAGATACATAGGGGCCAATGCCTTCTTCGATTTGATTTACGGGTGTACTGAATATTCCGGCAGGATAAAAGACTTCGTTTTGTAATTGCAATTGATCAATAGAAGTTTGCGCAGGCCATTGACGACTATCTGATAGCTGTCCGTAGGATGACCAGAAGGACAAACACGACAGCAGTGTAATATATATATGTTTTCTTATTTTCATGATATCTGATTAATTAAATAATTTATTGAAATGAAATGGGGTCCAAAAATTATTTCTTCAGATCATCAATTTGTTTTTGCATAGCTTCCAATGTAGTTTTCAACTGCTGGTTTTCTTTATACAGTTGAATAATATACAATGTATTTTCTTCTACTTTCTCTACCACTTTCCCTGTCATTTCTCCTACGCTCATTCCGGCCGACTCCACTTCTTCTGCACTTGGCATGCCCGGCAGATGTCCATGCAATTGAATATGTTCATCTACTTCACTAATTGATTTGAGCGGATAGCCTGCTTCAAAAACATAATCCGGGAAGGGCTGCAATTGTACTTTTAATTCTTCGCAAATAATTTTACCACCTACTGCCAATTTGTAAGTAGCAGAAGGGCTGGCGCCGATACCTGCATTTCCGTTTTGATTTATTGTCATTAAATTACTAGCACTACCGTTTACCACAAAACCTCCGCCACCACCCTGGCCAATATCAACAATTGAAGAACCTGCACCTGTATATCGTACAATAGCACCTGCACCTCCGACTGAGGAAAACTCTCCAACAAGTCGCATTCCATTGCCGATTCCAAAATTATTATACACATTAAAGAAATTACCTCCATCATCCTTCACATGGAATTTTGCAATACCTGTAAACGGAGTATTACTTCCAATTGCCACCGCGCCTTGAATAATAGCCCCAACCGGCATAGGCTGAACCTATAGAGAGATTGCCTTTTACATCTAATCTGTTCTGAGGTGTTGATGTCGCAATTCCTACACGACCGGAACTGTTAATGACCATACGCGTCGCATTCTTGGTTTTAAAATACAAAGCTTTGGTATCCGTAGTGCCCAGGAAATTTGTACCGGGAACTGTGCCCGCATTTCCGGTCAATGACCATTGTGCATTTACAGTTTGCGCCTGAAACATTCCAAGAAACAGACTCGCAGCAATCATTAATTTAATGTTTGTTTTTTTCATAAGAATTCTATATATATTGTTTTAGTTTCATTTAAATCGTTAAATGGAGTCTGAAATTACTTTAAAATGTAAGGCTTTACCATGAGCACAATACACATTAGAGTATCTGCTCCCATTAAATTATACATCTCAAAATAAACCCAACGAACTCCTCAAATAAACCGGGACAATTAATTTCAATTCAATACTACAAAATTTAATCATACGATCAAAATAAAATTAAAACTCATTTCAATTTCGAAAAACATGAAAGAAATTTGATCTGGCTGATAATAAGGTATTTGCGGATGGATATTACGATATTCTTCGCGCAGTTAAAAAGGAGAACACAAAAAAGAAATCAGACTTAAAAAAAACAAAAGACGTAAGAAATTACGAAGATTTCCTGACAAACTTTGTCAAAATCACTATTTGCTGTCCCTCTATTTTACCTTCTATCTGCTCCGTATTATCGGAAACAGTCCTGATATTTTTTACCACCGTTCCTATTTTGGCATTGATTTGCGACCCTTTTACATCGAGGGATTTGATAAGCGACACAGTGTCTCCGGTACGCAAGAGTGCGCCATTACAATCACGGTGCATATCTCCGGCATCCGACTCCAGGTGATCACCGCTGGCCTTCGCCCACTCCATTGTATCGTCATCGAGGTACATCTGATCGATCAGATCCGCTGCCCAGGTTTCATTTTTCAATCTATTGAGCAAACGCCAGGAAACTACCTGTACAGGTATCACATCACTCCACATACTATCGCGTAAACAGGTCCAATGTGCGGCATTGAGCTCTTCTTTTTTGTCAAGCTGATCCAGACAAGTTTTGCAAATCAAGATAGCTGCATCTCCATAGGATTCTCCCTGCGGTGGTACATTGTAGATGGAAAGATGCTCTGTTGCTTTGCACAACTCACAGGTATTACCACTTCTCTCTTTTAGTACGTCTATTACGCTCATGCTTGTTCGTTTGAGATGCAATAGTAGTGAATTCTGTCAAATAGGCAATCCCGCCCTCCTGCAACCGACTTCAACATAATATCTTACTCCGGAAATTACACTGTAATAAGCGTAAAAATTGAATGCTATTACACGAACAAAAAAATCTTTCCTATTTAAAAAGTCAAAATATCCAATATCATTCAACAGATCTTCATCTCTCAAATATCACTTCTTCATTCGGCACCCTAAAACGCGGCCCCCAAATGCCGGCTTCCGTGCCTTTTCCAACGGAAACGATCATGTTTATCTCTGCTCCCCGTGGTAATCCGAGAGCTCGCTTTACCCGAATTTCGTCGAATCCTTCCATAGGACAAGAGTGAAAACCTTCGGCGGCAATACTCAACATAAAAGTTTGAGCAGCGAGAGCACAGGATTTATGCACCATGATGCGCTGTTGTGCGCTACCCCCACTACGAAAAAAGGGACGGGAGAGTCCTATGAAGAAGCTGATAATTCTTTTAACACCATTCAGAATTCCCAGCGGATCTTGGCGGTAGAGCAAGGGCATAATCACGCCATAATACTTCAATGCCTTTTTTGAATGGATGTTGGTTCTCCTTTGATCGTTGACTTAATTCGATTCAAATTCCATGCTGCCCGCTCCTTCCATTTATCCCGGCGTGTCACAAATACCACCATTTGCTTTGCTGTCTTTGCTGCCTGTTGGTCCATGCAAAGTGGGACAAACTTTTTCCGCACTTCCTCCGAACGAAGCCAATAAAACTCCCAGAGCTGCATATTGCTGCTATTGGGCGACAAGACGGCATGTTCTAAACTTCTTCTAATGACATCAGCCGGAATTTCAACATTGGGGTCAAACTTTCGGTTGGAACGACGAAAAGCTACTATCTCCTGAAACTCGCGGCTGTACATACATGATAAATTATCAAACGAAGGTAGGGGATTAAATCGAGCAATGAACTAACCTTACTCTTCATTTTAAAAATGAAATTTGGCGGATCACTTACCTACATTTACTTCACCTATTTCCATACATAAAAAAATCTTAGTAGTTAAAATTAACAAGATAAATCTCAATCGTGAAATCTTTTGTATGCGTATTACTTTTGAATTTCTACCTTTCCATACCATTCCGAACCATCTGAGGCAGTTCCAAAAATTAAATAAAAGCCGTTCTCTAATGGACGTAAGTCAACTGAATGTATATTGTCCTTCAAAAAGCGTTGTTCTATTTTTCTTCCGGTAACATCATAAACATCCAGTTCATCAATTTTTATTTCTTCATTCCAGGAAAATATCCCCTCCCCCGGGTTAGGCCGGAGAATGAATGGTAATTTCCGTGTGATTTCATTTATTCCTGTGAGCGTCACCTGATGACAGGAAGAGGTGTCCTGACATCCGTTACCAAACTGAAGCACTACAGCATAATTTCCGCTCGATGTTGGAACAAAATATGGAAGCCCGGAGAACACCACCGGGTTTCCGGTATTACAATCAATCCAGATATACAGAACGGAAGGTGACTGGGGCCAGAGTGTATCTCCCGATTGAATTACTGTAGTATCAATTTCCTCGATGGTCAGATCAACAGTGACCACACTGTCGCAGCCCGCGTTATTCGTTAAAGTGAGCGTGTAAATACCGGAGGTATCCCAGGCAGTTCCGGACAGATCAGAATAACTCAAACAAGCTGTAGCAGCATAAGAATAGGAATTGCTATAACGAACATCCACATTAAGTTCAACCAGGCTGTCACATCCTGCTGCATTTTGATAATATAAAGGATAGCTACCACTACTGGTATAATACTGTCCGTCATGCAACACAGAATCACAGGCAGCTAACAAAATACTGGAAGGAAGCGAACTGCACTGACTCATTTTTTGAAGATAAAGACGGTAACCGCCATTGGGGACTAAAGTCAAAACACTATCACCTGGATCATAGTCACCAATACTGTTGAATTGCCCGGTCGTGATCACATTAAAGCTGGCATCCACGGCAATGGAGGTGCCGTATTCTATAGAACTAGTGCCTCCAATGCGAACGCCCCAGCGGTATTGACAAATACTGTCAAGTTTTACAATAAATGTACTGCCACCGGGAATCGTATCCACTCCCGGACCCGGGTCCAGATCAAGAGGTGAATTACTAATGCAATGGCCGGTCAGATAGATGTTAGACGAGTCATCTATTGTGAAAGAAAAACCGTAATCATCACCGGCTCCTCCAATGGCACCGGCCCAGACAAATTGACCGCTGCTGTCCAGTTTACTCAGAAATGCCTGGCGCAAATGCCCGGGATCTGTTAACAGATAAGTACCTGATGGAGATGGATCCAGGTCCAGCGTATCCCGGAATTGACCAATCGTTAACACATTTCCTTGCTTGTCCACATCAATATCCCATGCAAAATCGGAATACAGGTTACCATTAAAGGAACGTGCCCATTTAAAATTAGTGGCGGAGTCGAGTTTCAAAATAAAAATGTCCCCTCCCGGAGCATTAGGTAAATTCGCGATTCCGGGACCCAGATCTAAATCAAGTGTACTGGTAAAATAGCGACCGGCCAAATAAATATTTCCGAAAGGATCGGCTTTCAGGTTCTTAATTAACTCCTGTCCGCTGGTGCTTCCTAATTGAATGGCCCTGATAAAATGCCCGGTATCATTCAGTTTAACTATGAACATATCAGAAGAAGTAGTTGATGCAGTTAAATAATAAGTAGCCAATGTAGCAGTGTCCGGATCAAAATCTGTCTGGCCTGTAAACTCTCCCGACACATACATATTTCCCAAAAGATCGATGGAAAGGGAAGGATTTGTTTGTGTTCCTGTTGATTCAAAATGAGCGGCACGGACAAAATTTGCGGAGGGAGAGAGCGTCAATAGAAAGATGCCATCGTTCGACGCAAGATTATACGTTCCCACGCCAGGATCAAAATCAACTGTACCGGCAAATATCCCGGCGATAACCACATTCCCTGTGGATCCAGCTGAATGCACGAGCCGTTATCATCACCTGCACCACCAATGCGAATGGCCCATTGAAATTGACCTGCTGCATTCATCTTCATTACAAAAGCATCCCTCATCGCAGAAGATGAATTTGTAAGTGTAAATACATTCATCGGATCCGGATCGAAATCCAAAGTACCGGTGAATGATCCGGTCGTATAAACATTACCGGAAAGATCAACCACCATTGAATTAGCATGCAGGTTCAGTTCACCTGCCATGCGGTGTGCCCACATCAACGTAGGTGTTTGTGCCTTTATGAACGAACCTGATAGCAACAAGATACTAAGAAAGAAATTTCTCATACTGATGATTTTTTACAAAAGTATGGAAGTGAACAATAGCCACCAATAAGCCCCTGTAGTGAAGTACGATTTTTGTGTAATAGAAAGATTGCTTTCTCACAAATGATAGCTCTTCTGAATCACCTCAATTATAAATCATTGAACAGCAAACGTTCTTCGATGAGCTGTGTTCAGTGAATCTCCGTACCTTTACTCCAAATTCAACCGTTTGAAATTTCAAGACTTTAACTTCTCCGAAGGGCTCCAACAGGGCCTCGATGCCATGGGCTTCAACGACCCTACTCCCATACAGGAAATGGCTATTCCTATCATTCTCGAAGGACATGATCTTGTTGCCTGTGCCCAAACCGGAACAGGTAAAACAGCATCCTATGTATTACCTGTTCTTGATCGCATCTCCCGCTCCGACCATAGCCATCTGAATACATTAATCATCGCACCTACCCGGGAACTGGCACAGCAAATCGATCAGCAGATAGAAGGCTTTAGCTACTTTCTACCGGTAAGTTCTATTCCTATTTATGGTGGTGGAGATGGGATGATTTGGGAACAACAGAAAAAAGCATTGCGCGAAGGGGCTGATATGATTATCGCCACTCCCGGAAGATTGCTATCGATGATGGGATCTGAAGATGTTGATTTTAGTCACTTGCAACATCTGGTGCTGGATGAAGCGGACCGTATGCTCGACATGGGTTTTTATGAAGATATCATTCGCATTATTAAAATGCTTCCTGCAAAACGTCAGACGATGTTGTTTTCCGCTACCATGCCTGCACGCATACGAACGATGGCCAATAAAATTCTGCACCAGCCGAAAGAAGTGAGCATTGCTGTGTCACGACCGGCAGATAAAATACGTCAGGAATTTTATTATATCAACAACGATCAGAAGTTACCGATGACCATTGACATTCTCAAAAACCCGGAATATCAATCTGCGATCATCTTTGCTTCCACGAAAGAAAATGTAAAACGATTGAATATTGCTTTACAAAAAGCGGGCTTACAAACATCCGCTTTCCACTCTGACCTGGAACAATTGCAACGCGAACAACTGATGCGTGATTTTAAAAGCAAGAAGACGAAGGTGCTGGTGGGCACGGATGTTTTGTCGCGGGGCATTGATGTGGAAGGAATCAGTCTGGTTTTGAATTTCGATGTCCCACCTGATCCGGAAGATTATATTCACAGTGTAGGAAGAACAGCTCGTGCCGAGAATTCAGGCGTTGCTATCACCTTTGTCAATACCCACGATCGGCAGCGTTTTCAGCGAATAGAAAACTAATCGGACATAAACTCGAAGTGACGGCTGTGCCTGAAAATATTGGTGTTTCGGCTGATGTGAGCGCTCCGGTGAAGAGCAGAAGGCCGCAGCGGAGACCCCCATCAAAAGGGAATTCCTCCCGGAATGGATCCGGGTCGGGGAAGGTGTAAAAAATAAATTAGTTAGTTTCAATTAATCAAATATTCTGCCCCTACTGTTCTGTTTTTGTGAGGAATTGAAACCGTTATGGAGGCCGCCTTGTAACTCGATTTATAACGAGGATAAAAATGTGGAATAATCCATATAATATGCTTTAAATCTTTATTAAATAAATGCAATTTTCAAGTTAATAGATCCGATATTAAATTTTATTTTTCAACACATGTGAGTTTCTTGTTGTACTGTTGGATTTCTTTTTTAGCTTTCAAACTGTAACTTATGTTCCAACTAACAGCAAACTCCACTCATTCACCTCTTTCTTTCTATGAAAAACTTTACGTGTTTAATTGGCATCCTCGTCCTATGCTTATTCACTAATTCTTCCAGAGCACAATGCCCTTCCGGATGTAATCCTTTAAGCGGAGGCTTCTTTATCAGCTACACCCCACAATGCTATGGTGAATCCTATCAGGTTCAATTTTATGGCACATATGATTATGCCTGACTGCTATGGAGGGGGCGGCTGGTATAATCATGTTTTTACAGCAGCCTTTAATACGACTTATTGTGCTACGCTATATGCAAATTGTGTAAGCTCTAGTCCAACTGAGGAATGCTGTGTATGGGATGGAAACGGTAATTGTATACAAACATGTACCAATTGCAATACCACTTATTCTACTATTCAGGGGAGTTCTCTGCTGACAATTGGAGATCCACCGGTATGCGTTATTTCAGTGAGTGCAACAAAACGAATGCCTCCGGTTTCGGTTATGGTTGTACCGGGTCAATTACTGTAAGTGCTTCTACTTCTGCCTGTAATGATTGGTATGCAACTGTTGAACGCTTAGCCGATGAATTCGGGCCTCAGGGATATGCGGGAGGTGTGGATGTTTCTAATCCTACTATAGGAGGTTTGCTCAATGGCGAATATTTAATCACCGCTTATTCAAATCCTTCCGGATGCACAGCTACAACAACCATTGTTGTCGGACAAAATAATTGTCAAATGGACGTTAGTACTTCTGTGGTAAATCCCTTTATTGCCGGATGTCCTACTGGAGAAATAAAAGTAAGTGCAAATACAAATAATTGCCAGGGGTTTCAATCTTCTTTAATGACAACTGATAGTGTGGTTATCAATTCCTTTTACTCACTTGCATATGGAGATACGTTTACATTCTCAAATCTCCCACCGGGTAATTATTTAGTTAAAACGACCGATTACCCATACGCATTTTCATCCTGTACCAGATGGGATGCGATCACTATCACCCCTGCTCCTTGCGTAAGTCCATGGACCATTTCTTCAACTTCAGCAAGCGGTTATGGTTGTAGCGATGGAAGTTTTACTATTAGAGCACAACAACAAGTGCACTTATTTCTCTCCAGTTTATTTACATCAATTTAACAAACAGAATTATTATAATAATTTAAATTTATACAATTACCTAGATAAAGAATACACCTACGCCAATCTTCCTCCAGGCTGGTATTTCTTTACTGCCAATGCCACTTATACCGATTACTACGGCCAAGTGATCTCTTGTGATATCTGGGATTCCATTTACATTGAACCTGCTTGCATTCTTACCTCTACCTATTCTACTTCTCCTGCCAGTGTTGCCGGTTGTTACAATGGCGAGATAAAAGTGACGGCTACCACCAATGCCTGTGTATGGTTACGGCCGACATTTTAAGTACAACAGACAGCACAACTATCTTTGCTCAGCAAAGCGGCAGCCAGCGGTATCGAGCTCACATGGAATACTATTCCGCCCGGAAATTATTTAGTTCGCATTCGAACAAATCCTTTTTACGATACTTTCTGTGAAGAAAATTTTCCGATCACCATTGCCGGTGCTCCTTGTCTTAGCCCTTGGGTCATCAGTTCACTTCAGCAAGCGGCTATGGATGTAGTGACTGGAGTTTTACGATTAGAGACTACGACAACGAATTGCACAAATTTTACTTCGGTATGCATGTATCAATTCAATCAGTTAAATTATTATACAGTCCTACCTTTGTACCAATACATCGATAAAGAATAACCTACATTAATCTTCCTCCGGGTTGGTATTTCTTTAATGCAACAGCGACTTATACCGATTACTACGGCCAAGTGTTCTCTTGTGATATCTGGGATTCCATTTACATCGAACCTGCTTGCATTCTTACCTCTACCTATTCTACTTCTCCTGCCAGTGTTGCCGGTTGTTACAATGGCGAGATAAAAGTGACGGCTACTACCAATGCCTGTTTTGGTTACGGCCGACATTTTAAGTACAACCGACAGCACCACTATCTTTGCTCAGCAAGCGGCAGCCAAGCGGTATCGAGCTCACATGGAATACTATTCCGCCCGGAAATTGTTTAGTTCGCATTCGAACAAATCCTTTTTACGATACTTTCTGTGAAGAAATTTTTCCGATCACCATTGCCGGTGCTCCTTGTCTTAGCCCTTGGGTCATCAGTTCAGCTTCAGCAAGCGGTTATGGATGTAGTGACGGGAGTTTTACGATTAGAGACACGACAACGAATTGCACAAATTTTACTTCGGTATACATGTATCAATTCAATCAGTTAAATTATTATACAGTCCTACCTTTGTACCAATACATCGATAAAGAATACACCTACATCAATCTTCCTCCGGGTTGGTATTTCTTTAATGCAACAGCGACTTATACCGATTACTACGGCCAAGTGATCTCTTGTGATATCTGGGATTCCATTTACATTGAACCTGCTTGCATTCTTACCTCTACCTATTCTACTTCTCCTGCCAGTGTTGCCGGTTGTTACAATGGCGAGATAAAAGTGACGGCTACCACCAATGCCTGTTATGGTTACACGGCCGACATTTTAAGTACAACCGACAGCACAACTATCTTTGCTCAGCAAGCGGCAGCCAGCGGTATCGAGCTCACATGGAATACTATTCCGCCCGGAAATTATTTAGTTCGCATTCGAACAAATCCTTTTTACGATACTTTCTGTGAAGAAATTTTTCCGATCACCATTGCCGGTGCTCCTTGTCTTAGCCCTTGGGTCATCAGTTCAGCTTCAGCAAGCGGCTATGGATGTAGTGACGGGAGTTTTACGATTAGAGACACGACAACGAATTGCACAAATTTTACTTCGGTATACATGTATCAATTCAATCAGTTAAATTATTATACAGTCCTACCTTTGTACCAATACATCGATAAAGAATACACCTACATCAATCTTCCTCCGGGTTGGTATTTCTTTAATGCAACAGCGACTTATACCGATTACTACGGCCAAGTGATCTCTTGTGATATCTGGGATTCGATTTTTATTGAACCTGCGTGTTCAATTCAATCGAACTTCAATGTAATTTCCGGCTGCGGTGTCTCTACAATTGAAGCAACTTCCTTTACAAATAGCTGCAATGGATACCTTGCCAATTTATTTGATAGTACAGGAGCATTAATAATCAGCATTTATAACAGTTCTGGTGCGACAACAACATTTAATAATCTTACACAAGGAATATACGTCCTCATGATCACTTCAGAACCACAAGGCTGTCAAACAATTGATACTATTCCAGTAAGTGTACAAAGTTCAACATTGTTTTTTGCTGATAATGATGGAGACACTTTTGGAAATTCAAATGCGAGTGCATTGGCTTGTTCTTTACCATTGGGCTATGTTAGCGACTCCACCGATTGCGACGATAATAACGCAGGAATAAATCCTGGGGCTAACGAAATCATTAATAGCATTGATGATAATTGTAATGGTTTAACTGATGAAACTACAGGTATAACATTGCAACTAAAAGTATATATGGAAGGTTACTATTTAGGAAACGGCATAATGTCGGCGGTTCTCGATCCGAATATTTTTCCAAATGTCTGTGATAGTATCTCAGTTGTTTTGCGAGAATCAATAGCACCTTATAGTCCCGTTTATACAGTATCATCCACTATCGACATTAACGGCAATGGCCTATTCAACTTCCCTTCTTCAATCACCAATCAAACCTACTTTATAGAAGTACTTCATAGAAATAGCATTTCTACCTGGTCAAAATATCCGGTGCTGTTCAATTTGCCGGTAATAAACTATGATTTTACAAATTAAATTAACCTGATAATTAAAAAGTACTAACGTAAAACCAACATAAGGTTAAATCTTCAAACTTTGCGGATTAAAAACAGGATGATTCCACTTTCAATTCTCCACGTACTAAAACCTCAATACGCTAAATTCACATCTATCGTATCCAACCCTGTAACAAACATTGAAAAAAGAGAGTCGGTGTCATTTCCGGAAATACCATCGTTTTCGGTTAGAAAAGTAGTTTTCCACTCCGAGGTTTCATACCCATCAAGTGGCATTACATAACCGATTACAGGATCATAATTATCGGGGAAATTAAATATTGGCCAATACGTCGCAAATGCCTTAACTGAAAGGCTAACATGTGTGAACTCCGGGTTTGGTGGAGCAACATCATTGACATAAAAACGCAGCCATCCTGTGGGTTGTAACGTGACTACTACAACTGAAGAAGTTTTAGGGTCGAAGGGAGTACAGGATTCTTTGTAATAAGATGTAGGCACACTACAGCAAACACCAATCGCATCATAGGTTGATTCCTTTAAATCAACGTACTTTTCGCGGAGGAAGCTACAGAAACCTGTAGAATCTGTATAAAAAGAATCGAGTCTGGCTTCATAAGGAGCTGTTCCAAAACCTCCACCCCAGTACCCCTTCACCACTACTTTGGCATTCGGAATTGGTGCTCCTGTGTAGAACTGAACCACTTTAACATACATGGTCTTCTCTACTTCTACAGAAGGCTCCTTCTCCTCTTCACAGGAAAGTGCAGTTAAAATTAATGCTCCTGAAAGGGTCTTCAGAAAGAAATCAACATAAGGATATTTCATTCGCTTCAACATAAACTATTTCTCCGGCTTGTACCCGATTTGGTTATCCAAGAGCAAGTTATAGTAGTGCTAAAGTAATCAAATTTCTATTCCCTATCTCTATGCACTTAAAATAACGGGGTACTCTACTTCTAAATCAGATCTCCCATAACTCGATTTGGCTCCACGTTTAACAGCCATTCTCTACAGCCATCACCTGCATTCATGGTAAGAAATCACTAATCCGGTCTCGGTTATACTCTTAGTAGTGGATAATCAATACTATTCAATGGTGAACGACAACTTTCATCTGAAATACATAAATTTACTGACGAAAATTGCGTTCTTGCTAACAACCAAACTCCGGTCCTGTTACTCTTTGTAATTTATATTCACCGAAAATAAATCAAGGTTCATTCATATTTAATTTCATGTCTTCCACTAACGATAAAACCAAAGATGCACTGGATGCTATAATAGCCTTGCGCAATCCGGCTGTACTTATTGCTGAAATCAATCAAAAAACCAATCAGGATATTTCTTATGAACAGCTGCCCGTTGAGTTGAAAGTTTCAGAAGAAGGCATTCAAAGCCGTCATAATTTTCTGCACCGGAAAACGGGAAAAAATCTTCCGGGTCTATTGGGAAAAATACAATTTTCTTCTTTGGAACAATTGAATGGCAATATAGAAAATTACATCGGCATGTCGATGGTACCTACCGGAGTAATTGGTCCATTGCGGGTGATTGGTTCAGCGGCAGATGGGGATTACTATGTTCCACTGGCTACGAGCGAGGGAGCTCTTGTTGCTTCTTATCACCGCGGGGCGAAAGCTTGCTTCCTTGCGGGAGGGGCTACTTCTATTTGTCTGGTGGAAGGTGTACAGCGGAGTCCTTTGTTTAAGTTTAACGATATCGCGGAGCTGGGGCAGTTTCTCATCTGGCTCTTGCCACAAATGGAGGAATTCAAAAAAATCGTTGGAAGCACCAGCAGGTTTGCGTTATTGACAGACATGCAGTCGAATATCGAAGGCAATCAACTTATTCTCACATTTGAATACCATACCGGAGACGCCTCAGGGCAAAACATGGTGACGATGTGTACCGATGCGATCTGCCAGTATATCATTGAGAATAGCCCTGTTCAGCCTGTATTCTGGTTTATTGAAAGCAATTATTCCGGCGATAAGAAAGCGACTTCGCGGTCATTCAGTAACGTTAGAGGAAAAAAAGTAACCGCAGAGATTACGCTTTCAGAAAAATTGTAAATGAAGTATTGAAGACCTCACCACGGCTATGTCCGCATATTGGATCTCTTCCACGCTGGGTATTATTCAAAGTGGCGCTATCGGTGCACAGGGGCATTATGCGAACGGATTGGCCGCCTTGTTCCTTGCTACCGGACAAGATGTAGCCTGTATTTCTGAAGCTTCAATAGGTATCACCAGAATGGAAGTCACGGCTACAGGAGATTTATATGCGAGTGTAACCCTTCCAAATTTAATTGTTGGTACTGTTGGAGGCGGAACCGGACTTCGACTCAAAAAGAATGTCTGGAGCTCATGGATTGTTATGGTGTGGGCAATGCCCGAAAATATGCGGAGATTTGCGGGGCATTGATTCTCGCAGGTGAATTGTCAATTGCAGCAGCTTTATCCGCCGGACATTTTACTTCCGCTCATAAAAAATTCGGAAGAAAGAAATGAGTGGCCATAAAATGGTGAGGATTTTTGATGAATTCAAAGACGCGGAAGATGATGCAAAGTACCGTAAAAATCTACCCGTACCCAGGGGATTAGTGTCTCTGAAAGAACTGGGAATTGTAGGTGCTATTTTGATACTATTACAAATCACGATCAACTTCATTTTCCTGCCAAAGATGTTGTTGATCTATTTTATCATCATTGCCTACCTCTCATTGATGGGTAAGGAGTTTTTTGCTGCCAGCTGGCTCAAGAAACACCAATTTTGGTATGTAACCTCTCATATGTTTATCATTCCGCTGATCGATATTTATTCCAGTGGACTTGACTGGCTATTGGAAGGTGTAGAAGCCCCCGTTGGATTATTGTTTTTCTTTGCCGTATCTTATATGAACGGAATTGTAATAGAAACCGGACGAAAAATACGCCGACCGGAAGACGAAGCAGAAGGTGTACTGACCTATACGTCGATGCTTGGAACGAATCGTGGTGTTTTTCTTTGGTTAACTTCACTAATGGTCACTTTGCTCTTAAGCATTGCCGCTTGTAACTATGCAGGATTTGGAACCACCGCCTTCATCGTGCTGGGAATTGTTTTCATATTTTGCGCAACACCGGCCTTGCTCTTCCTGAAAAACAAAACGGCAAGCTTTGCGAAAATGATTGAAAAAGCTTCCGGCATCTGGACGATTGCCATGTATCTGACCCTGGGCGCGGCGCCTATGTTGTCTAAATTATTTTCCGGTACATGATTTCTCTTTCATCTGAAAATAAGTCAGACCTTCAGCGATTCCATATTGGTGGAAAAGCCGGCAACTTGTACCGTTTGCAAGAACTTGGATTAAATGTGCCTCGCTTTATTGTAATTCCTCAGGAAGTTTTGCACGACTCTATTCCGGAAAGCATTCGCAACTCCGATCCTGAAATTATTCGCAAATTTATCCGGGATATTCACATCAGTCAGGAAGAAATTGAGGAATTGCTTAAAGGATTCCCCTCTAAAGGATATTATGCGGTGCGATCCTCTGCCATTGACGAAGATGGGGCAGCTTTTTCATTTGCCGGACAATTTGAAAGTCATTTATATGTTACAAGAGCTGACCTTGCTGAAAAAATAAAGTCTGTTTGGTGTTCAGCATTCTCTGAGCGGGTTTTACTCTATAGAAAAACCAATCATCTGGATAATAATTTCGGGTTGGCTGTTATTGTACAGGAGATGATCGATGCGGAAGTAGCCGGCGTAGCTTTTGGTATGAATCCGGTCAATGGCAATAAAGAGGAAAAAGTAATCAGTGCAGTTTATGGTTTAGGGGAAGGGCTAGTTTCCGGACTATTGGACTCCGATAACTTTATTCTAAAAAAAGGGGAAGTCATTGCTCAATTGGCAGAAAAAAAACAACAGGTACTCTTCAACCAACATTCCGGCAATGGAACCCTTTTAAAAGATGTAGAAAAGGAACTTCAACTGAAACCTACGCTAACCGATCAACAGGTAGTTGAAATCGGAAAATTATTAGATCTTTTAAATACAGCCCTACTGCATCCACAGGATATTGAATTCGCCTATAAGAATAACACACTTTACTTATTACAAACACGTCCGGTAACCACTACTACCACCAGGAACACTCCGAATGGTGAATACATCTTATGGGACAATAGCAACATCGTGGAATCTTATCCGGGTGTAACTACGCCACTCACTTTTTCATTCATCAGCAGTTCATATGAAGAGGCCTATAAAATATTTTGCAGCTATATGGGTGTGTCTTCCTCCGTCATTAAAAGTAATGAACGGGTATTTGCGAATACATTGGGCCTGATCAAGGGCAGGGTCTATTACAATCTGAGAACATGGTATCATATGCTGGCCATGCTTCCCGGTTACAGTATCAATACCCGTTTTATGGAGAGCATGATGGGTGTAAAGGAACGCTTTGATATTCCGGAATCCCTTCGTCTTTCAAAAGGAAAAGCCTGGTGGAGCATTATAAAGATGGTGGTGTTGATGTACATTCGGTTCATAACACTTCCATCAAAGCGCATAGCGTTTATGCAATTGGTGGAGAAGACCATTTCATCCTATAAGGAAATCAACTTCCGAGAAAAGGACGCACAAGAGCTGATGCACTTGTATCTCCGTTTTGAAAGTACGCTCCTTAAAGAATGGAAAGCGCCCCTGATCAATGATTTTTTTGCGATGATCTGGTTTGGTCTTCTGCAAAAGCGATGTAAAAAATATGCCTTTAGCAAGAATCCGAATATTCACAATGATCTGTTGTGCGGCAGCAGTGATATTATTTCTACTCAGCCCATTCATAGAAGCATGGCAATAGCGACAACCATTGCAGCGAATAATGATCTAAAAAATATTTTTACAGGTCACAGTGCTACTGAAATTTGGAAAATCATTTCTTCCGGAAAAGAATTTACTCTACAAACATTAAAAAAAGAAATTGATGGCTACATTTCCGATTTCGGTGAACGCTGTATCGGAGAATTAAAACTTGAAACCGTATCGTATACCCAGGATCCCGTGAAATTCATCCAAATCCTGAAGTCGTATGTGGAGTCGGGGACTACCAGTGAAATGCTTTCAGGCAAAACCGAAGCGTTGCTTCGACAAACAGCAGAGCAGGAGATGAAAGCGGGATTAAAATATCAACCCTTCAGATTATGGATGCTTAAAAAGACGTTGCGTCGAACAAGAACAATGGTAAGTGCACGTGAAAATTTACGCTACGAACGAACCCGTGCTTTCGGAATTGTGCGCAATATCTTCTCCGCCATGGGCCATGCCTTGCAATCCAGGAATGTCCTTGAACATCCTCGGGATATTTTCTATCTTACCAAGGAAGAAATTTTCTCATATATTGAAGGGACATCTGCTACAACAAATCTAAAGGAGCTGATAAACCTCCGAAAGAATGAGTTTCAAGGATATCAGAAAGAAGAGGCACCAGCAGAACGATTCGCGACGTATGGGATTGTCTACAACGGCAACGACTTTTACAGCACCGCCAAAGTGGAAATACATACGGGAGATTTAAAAGGAATTGGATGCAGTCCGGGAAAAGTCAGAGGAAAAGTGAGAATCATCACAGATCCGGGTGAGACCTCTTCGTTGAATGGCGATATTCTTGTAACGACAAGTACTGATCCGGGATGGGTAACACTCTTTCCCAGCGCATCCGGAATCATTGTAGAACGGGGAAGCTTACTGAGTCATTCCGCCATCGTATCGCGCGAAATGGGAATTCCCTGTATAGTTAGTGTGACCGGCCTCTTAAAAACCTTAAAAAGCGGCGATCTGATCGAAATGGATGGAAGTACGGGATTAATAAATATTATTACTGCATGAGTGAGACGCTTACTGAAAAAGTCAACTTTGATCTTATCCGATATGCGAACTGTTGGGAAGATGCTGACATTCTTTTGAAAGGTCTGGCCATTACTCCCGGTGAGAAAATTTTGTCCATTGCTTCTGCAGGAGACAATAGCTTTTCATTACTCACACAAAATCCCGAAATCGTTATTGCTATTGACGTCAATAAAATTCAGGGCTATGTAGTAGCACTTAAAAAGTGTTGCTTTGAACAACTTGAATACGAAGAAACACTTTCCTTTCTCGGCTTCACTGCTTCGACAGATAGAGATCTTATTTTCCAAAAAAATAAAAAGAACTATCAGGTGATGCACGAAACTATTGGGAAAGAAATCCGGAATTGATCAGCAATGGCATCATCTACGCAGGTAAATTTGAAAAATATTTTATATTATTCAGTAAACGCATCTTACCATTGATTCATTCACGAAAGAAGGTACATGAATTATTTAAAATTAAAACGGAACAGGAACAGGAAATATTCTATCAAGAGAAATGGGACACACTTCGCTGGCGACTGCTGTTCAAACTGTTTTTCAGCAAGTACGTGATGGGCAAGTTAGGGAGAGATCCCGCGTTTTTAAAAGAGGTAAATGTGCCGGTGGCAGATTATATTTACAATAAAGCAGGACAACATTTAAAAAGTAAAAATGCCCAGATGAATTTCATACTTCATTTCAACCTGAATGGAAATTTTGGTCATTTACTGCCGCACTATCTTCAAAGAGAAAATTATGACCTCATTCGTTCAAACATTTCTCGGTTAAAATCATGCAGGGTTATGCGCAGGATGCCATCATCACCTATGGAAATTTTGACGGAATGAATCTTTCCAATATATTTGAATACATGGATGAGCCACTCTTTCGCGAAACAGCTGCGGCTTTAATAAATGGAAGCAATAGTGGCGGACGATTGGCCTATTGGAATTTAATGGTGCCCCGCAGGATTTCCGCTCTACTATCTGGAACGGTTGAATATAAACAGGAACTGTCATCATCATTAAGTCAAATAGACAAAGGGTTTTTCTACAAACAATTTATAGTCGATAGTAAATCATGAATTCGGATTTAAAATACTCATTATTGTTAGCACTTTCATTTCTGGTGCTGTTTGGTCTTGCTGAATATCTTTACCACAAGCAACATATCCGGGCAGAGCTGACGCGCAAAATGGTCCATATCTGCACCGGACTTCTCACACTTCTTTTCCCACTACTCCTTATTCATCACTGGTATGTTTTAATGCTCTGCGGATCCTTCGCGGTTATTATTCTAGCCAGCCTTAGATATAATTTTCTTCCTTCCATCAACGCTATTGATAGAAAATCGCATGGGAGTATTTGCTATCCCATTGCAGTGTACCTTTGCTTTTTAGTCTATGAATTCTATTCATCTAAAAACAACTCATATCGGCAATCCCCTTCTCTATTACTATCTGCCTATTCTGACGCTCGCGATTTGTGATCCGATGGCGGCTTATGCCGGAAAGCACTTTCCGTATGGAAAATTCAAAGTCTGGGGTGGAACAAAATCACTTTCAGGATTGACCGCCTTCTTTCTTTCCTCATTGATCATTACTTTCAGTGTTCTATACTCCTTCTCAGCAACCGGTACAACCGGAAGCGACATTCTTCTCCTATCCCTGCCGTTAGCCTTCATTGGAGGTATTGCTGAGGCGATAAGCAGTAAAGGATTGGACAATATCACCATACCGGTATCCGTATTGCTCACTTTAATAGCACTCCACATGAATCGCGTCATACGTATGTTGCCGGGAGACCCATTGTTTCATTTGTACGAGCAATTTCCTGCGAAAATATACCCGGCTGATAGCATATGGCTAAAACAGTCCCAAAAGCAACCCGGTAATTTCCTTGAAGCTTGTTATCTGTACCTGGAGGGAGAAGAAGTAAAATGCAGAGCCTCCTTGTATCATAATCCCCTGTTAACTTATGAGCATAAAAAATCGCGCTGTATAGGTAATTATGAAGCGGTTGAGGATGATAAATATGGTCTGGCTTTATTGCAGCAAATCGAAGCAGATGCGAAGGCATCAGGATCGGAATATCTGATAGGACCCATGAACGGCAGCACCTGGGAAAACTATCGCTTTAGTACAGACCATAACCATCCGAATTTTTTCCTTGAACCCTGGCATCCTCTTTATTATAACAGGCATTTTCTGAAAGCAGGATTTACTGTTATTGAAAGTATTTTTCCAGCAGGGCACATCTTGAACAGATCCGGAAGATTTTCATCAAAGAAAAAATGCATTTGAAGCGAAGGGGTCACCTTCCGGGCGATTGATCCCAACAATTTTGATTCGGAATTAGAAAAGCTTTACACATTAAATACACTCGCCTTTCAAAATAATTTCCTTTACACGCCGATAACGTTGGAAGAATTTAAAAACAAATACCGGCCGATACAGCAAATAATACAACCGGAATTGATCATGATGGCGGAAGACCGGAAGGGAAATTTGATGGGTTACCTCTTCAGCATTGAAGACTTCTACTATCCCGCAGAGAAAAGGCTGATCATAAAAACGGCGGCCAGACATCCTGATCAACAGTGGCGAGGGTTGGCACATGTGCTGTACAACATCGTTAGTGAAACAGCGAAAGAAAAACAATTTCAATCTGTCATTCATGCTTTCCTTTATGAAGAAGGTTCGTCTCTTGGTATCACGAAGAATTTCAACGGAGAAAGATTCAAACATTATGCGCTGTATGGAAAAGCACTCTGACGCATTTAACATTACCGAACTATTTTACAGCTCTGCGGGTAAACATCCCTCTAAAACCGCACTTCACTATCGCGACCATGCCATCACCTTTTCAGCGCTTGAGCAACAAGTAAAGGATTATGCACAGTATTTATTAAGCAAAGGTATTTCGAAGGCGATCGGGTGATGGTGTTTCTGCCGATGAGCATAGATCTGTACAGGAACTGTCCTTGCAATCTTCAGCATAGGAGCGACGGCGGTATTTCTGGATGAATGGGTCAGCAAGAGCAGAATGGAAGCCTGTTGTCGGGTAGCGCCCGCCAAGCACTAATAGGTAAGATTTAAAGTCAGGCTTCTTTCATTACTTTCATCCGAATTAAAAAAATACCCATTATGCTAAGTGCGCGAAGTATTTCAGCCGGAAAAGAAATTTGAAATACCCTACAACATACAGACGACACTGCATCATCACTTTCACGACAGGCAGCACCGGCATTCCAAAAGCGGCGAAACGCACCCTTGGTTTTCTGAAAGCTCAATTTGATGTACTCCTTCCAGAAACTCAAACCCGAGACCAGGAAATCGACATGCCGGTTCTTCCTATCGTTTTACTGATGAATTTTGGAACAGGAACCACCTCTGTCATTGCTGATTTCAATGCCCGTAAACCGGATACACTACAACCTGAAAACGTTCTGAAACAGCTAAGGAAATATCAGGTGACACGAATAATTGCTTCTCCTTTCTTTATTAAACAGATCGCCAAACATCTTATTTCTACAAAAGCAAAAACACCCAACTTAACGCGAATCATCACCGGAGGAGCACCAGTATTTACGGCTGAAGCTACTATCTATTGTGAAGCGTTTCGATGCCACAATAGAAATCGTTTATGGTTCCACCGAATCAGAACCCATCAGCTCCATTCAGCATTTCAATTAATAAAAGAAAACAATAAAATTCCTTCATGGACTTCCTGTCGGACGAGTTGATAAAACACTCTCTGTAAAAATCATTCCGGTCACCTGATGTTCCTCTTCACCTGCACGCTGACGAAGAATTATCCGAATTGCAATCCCCGCCCTATGCAATTGGCGAACCAGAGTCAGCGGGAAACATGTACTAAGAGAATCATCAACAACGAAGAAGCATTAAAACGAAATAAAATATTCATTCAGGATACTTGCTGGCATCGCACGGGAGACAGTGGCTTTATGGACGACGACGGCAAACTCTACCTCACGGGAAGATTGCAATTCGCTGATACACTATATAAAGGACAAATACTTGCACCCTTCGTTTATAGAAAACTATCTTATCGATAAATGTAGAAACAGGAACCATCATGATGAAGGAAGAAGGTTTTATGAAATCATC
>JADKIC010000049.1 GCA_016721435.1 Bacteroidota bacterium
CCTATCTCTATGCACTTAAAATAACGGGGTACTTACTCAAATCAGATCTTCCATAACCCGATTTGGCTCCACGTTCAACAGCCATTCTCTTCTACAGCCATCACCAGCATTCATGGTAAAGAAAATCACTCTATCCGGTCTCTGCTATACTGTTAGTAGTGGATAATCAATATTCTTCAATGGTGAACGACAACTTTCATCTGAAATACATAAATTTACTGACGAAAATTGCGTTCTTGCTAACAACCAAACCCCGGTCCTGTTACTCTTGTAATTTATATTCACCGAAAATAAATCAAGGTTCATTCGATATTTTCTAATTTCATGTCTTCCACTAACGATAAAACCAAAGATGCACTGGATGCCATATCAGCCTTGCGCAATCCGGTTGTACTTCCTTTATTGCTGAAATCAATCAAAACCAATCAGGATATTTCTTATGAACAGCTGCCCGTTGAGTTGAAAGTTTCGGAAGAAGGCATTCAAAGCCGTCATAATTTTCTGCACCGGAAAACGGGAAATAATCTTCCGGTTTATTGGGAAAATACAATTTTCAACGCTGGAACAATGAACGGCAATATTGAAAAATTACACAGCATGTCGATGGCGTACTCTACCGGAGTAATGGTCCATTGCAGGTGATTGTTCATGGCAGATGGGGATTACTATGTTCCCGAGCGAGGGAGTCTTGTTGCTTTATCACATGGGCGAAAGCTTGTTTCCTGCGGGAGGGGCTACTTCTATTTGTCCGGTGGAAGGTGTACAGTGGAGTCCTTGTTTGCTCTAACGATATCGCGAGCTGGGCAGTTTCTATCTGGCTTGCCAAAATGGAGGAATTCAAAAATCGTTGGAAGCACCAGGTTTGCGTTATTGACAGACATGCAGCTCGAATATCGAAGGCAATCAACTTTATTCTCACCTTGAATACCATACTGTGATGCTTCCGACAGAACATGGTGACGATGTGTACCGATGATCCTGCAAGTATTTCATTGAGAATAGCCCATTCAGCCTGCGTTCTGTTTATTGAAAGCAATTAGTTCCGGCGATAAGAAAGCGACTTCGCGGTCATTCAGTAACGTTAGAGGAAAAGTAACCGCAGAGATTACGCTTTCAGAAAAATTGTAACTGAAGTATTGAAGACTCGCTATAGGCCATGTCAGCCGCTGGACTCCCTCCACACTGGGCATTATTCAGTGGTGTCATTTGCAGCACAGGGACATTATGCGAATGGATTGGCCGCTTTATTTCTTTTTTGCTACCGGTCAAGATGTAGCCTGTGTTTCTGAAGCTTCAATAGGTATCACCAGAATGGAAGTCACCGCTGCAGGAGACTTATATGCGAGTGTAACTCCTTCCAAACTTAATTGTAGGTACTGTGGGTGGCGGAACCGACCGCCTACTCAAAAAGAATGTCTGGAGTCATGGATTGTTATGAAAGGGCAATGCCCGAAAATACGTGAGATTTGCAGGCATTGATTCTCGCAGGTGAAATTGTCAATTGCAGCAGCTTTATCCTGCCGGTCATTTACCTGTCTACAAAAATTCGGAAGAAAGAAATGAGTGACCATAAAATGCAGAATGAGTTTAGTGTACATGCTGAAAACACGGCTTCATTCGGTAGACGATTTTACATCTATCAGAAAGAACGATTTCCATTGCTTGGACATGGCCTATTGGTGAGCGCCTTTAGCTTTTCCGCTACGGCCTATTCCAGGCTCTGCAGGGGAGCTGTTGGATTTATTCCCTGGCCGACGTTCCTGATTGGTATATTCACCACCGTTAGCCTCTTCCTGCTCGTGAGGATTTTTGATGAATTAAAGACGCGGGAAGATGATGCAAAGTACCAAAATCTACCCGTACCTGTGGGATTAGTGTCTCTGAAAGAACTGGGAATTGTAGGTGCTATTTTGATATCGCGCTTACAAATCACGATCAACTCTATTTTCCTGCCAAAGTGATGTTGTTGATCTATTTTATCATCATTGCCTCTACCATTGATGTAGAAACCGGACGAAAAATACGCCGACCGGAAGACGAAGCAGAAGGTGTACTGACCTATACGTCGATGCTTGGAACGAATCGTGGTGTTTTTCTTTGGTTAACTTCACTAATGGTCACTTTGCTCTTAAGCATTGCCGCTTGTAACTATGCAGGATTTGGAACCACCGCCTTCACCGTGCTGGGAATTGTTTTTCTACATTTTAGGCAACACCGGCCTTGCTCTTCCTGAAAAACAAAACGGCAAGCTTTGCGAAAAATGATTGAAAAGCTTCCGGCATCTGGACGATTGCCATGTATCTGACCCTATGGCGCCCAGCGTTGTCTAAAATTATTTTCCCGGTACATGATTTCCTCTTTCATCTGAAAATAGTCAGACCTTCAGCGATTCCAAGACAGGAAAAGCTGGCAACTTGTACCGTTTGCAAGAACTTGGATTAAATGTGCCTCGCTTTATTGTAATTCCTCAGTTTTGCACGACTTTATTCCGGAAAGCATTCGGCAACTCCGATCCTGAAATTATTCGCAAATTTATCCGGGATATCTACATCAGTCAGAAGAAATTGAGGAATTGTTAAAGGATCTCTCTAAAGGATATTATGCGGTGCGATCCTTCTGCCATTGACGAAGATGGGGCAGCTTTTTCATTTTGCCGGACAATTTGAAAGTCATTTATATGTTTCAAGAGCTGAACTTGATGAAAAATAAAGTCTGTTTGCGTTCAGCATTCTCTGAGCGGGTTTGACTCTATAGAAAACCAATCATCTGGATAATAAATGGGCTGGCTGTTATTGTTAGGAGATGATTGATGCGGAAGCAGCTGGCAAAGCTTTCGGAATGAATCCGGTCAATGGCAACAAAGAGGAAAAAGTAATTAGTGCAGTTTATGGTTTAGGGGAAGGGCTAGTTTCCGGACTATTGACCTCCGATAACTGTCTCCTAAAAACCGGAAGTCATTGCTCAATTGGCTGAAAACAACAGGTACTCTTCGACCAACATTCCGGCAATGGAACCTTTTTAAAAGATGGAAAAGGAACTTCAACTGAAAACCTACGCTAACCGATCAACAGGTAGTTGAAATCGGAAAATTATTAGATCTTTTTAATGCAGCCCTACCGCATCCACAGGATATTGAATTCGCCTATAAGAATAACACACTTTACTTATTACAAACACGTCCGGTAACCACTACTACCACCAGGAACACTCCGAATGGTGAATACATCTTATGGGACAATAGCAACATCGTGGAATCTTATCCGGGTGTAACTACTCCACTCACCTTTTCATTCATCAGCAGTTCGTATGAAGAGGCCTATAAAATATTTTGCAGCTATATGGGTGTGTCTTCCTCCGTCATTAAAAGTAATGAACGGGTATTTGCGAATACATTGGGCCTGATCAAGGGCAGGGTATATTATAATCTCAGAACATGGTATCATATGCTGGCCATGCTTCCGTTGGCGGTATCAATGCCCGTTTTATGGAGAGCATGATGGGTGTAAAGGAACGCTTTGATATTCCGGAATCCTTCGTCTTTCAAAAAGGGAAAAGCCTGGTGGAGCATTATAAAGATGGTGGTGTTGATGTACATTCGGTTCATAACACTTCCATCAAAGCGCATAGCGTTTATGCAATTGGTGAGAAGACCATTTCATCCTATAAGGAAATCAACTTCCGAGAAAAGGACGCACAAGAGCTGATGCACTTGTATCTCCGTTTTGAAAGTCCACTCCTTAAAGAATGGAAAGCGCCCTGATCAATGATTTTTTGCGATGATCTGGTTTGGTCTCTGCAAAGCGATGTAAAAAATATGCCTTTAGCAGAATCCGAATATTCACAATGATCTGTTGTGCGGCAGTGATATTATTTCTACTCAGCCCATTCATAGAAGCTATGGCAATAGCGACAACCATTGCAGCGAATAATGCATCTAAAAATATTTTTATAGGTCACAGTGCTACTGAAATTTGGAAAATCATTTCTTCCGAAAAGAATTTACTCTACAACATTAAAAAAGAAATTGATGGCTACATTTCCGATTTCGGTGAACGCTGTATCGAGAATTAAAACTTGAAACCGTATCGTATACCAGGATCCCGTGAAATTCATCCAAATCCTGAAGTCGTATGTGGAGTCGGGGACTACCAGTGAAATGCTTTCAGCAAAACCGAAGCGTTGTTTGACAAACAGCAGAGCAGGGATGAAAGCGGGATTAAAATATCAACCCTTCAGATTATGGATGCTTAAAAAGACGTTGCGTCGAACAAGAACAATGGTAAGTGCACGTGAAAATTTACGCTACGAACGAACCCGTGCTTTCGGAATTGTGGCGCAATATCTTCTCCGCCATGGGCCATGCCTTGCAATCCAGGAATGTCCTTGAACATCCTCGGGATATTTTCTATCTTACTAGGAAGAAATTTTTCATATATTGAAGGGACATCTGCTACAACAAATCTAAAGGAGCTGATAAACCTCCGAAAGAATGAGTTTCAGGATATGAAAGAAGAGGCACCAGCAGAACGATTCGCGACGTATGGGATTGTCCACAACGGCAACGACTTACAGCACCGCCAAGCGGAAATACATACGGGAGATTTAAAAAAGGTGGATGCAGTCCGGGAAAAGTCAGAGGAAAGTGAGAATCATCACAGATCCGGGAGACCTCTTCGTTGAATGGCGATATTCTTGTAACGACAAGTACTGATCCGGAATGGGTAAACACTCTTCCCAGCGCATCCGGAATCATTGTAGAACGGGAAGCTTACTGAGTCATTCCGCCATCGTATCGCGCGAAATGGGAATTCCCGTATAGTTAGTGTGACCGGCCTCTTAAAAACCTTAAAAAGCGGCGATCTGATCGAAATGGATGGAAGTACGGGATTAATAAATATTATTACTGCATGAGTGAGACGCTTACTGAAAAAGTCAACTTTGATCTTATCCGATATGCGAACTGTTGGGAAGATGCTGACATTCTTTGAAAGGTCTGGCCATTACTCCCGGTGAGAAAATTTGTCCATTGCTTCTGCAGGGAGACAATAGCTTTCATTGCTCACACAAAATCCCGAAATCGTTGTTGCCGTTGACGTCAATAAAATTCAGGGCTATGTAGTAGCACTCAAAAAATGCTGTTTTGAACAACTGGAATACGAAGAAACAATTTCCTTTCTCGGCTTCACTGCTTCGACAGATAGAGATCTTATTTTCCAAAAGATAAAAAAAGAACTATCAGGTGATGCACGAAACTATTGGGAAAGAAATCCGGAATTGATCAGCAATGGCATCATCTACGGTAAATTTGAAAATATTTTATATTATTCAGTAAACGCATCTTACCATTGATTCATTCACGAAAGAAGGTACATGAATTATTTAAAATTAAAACGGAACAGGAACAGGAAATATTCTATCAAGAGAAATGGGACACACTTCGCTGGCGACTGCTGTTCAAACTGTTTTTCAGCAAGTACGTGATGGGCAAGTTAGGGAGAGATCCCGCGTTTTAAAAGAGGTAATGTGCCGGTGGCAGATTATATTTACAATAAAGCAGGACAACATTTAAAAGTAAAAATGCCCAATTGAATTTTATACTTCATTTCAACCTGAATGGAAATTTTGGTCATTTACTGCCGCACTATCTTCAAAGAGAAAATTATGACCTCATTCGTTCAAACATTTCACAATTAAAAATCATGCAGGGTTATGCGCAGGATGCCATCATCACCTATGGAAATTTTGACGGAATGAATCTTTCCAATATATTTGAATACATGGATGAGCACTCTTTTCGCGAAACAGCTGCGGCTATCAACGGAAGCAATAGCGGCCCAATGATTGGCCTATTGGAATTTAATGGTGCCCCGCAGGATTTCCGCTCTACTATCCGGAACGGTTGAATATAAACAGGAACTATCATCATCATTAAGTCAAATAGACAAAGGGTTTTTCTACAAACAATTTATAGTCGATAGTAAATCATGAATTCGGATTTAAAAAATACTCATTACTGTTAGCACTTTCATTTTCTGGTGCTATTTGGTCTTGCTGAATATCTTTACCACAAGCAACATATCCGGGCAGAGCTGACGCGCAAAATGGTCCATATCTGCACCGGACTTCTCACACTTTTTCCCACTACTCCTTATCCATCACTGGTATGTTTTAATGCTCTGCGGTTCCTTCGCGGTTATTATTCTAGCGAGCCTTAGATTTAATTTTCTTCCTTCCATCAACGCTATTGATAGAAAATCTCATGGAAGTATTTGTTATCCCATAGCGGTGTACCTTTGCTTTTTAGTCTATGAATTCTATTCATCAAAAACAACTCATATTGGCAATCCCCTTCTCTATTACTATCTGCCTATTCTGACGCTCGCGATTTGTGATCCGATGGCGGCTTATGCCGGAAAGCACTTTCCGTATGGAAAATTCAAAGTCTGGGGTGGAACAAAATCACTTTCAGGATTGACCGCCTTCTTTCTTTCCTCATTGATCATTACTTCCAGTGTTCTATACTCCTTCTCAGCAACCGGTACAACCGGAAGTGACATTCTTCTCCTATCCTTGCCGTTAGCCATCATTGGAGGTATTGCGGAGGCGATCAGTAGTAAAGGTCTTGACAATATCACCATACCGGTATCCGTATTGCTCACTTTAATAGCACTCACATGAATCGCGTCATACGTTTGATACCCGGAGACCCATTGTTTCATTTGTACGAGCAATTTCCTGCGGAAATATACCCGGCTGAAAGTATCCGGCTAAAACAGGCCCAAAAGCAACCCGGTAATTTCCTTGAAGCTTGTTATCTGTACCTGGAGGGAGAAGAAGTAAAATGCAGAGCCGCCTTGTATCATAATCCCCTGTTAACTTATGAGCATAAAAAATCACGCTGTATAGGTAATTATGAAGCGGTAGAGGACGATAAATATGGCCTGGCTTTATTGCAGCTAATCGAAGCAGATGCGAAGGCATCAGGATCGGAATATCTGAAAGGACCCATGAACGGCAGCACCTGGGAAAACTATCGCTTTAGTACAGACCATAAACATCCGAATTTTTCCTTGAACCCTGGCATCCGCTCTATTATAACAGGCATTTTCTGAAAGCAGGATTTCATGTTATTGGAAAGTATTTTTCCAGTATGGCGCATCTTGAGCCGGTACCGGAAGACTTCCATCAAAGAAAAAGTGCATTTGAAGCAAAAGGGATTACTTTCCGGGCTATTGATCCCCATCATTTTGATTCGGAATTAGAAAAGCTTTACACATTAAATACACTCGCCTTTCAAAATAATTTCCTTTACACGCCGATAACGTTGGAAGAATTTAAAAACAAATACCGGCCGATACAGCAAATAATACAACCGGAATTGATCATGATGGCGGAAGACCGAATGGAAATTTGATGGGTTACCTCTTCAGCATTGAAGACTTCTACTATCCCGCAGAGAAAAGGCTGATCATAAAAACGGCGGCCAGGACATCCTGATCAACAGTGGCGAGGTTGGCCATGTGCTGTACAACATCGTTAGTGAAACAGCGAAAGAAAAACAATTTCAATCCGTCATTCATGCTTTCCTTTATGAGGAAGGGTCATCGCTAGGGATCACGAAGAATTTCAACGGAGAAAGATTCAAACATTATGCGCTGTATGGAAAGGCACTCTGACGGCAAACATTACCGAACTATTTTACAGCTCTGCGGGTAAACATCCCTCTAAAACCGCACTTCACTATCGCGACCACGCCATCACCTTTTCAGCGCTTGAGCAACAAGTAACGGATTACGCACAATATTTATTAAGCAAAGGTATTTCGAAAGGCGATCGGGTGATGGTGTTTCTGCCGATGAGTATAGATTTGTACAGAACTGTTCTTGCCATCTTCAGCATAGGAGCTACGGCTGTATTTCTGGATGAATGGGTCAGCAAGAGCAGAATGGAAGCCTGTTGTCGGGTAGCGCCGTGCAAAGCATTGATAGGTAGATTTAAAGTAAGACTTCTTTCCTTACTTTCATCCGAATTAAGAAAAATACCCATTATGCTAAGTGCGAAGTATGTTCAACCGGAGAAAAATATGCAGTACCTCACCACAGACAGACGACACTGCGCTCATCACTTTTACGACAGGCAGCACCGGCATTCCCAAAGCAGCGAAGCGAACCCATGGTTTTCTCAGGGCTCAGTTTGATGTACTCCTTCAGAAGATACAAACCCCAGACCATGAAATCGACATGCCGGTTCTTCCTATTGTTTTACTGATGAATTTTGGAACAGGAACCACCTCTGTCATTGCTGATTTCAATGCCCGAAAACCGGATACACTACAACCTGAAAACGTTCTGAAACAGCTAAAGAAATATCAGGTGACACGAATAATTGCTTCTCCTTTCTTTATTAAACAGATCGCCAAACATCTTATTTCTACAAAAGCAAAAACACCCAACTTAACGCGAATCATCACCGGAGGAGCACCGGTATTTATGGCTGAAGCTACCATCTACTGTGAGGCGTTTCCCGATGCTACAATAGAAATCGTTTATGGTTCCACCGAATCAGAACCCATCAGCTCCATTTCAGCATTTCAATTAATAAAAGAAAACAATAAAAATTCCCTTCGCGGACTTCCTGTCGGACGAGTTGATAAAAACACTTCTGTAAAAATCATTTCGGTCACTGATGCTTCTCTTCACCTGCACGCTGACGAAGAATTATCTGAATTGCAATCCCCGCCCTATGTAATTGGCGAAATCATAGTCAGCGGGAAACATGTACTAAGAGAATACATCAACAACGAAGAAGCATTAAAACGAAATAAAATATTCATTCAGGGGACTTGCTGGCATCGCACAGGAGACAGTGGCTTTATGGACGACGAGGGAAACCTCTATCTCACGGGAAGATGCAATTCGCTGATACATATTAAAGAGCAACTGCTTGCACCCTTCGTTTATGAAAATTATTTCTTATCGATAAATGGTGTAGAAACAGGAACCATCATGTTGAAGGAAGGAAGGTTTTATGCGATCATCGAAGCCAACTCTTTCGCTGATAAAGAATTGATCACTCAGGAAATTCACAAACACCCCATTCCGCCGGAGCAAATCCTTTTCATGAATAAAATTCCACGTGATCCAAGGCATAATTCGAAGATTGACTATGCGAAATTGTTTAAGCTGTGCTTAGTAAAATGAAAATAAGTAAATCGGTAATAGTAAATAGTATTCCATTTTTCAGACTACCGACTGTTTTATACAAACCTTCATAATCCGTTTTGTTCATATTCTATCGCCATATTTCGGCAGTGGATGAATAATAATTCATTTAATTTGCGGAAGAAAAATGATCCTTGTCAGTTTTGAAATGTTGTCAAAGCCATTCATCCTTATATAAATATATCATCGTTATGATGGTTAAATCATAAATTTTAACTTTGAACATACAATTTTTTTCAAAATAAAAAAAATAAAAGCTTGCAGAATTAACAATTTATTAATATCCTTGTTCAGATTTATATTGTTCGCCAGCGCATTGCACCACAGATTCTTTACTGCTTTTCGTTTTTAGTTGACTGACCATTTGCGTTATTATTCTTTAGGTATTAAACTGTTTGTATTCATTTCATTCTTTAAGCGTATGAAAAACGTAATTAAAATAACCTGTTTACTACAACTCCTGATTCTGATTTTTTCACAAGCCTGATGCGTTCACTGTCGATATGAAATCACATCCGGACAACATGAAATATCTGACAAATGAAATAATGAATACACGATCCCCGGTATAAGACACAAATAATTTAGAAAAAAACAGTTATGCCCCCTATGTTACTATGGATCGTCCGATTTTGAGTTATACCATAACAATTCTGTTCAAGATTAAGCATCCAACTAAATTACTTCACTCTATAAAAACGCCTCTTTACATCCATTAAAAATCACTTTCAAATAAATCAAATATTCAATACCATATTATGAAATCTATCTTCTACAGATTACTCATATTCTTAAGCATAACCATTGAAACTCTCCAGGCACAGGTACCGCAAGCCATCCCCTATCAGGCGGTAGCAAGAGACCTGACTGGAAATCCTTACATCAATCAGGCGATAATTCTCCGCTTCAGCATTCACGATGTTAGCGCG